>CALFDJ010000017.1 GCA_937950325.1 uncultured Collinsella sp.
GGCTTGCAGCGACGGACCTCAGGACACTCTTACACCACGTCTGCGCGCGCCACCATTATCTCTTCAATGAATCCAAATTTTCGGCCCAAGTTTCTTTGTTTTTACTGCCACTAATCTAGTAACAGTACTCATATTTGCCGTTTTTTGCACAGGGCATATAAACAGACCCCCCTTTAAAGCCATAGTTTTACGCCGGCTTGAGCCCAAAGCACGCTCGGAGCGTATTCAGCAGAGCATCTTGCCTCTTTCGACGCGCCTCTACGCGATTCTGATATCGCTTACCCATACGTTGGTAAATGTGCCATGCGAGCGCTTCCATCGCTTCCATGTCGCAGAGCATTTCGTTGTTGACCGTCGCGACCTCGATTCCCATAGTAATCAAGCCCGTGTTGCGTTTTTCATCATGGACACGTCCCCTCCGGGAGGAATGACCCAGCTCACCGTTGTATTCAAGGTCAAACCGGGCTGCTTCCTGATACGCATCGCAAACTGCATGCGGCATCCCCGAGATTGCCTGCGCGCGGTCATCGAACTCAATCTTGTAGTCGGTCTTAAAAGGACCGCAGGCAAATCCGCCATAGGAAAACGGAAGCGAAAACATGGCAAGCATGATGCACTCCATGGGTGAGCGCAGGTTTTCCGACAGATAGGGACACAGCCGCCGCAGTTGTTTGGCCGCACTCCCCTTGCATGCCGCAAGGTAATCTGCCAGGCGATCGGGCGTCAGCACCGGCTCGACTTCAAAGTAGCCCACGTCTGCCGGTTGGTCCTTGTCCTTTGCAAGTCTATTCGCAACAGGCGAGGTATAGGGAGGTAGATACTTCCCGCGATCGCTCAGTGAAATCTTGGAACACAGTTCCTGGGCCAGGACAAACGCCTGGATACAGCCGACCTCGCGGGCGACGGCAACACAAAGGGCCTCGGGAGATAGGCTGTACACCCCCGGTTCCACCTCTAGAATCGAGCCGGCAGGCAACCCGGAACACACGGACCAGCCCACACCAGGCATGCGTCGGCGCTGCGCCGCAGATCCCACCAGCAAGCACAGATCTTCTTGCACCTCGCCGCTTTTGACTCCAATTCGCACCAGGTCGGGAAGATAGATATCCTCGGTCGAAGGCGATGACGTACACAGCACGCGGCGCTCCTCCTCGGGCTCAAGGTCCTTCCAGCCGATGTAGCCCATCTGCCGGCGCTCGGCTCGAATCATGCGCAACGCCGAGGCGCCTGTTAGGATTGCGGAAGCCGCTAGCTGTTCGCCTGTCGGCTCGTTGCACCGCTCAATCTTTACCGCCACACGAATCACCCCTACCAGACGCGTGCGATAGCGAGGCCATCAACGGCCGCAGCACCGGCGCGCTTGAGTTCCGCCGAAGCCGCAGCCATCGTCGCACCCGTGGTGATAACGTCGTCGATAAGCAGCAGGCGGCGGCCCCGCACGTCCTCAACGGTCTCGTACATGCCTCGGGCGCGTTCACGGCGTTCTTCACGACCGAGTTCACGCTGGTCGCCATGGCCGTACTTAACGAGGGCGTCGAGCAGCGGAACACCCGACAGCTCGCAAAATGGGCGCGCGATGGCTTCCATATGATCGAAGCCGCGTCGCCGAAACGCCGCCGCCGTCGCGGGCACAAACACCACTGCATCGGCGCCGGACAACACACCGCCTAAGCGTTCGGGTGCCGCGACCTGGGCATACAAGGCGGTGTCGTATAGCAGCTCTGCCAGATACGGCGCCAGGCGTCGCTCGCCCGCGTCTTTGTACGCTTTAATGATCCTCGGGAGCGGATGCGTGTAAACGGCACATGCCAGGCACCGGTCGAGTGCTTCGGCCATCGCCGAGGACGTACCCTCGACCGAGCACTCGGTGCACAGCAAGTCTCCAAACGGGGCGCCGCATCGAGTGCAGCTATGCCGCGGGTCGATGAGCGCGAGCGCGGCCAGGCAGTCTTGACAAATAAGCGCACCGGCGCGCTCGCAGCCGGCACATCGCGTGGGTGACAACGCCTCAAGCGCCTCGTGCGCCGCCCGCTCGGCAAACGGTAGCAATTCGTCCGCAAACGGTAGGATGCCGGCACCTTGCAGGCATCCCAACACGTTCAAATGTCTCTTCACGACACAACCCTCCCTACGCTCGGTCGCAGGAAGGGTCGTTGATTCAGCGCTATGGTACCCCGACGCGTTTGGGGTCAGGCAGGTTAAATCCGTTTGCGGGCGCTATTCGCCGGTGGGCGGTTGCGGTGCGGACGAGTTTTGGGTCGAGCCCTCGCCACCGTCCTGGCGCGGCTTGCGGGAACGGCGACGGCGACGGCGCTTCTGGCCCTGGTCGGCCGAACCCTCGCCACCACGATCTTCGCGCGACTCGCGTTCGTCACGAGCAGCACCGCGCACGGCCTTGGCAGCTGCCCCTCCGCCATCTCCGGGGCGACGACGTGTGACCTTGACCTCGCCATCCGAGACCTGATCGGCCACAGAGGGCACCGAGGGCTTTTGCTGCGTGCCCGAGGAATGGCGACGACGCGGACGCGGGGTGCGCTCGTCATCGTTGCGCTGCTTGCCACCCTTGTCGGCAGGCGTATCAGAACCCGAACCACCCTTGGGGCCGGCACCGGCTTCGCGAGCGGCTGCGGCGCGGAAGGCGTCCTCGCGCTCCTCGCTCGACAAATGGCGGCGGCGACGGCGCGTGGGATTCATGCCACCGCCGCGGTTTTGCTGTTGGGGCTGCTGAGCCTCGCGCTCGCGGGAAGCGTTCTTGCCCGCGGGAGCGGCCTCGCCGGCATCGCCCGAACCCGAGCGCTTGCGGCGACGACGTCCACCGGCAGCCTCCTCAGCCTCGGGCGCCTCGGCCTTGCCGCGACCCTTACCGCGGCCGCGACCCTCGCCCTGGCTCTGACCGGCACGGGTATCGGCGTCCGCATCGCGACGGCGGCGCTTGGGCATCGTCGTCCCCGCCAGACGGTCGGCGCTCGACAGGCCATCGCCCACGTCGACGCCGTTCTCGCGGTCGAGCTCCATAAGCGCCAGGCGCATCTCGGGCGACTCGATACGCTCGAGCACATCGCGCGTCACGCAGTCGGGGCGGCAGTTGCAGCCCTGCTCGGCAGCCTTCTTTTTGCAGCCCTCAGAGCAGGTCATGTCGGCCAAGTTGACCTTAAAGACTTTGCCGTTCTCCAGGCGCAACACCAGCTGCTCGCGCGGCGTGTCATATTCCTGGATACGCGCCTTGCCGAGCGGCGTATCGATAAGCGTCTTCTTTTTGGGCGCGCGGCTCTTAAAGTCCTTGTACGCCTCGAACTCGTAGCGCAAGCAGCACATCAGGCGGCCGCAGACGCCGCTAATCTTGGACGAGTTGAGTGGCAGGTCCTGCTCTTTTGCCATGCGAATCGAAACCGGCTCAAACTGTCCGCCAAAGCGCGTGCAGCAGAGCTCCTGGCCGCACTGGGCATAGCCGCCCACCAGGCGGGTCTCGTCGCGCACGCCGATCTGGCGCATGTCGACGCGAATGTGCAGCGTCGAGGACAGGTCCTTGACGAGCTGACGGAAATCGACGCGCTCCTCGGCAGCAAAGTAGAACACAGCCTTCTCGCCGCCAAACAGGTACTCGACGCCGACCGGCTTCATCTCGAGGTCGAGTTCCTTGACCAGACGGCGGAAGTCGACCATGGCCTCGTCACCCTGGATAGCCAGGTCGTCGGCAAGCTGCAGGTCGATGTCGCTCGCCACGCGCAACACGGGCTTGAGCGGCTGACCGATCTCGTCTTGCGGCACCTCGAAGGGATCGGCCGTGACCAGGCCGATCTCGGTTCCGCGCTCGGTGGAGCAAATGGCATAATCGGCCTCGAGGATATCCAGATCCTGCGGGTCGAACCACAGGTCGCGCGAGGCGTAGGTAAACTTAACGGGTACGACTAACGGCATTTCAGTGCCTTCCTGATATCGAACAGCATGACCTCGATGGCCAGCTGGGGAGTAACGTTTCTGGCGATGTTGCGCTCAGCGGTGGCAACCGCCTCAAGCGCCTGAGTGGCACCCGCAACATTCGTCGCGGCGGCAAGCCGGCCGATTGTGTCACGCACGTCCTCGTTCACAACGTCTGCCGCCTCATCCTGAAGCGTCAGCAGCACGTCGCGCATGAGCGTCCGCGCGCTCGCCAGCGCTTCCATGATACCCGAACGCTCGCGCGCGTTGAGTTCGCGTTTGTTGCGGTCCTCAAGCTGCTTCAATGCTCCACGCGACAGGTAGTCGGCATTTTGCTCGAGCACCTTTTCCTGCGTGGACTTGACCTCGGCGAGCGGCGCCTTGACGGCGACGATGAGCGACTTGGCGCGACTGAGCACATCGGCCTCGTCGGCGGCGATGAGCGAGTCGATGGCGCGGACCATCTGGCGACGGGCGTCCTGGCGCTCGGCGCTCTTGAGGAACTCGATACCACGCGTGGGGCTTCCCGCCACGGCGACGGCCATGCGGCAGCGCGCGAGATCCTGACCGGTGGCGCGGCTCACGGCCTGCGCGGCCACAGTAGGCGACACCAGCCGAAACGGCACGCACTGGCAGCGGCTCACGATGGTGGGCAGCATCACGTCGGCCGAGGTGCCCAACAGGATGAACATGACGCCCTCGGGCGGTTCCTCGAGCGTTTTGAGCAGCGCGTTGGCGGTGTTGGCGCGCAGTTGCTCGGCACGGTCGATGATGTAGACCTTTGCCTTGGCGCGGATGGGGGCCAGGGGCACGTCGTCGAGCAGCTCGCGGGTCTGCGCGATGAGGTAGCCCGTAGCACTTTCGGGCGTGTAATAGTGCACGTCGGGATGCGTATGGCGGGCGACGCGTACGCAGCTGTCGCACGAGCCACAGCCGCCCTGCTCGCACAGGAATGCCTGGGCAAGCGCCCATGCGGCGTCGAGCTTACCGGCGCCGGGCGCGCCCAAAAACAGGTAGGCGTGCGATGCGCGGCCGTTTGCGATGGCATTGGTCAAGAAGTCGCGCACACGCTGTTGGGTGTCGAGCTTGGCCAGCAGGCTTGCCTGAGCGGGGGCCATGTTACTCGGCCTCCTTGGCAAGCGCGGCGGCGACGGCGTCTTGGGGAATGTCGAGACCGTACGCGCGAACCAGCTCGACCGTCTGCGCGAAGACGTCTGCGATCGACGCAGTGGCGTCGATGAGCTTTACGCGGGCGGGTTCCTCGGCAGCGATAGCGCAAAATCCCTGGTAGACGCGCTCCTGGAAGGCCATGCCCTTGGCCTCCATGCGATCGGCCGCACCGCGGGCTGCCATGCGCAGTGCCGCCTGCTCGGGCGTGATGTGATAGACGAGCGTGAGCGCCGGATGCGTACCGGCGACAGCCAGGTTGTTGGCATCGCGCACCATCTGGCGGTCGAGGCCGTCGGCAAACGCCTGGTAGCAGGTCGTGGAATCGTAGAAGCGGTCGCACAGGACCACCTTGCCGACAGCGAGGGCGGGAGCTATGACCTCGTGCACCAACTGGGCGCGCGCCGCCTCGTAGAGCAACAACTCGCAGGTGTCGCCCATCGCCGTATTGGCGGGGTCGAGCAGCAGGGCGCGAATCTTTTCGCTGATGGCAGTGCCGCCCGGCTCGCGCAGGCTCACAACCTGGTAGCCAGCGAGCTCGAGCGCACGGGCAAGCAGGCGCGCCTGCGTGGACTTGCCGGCGCCGTCGACGCCCTCGAGCGTGATAAAGCTATGTTGAGCGGGCTCAAAAGCCATGGGCGCAGCCCCTTCCTACAAGGCGCGTAAATGCAGATATATCAACCAAGCCATGATACCCCAGTGCTCGGTGCGTCCCCAATGACCAAAGGCGCCTTTCCGAAGTTGCGGTGAAATAGGGACTGATTGAAGCTCTGAGACCGCCAAACAGTCCCTATTTCACCGCAACTTATGATGGGGAATTTTGGACGCTGGGTATAATCGTCGTATTGCATTGAAATGTGGCGAAAGGAGTGGCAATGTCTCGGTATTGCGCCTCGTGCGGCAAGCTTCTTGCAGATAATGCCAAGTTCTGCACCTCGTGCGGTGCACCTGTTGAGCAAACAACCGCAAGCGATAGCCAGCCCGCTTTTGAGCAGACCGGCTCCCTTGATACGCCGCAAGTCAAGGCGGACGACCCCCTCGCCTATCGCCCCGACCCCGCCGCAGGCCCCGCGGCCGTCGAGACCACGCAGCGCATACCCGTCGCGAGCGACTCGCCCCAACAGCA
Source organism: uncultured Collinsella sp. (assembly GCA_937950325.1). Classification (GTDB taxonomy): domain Bacteria; phylum Actinomycetota; class Coriobacteriia; order Coriobacteriales; family Coriobacteriaceae; genus Collinsella. Next base: position 6,212 of record CALFDJ010000017.1, read on the forward strand.
GCCGGCTCCCGCATACGCGCCCGCTTCGCCACAGACCCCCGCTCCCAAAAAGAGCGGCACCGGGCCGCTTATCGCCGTTATCGTTGTGCTGGTGGCGATCATCATCGCCCTGGTCGTTTTCTTTGTGATCAAGCCTTTCGACAACGCCGCCACGCAGACGTCTGCCGAGGTAGCTAAGCTGCACCATGACGTCGACGACGATGACCTAAAGCCTCTCGGCGATCCCAACAGCCTGTACGACGATGATGACGATGACGACGAGGATGGCGGCGAAGCAACGCTCTCCGAGCAGAATCTCTACCGCCGACTGAGCGAATACTACGACTTGCTCGAAGACCTCGACAACTACGTCCGTGGCTGCGCGCAGAACTTCAACGGCAGCTATCTGGAAGAAGATCGAACCACCCGTCAAAATCTCGCCGACGTCGCCGAGCGCACGGAGGACACCATCGAGCAGTATTACGACATCGTCGAGGACCTAGACGTCCCGACGAGCTCCAAGAACTACAGCTCCTGGAAGGACATCATCGCCCTGTACGACGACCTGGATCACCGCATTGACGCAATCTGTGATGCCTGGGAGATCAGCCTGAAATACGCCAAGCCTGCGGACCACAAGAATGAGATCGTGGCGCCGCTGTCGCGCGACAACGTGGCGGGCACCAATGACAATAAGTACCGCCTAGACTTTGAGGAGCGCTATCCCGGCGCCAAGCCTGTCGAGGTGAACTAGCGCTCTGTCGTTCCCGAGCCGGCAGTAAGGGACGTTCCTAAACTGCCGGCAGAAAAGGAACGTCCCTAACTGCCGGATAAAAAACGAGCGAGGATTTTGAGGTCCTCGCTCGTTTTTGTTTTAGGTGATGTTTCGACCGTGCGGCTACTTATCGGCAGCGGTCTTTTTGGTAGTCGACTTCTTGGCCGTCGTCTTTTTGGCGGTCGTCTTCTTGGCAGCAGTCTTCTTGGCCGCCGTCGTCTTCTTGGCCGTGCTCGCCTTGGTCGTAGTCTTGCGGCCGCGGGCCGGCTTCTTCTCCTTGGTCGGACAGTCCATGTTGACGCAGATACGCCACGGGCCGCGCGCCGTGTTGACCACCACGATGGGGGCGCCGCACTCGGGGCAGGTCTCACCCGTCGCCTCGAGCTTACCGCGCGCCGGTAGAGGATAGCTCACGCCGCAATCGTCATAGTTGGTGCAGCGGATAAAGCGCTTGCCGCTCTTCTCGCTCTTGTGCGCGATCAGGTCGCCATGGCGTCCGGCCTCGGCACACACCTTGCACTCGCCCACCTTAAGGTCGGGCTCGTAGTTGGTGGGGCATGTGGGGTTCACGCAAATCTCGAAGGCCTTCTGGCGGAACGGCTGACACTTAATGCGCGGCGCACCGCACTCGGGACACACGGCGGCCTCGCCCTCGAGCGGGCTCACCTTGACGCCACTCGGCACCGGATAGGTCACGTCGCAGTCGGGCCATCCCATGCAGCCGATAAAGCTGCCGCGGGTCTTGGCGCTAGTCTTCATAACCAGGTCCTTGCCGCACTTGGGACAGGCGCCCACGCGTGCATCGGCCGTGACGGCGTCGCTGATGGCGTCGCCCAGCTCCTGCGTATGCTTGAGCAGCTCGTCGAGCACGCCGGCCAGCAGTGCGCGCGAGTGCGTCACGACATGCTCTTCGGTGTCCTCGCCGCGCTCGACGCGGGTCATGTCGCCGTCGAGCTCGCTGGTCATATCGGGGCTCGTGATGCGCGGGGCAAACTGCGTCAGCGCATCGATGATGGCGATGCCCAGCTGACTCGGCTCCACGGGATCGTTTTTGAGGTAGCGCACGGCGTACAGGCGCTCGATGATGCTCGCGCGCGTGGACTTGGTGCCCAAGCCGCGCTTCTCCATCTCCTGCACGAGTTTACCCTGGCTGTAGCGTGCGGGCGGCTCGGTCTGCTTTGCCTCGAGCTTAATGTCGAACACATCAACCGTATCGCCCTGCTCCAGCGGCGGCATCTGCTCGTCGCGCTTGAGTCCGTACGGGTATGCCTCGCGGAAACCCGGGGTCACGAGCACATCGCCCGAAGCCACGAACGGCTCACCGTTCACGTCGAGCTCGAGCTTGGTGTTCTCGATGGTCGCGGAACCCATAAGCGTCGCCAGGAAGCGGCGGGCGATAAGATCGTAGAGTTTGCGTTGGCCGCCATCAAGCGTGGACGGATCGCCCTCGCCCGTGGGGTAGATAGGCGGGTGGTCGGTGGTCTCGACCTTGCCGCGCGTGGGCTTCATGGGACCGGCGAGTACCTTTTTGCACACGGGTGCCAGCGCCGGGTTAATCTTTGCCAGGTCGCTCACCACGGCGCCCAGATCAAGCGTCGCGGGGTATACGGTATTGTCGACACGCGGGTAGCTGATGAGGCCCGCCATGTAGAGGGACTCGGCGATGCGCATGGTACGCGCAGGCGAGATACCCTCGGCTGCGGCGGCAGCCTGCAGCGAGGTGGTCGCAAACGGCGTGGGTGGCTGCTGCTTGCGCGAGCGCTTGGTCACCGCGGCAACGGTCGCCGTCGTAGCGCCGTCAACGTGGCCGTACGCTGTCTCGGCAGCATCCTTGTCGGTAAAGCGTGCCGTCTTGTGCGCAATCTTAAAGCGGTCGTCCTCGGCAGCACTCTGCGCGGCGCCCATGCCACGGATCTGCCAATAGTCCTCGGGCACAAACGCCATGCGCTCGCGCTCGCGCTCGACCACCAGGGCAAGCGTCGGCGTCTGCACGCGGCCGGCGGAACGCACGTTGCCAAAACCGCCAAACTTGGCGAGCGTCAGGTAGCGCGTGAGCACCGCGCCCCAGATGAGGTCGATGTGCTGACGGCTCTCGCCGGCGTCGGCCAGGTTCTGGTCGAGCGAGACAAGGTTATCGAAGGCCTGCGTGATCTCGGCCTTGGTAAACGAAGAATACTGGGCGCGGGCGACCGGCAGGTCGGGCGCAGCCTCGCGCACCTTGTTGAGGGCGTCCGAACCGATCAGCTCGCCTTCGCGATCGAAGTCCGTGGCGATGATGACGCTGTCGGACTTCTTGGCAAGGTTCTTGAGCGAACGAATGAGCTCCTTCTCGGCCGGTAGCTTAATGACGGGCGCCCAGGTGAGATAGGGCAGGCTCTCGAGCTTCCAGCCCTTGATGGAGATGCCATCGGCAAGAAACGGCTTGCGCTTGGTGTCGTAGGGCGGGCGTGCCAAGCCATCGGGTATGTCGGCCGGCAGCATCTCGCCGTCCTCGGTGACCGAATACCAGCCCAGCTTTTTATCGAACAGCACGCTGTCGCAAAAATCGGGCGCGAGGATGTGACCGGCAAGACCGATCGTCACGCACTCCTCGCCCTTCCACTCAAAACGGTAGATGGCGGTGTTGTACACCTTGTCCTTTTTGGGTTTGCCCGTGGACAGCCGCTCGGCAATCTGACGCGCGGCGTCATTTTTCTCGGCGATGATGAGCTTCAAAAGAGGCTCCTATCTCGTGTCTCTGCGGCTACGCCCGCCCGTATGGCGGCCGATTTACGCCCTTGCTTGCTCGATCTGCCCGATGAGCCAATCGCACCAGGCATCCATGCCCTCGCCCTTGCGCGCGCTCACGGCAAACCGCGGCGCCTGCGGATTGAGGTCATCGAGTGTCTTAGTATACCTATCCATGTCAAAATCGAAAGCCGGGGCCACGTCGACCTTATTGAGCAGCTGCGCGCCAGCGTGCTGGAAGATGCCCGGGTACTTGATGGGCTTGTCGTCGCCCTCGGGCACCGAGAGAATCATGATGGACAGGTTCTCACCCAGGTCAAAGTCGACCGGGCAGACCAAGTTGCCCACGTTTTCGATAAAGATGACGTCGATGTTCTCCAGACCGACGGCCTGGTCGAACGCGTCAACGGCCTCCATGATCATGTTGCCCTCGAGGTGGCACAGGCCACCCGTGTTGATCTGGATGGCGGGCATGCCGGCTTCCTTCATGGTGATGGCGTCGACATCCGAGGCAATATCGCCCTCGATGACGGCACAGCGCAGGCCAGCCTTGTCGCGCAGGCGCTCGTTGGTGCCCAGGATCGTGGTGGTCTTGCCCGAACCGGGGCTCGACAGTACATTGATCACATAGGTGTTTGTCTCTTTAAATCGCTGTCGCAGCTGATCTGCCAGGCGCTCATTGCGCGACAGAATCGGCGACGCGATATCAATCGTTTTCTCGGCCATACTCGGCACTCCTTACTTTGGCCCCTTTATACCCCATCACCAGATGGCTAGCGGGCTAATCGTCGGGGGTTTCGATTTCGATACTTGCGATGTCGAGCTCGCGGCCGTGCAGCAGACGCACGTTGGCGCCGCCACATTGGGGACAGCGGCAATGGAAGCGATCGTGCTCAAAGACCTCCCCGCAGTCCAGACACTCGCTTTGTGGATGGACTTCCTCCACGGCAAGCTCGCAACCTCGCGTGAGCGGGTCCTCATCGCGAAATGTCTCCCACGCAAAGTCGAGCGCCTCGCGCACAACTTCGGTCATATCCCCGATACGCAGCGTTACCAAAACGGCGCGCGAGGCCCCCGCCCCACGCGCCGCGCGAATCACTGTATCGAGTATGCCGTTGACAATGCCAACCTCGTGCATACCGATTTACTCCTCGTCGTCCTCATCGTCCGAGAACAGGTCCAGACGGCTCACAAACAGGCCCTCCTTGCCCTCGCGCGCGGTAATGACCACGCGGGCAATGGCGAGCGAAATCTCGTAGAGCGAGAGCAGGGCACCATACATGAGGCCCAGCGTAACGGGCGAGCCGTCGGGCGTAATCACAGCCGAGCCCACAAGCAGGCCCACGTACACGTAGCGCCAGGCGCCGCGGAAGGCCGCGTAGGACACGATGTGGAAGACGGACAGGTAGAAGATGATGAGCGGCAGCTCAAACGCCACGCCAAAGCCGATCATAAAGAGCAGCTCCATGTTGACGTAGTTCTCCAGGTCGGGCAGCGCCGTGGCGACGGCCGAGGTCTCGCCGATGAGCCACTCAAAGCCTGCCGGGATAATGATGAAGTAGCAGAAGATGGCGCCCAGGAAGAACAGCACCGTCGAGGCGAGCACCGTGGGCACGACCCACTTGCGCTCGTTGGGGCGAAGCGCCGGCAGGAAAAACGCCAGAATCTGCCAGATGATCATGGGCGTGCACATGACCACGGCCATCTTGATGGCCAGTGAGAAGCGCAGGCCAAAGCCGCCGAGCGTGGTGGTGATGTAGAACTTACCGTCCGGCACAAAGGAGCGGATGGGATCTTTCAGGATGTCGAGCACCACAGGCGTGGCGAAATACAGCACGATAGCGGCTGCAAAGACTGACACGACCACGATGGTCAGGCGGCGACGGAGCTCTCCCAGGTGATCGAAGAGCGGCATACGCGCAGGTCCGATAGGCATTACTCATCGCCTCCCTTCGGGGCAGCGGCGTCGTCCTCGGCCTCGAGCTCGCGAGCGAGCTGGTCGACGACGGCTTTGCGCTTGCGGGGACGACGAGCATAGAGGTCGGCCGTCGTGGGCTCTGCCGGCTCGGGCTCGGGCTCCGGCTCTGCAGCAGGCTCGGGCTCAACGGCAGCAGCGGCGGCAGTGGCAGACCCGGCGTCGGCGTCCTCGGTCGCAGGCTCCTCAGCAGCACCTTCACCCTCATCAGCACCCTCGCTTGCGGCCTTCTCGGCGGCAAGGCGGGCACGGCGCTCGGCAAAGGTCTCCTTCTTGGCGGGCGCTGCCGTCTCGGCGGCACCCTCGTCCGCATCGGAATCGTCATCGACGGCAGCCTTCTTGGGCTTGACCGGGGCCGACGCGGCCTCGCTCACCGGATCGATGATCTCGGACTGAACAACAGCCGTCATCTTTTCCTGCGTCTCGCGGAACTGACGGATGGCACGGCCGATCGTACGGCCCATCTGCGGGAGCTTATCCGGGCCAAACAGCAAAAAGCCGAAGACCACGATGATCGCGAGCTCACCCTCTCCAATACCAAACACACATACCTCCAAGGCTCGATGTGAGTCGAGCCCGCACCGCGCCATTCGGCCGGAACTCGTCTATTCATTCGGTCAAGTATAGCGCCCGGACGCCAAAACATCCGAGCGCATCACAAACATATGCCAAACGGCATGCCCTTTTGGGGGCAAAGATTATGCAGCGGTGATCGAAATCTCCTGGTCGACACCCAACAGCTGAACCACGCGCATCACCGGGGGCTGCACATTGGTGCAGCTAAAGCGCTTGCCGTGGTCGGCCGCGTGGTGCGCGGCGCCCACGAGCACGCCAATGCCCGTCGAGTCGATGTAGCTCACCTGGGCAAAATCGAGCTCAACGGCCTCAGTGGGCTGCTCGAGCGCCAGGTCGATGGCATTGCGCAGGCTATCGGCGTTAGAGATATCGATCTCGCCGGTGACCTTAATGGTGTAGAGCTCTGGCGTGGGGTTGGTGGAAATACCCAAATCCATGTATACGCTCCTTTACGTATCGAAAGTGCGGATAGTACGGGAGGCCGCGCGTTAGGCGCGCTCGGCACGCGCAAGCTCGGCAGCGACAAGCTTAACGGCCAGCACCAGCACATCGAGCGCGGCCTCCAGGTCCTCGACCGTGGGATAGCTCGGCGCGATGCGGATGTTGGTGTCGCGCGGGTCCTTGCCATAGGGCCAGGTAGCACCGGCCGGCGTGAGCTTGACGCCCAGGTCTGCGCAAAGCGCGGCGACCTTCTGGGCCGAGCCCTCGGGACCATCAAAGCTTACAAAGTAGCCGCCGCGGGGGTGCGTCCAGGTGGCGCAGCCCGTGTCACCCAAACCCTCGGTGAGCTTGCGCTCGACGGCCTCAAAGCGCGGACGCAGGAACTCGGCATGCTTTTTCATGTGCTCCTTGACCGCCTCGATGGTGGGAAGGAAGCGCACGTGACGTAGCTGGTTGAGCTTGTCGGCGCTGATGAGGCCGGCCTTCAGGCGCTTGGAGAACTCGGCGATGACCGCGGGACTCGCGCCGATAAATCCGATGCCGGCGCCCGGGAAGGTGATCTTGGACGTCGAGGCAAAGGCTACCACGCGGTCCTCGGTGCCCGCCGCGCGAGCGAGGTCAAAGATGTTTGCGAGCTCGTCGGTCTCGTCGTACAGGTCGTGCACGCAGTAGGCATTGTCCCAGAAGATGCGGAAATCGGGCGCGGCCGTGGGCATCTCGACCAGACGGCGCACAGTATCCTCGCTAAAGGTGATGCCCGTGGGGTTGGAATACTTGGGCACGCACCAGATACCCTTGATGGAATCGTCGGCGGCAACGAGGCGCTCGATCTCGTCCATGTCGGGGCCGTTGTCGGTCATCGAGACGGGGACGTTCTCGATGCCCAAGTCGGCGGTAATGCCAAAGTGGCGATCGTAGCCGGGAACGAGGCACAGGAACTTGACCTTCTTGCCGTCGTGCGCGGCCTCGTAGGCGTCCCAAGGCTCACTGCCGCACGAACCGCAACGCCAGAACATGCCGGCGATGTCGTGCTCGATCAAAAGGCTCGACGAACCCAGCACGAGCGTCTGCTCGGCGGGGCAGCCCAGGAACTCCCCTGCCAACTTGCGTGCCGAAGGAATGCCTTCGAAGCAGCCGTAGTTGGAGCAGTCGACGTTGCCGTCGTGCAGATCGGCATCGGCATTGAGGATATCGAGCATGGGGCGTGAGATGTCAACCTGGGCGGGCGACGGCTTGCCGCGGGCCATATCGAGCGCCAGGCCCTTGGCCTTGACCTCGGCGACCTCGGCTTTGAGCGCCTCGATGGCGGCATCGAGTTCGGTGGTTTCCATCTTCTGGTAGATCGTCTGCATGGGGTGCGACCTTTCGCGAAGCGGTACGTTGCAGTTCGTCTAAGTATAGACCGCCACCGCCGCAACGTTATGAAGCCGTGATAGATTAAGTACATCGCAATGAATTACGAATCGCCGCGCATGCCGGCGTGGGGCGCCCAAGGAGGCACTATGGAGTACGGATCGTTCCAGGCCGAGGAATTCGGCGATCTGCAGCGCCTGGTCGACGGACTGTTTTACGACCGCCACGCCATCGACCGCCTGGATCTGATCGTACAGGCCGAAATCTTGGACCTGGCGCCCGACCTTATGGAAATCGTCAACCTGCTACCGCCCGGCTATTACGACCGCCAGTCACTTTGCGACCAGCTCAACTCCGCCTTGGCCGCCCACGGCTGGGGCGCCATCTACGGCACCGTGGAATAAACCTAGTCATTGGGGCCTGTGGTCAAAAAATAGCAAATATGAGTACTGTTACTTTTTTAGTAACAGCGATTTTGAATTAAAAAGGCCAGTCTTGGCCTTTTGTGCCCGGTTTTGGAAGGATGCATCGGCATTTTTCGTCCAGCCACGCAATCGTTAATGCACAGACAGAATAGATTTGTACATTATTTTTCGCGCCTAAAATGAAACGCCGTTTGTGACAGTACTCACAAACGGCGTTTTTTGGCCACTGGGGTGTCCGGCAGGTGGCAAGTACCACTCAAAACCGTGTTTTACACGCGCTCGAGCAGGCTCTGGCGTCTGTTTCTACGCGCCTACTCGTTCTTGGGCGCGGGGTGCTTGCAGATCACACTCATGTAGATCATGCCAAGTACGGCCGCGGTGACAGAGCCGGCGAGAATAGCGGCCTTGGCGGCCAGAACCTCAAACTGGGCCGTCGGGAAGGCAAGGCCGCTGATGAGAATCGACATGGTAAAGCCGATACCGCCCAGAATGCCCACGCCGGCAATCATGTGCCAGTTGACATTGTGCGGCAGCTCGCAGGCCTTGAGCTTGACCAAGGCGAACGTCATGCCAAAGATACCGATCGGCTTACCCAGCAGCATGCCAAAGTACACGCCGAGCGTCACCGGGTCGGTGAGCAGCGTGCTCATATCCACACCCACCAGGCGAACCTGTGCGTTCACGAACGCAAAGATCGGCAGAATCACAAAGTTGACCGGCGTGGAGATCAGACGCTCCATGCGGATGAGCGGCGGGGTAACGCGGTGCATGACACGCTCGACCTTGGTGGTCGAGACGGTAAAGTCATGCTGGCCCAGGATGTGCGCCTCGTCATCGTAGCGGTCATCGAGCAGCGGCAGGCACTCGCCCAACCAATCGGTAAGGCTATCGAGCTTGACGCCACACTTGGCCGGGATGGTAAAGGCCAGGATGACGCCGGCGAGCGTAGCGTGCACGCCGCTCTTGAACATGCAGAACCACAACAGCAGGCCCAGTACCGAATACGGGGCAAGGCGATAATGCTGCGTCTTGTTGAGCCACACGAGCGCACAGGTCACAAGCGCGGCGGTGCCCAACCAAAACGGATTGGGGCTCTGACCGTAGAAGATGGCGATGGCGGCGATGGAGATGAGGTCGTCGGCGATGGCGAGCGTCGAGAAGAACACGCGCACGCCGTTGGGCACGCGGTTGCCCAAAAGCGACAGCACGCCCAGCGCAAAGGCAATATCGGTTGCCATGGGAATGGCCCAGCCGTTGTGCGCGCCGGCATGGTTAAAGATCAGATAGATGCAGGCGGGAACGACGACGCCGCCCACGGCCGCCAGCATGGGAAGCATAGCCTGGCGCGGGTTCTTGAGCTCGCCGACCGTCATCTCGTACTTAAGCTCAATGCCCACCAACAAAAAGAAGATCGCCATGAGGAAGTCGTTGACGAAAAGCTCAACGGTAAGACCGGCCGTAAGGTTGCCCAGACCCACATACAGCGGGGTCTCCAAAAAGTGATGGATGGCCTCGTAGGCATCGGTGTTGGCGCAAATGACGGCGGCGATGGCGGCGAAGACCATGACGGCGGCGGAAATCGTGCCGTTCTCGGTGATGCGCTCCCAAATGTCGTGGCGCTCAAAACGCTTGCGCTCACGAACGTTAAACAGCTGCTCGGGTGCTGCCATGGGCGGCTCCTTTCACGGGAAAGCTCCCGTCTTAAAAAAGCACGGCCCGCCCAAGTGGCGGTGCCGCGCTCTAACGTATTACGCTTGCATCTAGCCTACCCTGCACGACAGGCACGCAGGCGTGGCCGAAAAGCGGAACCACAGGTTGAACATTATTTGCTCAACGGCACGGGCGCGCCTATCCAAGAGACGACGCGGCGCCGTGCACAAAAAACGACCGGAGCGCGGGGCTTCCGCGATCCGGTCGTGGCGTTTGGTCAACTAAACCTAGCAGGCGGCCATGATGGGGGCAGCGACCTGCTTCTTACGGGAGAGGACGCCCGGCATCCAGACGCCGTCGTGCTCGTCGGCAATGCCCAGGCCCTTCTGAGCAGCCTCGGTCTCGCCCTCGAGCAGGACCTGCGAACCCTCCTCCATGATGTCAGTGATGCACAGGACGATGCCGTCAGCACCCTTCTCGGCGGCGTAGGCGCGCATGGCCTCGCGAATCTCGTCGATCATGCCGAGTGCGCGAGTCTTGTCGACAGTCTCGTACTGGCCGATGAGCAGCTTCTTGCCGGCAGGCTCGAACATCTTGATGTCGTTGCCGACCATCTCGGCCGCGGTGAAGGAGCCAGACGGACGGGTGAGGAAGACCTCCATGCCAAACTTGACCGGGTCGACGCCCACCTGCTCGCCGAGCTTGGCGGCGACGGCGCGGTCGACATCGGTGGTGGTGGGGCTCTTGAGCATGAGCGTGTCGGTCATCATGGCCGAGAGCAGCAGCTTGGCCTGAACGTCGGAAAGCTCAACGCCGAGCACGCCGGCGAGCTTGGTGACGATGGTGCAGCTGGAGCCCCAGGGCAGGCAGATGTAGTGCAGCGGGCCGGCGGTCTCGAAGTCGCCGATGCGATGATGATCGACAACGCCAAAGACCGTGGCGTCCTTAAGGCCGGCAACGGACTGGGCAGACTCGTTGTGGTCGGTGAGGACGACGAGCTGACCGGCCTCGACGGACTCGATCACGCGGGGCTCGGCGATGCCGGCGTCGGCGAGCAGCTTGGCGGACTCGGCCGGAAGCTGACCAAGGGCGCAGGCCTCGTAGGTGTTGCCGGCATACTCAACCTGGTTGAGCAGCTGGGACAGGACGACGGCGCTCATGATGGCGTCGTTATCGGGGTTCTGGTGACCAAAGACAAGAACGTTTGCCATGGATATCCTCCACTTGATATGTGTACTTGGACGTAGCTATGGTAGCACGCCGATGCCGAGCCTTCGCAGACGGAAGGGCCACGGCATATTTTGGGGCGCAGGCACGGGGGCCAAGGCTATCCCTTTTGCACCATGTTGGTGCAAAGTAACCTGTCCCCCTTGCACCAGCTATTTACCGGCGGCGCGCAGGGCTACGTAGGCGGCACCGATGATGCCGGCGTCGTTTCCGAGCGAAGCGACCTTAATGGGTGTCTCGCGCGAGGCGGAAAGCGCATACTGCTTAAAGTGCTCGCGAACCTTGTCGAGGTAGACATCGGCCGAGGCGGAGGCGCCGCCGCCGATGAGGAACATCTCGGGATCAACCACGTTGGCAATAAGCGCCAGTGCGCGGCCGAGATAGTCGGCCATGGTATCGGCCGCGGCCAGCGCGAGCTTGTCGCCCTCGCGGCAGGCCTGGAACACGTCCTTGGAATCGGAGGGGCCGGTCAGCTCGATGGGCTCGATGCCCGCCTTCTCGCACTCGGCAAGGTAGTTGCTCACCACGCCGGTAGCGCTGGAATACTGCTCCAGGTGGCCATGGCCGCCGCAGCCGCAGGTGCGCTCCTCGGCCGGGTTCAGGCACATGTGGCCAATCTCGCCGCCAGCACCCACAACGCCCGATACCACGTCGCCGTTAACGATAACGCCGCCGCCCACGCCGGTACCGATGGTGACCATCACCACGTTCTGCACGCCCTTGGCAGAACCGAGCCAGGCCTCGCCCATAGCAGCGGCGTTAGCGTCGTTCTCGTACTTAACGACCGCGTCGGGGCAGTGCTCCTGGATGGCGATCTTGAGCTCGGGCAGGTTAATGGCAATGTTGGCCTTGACCTTAGCATCGCCCGATGCCGGGATGGGGCACGGAACGGCCAGGCCAATGCCCGACACAAAGGCACGCGGAATCTGGGCCTTGGCGACCACCTGGTCGATAGCCTCGGTCACCGCGGCAAAGCCCGCAGCGTCAACGATGGGAGGCGTGGGCACGCTGGCCTTGGCAAGCAGGTTTCCGTCTTCATCAAACAGACCCTCCTTGACCGAGGTACCGCCGACGTCGATGCCGATGTAATACTGCTTAGGTTCCATGGGAGCCCGCCTTTCTCGTTTAAACATTGCCTGTATGGTACCGCTCCCAAGGCAAAAACCTACCAAAAAGGGACAGGTTTGTTTTGGCAGGTTTTATCTGGGAAAACGCGAATGGCCGCTTAACACGACATTACTCAGATGTTTATCTATTTAGAGCGCTCTAGTTTATATGCGAAGCGACTTTTAATTATATCTTTCTCGAACTTTTTAAATATACAATAGGGATGCTTAGGTGTTAACTATACTTTCTTTTATACTCAATCAGGTTTGAAAGGAGGTTCCATGATTCCCAAATACGAAGCGATAGCTGCAGATATTCGTCGCACTATCGAGGATGGCGCTCTTAAACCGGGCGACAAGCTTCCTACCGTCGTTGAGTTCTGCAAGCTCTATAACGTTTCCAAAATCACCGTCAAACGAGCTATTGAACAAATCACCGAAGAAGGTCTTATTACCAGCCGGCGTGGATCGGGTACCTACGTTAAGGACACGGCGGGGCTTCCCGGCCAGGCGTTTTTCCAGGGCAAAAACGACCGTACCCAGGGTTTTTCGTATGAGCATCGCGGGGAGAAGGTGACCTCGGTGGTCTACGATTTCTCGATCGTTAATCCACCAGCGGACATCGCAGCCCAGCTGGGAATTGCCGAGGATGACTTTGCCTATCACGTCGTGCGCGTGCGTCAGGCCGATGAGAAGCCCATCGTTATCGAGTACACCTACATGCCCCTCGAGCTGATTCCAGGCCTTAAAAAGAAGGACCTGTACGGATCGGTCTACCGCTTCATCCGCGAGCAATGTGGGCTGAAGATTTCGAGCTTCCACCGTACCATTCGCGCCGTGGCAGCAACCGAGGAAGAAGCCGAGCGTCTGGACACCAAACTTGGCTCTCCCCTGCTCGAGCTCACCCAGATTGGCTTTTTGGACAGCGGCGCCGCCTTTGAGTATTCGATCTCGCGCAACGTTGGCGATCGCTTTGAGTTGCACAACGTAACGTTGGCATAAGTTTTTGTAGTCACGCGGGCGCTCGTTTTGAGCTGTTTTGTGCAACGCCCGCGCAACATAATGGGGGTATGAATATGTCCGATTTGATTAAACTGACGCCGATCTTCCACGAGAAGATCTGGGGTGGCCGCCAGCTCGAAACCGTATTTGGTTACGACATTCCCGAAGGTCCCATCGGTGAGTGCTGGGCCATCTCGGCCCATCCCAACGGTGACTGCCAGATTGCGGAGGGACCGTACGCCGGCCACACGCTGTCGTGGCTGTGGGCCGAGCACCGCGAGCTCTTTGGCAACTGCGAGGGCAAGGAGTTCCCGCTGCTCATCAAGATTCTGGACGCCAAGGACGACCTTTCGATCCAGATTCATCCCAACGACGAGTACGCCGCCGAGCACGAGAACGGCAGCCTGGGTAAAACCGAGTGCTGGTACGTGCTGGATTGCGAGCCCGGCGCCACGATCATCGTCGGCCAGCGTGCTAAAGACCGCACTGAGGCCGCACAGATGATCAAGGACGGCCGCTGGGACGACATGCTCAACGTACTACCGATCCACAAGGGCGACTTTTTCCAGATTGATTCCGGTACCGTTCACGCCATCAAGGCCGGCACGCTCATTTTGGAAACGCAGCAGTCGAGCGACGTGACGTATCGTCTGTACGACTATGATCGCCCGGGCACCGACGGCAAACTGCGCCCGCTGCACATTAAGCAGAGCCTCGACTGCATCGACTTTGACGTCCAGGCCCCGGTCGATGGTACCGTGACCGCGCCCGAGGTGGACGGCGTGACCGAGCTCGAGTCTAACCCCTGCTACACCGTCGATCGCGTGCGTGTCGACGGCAGCAAGATCCTCGACCAGCGCTGGCCCTTCATGTGCCTGTCGGTCATCGACGGCGAAGGCACCGTCTGCGGCGACCCCGTCCACAAGGGAAGCCACCTGCTGGCCCCGAACACCGTCAGCTCCATCGACCTCGAAGGCAAGATGGAACTGATCATCAGCCACCTCTAGGTCGCAGCAACAACCAAAACGCAACAAGGGGCTCCCCCGTCCACCAACGGAGGAGCCCCTTATCCATATATATCAGCCCACCCGGCTCTCCAGATCAAAAAAGCGGACGAGCAGAGCGACGTTCGCAAGCAACGTTATCTAAGGACCTGGGCGGGCGTATGGGGCAACATCGATCGCGAGTTCCGCACGAGCCGGAGAGCACTTAATGTGCTCTCCGTGCGAGCAGGACTGCCCGAGCAGGCGATGTTGCCCCATACGCCCGCCCAGGTCCGCCGGGATCACGACAGCTTGACGATTGGAGCAAAGCCCTTCATCAACTTTTTGGTCTGGCCGGTCTTTTCGAATTGGACCTCGATCATGTCTCCAGCGACCGAGATCACGGTACCCGTGCCAAAGGTCTTATGGCTCACGGTATCGCCCGCGGCAAAGTCCTGCGATGCGCTGGCGCGATCGACCTTGCGCTCCACCGTCGGGGACACCTTGGACGAGGGCTTTTTGGCTCGCGGCGCGCCCGAGCCAAAGGTCGAGGCAACACGGCCGGCGTCGGGCGAAACCCCACGATGGCGCTCGGTCCCATAGCTGCTGCCGCCAAAGAAGTCGTCAAAGCTCGATCCGCCGCGCGAACCGGAACCGCCGGTCGAGCGCGTATGCGAACCGAACACCTTGCCGCCATACATATCCGAGCCCATGCCCGAGCCAAAGGTGCCGTGACGGTCGCCGCGCTTCTCCCAGCCCGTGCCCTCAAAACCGGCAGAGCCGATACCGCTAAACTCGATATCCTCAAACGGAATCTCGTTGAGGAAGCGCGAGCGCGGGTTGGCAGAGGTCGAACCGTAGGTGCGACGCGTGGCCGCATAGGTCAAGAACAGGCGCTTACGGGCACGCGTGATGGCGACGTAGGCCAGGCGACGCTCCTCCTCGAGCTTGCCCGGGTCATCGCTGCCGCCAAAGTCGTGCACGTGCGGGAAGATGCCCTCCTCCATGCCGGCCACGAACACCGCGGGGAACTCCAGGCCCTTGGCGGAGTGGATGGTCATCATGGTGATGGCATGCGTCTCGCCGGCCAGAGAATCCAAGTCGGAGCGCAGGGCCAGCCACTCCATGAGTGCCGGCAGCGCCTTGCAGGTGAGCGGACCGTAGGTGCGCTCGATCTCGTCGGCATGCACGGCGCCCACCGGCATCTCCGTCGGCGCGGCATAGGCGTTACCCGCGATGGCGGCGGCCAGGGCATCCTGCGGCGAGAGCGCCGGGGCGGCTAGGCTATCGAGCGGATTGGAACCTGCGGCATCGCGCGCGCCAACGAGCGCCTCAAACGAGGATGCCGGGGCGGACGGCCCCGGCTCGGGCGCGGGCGCACTCACCACAACGGGCTCGGGCTCAGCGCCGGCCGGCACATCGGCAACACCGGCCGCGCGCAGCTCTTCTAGGCTCTCGAGCGTACCCTCGATATCCTCGTGCGTCTCTTCAAATTCGGCAGCAACGCCCAAGAATTCCTGAATGTTCTCGGCGCGGCTCTCGGACTCCATGGTTCCCTCGGCGCGGAAGGCCTGCAGAAGGCCCGTTTTATCGACGATCATCCCGACAACGTCCTTGAGCTCGCCGTCCATGCGGCGACCTTCGCGCACCAGCGACACAAAGCTCGACAGGCCGTTGCGGACCTTGGCGCTAAACATGCCGGTCTCGGCGCACGCGATCTCGCAGGCTTGGAAGAACGAGCAACGGTTGTCGCGCGCCAGCTGCTCAATCTTTTGGATCGAGGTGGAGCCGATACCGCGGCGCGGCGTATTGATGACGCGCTTGACGCTCATCTCGTCGGCCGGGTTCACGATCATCTTGAGGTAGGCCATGACGTCGCGGATCTCGGCACGGTCGAAGAATCGCGTGCCGCCCACGATTTTGTAGGGCACGCCCGCGCGCAGGAACATATCTTCGAGAATGCGCGACTGAGCGTTGGTGCGATAGAACACGGCGATGTCGTCGTAGCTCGTGCCCTTGGCATGCAGCTTCTCGATCTCGCCGGCAATCCAGCGGCCCTCGTCGCGCTCGTCGCTCGCCTGGAAGGCCTGGATCTTCTCGCCGTCGCCCTCGGCCGTAAACAGGCGCTTGTCCTTGCGCTGCGAGTTGTGGCGCACCACGGCGTTGGCGGCGCTCAGGATATGGCCCGTAGAGCGATAGTTCTGCTCCAGCTTGACGGTCTTGCAGCCTTTAAAGTCCTTCTCAAAGTCCAGGATATTGGTGATGTCGGCGCCACGCCAGCTGTAAATGGACTGGTCATCGTCGCCCACGACCATGAGGTTTTGGTACTTAGCGGCCAGCAGGTTGGCGATCTCGTACTGGACGTGGTTGGTGTCCTGATACTCGTCGACGCTAATGTAGCGGAAGCGCTCCTGGTACTTGTCGAGCACCTCGGGGCGGGTGCGCAGCAGCTCGAGCGCGCGCACGAGCAGGTCGTCAAAGTCCATCGCGTTGGCGGCGCGCAGGCGGCGCTCCAGCTCTAGGTAGACCTGCGCGGCCTTTTTGTCATTAGGGCTATCGGCGGATTTGAGCATGTCCTCGGGCCCGATCATGGCGTTTTTAGCCGAGCTGATCTTGCTGCGGATCATGTTGATGGGGAACTGCTTTTGCTCAATACCGAGCGCCTGCATAATGTCGCGCACCATGCGCTTTGAGTCGTCATCATCGTAGATCGTGAACTGACCGGTGTAGCCCAGCAGATCGGCATCCTCGCGCAGCATGCGCACGCACATGGCGTGGAAGGTGCACACCCACATGCCGCGGGTGCCACTGGGAATGAGCGCCGCCAGACGCTCGCGCATCTCGGCCGCGGCCTTGTTGGTAAACGTGATGGCCAGAACCTGCCAGGGCTTAACGCCCAGGTCGCCGAGCATATGCGCGATGCGGAAGGTCAGGACGCGGGTCTTGCCCGAACCGGCGCCGGCGAGCACCAGCAGCGGGCCCTCGGTGGTCAGGACCGCCTCGCGCTGGGCGGGGTTCAGGCTATCAATATCGACGAGCGGCTTGGCGGGTTTGGGCGCCGGAGCCGGGGCGTCGTAGATGTCGAGCGGAACGAGCTCGGGTTCCGGCGCGGCGGGGGCGGTGTACGCATCGAGCGGCACGGGTTCCGGCGCGGGCGGCACGGGTACCGCGGTGTTCTTTTCCCAGGGCAGGGGCTGGGTCATGGGCGACTCCTCATCTGACGGACGGCGCGCCTGCGGGCAGCGCCATAGTTTGAGCCGTACCAGTATACCGAGCCGCGCGGACACCGACGCAAATCACACCACGACTCCGTGCGCGATCGTCAGGCCCGCCCCAGCGGATTTGGTGCAATGGGGTCAGGTTAGTCTGCACCATGTTGCTGCAAAGAACCTGTCCCCATTGCACCAATCAGGAAGCCACCGATGTCATGGCAACGGCAGCGAGCGGCGGCCAAGGCGAACAAATTGGCATGAAAAGAGGGCGGCATAGACCTTTTGGTCATGTCGCCCCCTTTGAATGACAAGTTGTCGCCTTGGCCGCCGCGCAGCGTCGACTAAGTTAGAGGCCGAGCATAGGCTCCAGGACAAAGAAGTACGCGAGCACCACGATGCCCAGGATGATGCGGTAAACACCGAAGCACTTAAAGTCGTGACGACGGACGAATCCCATGAGCCACTTGATGGCGATGAGCGAAACCACAAAGGCCACAACGCAGCCCACGCCCAAAATAGCGACCTCGTTGGTGCCGAACGTGCCGCCCTTGATGAAGTACTTGACCAGCTTGAGCGCACTCGCGCCAAACATGACAGGGATGGCCAGGAAGAACGTAAACTTGGACGCCACCGAGCGCGTGCAGCCCAAAAGCAGGCCGCCGATGATGGTGGAGCCGGAGCGCGATGTGCCCGGAATCAGCGAAAGCACCTGGAAGCAACCGATACCCAGCGCGGTCTTCCAGCTCAGATCCTCGAGCGTAGTGATGGAGCCAAAGTCCAGGCTATCGTCATCGCCCTCATCCTCGGCGGTAGCCGCGGCGGGCGCCGCAAAGTGCGCACCGGCGGGACGTCCACCCGACACCACAGCACGAGAACCAAACGAACCGGCAAGAGCGGCCTGGTCGCGCTTGCTCGCGCGCCAGTTCTCAATCACGATAAACAGCACGCCGTACACAATGAGCGCCAGCGCCACGACGGGAGCATTGTAGAAATGCTCCTCCATCCAGTCGTTGAGCGGCAGACCGATTGCCGCAGCGGGAATGCAGCCGAGCACGATCTTGCCCCACAGCACCCAGGTGTCGCGACGGCCCTCCTTGCCCTTGCTGGGAGAAAACGGGTTAAGGTCGTAGAAGAACAGGACGCAGACGGCCAAAATGGCACCAAGCTGAATCACGACCAGAAACATATTCCAGAACGTCTCGCTCACGTTCATCTTGACGAACTCGTCCACCAAGATCATGTGACCCGTCGACGAAACAGGCAGCCATTCGGTGATGCCCTCGACCAGGCCCATGAAGGCAGATTTTAGAAGCTCGATGATATCCAAAGGGACCCCCTCATTAGACACCCGCCGGTAGATGTTCTGCGGACGATGCGGGCGATGTCCCATTATCAACCGTTGGCGGTGTGACCGCGCCTACCCTTACCAAAAAACTCGCCCGTTCACAGAATTGCGAGCGGTCAAACCGAAATCCTTGGGTATAACTGCAACAAGATAAAGTGTCCGGCGGCCAACGCACCCGCGCCCGCCCGACGCACGAGCCCCGCGCCCGTGCGATAGACCAAGGAGGAAACCATGAACGAGGGCTACACCAAGGTATTTGTTTCACTCGACGGTACTGAGCAGCAGGATTTTGTGCTCGCACGCGCCATCAAGGTCGCCGCGAACAACGGCGCTAAGCTGATCATCGGCCACGTCATCGACTCCACCGCGCTCGAGAGCGCCGGTTCCTATCCGGTCGACCTGGTCAACGGCTTGGAGGAGGCCTTTAACAACTCCATCGCCAAGCAGCTCGAGGAGGCCAAGGCCAATCCCGACATTCCCGAGGTCGAGGTCATGATTCGCACCGGCCGCATTCGTGAGACGCTCAAGGATGAGATGCTCGACGTGGTCAAGCCCGATCTGGTGCTCTGCGGCGCCCGCGGCCTGTCCTCAATTAAGTACGCGCTACTGGGCTCGATTTCGACGTTCCTGCTGCGCAATACGGACTGCGACATCTTGGTCGTGAAGTAGCGTTGCTCCCACCGGCCGCGGGGCCTGCGGGGTTTCCACGGGCACGTCCTCGCCGCGTTGCGGCTGCGGGATGTGCCCTTAGGAAACCCCTCCCGGCCCCGCGGCCTTCGCAGCCTTACTTCAACGAGTTGGCTGATAAAAGATGGCGTGCCGCCCCGTTTGGGGCGGCACGTTTTGTTTGGAGCGGCACGTTTTTGTTATAAGGCGATCCTGCTTAGACGAGCTTGCACTTCTGGAATGATCTTCTCGAACATTACCTCCGCCTCGGGAAAACCCTCTTCTTTGAGACCGCGCGCCGCGTCTCTTAGCGCGTCTGGAACCTCATTGCAGGTATCAGCAATCATTCCGGCGACAATTCCCCCGGGCAAACCCGCCTCAATCATTTGGCTCATCACCGACCCACGCGTTACGTCGTCAATCTTGCGGCTCCCACCAAACGAGACGCCCATCTCACGAACGAGACTGGGGTAAACCGTTGTGCACAGCACGTCATAGAGCGGCGCCAACCTCACCTGCTTCCAACTTTCGTCCCATACGAGCGACCAGTTCTTTAGATGGTTATCGCAGTTACCTACGGCATAGTCGAACAGCTGGTTATAGCCGACAAGGAACCTGTCCTCCATTTGATTCGTCGACGCCCTTCGCACCGCATCGACGATAAGCCCCAGGTAATTGACACCCGTCGGCTCATATTTAAGCTCACGCGAGATACCCTTGGCCTGACAAACATCTTCCTGGTGCAAACGGTACGGAATTGGCAATCCGTCAACCGAGCGTCCAGCATCAGGCGTTACTCGGTCAAATCGCTTCACGGCGATAATTGGCTCGGCATCCTCAACTCGGACAAGAAAACACTCTTCGGCCGATAGGTCCATCAGAGAGGCGGCTCTCACGCACATCGCTTCGCACACCGTCTCACCCGGGAACGTTTTCGATCCCGCCTTGAGAATGTGCGTGGATGGGGCCGCTCCATGAGGCAGGTACCATCCGCCACATGGGTCATCGCCCGTATGGTAGAGACCGACCTTCGCCTGAGCACCTGCAAGGGAGATTCGACTCTCTAGCGCTAAATCAAAAGCAACCTCCGCCGGCGCGTATGCCAGCCCGCTTAGCCGTTTCTCACCTATCTCTTCATAGCCCATTTCGAGACTGTCGGCCGAAGGCTCTCGCGTCAAAACCAGAGCGCCGACAGGTTCATCGCGGACTAAATCGAGCACCTTGAAGTAATCTCCGCGTTCCGCTCGCGCCCTTTTCTCAAGGTCCCTGTTGAGCTGCCCCTCCGGAATGATGCCAGAGAAAAAGGAGCCCGTTGCGTCCGGACTAAATGTCTCGGCCGACAACGGCAGCGAGATCGAAATCGGCGCCGCATCACCGCTCTCGAGATATTTGGGGCTATAGGTGAATGCCGGAAACCCCGCATGTTCCTCCAATATGCCAACCAGCTGGTAAGACCCATTAAACTCACGGTGAACGAACAGCGTGCCATCCATTACTTCCCCCTCACCTTCAGAATAAAATCAATATCCACGATGGAGGCGTAATCGAAAATGACACCAATTTCGACCGTTGTCCGCCCCCGTTCGATATCACCAATCACACGAAGGCTGCGACCCGTCATAGTCGCGACGTCACGTTGAGTCAAACCGAGCTCACGCCTTCTGAGCCTAAGGGCCTTCCCTATCTCGGCGGGATCGAAAACCGTGCGCTCCGAGAAAGCGACTTCCGACGGTTTGAGCCTGATGCGCCCATCCAGCTTTTTAATCGTTGTCACCGTTCTCATGACGCCTCCAGCTATATTCCTGTCCGTGAACATAGTATAAAACTGTAGCACTATGTTCATGTACGGGAATATAGTGTTGACTACATTAGCAATGTTCCCGTTCAGGAATATAGCTGCCGAAAAGCCTGATTTCTTCTTAAATGGGAAAATCCTGAACGGCTACGCCATACGGGCTAACTACTCAAAGTATTGGAACTTGTTGGTTGAGAAGGCAAACGTGACGACAAAGCCTTCACCGGGCTCGGATGCCGCGGTGACGTCGATGCCCATCTTGGAGCACAGGCGCGCCACCAGGTAGAGGCCGATGCCCGTTGCGCGCTTGGTGGTGCGGCCGTTGTCGCCGGTAAAACCCTTCTCGAACACGCGCGGCAGGTCTGCCGCACACACGCCGCAGCCGTTGTCCGCGACGGTAAGCTCGATGCGCTCGCTTGCCAGACCCTCGTCCAGCAACGCACCCGAAAACACGATCTTTGCGCCGTCCTCACGCGCATATTTAATGCTGTTCTGAATGAGCTGGCCCAGAATAAACTCGAGCCACTTCTCGTCGGTAAAGACCTCAAAGTCGAGGTTCTCGCACACCGGCGCCACGTGTGCCGCGATGAGCTCGCGCGCATTGGCCTTGATTGCGCCCGTCACCAGAGCCTTGAGGTTCCAACGTCGAATCAGATAATCGCGCTCCACAACCTCCGAGCGCGCATAGTAGAGCGCCTGGTCGATATAGCGCTCCACGCGGGCAAGCTCGCGACCGAGGTCATCTACGCGCGACAGATCATCTTCGCTGCCGTCCAGGTTTTCCAAAATCAGATGGGCTGCCGCCAGGGGCAGCTTGGCCTCGTGGACCCAGCTCTCGATATAGTCGCGATAGTCATCGGTCTGGCGCCGGCCTTCGGCAACCTCGTCACAAGCGGCTTTGCCCACCCGGCGCAAGACCTCGTACTCGAGCTCGCCCTCGGCATGGGTCGGACATTGCACCATCTCCTGCACCCATGCGGGACTCTCGAGCTCCTCTGCCGCACGCTCCAGCTGGCGCAGAAAACGACGACGGCGCGCGTACTCGATCACGATGCCCAGCATGCCAAAGATAAAGGACACGCCGACCGCCACGACCACGATGGAAACGGGTGCGCCGGCGACCGTCAGCACAAAGCAGCTCAGCAGCACGCCGCACGTCCACACGGCGACGGGAAGTAGCGCATCTTTGAAGAATTTGGCGAACGACATAGCCGGCCCCTAGACCGAATAGCCCTGGCCGCGGTGCGTCGTCAAATACCCCTTGATGCCGATTTTTTCGAGCGTGGTGCGCAGGCGGTTGATGTTAACGGTAAGCGTGTTGTCGTCTACGAAGGCGTCGGAGTCCCACAGGTCCTGCATGATGGCCGAGCGCGAAACGATCTTGCCCGCGCGGCTCAGAAGCAGCGAGAGGATACGCAGTTCATTTTTGGTGAGCTCGGTGCTAGTGCCGGTTTGCGTATTGGTAACCATGGAGCGGGCGAGGTCAAGCTCCAGTCCCTTGTGGACGAGCGTACTGCGCTCGCCTGACGCCGCGGTGCGACGCAGCAAGGCATTGATGCGCGCCACGAGCACACGGGCGCTGTAGGGCTTGGGAACAAAGTCGTCCGCGCCGAGCGTCATGGCCATGACCTCGTCGATCTCGGTCGTGCGCGACGTGAGGACGATGATGGGAACCTCGGATTCGCGGCGAATCTCGTGGCAGATATGCTGGCCGTCCTTGACGGGAAGCGTGAGGTCGAGCAGCACCAGGTCGGGCGCGGCGGCGAGAATATCGCGCGAGACATGCTCGAACGATTCGCAGGTCTCGATTTCAAACCCGGCGCGGGCAAGGATGTCAACAAGCTCGCGACGAATGGGTTCATCGTCCTCAACGATATAGATTAGCGCCATGGATTCCGCTCCCCTCTTGGTTGTCTTGCCCCATTATGACCGCGGAGCCGCAGGTACGCGCCTCGCGTGTCACCAAGGTGACAGAACTGTTCGCAAGCGGGGGCGTTTTGTCCGCCTCACGCTCGCGACGGAAACGGAGACCAAAATGAGTTTTTAATCCCCGTCCCAGAAAAATCATTTAGCGGCGGGCACGGAGCTTTTCGTAGCCTTCGGCGAAGAAGGCGACCGTGGCGGCGTCGGCCTCGGCGGCGTCGGCCTCGGTTGCGGGGACCACGCCGTGCTCGTCGCTCACCAGGAACAAGGCGCCCTTGAGCTGTGCGGGAATATCTACGCGCGTAACCGGGATGCCCTTGGTCTGGGCCAGCTGCTCAATGAGCGTCGCCGTGCCGCACAGACACTCGTCCGCTGGCGCCACAAAGGCCAGCTCGCCGTTATCGACGGCGGCGAGCAGCTCGGGCGCCACGCCGGTTTCGTCGGCCTCGGAGCGGGCCTCGGCGGAGCGGGCACGTAGCGCCTTGGCCGACGTATCGGTTAGCGGCTCGTACTCCCCCACCGTCATGGCGGCGTTGCCGTTGACGTCGATCACCAGCATGAGCACGCCGTCGCGTGCGGTGTAATCGCCCTCGGCAAGCGACCACTCAACGTGCTGCTTGGCCCAGCTGAGCATGTTATGGGTAAGCGGCTCGCCCTGCACCAAGCGCTCGGACAGTGCGCGAATGTGGCGGTTGAGCATGGGCACCTTTTTATTGGACATGCGCCAACGGCAGACAAGCGCGGGCTTGTCGAGCGTAAACTTCTCGACCGCCTCCTGATTGGCGCAAAAGTCCTCGTACGCACGCTGATCCTCGGCATTGCCAAACAGCTCGGCATCATCAATCTGGGGCATGGTTGTACCTTTCGTGTTAGTCATTCCGTCCTCTTATACCAAAAAGACGGCCCTCCAAACGGAGCAGCCGTCTTTTGCGGAGATTATTTTGTCCCAAGGCGGAACTTAGTGGCGGAAGTGGCGGGCGCCGGTAAAGACCATAGCAATATTGTGCTCGTTGCAGGCCTGGATGCTTTCGTCGTCGCGCTTGGAGCCGCCGGGCTGGATGATGCAGGTCACGCCGTGTGCAGCAAGCACGTCGACGTTGTCGCGGAACGGGAAGAACGCGTCGCTTGCACAGGCAAAGCCGCCCTTCTCCACGCCCTCGCGCTCGCAGAAGTCCTCGGCGCGCTCGCAGGCAAGTAGCGCAGAGTCAACGCGGTTAGGCTGACCCGGGCCCATGCCAATGCCGGCCTTACCCTTGGAGACCAGGATGGCGTTGGACTTAACGCCCTTGCAGACCTTCCAGGCAAACTCGAGCTCGGCCATCTCGGCGTCGGTGGGCTTGCGGTCGGTGGGGAACGTAAAGGTCGCGGGATCCTCGGTCACGTGGTCGACCTCCTGCACCAGCATGCCGCCGTCGACGGAGCGCAGCTCCACCTGAGCGCCGTGGTCCACGCCGCCGGTCGCCAACACGCGCAGGTTGGGGCGCTTGGCCATGCGCTCGAGCGCCTCGGCGGTGTAGCTCGGGGCGATGATGACCTCGACGAACTGCTTGTTCTGATCGGCAAAGTGCTCAACCAGATCAAAGGGAACCTCGCGGTTGCAGGCGATGATGCCGCCGAAGGCGCTCTTGGGATCGCAGGCAAAAGCGCGGTCGTAGGCAGCCGTGATGTCCTCGGCAACGGCGGAACCGCAGGGGTTCTGGTGCTTGAGGATTACGCAGGCCGGCTCGTCGAACTCGCGGACCAGGTTCCAGGCGGCGTCGGCATCCAGATAGTTGTTGTAGCTGAGCGGCTTGCCCTGGATCTGCTTGGAGCCCACGAGCGGGAACTGCGAGCTCGCGGTGTTCTCGCAGCCCTCGGCAAAGCGATAGACTGTGGCTTTCTGCTGCGGGTTCTCGCCATAGCGCAGGTCGTCGACCTTCTCCAGCGAAATCTCGAGCTTGGCAGAGGTGTCCGCCACGTCGCTTGCCTGGGCGGCGAGCCAGCGGGAGATGGCCGTGTCGTAGGCGGCGGTGGTCTGGTAGACCTTCACCTGCAGGCGACGACGGGTGGAAAGCGTGGTGCAGCCACCGGTCTCGTGCATCTCGGCCAGGACGGCATCATAGTCGGCCGGATCGGAAATGACGGTAACGCTCGTGGCGTTCTTGGCGGCAGAGCGCAGCATGGAGGGGCCACCGATGTCGATGTGCTCGATGGCGTCCGCGAAGGTGACCTCGGGGTTGGCGACGGTCTTCTCGAACTCGTACAGGTTGACGACGACCAGGTCGATCAGCTTAATGCCGTGCTGAGCCGCCTCCTGCATGTGCTGCTCGGAATCGCGGCGGGCCAGCAGCGCGCCATGAACCTTGGGGTGCAGGGTCTTAACGCGGCCGTCCATCATCTCGGGATAGCCCGTGAACTCCTCGATGGGGGTTACGGGAACGCCCGCGTCCTCGATGGCACGAGCCGTGCCGCCCGTAGAGATGATCTCGACGCCAAAGTCGTCAACCAGCGTCCGTGCGAAATCGACGACGCCCGTCTTATCGGTAACCGAGATCAACGCGCGTGCGATCTTCACATCAGATCCCATGCAGTCCTCCTGTCTGGTACGCCGCCGTGCTCTGTGAGTCGGTGATACGTCGATCTGCAGCGCTCGCGCAGCGGCATTGAAAATACTGATTTAATGTAGCGCATCGAGCGCATCGATGCACCCCGCAACGGGCGCATGTGCAGAAAAAGTTTGCGAGCGGAGGGGATGGGCATGGCACCGGGCACGGTGAGTTCATGGAACACAGGGGCACCATAATTAGATGCCAATGGCGTGGTAGAACTGTGCTCGATATGCATCCGCAAAAGAAAGAGGCACCATGGTCTCGCGGGTTCTCTACCGACCGTTTGATACCGAAGACTTCGACGCCATCGCGCTGATTCTGCAGCAACTTTGGCATAACAATTCGGATAACGATGAGTACAACCGCCTTGAGGCCGCGTGCGACCTCGCCTATTGCCTTTCGTCGTCGACGTTTTCACAGGTAGCGGTGATTGACGGCGAGGCGCGCGGCATTGCACTTGCACGTGCAGGACAGAACTCCAGCGTCACTATCAACGAGCATTGGATGGATACCGAACGCGCGTTGCTGTCGCAGATGCGTGAGCTGGAGCCTGATGCCTGCGCCGAATATCTCTCGTTTGTGCGCGCAACCATCCGAACCAACAACCGCCTGCTCGAGAGCAGCCCGTTGCCGCACGACAACGAGGTCACGCTGCTTGCCGTGGATCGCGATGTCCATGGCCTGGGCGTTGGCACGGTTCTGCTCGATGCCGCGGTCTCGCACCTGTCCTCGCTTGGAGCGACGAGGGCGCACCTGTACACCGACTCCAACTGCTCGTGGAAGTTCTACGAGCTGCACGGCTTTAAGCGCACGGCCACGCACCGCGCCAACCGCGAAGAGCGCCGTCACGACATGCCGCGCGAAAGCTTCCTCTACGAACTCGACCTAACAGCCTAAACCCGGCAGCCATACCTAGTCATTTAGGAACGTCCCCAGTGACTAGTCGTTTGGGACAGTCTTCGTAGGTAGCGCATAAAAATGGGATGGATCCGTCGGCAATCGCCGGAGAAGATCCATCCCAAAAAATCAGAACTCGCTAGAACGTTCCGCCGCCGCCTCCGCCGACGCCGCCTCCGCCGCCGCCCGAGAAGCCGCCACCACCGCCGCCGTTCGAGCTATCGGAACTCGACGCCAGCTCACGGATGCTCTCGTGATACACGTCATCGAACGAATCGAGCGGAGACTCGATACCGTAATGATGGTAGTACCACCAGTAGCAGGGATAATTGTCATAGAAGCCGTCGGCCTCACGCACCTCGGGCGGCACGGCCTCGGCAAGCTGACGCAGCACTTCCTTGGAAACACCCAGCGCCACGCCCATCACCAGCAGCTTGTTCCACAGCACCAGATCGCCGGGGACGGCTTCCTTTAGACGAGTGAAGTCCTCGAGCCAATGCTTAAGTGCCTTGCAGCGAGCCGCCACCTCGGCGCCCTCCGGCGTAAAGCGGCGGAACGTAAGGCCCACGCCGATACCCACCAGCACAATCGGCACCGAGATAACCGCGGCGGTAATGTTCGCCTGTGCGCCATCGGTAAAGAAAATGGATCCCACGGGAACAAAGGCAATCAGGATACCAAGAACCAGGCAAAACACCATTGCAACAATGCCGTCCGAGGCAACGTACTCGCTATCGGCCAGCTTGCCCTTAACGGTGTTCTGATAGTCCTCGAGCTTATCACCCACGGGTGTAGCGTGCTGCTTGACGTAGTGCTGCAGCTCGTCGAACGTGCGCGAACGGTCACCGTTCTCGTCAGGCTTAGCACCGGCAAAGAAGACCTTGAGCACCATGTGGTCAATGCCCTTGGCCGACTTCCAGCCCGCATCACTCACCGTCACGCGATACGTCTGCTCTTCTTTTTCACGCCCCAACAGACCCTTCTTGGCCTTGGTCACGGTCGCCTGCTCCAGCTTGATCACACGGTCGTCAGTGAGCTTCATGAGCGTGGCGATATATGCCTGATCGGGCACCTCGTTCCAGCTCATGAGGGCCGAAAGCACGGCGGGATGGTCGGCCGAAGGCACATCGCGGAAATATTCGTCCTGGAAAAGCGGCTTGGGCTTGCGCTTGCGCAGCTTGAGCATAACGATTGTGCCGGTAAAGGCCACCGCCGCAACAACACTTAGCACGGCAAGTGAATTGGCAATCATGCGAGCGTGAGCGCGGCGGGCGTTAGCCTCGTCGGCCCATTCCTTCTCTTCGCTCATGATCGTTGACATGCGCTCTTCGCCCGAAGCGGTAAGCTGCGGCACCCAGTCGCTAGGGAAGGCGATGCGTGCCTCGGCAAATTCGCCCTGATGCACACAGGGAATGGTATAGGTGACCATGGGTGCGTCCGCATCGAGCGATACATCGCCCGTCAGCGGGCCGTGGCCCCATGCGCGGAAGTTATCGCCCTTGACGGCCGCCGTCCCGGCAGCGGCATTTGCGAAGCGCACTTCCATCTCGACATCGTCGGAATCCGCAGACCAGCCGTCGCCCACGAACTTCCAGTAGAGCTCGGCGGTATCGGCCCAGTTCATAACCGCACCGGTCATGGTGTAGCTCACGTAATAGATCGCGCTGTCGCCGCTCTCGTGGGGGCTGAACACCTTAATCCTTACGCCGTCACCGGTCTGCTCGACCGTGTAGACGCCAGAATCGCCCTTGTTCGCGCTATCGACTTTGTTAAACGCGGTGTCCTCTTCCTCGACACTCAGCACGTCGACGCCCGCCGTGCCGCCCTGCTGGTTGGTGCCCGTATTGATCTCCCAAAACACGCCGTTGATGTCGTCGTCGAAATCAAACTGGCGTCCCTCGACAACGGTCAGCGATCCATCGGCCTCAACCGTGGCACTGATATAGGTTTGGGTCATGGAATAACCGTCGGCGTGTGCGGCGGCGGGCAGTAGCAGCAATGCAAGCGCGACGAGTGCGCAGACGGAAGCAAATCGCGCAAACAGGCGGCGCTGCCGACAGGTTTTGGCAACGGGGTCGTTCATGGGCACATCCTTTGTCTGTGATACCAGCAACGCCATTGTCCCACGTTTACGGGCGCACATGACGAACATCTAGGCCAGCGGAGTATCAAACGGGACGAAAGTCACGCCCGCGGCCGGCACCTGGGGACGTTCCTTATCTGCCGGCAATCTGGGACACTCCTTGGCATGGCCTGCGCCAGCAATAGATACCACTTCACAGCTCTGTCACAGGTGTAGCGGCTTTGTGTGGGTGCGGCACGCGCTGATTGAGCCGCCAGCCGAGGGGCATAAAGCAGTTGAGCGAAAACGGTTTGCCCCTTTGCCGTTCGCTCGAGGATCATGTCCCCCTTTTCCGCGGAAACCCCGGCAGTTGCGAAGAGCTGCCGGGGTTTCTGTCGTTTGTGAGGCTAAGTCGGTACGCAGCGATCGAGACCTTGAGCCGCAAACCCACCGTGCGCAATGCGCACCGCCGCCAACTTGTGAGCGCGGCAACGCCTTCCCTGCCAAGCCCCGCGCTATACTCGTCCGCATGGATATCAAAACACGCAACATAGCAACGCCCGCCGCGGACGCGGGGGCGACGCCACCCGCCTCCGCCCCCGCGCCCGTCGTGGGCCGTTTCGCCCCGTCGCCCTCGGGCCGCATGCACCTGGGCAACGTGTTCAGCTGCCTGTGCTCGTGGCTTTCGGCCCGCAGCCAGGGCGGCAGCATCGTGCTGCGCATCGAGGACCTGGACGATCGCTGCAAGCGCCCGGAACTTGCCGCTCAACTGATTGACGATCTGACCTGGCTGGGGCTCGAGTGGGACGAAGGCCCCTACTACCAGCACGATCGCCTGGATCTGTACGAGGACGCCCTGCGCCAGCTGCAAGACGCCGGCCTCACCTATCCCTGTTTTTGCACGCGTGCCGAACTCCACGCCGCGAGCGCGCCGCACGCCAGCGACGGCACGCCCATCTACCGCGGCGCCTGCAGAGGTCTTTCTGCTGATGAAATCACCCGCCGCAGTGCCCTGCGTGCTCCGGCCACGCGCCTGCGCGTGCCCACCGTCGACGACCTCGCCAGCGACGTGATCGAATTCGTGGACCGCACGTACGGAGCCCAATGCGAAGCACTCGCCACCGAGTGCGGTGACTTTTTGGTGCGCCGCAGCGACGGCGTGTTTGCCTATCAGCTGGCCGTGGTGGTCGACGACGCTGCCATGGGCGTCACCGAGATCGTACGCGGATGCGACCTGCTTGGTTCCACGCCGCGCCAGATCTATCTGCAACATCTGCTGGGACTGCCCACGCCGCACTACGCGCACATTCCGCTGCTCATGTCACCGGACGGCCGCCGCCTTTCCAAGCGCGATCGCGATCTGGACCTGGGCGAGCTCCGCACCCGCTTTGGCACACCCGAGGCACTGTTGGGATGGCTCGCCGGGCAAACAGGCATCGCGCCGGACACCACGCCGCGTACCGCCGAGCAGCTGGTCGAGCACTTTAGCTGGGACGTCATCCGCGCGCATCGGGAGAACATCACTGTAACGGTCGAGTAGCCAGCCACCCCGCCTCTACGCAACATCCCAGGGCTGGAGTTCGTCGCCCAAGCGAACGATGCAGTCGTAGAGCACGGTGTGACGCTCGGCCGGGTTGGCGTCACGATGAAAATGCCCGTAGTACCAGCGCTTGTAGTCCAGGTGGTCCTCCAGCTCGTCGAAAAACGTGGTGAGTCGATCGACATCGGGATAATTCCAGCCAGGTGCCGGGTAAAGCGTGGGCGAAAGCATGCGCGTGGAGCAGGTATGGGTGATCGCATAGTCGACCTTCCAACCCACGCTGTCGAGCTTTGCCCGCGCCTCCTCAAAGTTGCGCTCGTCCGGCAGCTCCTGCGGCCACCAGCTGGAATACGGAATGCGGTATTCCTTATCCACGCTCGTGGCGCCGCCCATGGTAGAGATCGTTGGGCCGTCGAGCTCAAAAACCTCACCGCGCGTCAGGCGTCGGATGGGCGAGGTGTCCGACAGGCGCTGCGTCAGGCCGCCGTGCCACAGCTCCATGGGGCGCTCCGACCAGTGATCGAAACGCTCGTGGTTGCCGTCGACAAACAGCACGGTATAGGGGCGCGACTCCAGCCAGGCGATGTCGGCACATTCCTCGGCAGAGAAATCCCACGGAAAGCCAAAGTCGCCCGCGATGATGAGATAGTCGTCACTTGTCAAACCATCCCCAAGATCCCAGTCGCGAAGCTTTTGCATGTCGACGCCGCCGTGAATATCGCCCGTCACATAGACCGTCATCGGATCACCACTTCCCTGTAAGTCGCTAGCCCACATTCTGCACGATCACTAAGTCAACCGTTCCAGCCCTTCCATCCTTTGGGACCCACCCCTCGCTCTTCCATCCAAACGGGTCAAACACCCAAAAGATCAGATCGAGCACGCCGCCGGTCATCGTGGCGCCGGCAAGAGCCATGCAAACATGCAGAAAGCTGGCACTTCGGAGCACGTCGAACGGCCCCAGAACAGCCAACAGCGCGACCGCTGCGCCGGCTACGCACAGCGCGAGGCACGGCCCCGCGTCCTTAACGCACTTCTTTGCGAGATGCTTTGCGTTGTCACTCATCAATATCGAACTCCTTAGAGGGTCGTTGTTTGGGTACATGCCTCCGCGGCAGAGCAGGGCGGCAGGGTAAGTGTCACATGTCGTGCGGACATCAATGGAGAAACCGCCTGCTCGACCAACCTTTGACGCCGTTTTGCACCGGCACCACATCCCCCGCTATCGAGGTCTAATACTTTTCCCACCGCTACCCAAAAACTCATCCAACGTTAATCTTGGCTCAAGAATCGCTTAATCTATAACCTGCACTATAGAGTTCGACCAAGGGCGAGGCGGCGCCGCGCAACGCAGGCCGCCGAACGCAACGCTCGCGCCCGGGCAGATTGCCCGGCGTCGCGCCCATCGAACGAAAGGACAGGTCATGGACGACCTCGAAAAAGTTGAAACCATCCGCACCAAGTGCAACGTGAGCTACACCGACGCCAAGGCGGCGCTCGACGCTGCCGACGGCAACATTTTTGATGCCATCATTTGGCTCGAGTCGCAGGGCAAGACGCAGACCACATCGGCGCACGCCGCCACCGAGTCCGCGCCGGTCGACGAGCCCTCGGCCGAGATGGTCGCCGCGCAGGCCGCCTACGAGAAGTCGAGTGAAAAGACCGACTTCTCCAAGAAGATGGACAGCGTGTGGGAGTATCTCAAAAAGCTCTTCCGCCTAAGCCTGGACACCAAGTTTATCGCCACGCGCCGCGATGCAATCATCCTCAACATCCCCATCCTGATCCCCATCGTCGCGCTGTTTGCCTGGGGCGCCACGATATGGCTGTTGCTGATTGGCCTGTTCTTTGGCATGCGCTACCGCATCGACAGCGACGGCGACGTGCCCGGCAGCATCAACAACCTTATGGACAGCGCTGCCGACGCCGCGGACGACATCAAGCAAAATCTCAACGACGACAAGTAATCGCAGACGGGGGCACGCATGGCACGGATCCTGATCGTAGAGGACGAGGAGAAAATCGCCCGCTTTGTGACGCTCGAACTGGAGCACGAGGGCTACCAGGTGGAGCACGCCGCCGACGGCCGCACCGCCGTGGATCTGGCGCTGGAGCGCGACTACGATCTGATTCTGCTCGATGTGCTGCTGCCGCAGCTCAACGGCATGGAAGTCCTGCGGCGTGTCCGCAAGCACAAGGACGTGCCGGTGATTATGGTCACCGCGCGCGATGCCGTGATGGACAAGGTTGCCGGGCTCGATGCCGGCGCCGACGATTACTTGACCAAGCCGTTTGCGATCGAGGAGCTGTTCGCACGGATCCGCGTGGCGCTGAAGCGCTCGGAGGCCGTGCGGGCGGCTTCGGGCGTTGGCGGCATCGGGACGGGCGCGGCAGGCGGCACGGGTGTCGGCGCCACTGCGATGCCCCCGGTCAGTGACTCGACCCAGGTTTCCGCCTCGCTCTCCCCCGCCACGCTCGCCGTGGGCTCGGTTGCGCTCGACCCCGACCGCCGCGAAGTCACGGTCGGCGGCTCGCCCATTGCGCTCACGGCCCGCGAGTTCGATGTCCTCGCCCTGCTTATGGCGCATGCCGAGACCGTGCTCACGCGCGAACGCATCGCGCACGAAGCGCTGGGCTACGAATACATGGGCGACACCAACAACGTCGACGTGCACATCGCGCATCTACGCGCCAAGATCGAGGACGCCGGCGGCGCCCGCATCATCCAGACCGTGCGCGGGGTGGGCTATGTCTGCCGCGCGTAACGCCGAGGCCAAGCGCGTCACCTCCATCGCCCGCGCCATCAACTGGAGCTATATGTGGCGCCGCCTGATGAGCTACGTTTGGCTCGACCTGCTGCTAGTAGTGATTGTGGCGGCGATCCTTGTCTATGGATACAACCAGACGCTGCCCAACGGCGCGTTTACCGCAGGATGGATCCCCAGCGCCACCGTTCGCGGCATGACGCTGACGCCCGCGCGCGGCTGGGACCTGACAACGCTCACCTATACCGTCGAGCTTGCGCGTACCACCAAGACTTTCCCCCTCGCGCAGGACCTCGTCACGCTATGGCCTCTCTACCTTGTCGTTGTGGGTTGGCAGGTCATCAGCGTGCTCAACATGCTCGGCGGCGCCCGCCGCGTGCGCCGCACCATGGCGCCGCTCAACGACTTGGCACTGCGCGTGGACGAACTCGGCCGCATGCAACTCGCCGGCGGCAAAATGGAGACACTGGAGCAGGCCATCGAGCGCGCAAGCGTCGACTCGCCGAGCGTCACCACCGGCGACGCCGACCTGGCAAGCATCGAGGTCGCGCTCAACCGCCTGCTGCGCCAGATGCAAGAGGCAAAGCTGCAGCAGATGCGCTTTGTCAACGATGCAAGCCACGAGCTACGCACGCCCATCGCGGTGATTCAGGGCTACGTGAACATGCTCGACCGCTGGGGTAAGGACGACCCGGACGTGCTGGCGGAATCCATCGCGTCCCTTAAAGCCGAAAGCGAGCACATGCAAGAGCTTGTGGAGCAGCTGCTGTTTTTGGCGCGCGGCGATGCCGGGCGCACGGTCCTGCGGCGCGCGCATACCAACTTGGCTGCACTGGTCAGCGAGGTATGCGAAGAATCGCAGATGATCGATGCCGCGCACACGTATCGGCTGGCGTACGACACCGCGCTTGTCAGCGATTCGCGCTGCGACGCGCCCGTCGACGTGGCACTCGTGAAGCAGGCGCTACGCGTGATCGTGCAAAACGCCGCCAAGTATTCGGACGCGGGAACGACCGTCACATTTGGCATAACGCCGGATGCGGGCGCGGGCACAATCGACATAAGCGTTGAGGACGAGGGCATCGGCATGAACCAGGAATCCGCAGCTCACGCGTTTGAACGGTTCTACCGCGCCGACAATGCACGCGATGCCGGCGCACAGGGCTCGGGTCTGGGGCTTGCCATTGCCAAGTGGATCGTCGATAGCCATGGCGGCGTCATTGGCGTGACCTCAGTCGAGGGCGTCGGCAGCCGCTTTACGATTCGCCTGCCGCGCTAGAAAGCCCCTCGGCATAAATAAAGGGATAGGACCACACGGCCCTATCCCTTTTTGCTAGCTATGGCAGCTTGTGCGCTACTCGCGGCACAGATGCACGGCGAAACCGGCGAACTCGCGCTTAAAGTACACGAGCTTGGTACCGCCGTCGGGCAGCAGCACGCGCGACTCCTCGTTGACCTCGAGCCCGCGCTCGGCAAACCACTTCTCAGCTGCATCGATGTCGTTAACGGCAAAGCCGATGTGGCCCTTGGTGCCACGACCGTTCTGCTTCATGATCTCGACCAGCGAATCGTTAAAGTGCGAAACCGGGGTCTCAATAACGGGCAGGCCCATCATCGTCGAGAACAGCTCCGCGATCTCCGAGGCATCTGCCGGGTCGGTGGCGTTAATGCCCACATGGGCAACGCGCATGCCAAAGAGTTCGACCGGATTGGCGTTCTGCTCATTCATACAGGCAGCGCCTACTGAGCCATAACGTCAAGGACGGCCTTCTCGGCAGCGACGCGGTTCATGCCGGTCATGAAGGGCACGCCGCTCACGTACGGGCAGGTGAGGCCCTCGGGGGCAACGGTGGTGGCGATCAGCAGGTCAGCACCCTCATCGCAAGCGTCCTTGGCCTCGGAGATGGCGCACTGCACGATCTCATACTTGCCGGCATAACCGTTGGCGTCGAGCATGGTGGCGACCTTCTGGGCAACGAGCGTGGAAGTAGCAGCGCCAGCACCGCAAGCCAAAACGATCTTCTTCATAGGTAATATCTCCCTTCATGGTTTACTTTAGGTAAGTGTACCGCAGCGAGCGATGGCACTCAGCCTCGATGAGCTTTTATGCCAGTTTGCTTGCTCGCTGCGTATAATACATCTAGTACGTGTTGTCATACCGCTCGCTTTACGAGCGACTAAGGACCCTGAAATGCCCGATTCCCGCACCCTCTGGACCGCCGTCGTTATCATCTGCATCGCCGTGTCGGTGTTCTTTAGCGTCAAAAAACGCACCACGTTCAAGCGTCTGCAGCAGTTGATGGCCGCCAAGCAGTGGGACGAGTTCGATCGTTTGCTCGACGGCAAACTCACCAGCATGCTGTACCCGCGCTACAACCGCGACTACCTGCGTCTGAACTCCTATCTGCTGCGCGAGGACCACGAGCGCGCCAGCGAGATGTTCGACCTGCTGCTGGGTCTCAACCTCCCCAAGATGCAGCGCGTCGACTTGGTGATTAAAGCCTTTAACTACTACGTTGGCCAGGAGGACCGCAAAAAGTCCAAGGAACTGTTGCACGAGATCAAGGGTTTTGAGGGCGGTCAAGCCGAGGCGGTTGCACACGAGTGTCAGCTGATGTACGACACGATGATCCTCAAGCGCCACAACGACATTCCCGAGCTGGAGCGCATGCTCGAGGAGGCCGGCGACGACCCGGTCAAGCGCTGCCGCCTGGAGTACCTGCTGGCCCTGCAATACCAGAACAAGGGCGACGAAGCCAAGTTCCAGGAGTTCCTGGAGAAGTCGGGCCAACACTCGATGGCCGTCAGCGCGTAACGGACGGCTTGTGCTAGACTTCTAGTCTCACGGGGGCGTGGCGGAATTGGCATACGCAGGAGACTTAAAATCTCTCGCCGCAAGGATTGTGGGTTCGAGTCCCACCGCCCCTACCATATGGAGCTTTCGAGCCCGTGTCCCCAAGGGATGCGGGCTCGTTTCTTTTACACGCCGGCGGGGCTCTAAGTTGCGGTGGAATAGTTCCTGTTTTGGCAGTTTACCAGCCCATTTAGGAACTATTCCACCGCGACTTAGGTTGGTGTTCCCACATTTTCCGATGGAAAAACGTGGTTGTCTCCCACATTTTCCGATGGAAAAAAGTGGTTGTCTCCCACATTTTCCGATGGAAACTCCCAAATGGCCTTATACTAGCCGAGAGGGTTGGGAGGCAATATGCAGCGACAGCTTATGAGTGAACTTATCGCTTGGAAATCAAGGGCGAATCGCAAACCTCTCTTGCTTAAGGGAGCCCGCCAGACAGGAAAGACTTGGCTTCTTAACGAATTCGCAAGCCAGCAGTATCGAAACGTCATTCGTTTTGACTTTATGCTCGAGCCGAGCATACGCTCGCTGTTCGATGGGAACCTCGACCCCAAGCGCATCATCTCCCAGATAGAACTCCTACGTGGCCAAACCGTAACGCCGGAAGACACGCTCATCATCTTCGACGAGATCCAAGAGGCACCACGCGGAATCACCTCGCTCAAGTACTTCAACGAGCTTGCACCCGAATACCACATCGTAGCAGCCGGTTCCTATATGGGCCTCGCGCTCCGACGCGAAAACGAGTCATTTCCCGTCGGCAAAATCGACCAGCTCACCATGCGTCCCATGGGGTTTGCTGAGTTCGTTCGTGCCGTCGACGGCAACCCGCTCGCCGACGCCATCCTTGCCGCAGACATGAACCTTCTAGCAAACATTACCGAAAAGCTCGAGCACTTGCTCAAGGAATACCTTGTTGTCGGCGGTATGCCCGAAGTTGTCTCCACTTTCGCCGAGACACGCGACTTCATCGAAGCCCGAAGGCTTCAGCAGCAAATCATCGAGGCTTACGAATCCGATTTTGGCAAACATGCACCCGCCCGCATCGTCGAGCGCATGAGGTTGGTTTGGAAATCCCTTCCCGGCCAGCTTGCAAAGGAGAACAAGAAGTTTGTCTATGGCGCCCTTCGCCCCGGAGCGCGCGCACGCGATTTCGAGGAAAGCCTCCAGTGGCTCACGGACTACGGAATCGTTCATAAGGTGCCACGTGTCTCCGCTCTAAAGGCGCCGCTCTCGAGCTATGAAGACCTCTCGGGCTTCAAACTGTTCTGCATCGACACCGGCATCCTCGGAGCGCTCTCCGGTCTCTCTCCGGCCATCGTTCTTAACAGATCCGCTGTTTTTACCGAGTTCAAAGGTTCGCTGACCGAACAATACGTCGCGCAGGAGCTTTTGCTCCAGGACAAAACTCCCGCGTATTGGTCCTCTACCTCTGGCAATGCCGAAACCGACTTTGCCATCGACCATGCGGGAACTGTGCTTCCGCTTGAGGTCAAGGCGGCAGAGAACCTTAAAGCGAAGAGTCTGAAAATAGCCTGCGAAAAATTCAAACTCGAGCGTTGCGTGAGGAGCTCCCTGGCGGCATATAGAGACGAGGGCATGCTCGTCAATATTCCGCTTTGGGAGATTGGGCAAATCGACAAGCTGGCATAGGCGCTGTGGGGACGCCCCGCAAGGACTGTCCCCAGGTGCCGGCTGTTGAGTTGCGGTGGAATAGGGACTGTTTGGTGCCCGAAAGGGCGATTTTAGTCCGTATTTCACCGCAACTTATTTAAAGGGCGCTGAGGCTGGGGGTCCAGCCGATGGTGGGGGTTGTGCCGTCGAGAACCTCGTTGATGGTGGCGACCATACCGGCGAGTAGGCTGTTCTCGCTTACGGTGAGCGTCTTGTAACCGCCGGCTCGCATGAGCTCGCGAATCACCACGGCACCTGCCAGGATCACGCCCGCGCGCTTGGGTTGCACGCCTGGCAACGCGGCAATGCTCTCCACGTCCAGCGTGAACATGCGCTCGATAGCGGCAGAAATCTGTTCCATCGAAAGCTCGCGCAGGTGCACAAAGCTCGAGTCGTACGGCTCCAGCTCGTGGACCAGCGCCACGAGTGTGGTGACGGTACCGCCCACCGCGACCAAGCGCTCGGCGCGCTCAAAATCGCTCGGCAGGCTCTCAAAGTAAGCCTCGAACTGCTCGCCCGCCCAGTCGGCAGCGGCAGCAAGCTCGCCGTCCGAAGGCGGCAACGCCGAGAAGAAACGCTCCGTCACACGACGGCAACCAATGTCCAGCGAACGCGTTCCCTCCAGCGCGAAGACCCCGCGCTCCGGCGCGTATACGCCCGTCGCGAGCTCCGTGGAGCCGCCGCCCGAATCGGCAACAATGATGCGCTCGCCGGCAAAGTCGTGCGCCACGCCAAAAAACGTCAGGCGCGCCTCGACCTCTCCTGGAATCACCTGCGGTTCGAGACCCAGCTCGCGCAGGCCGTCCAGCAGCAGCACGGCGTTGGACGCATCGCGCGCGGCACTCGTGCACGTGGTACAGATGCACACGGCCCCAAAGGCACGCGCCTCGTCCACAAACATGCGGCATGCGGCGAGCACGCGCTCGACCGCCGCCTCGCAAAAGCGGCCCGTCGCGTCAACGCCCTCGCCCAGATCGGTAATCTCGGTATGCTTGGACGATTCCACGATCGCCCCGGCCTCGACCTGCGCCAGCACCAGTCGCGACGACACCGTTCCCAGGTCGATCGCCGCCACCTTATATCGTTTGCAATCTGCCATTGCGGGCTCCCCTCCGGGCGCTACTCGCCTACTCGCCGCTGGACGCGACCGTCTGACCCTCGACGCCGTTAAATCCAAACAGCATGTCGAGCGCCTGGATGTACCACGGCGCGTCCTTGCCGACTTCTTCGATTTCCTTGGCAACTTCGCTGGCCTTCTTGGCGTTCGACGACTTCTGGCTCGACGAGGCATCCGAATCGCCGTCCAGGCCCTGCACTTCAATCCTCTTCTCGCCGGGCATCACCAAGCCCAGGTCCTCGGATGCCGCATCCTTGATACCCTCCTCCGAGAGCAGCTTGTCGACGCTTTTTTGCAGCCCATCATTGTATTGCTGGCGAATCTCGACCTGCTTGGTCAAGATATCGCTCGAACGCTTTGCAACGTACAGGTCGCGCACGGGGAAATACAGGCTCACGAGCGCCAGAGTCACCACGATACCGATAAACAGCGGACGCAGAGAACCATGCGTAAAGTCATAGATTGCCTTGACCACCGCGTTGTCGTTGGCGTAGCGCATAAAGTCCGAGCCCGAAAGACGGCTCGAAGGCCTGCTCGACCTATCGTGCGTTTGAGCCGACGAGCGCTGAGCATGCGACGAACGTGCTGGGCGCACTGGTCCATCTGTCGAAGTATTCACTTGAGCATTGGGGCGCGAGGTACTTGTCGGGCGCTGCGTGGAGCGGTCGGCGCCGGCGTAGGCGGACCCACCGAGCTGCACCGTGCGCGCACGGCGAGGCGACGGCTCACGCGAACCGGCGGAATAGTACCTGTTGTCGTAAATCTGATCCATGTGCGCCTTGTGCGGTTGAGGTTTGTTTGCGCTAAGTCATTTAGTTATAGCACGAGAGCCCGCACCGCCTTCGCCAGCCTTTGCTCGACATAAAAAAGGCGCTGAGCCATATGGCCCAGCGCCCACAGCGCTTTGCGGCGTCCAGCCAAGGCGGGGCGGAGCCGAGTCAACCCCGCCCCCGCGCGCACCGCTTATTTAGCGAATGTTGTAAAACGCGGCCTTGCCGGCGTAGCGCGCGCTGCCCTCGAGCTCGTCCTCGATGCGGATGAGCTGGTTGTACTTGGCGATACGGTCGCTGCGGCACGGGGCGCCCGACTTGATCTGGCCGGCGTTGACGCCCACGACCAGGTCGGCGATCGTGGAGTCCTCGGTCTCGCCGGAGCGGTGGCTCACGATGCAGGCGTAACCGGCCTCCTTGGCGGTCTCGATGGCCTCGAGCGACTCGGTGAGCGTGCCGATCTGGTTGACCTTGACCAGGATCGCGTTGGCGGCACCCAGCTCGATGCCCTTCTTGAGGCGCTCGGTGTTGGTGACGAACAGGTCGTCGCCCACCAGCTGCACCTTGTTGCCAATGCGACGGGTGAGCTCGACCCAGCCGTCCCAGTCCTCCTCGGCCATGCCGTCCTCGATGGAGATGATGGGATAGGTGTCGACGAGCTTCTCCCAGTAATCGACCATCTGGGCGCTCGTATACTCAACGCCCTCGCCCTTGAGCTCGTACATGCCGGTCTCGGCGTTGTAGAACTCGGTCGAGGCCGGGTCCATGGCGTACATGAAGTCGACGCCGGGCTTAAAGCCGGCCTTCTCCACGGCCTTGGTGATGTACTCGAACGGCTCGGCATTGGTCTTAAGGTTGGGGGCAAAGCCGCCCTCGTCGCCCACGCCGCCGCCCAGGCCGGCCTCGTGCAGCACGCCCTTGAGGGTGTGGTATACCTCGGCGCACCAACGCAGGCCCTCGGCAAAACTCGGGGCGCCCACCGGCATGATCATGAACTCCTGGAAGTCAACGTTATTGTCGGCATGCACGCCGCCGTTGAGGATGTTCATCATGGGCGTGGGCAGCAGATGGGCGTTGACGCCGCCCAGGTACTGGTACAGCGACAGGCCCGCCGACTCGGCAGCGGCGCGGGCGACGGCCAGCGACACGCCCAGGATGGCGTTGGCACCGAGCTTGGTCTTGTTGGGGGTACCGTCCGCGGCAATCAGCGCGGCATCGACGGCGCGCTGGTCGAAGGCGTCGAGACCCACGACGGCGTTAGCGCACTCGTTGTTGACGTGCTCGACGGCCTGCGAAACGCCCTTGCCCAGGTAGCGGCCCTTGTCGCCATCGCGCAGCTCGCAGGCCTCAAAGGCTCCGGTCGAAGCACCCGAAGGCACCATTGCGCGGCCAAAGCTGCCGTCCTCGAGCACGACCTCGACCTCGACGGTGGGATTGCCGCGGCTGTCGAGCACCTCGCGACCGTAGACGTCCAAAATATCGCTCATGTTGTCTCCCTCTCACTTGGAAACGGGTTGAATGCTTGGCGACGCGGCTTGCACGCTGTAGAGGCGCGCAGGTTCATAAGTTAGCCTTGTCGCACTTTTTGCATTATGCCCTAAGTTAGCCGAGGGATACACTTGATTTTCGAAAAATTTAGCGGGAACGATGAGGCGTGTCAGCCCGTCGTTCCCGCAGTCTTACTCCCCTGCCTTTGCTGCGTCCCACAGGTCGTTGAGCCCATGGGTCGAAAGCTCGGCAAGATCAACGTGGGCATCGGCCGCCATCTGTTCCATCGCAGCCCAGCGACGGCGAAACTTGGCCGTGCTCGCGCGCAGGGCGCTCTCGGCGTCGATACCCTCCTTGCGCGCGACGTTGACCAGGGCAAAGAGCAGATCGCCAAACTCCATTTCGCGCTCGGGCGAGCCAGGGGCCTCGGCCTCAAACTCGGCACGCTCCTCGGCAACCTCGTCCCACACGTCCTGGACCGTCTCCCACACAAAGCCCACGGCAGCCGCCTTGCGCGACACCTTCTGCGCCTGCATCAACGCCGGCAGATGCGTGGGCACGCCATCGAGCAGACCCTCGGGCGCGGCCTCGCCCGCCGCCACGGCCTTGTCCTTGGCGGCTTTCTCGGCAAGCTTGACCTCGTCCCAAATCTTGAGCACCTCGTCGGAGCTCTCGGCATCCGCATCGCCAAACACGTGCGGGTGGCGGCGAATGAGCTTGGCGTCGATATCGCGCGCCACGTCGGCCAGCGTAAACTCGCCGGCGTCGGCAGCAATCTGCGCATGCAGCACGACCTGCATGAGCACGTCACCCAGTTCCTCGCGCAGGTGAACCGCGTCGTCCGCCTCGATGCAGTCGAGCGCCTCGTAGGCCTCCTCGATCATGTTCTTGCCGATGCTGCGGTGCGTCTGCTCGCGGTCCCACGGGCAGCCATCGGGCTGACGCAGACGCCAGATGGTCTGCACCAGATGCTGCAGCTCGGCCGACGCGTCTATCAGCGTGGACAGATCGCGCGAGCCCTCGGCATTTTGCTGAGCCATATGCTGCGCCATGGTTAGTCCTCCTCCAGGATCACGTGGCGGAACGCTCCGCCCTCGTAGATGCCGTAGCTGTGCGTGCCGTCCTTGGGGATGCTCACGCTGCCGGGGTTGAAGAGCCACAGGCCCGGGTGCGCGGCGCTTTCCTCGTTGACCTTGATGTGCGTGTGGCCGTAGACGAGCGCGGAGCCCTCGGGCAACGCGGGCGCGTGGTCGACGCTGTTGTGCATGCCGGCGCCAAAGACATGGCCGTGCGTCAGGAACAGCT
This sequence comes from uncultured Collinsella sp., assembly GCA_937950325.1. Classification (GTDB taxonomy): domain Bacteria; phylum Actinomycetota; class Coriobacteriia; order Coriobacteriales; family Coriobacteriaceae; genus Collinsella. Next base: position 48,435 of record CALFDJ010000017.1, read on the forward strand.
CGCGGCCGGTCTCGTCGAACAGCGTGGCGTAGTCGGCCATGACGGGGAAGTCGAGCACCATCTGGTCGACCTCGGCGTCGCAGTTGCCGCGCACCGCGATGATGCGGTCGGCCAGGGCGTTGAGCAGCGGGATAACGCGCTTGGGAGCGTAATCGCGTGGCAGGTCGTTGCGTGGACCGTGGTAGAGCAGGTCGCCCAGCAGCACGACGCGGTCAGGCTGCTCGGACTCGATGGCGGCGCAGAGGCGCTCGGCCCAGTATGCCGAGCCGTGGATGTCGGAGGCGATGAGGTATTTCATGGGGAGATCCTTTCGAATGGGGTTGATATGGCTAGGCGCAGGATGTCGCCACCAGCCGCGTTATTCAAATCGCAGTGCCGCGCTCTGGGCCGCCCGCATCACGCGCTGGAGCGGCACATTATGCTCGCGAGCGAGACGGGCGCAGTCCTCGTACTCGGGCGCTGCACGCTCGCTGCCGTCGGGCAGGGTGGCCACTTTAACGGACACCTCGCCCCATGGCGTCGTTACGCGCTCAAAGCGGCGTGACAGGCAAACGCGCTCCATGACCTGGCGACGAATGCCGTTGGTCGTGGTTTCCAAAAAGATAATCGTCTGCAGGCGCTCGATATCCTCGTGAGCACAGATTACCTGTAGCTGCCAGCTGGGGCGGCCTTTCTTGCAATAGAGGGGCAGCCAATGCACCTCGCGCGCACCCGCCCCGCGCAGACGGTCGGCGGCGTAGGCGAGCACCTCGGGCGACGCATCGTCGATGTCGCATTCCAGCTTGACGATGGTCTCGGGCGCATCGGTCTCGCGAGACAGCGGAGATGTGCTATCGCATTGCATACGGTCCGGATCCTTTCCGCGCGGGCTCGTTTTGTCCACCCAAACGCTAGCACATCGCAGGCGGCGCAGGGGCGGCGTCATGGGATAGGTGCGACTTTTGCTGGGCGCAAGTGCTGGCGCGCTCCAACGCCGGCCCGCTCCATTCAAACGTGTACGTCAGCCTCCAAACATGTCATTTTTTGCAGCTTTTGGAGGCTGATGCACATGTTTTGAGAGCGCAAGCGAGGCCGCACCGCGCGCCGCGCAGCCTTTCCAATCGATTTCGACCCCCGGCGTGCCCGGCGTGTTGAGAGCTGCGCCATTACAATGGAGCGGATTCGCTTGACGCAAAGGAGCCGCCATGTCTGCTTGCCCGCTGATCGATTGCCATACCCACACCTCGTTCTCGGACGGTCATGCCTCGTTTGAGGACAACGTTCGCGCCGCTGCTGCGGCCAGCTGCCGCGTCATGGTCTCAACCGATCATCTCACCCTGCCCGCCAGCATGGACGCCAACTGCGAAGTGCAGGTTACTGAGGGCGACCTGCCGGCGCATCGTCTGGCTTTTGAGGACGCCCGCAAGCTCGCCGCGCAGATCACGCCGGAGCTCGAGCTTATCTATGGCTTTGAATGCGACTGGTACGAAGGTTGCGAGCCTTTGGTTGAGCGCTGGTCCGCGGGTGCCATAGTGCGCTTGGGCAGCGTGCATTGGATTGGCAACCCGGGCGATATCATGGCCGGTGCCGCGGGTACGGCGGGAACGGAAAACGTCGCTCGCCCCGATACGCCCGATTCCCTTTGCGGTTGGATCGACGACGACACCGACCTGCACGTTTGGGAAAACCTGGGCGTGCGCGGCGTGTGGGAGCGCTATGTCGACGACTGGTGCCGCGCCTGCGAAAGCTCGCTCAGCTTTGATGTGATGGCTCACCCTGACCTGGTCATGCGCTTTTCGAAGGAAGGCTTTACGCCCGACTTTGACCCCGCACCGTTTTGGCAGCAGATGGCCGAATGCGCCCACGATACGGGCCGCCGCATTGAGGTCTCGACCGCCGCACCGCGCAAGGGCCTCGACGACTACTATCCCACGACCGGATTGCTGCATTGCTTTGCCCACGCCGAGGTGCCGATAACTTTTGGCTCGGACGCACACCGCGCCTGCGACATCTGCTGGAACATCCGTGAGGCCCAGGCACACGCCTACGACTGCGGCTACCGAACCTTCGGCATCCCCCACCTCACCGGAGAATGGGAGTCCACGCCCCTCGCCTAACCATCCCTTCATAAGTTGCGGTGGAATAGGGATTGTTTTGCCTGATGAAGCGCTTAAACAGTCCCTATTTCACCGCAACTTCCATGACCCCGTTACACCAACAAAGACTGTCCCAAACGACTAGTGGCGGCGGGCGTTGAGTTCGCCGGCCAGCTCGTCGAGGGTAATGCCGTAGCGCTCAAGCGTCACGAGCAAGTGGTAGACCAGGTCGCCAGCCTCGTAGCGGATGTGATCGTGATCGTTATCCTTGCAGGCCATGATCACCTCGCTCGCCTCCTCGGCAAGCTTCTTGAGCAGCTCGTCCTCGACGTCGGTCAGCAGGCGAGCGGTATAGCTCTCCTGCGGCGATGCATCATGACGACCGTGAATCACCTCGGCCAGACCTGTCAGCGTCTCTCCGATATTTCCATCCTGAACGTTTGCGGTGCGCACACCCATAGTTCAATCCTTTCTGGTGGCCGAGCGTCTAATCGAGCGCCCGCCCTACGCGAGTTTCTTAAAGAAGCAGGTACGGTTGCCGGTGTGGCAGGCCGGACCCGGCGAGTCGACCTTGACCAGCAGCGTATCGCTATCGCAGTCGGCCCAGAGCTCCTTGACCTCCTGCATGTTGCCGCTTGTCGCGCCCTTGTTCCAGAGCTCCTGGCGGCTGCGGCTCCAAAACCACGTGGTCCCGGTCTTGAGCGTCAGCCCCACCGATTCCTCGTTCATCCAAGCAACCATAAGCACCTCGCCGGTGTCATACTGCTGAACCACACAAGGAATCAGCCCCTTGGCGTCGTATGTAAGATCCGCTGGAGTAGTAATTTCTCTCATTTCAATTCCCCAATTTAAACATCGCCGGTCGGCGAGGGTTGTCCAGGTGCCCGAGATTCCGAGCGACAAGCCCGACGATGCGTACTTAAGTACGCGAGGAGGGTTGGAGCCGGAAGGTCGGGTGCCTGGGCAAGCCGCAGCGCTAAAAGTCCAACCTCACAGGAATACCCTGTGACGCCATATACTCCTTCACCTGGCGAATGCTGAAGGTTCCAAAGTGAAAGACGCTGGCCGCCAGCACGGCATCGGCTTCGCCCTCGATCACGCCCTCGGCAAAATGCTCGAGCGTACCCACGCCGCCGCTCGCAATCACCGGAATCGGCACCGCGCGCGCCACAGCGCGGGTGAGCGCCAGGTCAAAGCCAGCCTTGGTGCCGTCGCGGTCCATGCTGGTCAACAAGATCTCGCCGGCGCCGCGACGAGCCGCCTCCTCGGCCCACGCCACCGCGTCGATACCCGTGGCGTTGCGGCCTCCCGCGGTAAAGACCTCCCACTTGTCGGCACCGGATGCGCCGGGCAAACCGACGCGCTTGGCATCGATCGCCACGACCACGGCCTGGCTACCAAACGCCGCGGCAGCCTGGCTGATCAGCGACGGGTCGCGCACGGCCGCCGAGTTGAGCGATACCTTGTCGGCACCGGCGGCAACCATGGTGCGCATGCCCGCCAGGTCGCGAAAGCCGCCGCCCACGGTATAGGGAATGGCGAGCTCCTCGGCCGCATGCGCCGCCATCTCGATAGTCGTCGCACGGTCGTCGCTCGTGGCGGTAATGTCCAGGAAGACGACCTCGTCCGCACCCTCGCGGTCATAGGCACACGCCAGCTCCACCGGATCGCCCGCATCGCGTAAGCTCACAAAGTTGACGCCCTTGACCACACGGCCGTCCTTGACGTCCAGGCAGGGAATCACGCGCTTGGTAAGCATAGGCTACTCCTCCCCTCGGGCGGCGGCCAGCGCCTGTGCCAGCGTAAAGTTGCCTTCGTAGAGCGCACGGCCGGTAATGGCGCCTTCAATCGCGACCTCACCCACCGCGGCCAGTGCGCGGATGTCGTCGAGCGTCGAGATACCGCCCGAAGCCACGACGGGAAAGCCCGCGACCTCGGCCACATGGCGATACGCCGCCACATCGATGCCCGTCTGCATGCCATCGCGCGCGATGTCGGTATACACCAGATGCTTAAAGCCCAGCTCGGTAAGCTGCGCCACGGCATCGTCGAGTGCCACGCCCGCGCCGTCGCGCCAGCCGTTCACCTTAACCTGGCCGTCGCGCGCGGCAATGTCGGCGACCAGCAGCTCGCCAAAGCCTTGGGCTGCCACCTCGGCAAAACCCGGCTCGGTCACCAGCACGGTGCCCAGCGCAATGCGGCGAGCACCATAGCCGGCCAGCTCGTCGATGCGTGCGAGCGAGCGGACGCCGCCGCCCACGTCCACGGACAGACCGTCGACGCCGCAGATGGCCTTAATCGCCGCCGAGTTGGCAGCGCAGGTGTCCTCGTCCTCGCCAAAGGCAGCGGACAGGTCGACGACGTGCACCCAGCTAGCGCCCTGCTCGGCAAACGAGCGGGCGACAGCCACAGGGTCGTCGGAATATACCTTGCAGCGGCTGCGGTCGCCGCGCTCCAGGCGTACAACCTTGCCGCCGATCAGATCGATTGCGGGAAACAGAATCATCGGCCGACCTCCTCGATGATGTTGACGAAGTTCTTAAGGATGCGCTGACCCAGCGCGGAGGATTTCTCGGGATGGAACTGGCAGCCCCACACGTTGCCATGGCGCACGATGCACGGGAAACTCCGTGTATAGCGCGTGCGCGCCAACACATCGGCGGCATCGACGTCGTCGGCCACCGCGTAGCTGTGGGTGAAGTACATGTTGGCGCCCTCGGCAAAACCGGCAAGCAGCGGATCGGCCGCACCGGCGGACGTCATGTGCACCTGGTCCCAGCCCACGTGCGGCACCTTCAGGCGACTCGACTCCAAGCGCGTGCACGAGCCGCGCATAATACCCAGGCCATCGACCCAGGGACCGTCAGCCCGCTCGGGGGCGTTGCCGTCGGCGACCACGCCCTTGTCCGCAGGCACGCCCTCGTTGCCACGCTCAAAAAATAGCTGAAGCCCCAGGCAGATGCCGAGCAGCGGAGTTCCAACGGCGATGGCATCGAGCACCGCGTCCGCCTCGCCGCTCTGGCGCATAAAGGCGATCGCGTCATAGAACGCGCCCACGCCCGGGATGACCAGGCCGTCGGCGTTGCGGATCTGCTCCGGATCGTCCGACGTGCAGGCGGCGGCACCGGCGCGCGCAAGCCCGCGCACGACGCTCGACAAGTTGCCCTTGTGGTAGTCGACCACCACAATCTTCGGTTCGCCCACGCGACCCTCCACTTCTCATCATCCAAAACCACCGCAAAGGGGACAGGCACCTTCGTGGTGGTTTTACCCTTGTGACGGTTACAGCGAGCCCTTGGTGCTGGGGATGCCCTGCACGTGGGGATCGAGCTCGCAGGCGTGACGCATCGTGCGGCCCACGGCCTTAAAGGCGGCCTCGATAATGTGGTGCGAGTTGCCGCCCGCCAGCTCGCGCACGTGCAGCGTGAGCTTGGCATCGCGTGCAAAGGCATAGAAGAACTCGACGGCCAGCTCGGTATCAAAGCTGCCCACGCGCTCGGTCGGCACGGGCAGCTCGCAGTAGGCCTGGCCGCGACCCGAAATGTCCACGGCAGCCATCACGAGTGTCTCGTCCATGGCAATCGCCGCGTCGGCAAAGCGCGTAATACCCGCCTTGTCGCCCAGCGCCTGGCAAAACGCCTCGCCCAGCACGATGCCCGTGTCCTCGACGGTGTGGTGCGCGTCGACCTCGACGTCGCCCACCGCGCGCACCGTCAGATCGAACAGACCATGGCGGCCAAAGGCGTTGAGCATGTGGTCGAAAAACGGCACGCCGGTCGAGATATCGCACACGCCAGATCCGTCCAGGTCGAGCTTTACGACAATGTCGGTCTCGCCCGTCTTGCGGGTTACCTCGGCATAGCGGTCCATCTACATCTCCTCCTTCACCAGCGCGGCAAACGCTGCCAGCACCTCGTCGTTTTCCTGCGGGGTGCCCACGGTAATGCGCAGGCAGTCCGCGAGCCCCGGCGCGTAGCTAAAGTCGCGCACCAAAATTGAATACTCGTCGCGCAGGCGCTCGCGCACGCGCGTGGCATGCGGCGTGCGCACGAGCACAAAGTTCGCCGCGCTCGGCCACGCCTCCACGGGCAAGCCCTCGGCAGCCATCACGCGCAGAGCGGCCAGCTCGCGCTCACGCTCGAATGCAACCTGTGCCACCACGGGCGCGTACGCATCGCGGGCACGCACGCAGGCAAGCGCGGCGGCCTGGCTCAGCACGTTAACCGAGTAGATCTGGCGAATCGCCGCAAACACATCGATGACCTCGGGCGCCGCGATCACATAGCCCAGGCGCGTGCCGGCGGCGCCGAACGCCTTGGACAGCGTATGCAGAATCACCAGGTTGGAATGCTCGGCGATAAGGCCCTGCGCCGTGGTAGCCGCGCCAAACGAATCGTCGGCAAACTCCACGTAGGCCTCGTCGACCATGACCATGCCGGGGCACGCATCGCAGAGGGCCGCGACAAAGTCGAGCGGCGCCACGTCGCCCGTGGGGTTATTGGGCGAGGTCACGATGGCCAGGTTGCACTCCGGCGCCGCGGCGAGCACCGCCGCCTGGTCGAGCTCAAAGGTCGCCGGGTCGCGCCACACGTCGCGCACCTCGGTCTGACAGAGCGATGCAAAGAACGCATACTCGCTAAAGCACGGCGGGCAGTTGAGCAGGGTCCGTCCCGCGCCGCCAAACGCCAGCAGGTAGTTATAGAGCAGCTCGTCGCCGCCGTTTCCCACGCAAATATTCTCACGCGCGACGCCATGCCAGGCAGCAAGCTCATCGCGCAGGTCGTTGGACATGGGATCGGGATAGCGGTTGAGCGGTGTGGCAGCCAGGACCGCATCAACCGCCTCGCGCACGCCGACCGGCACGGGATAGGTGTTCTCGTTGGCCGAAAGATTGATGCGCGTGGGCGTAAAGTTGGGATCGTAGGGCTCGATGCCGGCCAAGTAGGGCTGGACGAGCTCCTTCATGCGCGGCGTGAGTTCGGCCATGTTAGGCCTCCTCGCCGGTCGCGCCAGCGGAAGCCAGGTCCACACCCTTGGCAACCGTCGCCACGGCGTCGCCCGGCCAGGCGACCTTGGTCAGGTCGGCCGCAGCCAGAGACTCGGCACTCACGGCATCCTCGCCCTGCTCCAGCACACGGCGACGCAGAGCGGCGGATAGCGCGTGCGCCCACAGGCCCTCGGCCTCGGCCAGACGTTGTGTGGCGGGAGCGTCGGAGAGCAGGCCCTCGGGTGTATAGCAAATGACGCTCGAGCGCTTAACGAACTCTTCGACCGAAAGCGGGTTGGAGAACATGGCGGTGCCGCCGGTCGGCAGCGTGTGGTTGGGGCCGGCGACGTAATCGCCGAGCGGCTCGGAGCTCCAGGCGCCCACAAAGATGGCGCCGGCGTTGCGGATGCCGCCGAGCAGGCCCATAGCATCCTTGCAGTGCAGCTCAAGGTGCTCAGGCGCCACGGTGTTCACGGCCTCGACGGCGGCGGCCATATCGGCAGCCACCACGATGGTGCCCTCGTTGTCCAGCGAAGCACGGGTAATCTCGGCGCGCGGCGACTGCGCCACTAGAATGTCGATGCCCGCCTCGACCTCGCGCGCAAACTGCTCGTCGCAGGTCACCAGATAGCAGGCAGCGAGCGGATCGTGCTCGGCTTGGGCCATCAGGTCTGCCGCGACCACCATGGGCTTGGCCGTGGCATCGGCCAGCACGCAGACCTCGGAGGGGCCAGCGACCATGTCGATTCCCACGTCGCCCGAGACAATCTGCTTGGCCGCGGCAACAAAGGCGTTGCCCGGGCCGGTGATCTTGTCGACGCGTGGAATGGTCTCGGTGCCGTACGCCAGCGCGGCCACGGCCTGAGCGCCGCCCACCATATAAATCTCGTCCACGCCACCGAGCTTTGCCGCGGCAAGCGTGTACGGGCTGATCAGGCCATCCTTTTGAGGCGGGGTCACCATGACCACGCGCTTGACGCCGGCGACCTTGGCGGGAATGGCGTTCATGAGCACCGTGGAGGGATACTGCGCGCGACCGCCCGGCACATAGATGCCAGCCGCCGCGAGCGGGGTCACCTTAACGCCGAGTATCGTGCCGTCCGGGCGCGTGGTAAACCAGCTCTGCTCGACCTCGCGCTGGTGGAACTCGCGAATCTGGCGCGCGGCCTTCTCAAGCGCGGCGACAAAGGCCGGGTCAAGGCCTTCGAGCGCGGCATCGATCTGCTCCTGCGGCAAGCGGAAGCTCTGCAGCTCAACGCCGTCAAAACGCTGACAGTAATCGCGCACCGCGGCATCCCCGTTGGCACGCACGTTGGCCACGATATCGCGGGCGGCGTCGATGATGTTTTGCGGCAGCACGCCCTTGCGGTTGAGCTGGTTGGTAACGAGGCGCTCACCGGGAGCAAGCTTGATGGTCTTCATATCGGTATCCCCTATCGGTCGAGGTTGTGTTCGAAAAACGAGAGGCCGGGCGGCGGCGCCAATCGGCCCGCAGCCCAGACGTTGGGACGCCCGTGCGCGCTCGCGCTATTGTGCCGAGCCCGCGACGGGCTCAAAATGCTTGTCCTTAACGGCCGCGGCCAAGCGATCTGCCAGATTGCGTACGCGCGGATCCAGGCGCGCAGCACCCGGATTGACAAAGAAGCGGGCCGTGCAGTCCATGATGCGGCCGGTGATGACCAGGTCGTTGTCGCGCAGCGTGGCGCCCGTGGCGGTGATGTCCACGATGCGATCGGTCATGCCGACAATGGGGCCCAGCTCGATGTTACCGTGCAGCGAGACGATATCGGCGTTCACGCCGCGCTCGGCATACCAGGCACTCGCAATGCGCGGGTACTTGGTGGCCACGCGAAGCGAACCGCGGCGGGCATAGTTGCGCTCGGCCTGGCCGGCGCGCCACGCGGGCTCCGCCTCGATAAAGGTGCACAGGCCATAGCCCAGGTCGACCAGCTGCAGCAGGTTGAGGTCTGCCTCAATGAGCGAGTCCCAACCGCAGATGCCGCAATCGGCACCACCGCAGCCCACAAAGGCAGGCGCATCGCTGGGACGCACGATGACAAACTCGATATCGCCGACCGCGCCCTCGCCGACACGCGTGTCGCGGCCGCGCACGATCAGGTGACGGCCGGGGTCACGCAGCTCGGAGACGTCCAGGCCCGCGGTCTCGAGCACGTCGAGCGTGTCGGCCTTAAGCGAGCCCTTGGGCACGGCGATACGCAGCGGCCCCTCGGCGCCACGGCCCACGGCGTGGTCGCCATCGGAAGCGGCGTCCTCGGCCGAGGTGCGCGCGGCCTCCAGGCGCTCGAGCGAAAAGGCGAAGCCCGCCGCCGGCACCTCGATACCGTCGCCAAATGCGCCGGTAAAGATGGAGTCATAGCGTCCGCCCGAACCGACCGGATCGGGCAGTCCGCCGGCATAAGCCTTAAAGACCAGGCCCGTGTAGTAATCGAAAGAGTTCATGATAGAGAAGTCGAACGACAGCACCTGGGCGTCCTCGGGTGCCAGGCCCTCAACCAGGGCACGCAGCTCGCGCGTCAGCGGCGCGACGATACCGGCGGCCTCCAGCAGCGCGTCCACGCGGTCGAGTACCTCGGCACCGCCGTGCAGACGCGGCAGCTCGCTAATGGCGGCCTTGACGGCATCGGACTCGGTGCTTGCCGCCACGCGGGCATCGAGGCCCACAAAGTCGTTGGCGTGCACGCAGCGAAGGGCCTCGGCGGCCAGCTCGCGATCCTCGCACGCCGCGAGCAGTTCCTTAAACGGACGCACGCTACCTGCGATAATGCGTGCATCGGGCAGCGCCAGCTTGCGCACCGCCTCGGCCACGAGCGAGACAATCTCGACATCGCCCGCGGTATCGCCCGCACCGATAAGCTCAAAGCCCAGCTGTGTAAACTGGCGCGAGCCGCCGGCATTGCGCTGGCACTCGCGAACCACCGGCGCCTCGTAGCGAAGGCGCAGGGGCAGGTCGGCCGCGCGCATGCGAGTCGAAACCAGGCGAACGATCGGCAGCGTGTTGTCGGGACGGACCACCAGCAGGCGACCGTCGTCATCAAAGAGCTTAAACGGCGTATCCGCAATGCGGCCGCCTTCCTCGAGCGAACCCTTGTCCTCGAGTAGCGGCGTCTCGACCGGCAGGTAATGATGCTCCCTAAAGCAGCCCTTCACCGTCAGCGCGATCTCCTCGCGCGCCTGAGCCTCCTCGGGCAATATGTCCCGGAATCCCCACGGTGTGGCCGTCATCTGGTGAGCCTCCTCATGCTGTGTTTCATATAGAACGAAAGACCGGCATAGCTCCGCCGGTCTTCTGGGTACTTTAGCATACTAGAGTGTTTGCGGGGAGAATCGTCCTCCTCGGCTCACACCGTATTCATTTGGAAACATAGGGCAAGCGGTTAGCAGCAGTCTCTTGTCACAACGCAAAAAGGGCGCCCGCGCAATTGCGGACGCCCTTGTGCAGGGTCGAGATATCAACCAGCCAAGATATCGGACCCGTGACCAGCTCTTAGTAGTCGAACTGGTGGTAGTAGCGGCGGTACTTGAGGTTGTGCTTGGTGACC
>CALFDJ010000018.1 GCA_937950325.1 uncultured Collinsella sp.
TTATTTGAATGGGCAGGTCTGCACTGCTCGAGACATTGCTCACCTGAAGCTTCGCGAGCTCGCCGACGCCGGCAAGCCTTTCCCCGAAGACCTTCGCGGCGGTGCGATTTTTCATGCCGGCCCAGTCATGAAAAAGGATGCTCAGGGGAAGTGGTACCTGAGCGTCATTGGACCGACGACCTCTATTCGTATGGAACCGCATGCCGACTTTGTGGGCCAGCAAGGTGTCAAGGTCATCATCGGCAAGGGCGGCATGGGCGATGGTACCAAGGCTGCGCTGCAGAAATATAAGCAGGTTTACGTTCAGGCCTGTCCGGGCTGTGCAGTTGTCCTGGCAGCAGGCATTGTCGGCACGAAAGAGCCTCACTGGTTTGAGCACGGCATGCCGGAGGCCATGTGGCCGCTTCAGGCAAAGCATTTCGGACCGTTCCTCGTCACCATGGACTCGCACGGCAACAGCCGCTATGACAAGGTACGTGACTACGCACAGAAGGTCGAAAAAGAAATCCTAGCGACCAAGTAGTCTTTCCGAATTGATGAAATTCATCCTTCGTAGTTGATGATGAGTGAAGGGGGGAAAAGCCGCTTTGTCGTGTTTTCCCCCCTCTTTTTGTGCGCCCGGCAGCGCACGTGTGATTGTGTGGTGAAAGTCCACTGTCCGCCCGGTCGCGGGAAGGACTAGCAACTCGGCAGAGTCGAGGAGGCAACGAATCGATGAAGGAAGCCGATAGCAAACCGCCAGCCTGACAAACAGGAATCGGATATGAGGCACAAGGTCTGGGAGAGCTGTCAAAATTCAGTTAACCCCGTAGCGACACGGAAAGGCGATGTGTAGATCCGACAGGTAGGGCGCGAAGCGCATGTGTGATACCCGGGGAGATCCCTGTCGATGCCCGCGAGGGCTACCGATGCCGCAAGGCAGAGGGATGTTGACAGGGAAGTCAGCCGAGGTCGTAGTAGAGGCCGAACCTCGAAGGATCGAATCTAAAGTGTGTGAGTAGGCCGTTCACTCTCGCGTAAGTCGGTGGCCGAAGGCGAACAGCAGGGATCTCAGGTGAGTACCTCGCCGCCGAGGAGAAAGGACCGGAAGTCCCGACTCTGAGGGAGGCGCAAATGGGCAGAGACCAAAGCGGCGAATGAAAGGCGGACGAAAGCAAGGAGGAAATATTCAGTGATCACACTGGATCAGGTGCTCTCAGGGAGAAACATCCTGCGAGCCATCAAACAGGTGGTTTCCAATAAGGGGGCTCCGGGCATTGACGGCATGACTGTCGACCAATACGAAGCTCACCATCGGAGACACTGGCGGAGCATTGCCGAACACATCAGGGCGGGAAGCTATATTCCGGCTCCGGTGCGTCGCGTGGATATTCCCAAGCCGAACGGAGGAACGAGAATGCTCGGCATTCCGACGGTGCAGGACCGCGTGATACAGCAGGCAATAGCTCAGATACTTGTCGAAGCTTATGACCCCCACTTCTCGAACTCAAGTTACGGGTTCCGCCCTGGCCGAAGCGCCCTCGAAGCGATCGAACAGGCCTCTCGGTACATCAAGGAGGGAAAGAACTGGGTGGTGGAGATGGACTTGGAAAAGTTCTTCGACACCGTGAACCACGACCGCTTAATGGCGCGCCTAGCTAAACGGATCAAGGACAAGGCCCTGCTGAAGCTAATTGGGCGTTATTTACGCAATGGCATCATGCAGAACGGTCTTGTCTCGCCCCGAGAGGAAGGTACGCCGCAAGGCTCAAACCTTAGCCCGATTCTGTCGCTGATCGTCCTCGACGAGCTCGACAAACACTTGGAGGGCCGAGGGTTGAGTTTCTGCAGATATGCTGACGACTGCAACCTGTTTGTCAGCTCTCGGCAGGCCGGGGAACGTGTACTGGAAAAGACGATTAAGTTCATAGAGGGAACGCTCAAACTGCGGGTGAATCGCAGTAAGAGCGGCCTCTTTCGTCCTTCGAAGTCCAAATTTCTCGGATATACGTTCGTGGGAACGTCAGGGGCGCCGCGTGTCGCTAAGGCGAGCTTTGCACGACTTATGTACAAGCTCAGGCCGATCCTGCGTCGAGGCCGCGGAAGATCCCTCTTGGGAACGATCAAGGCCTTGACGATGATCCTGCGCGGATGGAGAACCTATTACGCGCTGGACGATCGGAAAGAGGTCTTCGAACGTATCGACATTCACATTCGCCGGCATCTGCGCAAACTGGTCTGGCGGGCATGGAAGCGTCCCAAAACTCGGGAACGAGAGCTGAGACGCAGAGGACTGCCAAGCGAACAAGCATGGAAATCGTCCGTCAATGGACGCGGCCCATGGTGGAACGCCAACGCCCCTCACATGCGCAAAGCATTTCCCAACAGCGTCTTTCGACGAATGGGGCTTTACAGTCTCTTGTCAAAGGCCTGACCACTGAATCCACAACCTAACTTTAGAAACCGCCGGATGCCGAACGGCACGTCCGGTGGTGTGGGAGGGAGCGAGGTGCAAACCCGCTCTCTACCCGATTGGAGTGATTCCGAACGGGATCGGAGGTGAAACCAAGCGTTCGACGCCAGCCGATCGGGCTTGATGCTGCTTCGGGGGCATAATTCAGCTTCCATATCTTTTCTTTGGATTTCGTCTGGAGGCGGAAATCATGTCTCTTCTCTCAGAACTTGAAGCTCACGTACCTGAGTACATTGAGTGGCGCCATACCTTCCATGAACACCCTGAGCTCGGGCTTGAAACACCGTGGACGGCAGATCTGGTCGCCGCGAAATTGAGGAGCTTCGGGATTGAGGTGACTCAAGGCGTCGGCGGCCATGGGGTCGTGGGCGTTTTAGAGGGCTCGCTCGGGCCGGGACGCACTGTGGGCCTGCGCTCAGACATGGATGCGCTTTCGATCACAGAAACAGGCGAATGCCCGTGGAAATCTCGTAAGCCGGGCCTTATGCACGCCTGCGGTCACGACTGCCATATCGCCATGATGCTCGGCACGCTGCAAA
>CALFDJ010000019.1 GCA_937950325.1 uncultured Collinsella sp.
TCGACTGGGTCGCCGACCGCCCCGGCCACGACCGCCGCTACGCCATCGACTCCACCAAGCTCCAGCGGGAGCTCGGCTGGAGGCCGGCGCACACCGACTTCGCCGAGGGGCTCAAGCAGACGATCGACTGGTACGTGGAGAACGAGTCCTGGTGGCGCCCCGCCAAGGAGGCCACCGAGGCCAGGTACAGGGCCCAGGGCCAGTAGGCCGAACCCCGGCGAACCGCACCGCGGGGCGCCCGCGCGGGGCCGCAGGGCATGGGGATGACCCTGCGTCCCCGCGCGGGCGCCCCCGGTTATCCAACCTCTTCGATAGGAGCTTTTCCCACATGGCAGACATCGCATTCGAGAAGGACCTCTCCGTCGCCGAGACCGGCATCGGGGGCCTGAAGGTCGTCGACCTGGCCGTCCACGGCGACTCGCGCGGCTGGTTCAAGGAGAACTGGCAGCGCGCCAAGATGACCGCCCTGGGCATCCCGGACCTCCGCGTCGTCCAGAACAACATCTCCTACAACGACAGCCGCGGCGTCACCCGCGGCATCCACGCCGAGCCCTGGGACAAGTTCATCTCCGTGGCCCGCGGCTCGGTCTTCGGCGCCTGGGTGGACCTGCGCGAGGGCAGCGCCACCTACGGGAAGGTCTACACCTGCACCCTGGACCCGAGCAAGGCCATCTACGTCCCGCGCGGCGTGGGCAACTCCTTCCAGGCTCTGGAGGACGGCACCGCCTACACCTACCTGGTGGACGCCCACTGGTCGCTGGAGCTCAAGAGGACCTACACCTTCGTGAACCTCGCCGACCCCGAGCTCGCCATCGAGTGGCCCATCCCGCTGGACCAGGCCACGGTCTCCGAGGCCGACCTCAACCACCCGTATCTTAAGGACGTCATCCCCATGGCGCCCAGGCGCACCCTCGTCACCGGCTGCGACGGCCAGCTGGGCCGCGCGGTCCGCGCGCTGGCCGAGGAGCGCGGCGTCGCCAAGGACTTCGACTTCTGCGACATCGACACCTTCGACATGTCCGACCCCGACGCCTACGCGCAGTACGACTGGTCGCTCTACGGCACGGTCATCAACTGCGGCGCCTACACCGCCGTGGATAAAGCGGAGACCCCCGAGGGGCGCGCCACCGCATGGAAGGCCAACGCGACCGGCCCCGCCCTCCTCGCCCGCACCTGCGCCGGGCACGGCATCACGCTCGTGCACGTGTCCTCCGACTACGTCTTCGACGGCACCGCCGAGGTGCATGGCGAGGACGAGCCCCTCAGCCCGCTGTCCGTCTACGGCCAGACCAAGGCCGCCGGCGACATCGCCGTGGCGGGGTGCCCGCGCCACTACATCATGCGCAGCTCCTGGGTCATCGGCGAGGGACACAATTTTGTCAAGACCATGAAGGCGCTGTCCGACCGCGTCGCAGACCCCGAGGACGGGCTCACGCAGGTCACCGTGGTCGACGACCAGCTGGGCCGCCTGACCTTCACGCGCGATATGGCCGAGGCCATCTTCCACGTGCTGGGGACGCACGCCCCCTACGGCACCTATAACTGCACGGGCTCCGGCGCCGTCAGGTCCTGGGCCGACATCGCCCGCGCCGTCTTCGAGGCGGCCAACGGCAACGGCGAGAAGGTCTTGCCGGTATCGACCGCCGACTACTACGCGAACGCCGAGGGCCCCATCGCCCCGCGCCCGGTCCACTCCGCGCTCGACCTGTCCAGGCTCGAGTCCGTCGGCTTCCACATGCCCGACTGGGAGGAAGAGCTCGGGGAGTACCTTAAGACGCTCTAGCCGCTATCAACTTTTCGAGAGCAAAAGCCGCCGCTTGTTAACGGCGGCTTTTCTTGTTGGTGGCTATCTGCGCAGTGGTGCCAATAGTATTCTGCGGAAGATCTACCTCTCGCTTGTCTCGGTGGCGGACTTGCCGGGCTGGTCATCGTAGGCGTATTTGCTGTACACGTTGACCTCCCACTGCTTTTTTTCGACCTTTGCTACAGAATCCAGGATGAATCCGGTCGCAAGGCTCAGACTACAGAGGAACATAAACGAGGCGGCGAGCATGGCAGTGGGGAAGCGCGGGACCAGGCCGGTCTGGAAATATTCGACAACGATGGGCATGCCCAGGGCGAGGCCGATAATCGCGAATAGAAGCGCGACGAGGCTGAAGAACTTCAGCGGGCGGTAGTCCTTGAACAGCGTGCCGATCATCGCAACGACTTTAATGCCGTCGCTCACGGTATTGAGCTTGGACTCGGAGCCTTCCGGACGGTCGCGGTACTCGATGGGCACGTCTTTGATGCGCCAGCGGTGGTCGACGGCATGGATCGAGAGCTCGGTTTCGATCTGGAAGCCCTCGGAAAGCACTGGGAAGGTTTTAACGAACGGGCGGCTCATGGCGCGGTAGCCTGTCATGACGTCATCGAAGCTGTAGCCATAGATCCACTTGATCATGGCGCGGACCAGATTATTGCCAAAGCCGTGGAAGGCACGCTTGTTCTCCTCGGCGTAGGTGCCGTTGGAAAGGCGATCGCCTACGGTCATGTCGGCCGTGCCGTTAAGGATGGGCTCGCAGAGGGCCTTGGCCGCCTCGGCGGGGTAGGTGTCGTCTCCGTCGACCATCAGGTAGCAATCGGCGTCGATATCGCGAAACATCTGGCGGCACACGTTGCCCTTTCCCTGACGGGGCTCAAAGCGGACTGTGGCGCCGTGCTCGGTGGCAATGCGTGAGGTATCGTCCGACGAGTTGTTGTCATAGACATAGACCGTCGCCTGCGGAAGCTCGCGGTGAAAGTCGTCGATGACTTTGCCGATCGTGAGCGCTTCGTTGTAGCAAGGGATGATGACGGCGATGGATTCAGAATTCACTTAATGCTCCTTATACATTCAATCCTAGAAAGTATAGCCGTTTGGGCCTGGCATCCTAAGATGTGGGTTAGTTCTCCAGTTTTGTTGCGCGAATCGTTTGCATGGCCGTCGGGTCTATACTGTTCGTTTGTCAACGATTACGAGTAAAGGAGTTGCATCCGTGTCGGATCAGACAAAGCAACAAGAAACTCGCAGTCTGCCTGCGACGTTTGCTAAGAACGAATTTGAGAAGGACGCGTTTATCCTTCGTCAGCTGGTTACCAAGGATTTTAAGATCAAGTATCGCCGTAGCGTTCTGGGCGTCGCATGGTCGGTGCTCAACCCGCTGCTGATGATGATCGTCATGGCCATCGTGTTCTCGACGATTTTTGGCCAGGGCCGCAATGGCTCAATGACGCCCGAGATGTACCCGCTGTACTTGATCGTGGGTAACATCACCTTTGCCGTCATGTCTGAGTCTACTAACCAGGCCCTGACGTCGATCGTGGGCGCTGCCCCTCTGCTCAAGAAGGTTAAGGTGCACCGCTGGGTTTTCCCGGTGCAGAAGGTGCTCTTCTCGCTGGTCAACTTTGCCTTCTCGCTGGTCGCCGTCGCCATCGTCATGCTGTGGTTCCGCGTTATGCCTTCTTGGCACCTGATTCTGTTGCCGGTTTGCCTGCTGCTGCTTATGTGCTTCTGCATGGGCCTGGGCATGATGCTCTCTGCCCTTACGGTCTTCTTCCGCGACGTTATGCATCTGTGGAGCGTCGTCATTACGGCGTGGACTTACATTACGCCCATCTTCTGGACGACTGACTATATTGCGCAAATGCCGCATCTCGTGCGTATCTTGATGTATGCGAACCCCATGTTCAACTACCTGCAGTTTATGCGCGATATCTTCCTGTTCCAGACTACGCCCTCGCTTATGACGTTTGGTATGTGCGTCGCTTGGGCGGTTCTTGCGCTTATTATTGGCTATACCGTGTTCCATAAGTCCGAGCGCAAATTTATCCTCTACATCTAAGGAGTGCTGTGATGACTGAATCTGTTGTTGATTACAGCGAGCAGCCTCTGGCTGTCGAGGTCGACGACGTCACCATGATCTTTAACATGGCGTCCGAGTCGCTGACCAACCTCAAGGAGTACTTCATTAAGCTTGCCAAGCACGAGCTGTTCTTTGAGGAGTTTAGGGCGCTTAAGCACATCTCGTTTGATATTCATCGCGGCGAGGTTGTGGGTCTGGTCGGCACCAATGGCTCCGGCAAGTCTACGATGCTCAAGATTATCGCTGGCGTTCTTGAGCCTAGCGAGGGCAGCGTTAAGGTGCACGGTAACATCGCGCCGCTGATTGAGCTTGGCGCCGGCTTTGACCCCGAGCTGACCGCCCGCGAGAACATCTATCTGAACGGCGCCCTGCTCGGCTATACCAAGGAGTTCATCGACGCCAACTTTGACGGCATTATCGAATTCGCTGAGCTGCAGAACTTTGTCGATATGCCGCTCAAGAACTTCTCCTCGGGCATGGTGGCGCGTATCGCCTTTGCAATCGCGACGATTACCGAGCCCGATATTCTGATCGTTGACGAGACGTTGTCCGTCGGTGATGTGTTCTTCCAGCAGAAGTGCGAGGCCCGCATCCAGCACTTTATCCAGAGCGGCGAAGTGACGGTTCTGTTCGTTTCGCACTCCATGGAGCAGGTTGAGCGCATCTGCCAGCGTGCCGTTTGGATTGAGAAGGGTGACCTTCGCATGGACGGCCCGGTCAGTGAGGTCTGCAAGGCGTACCGTGAGCAGTTCAACTAGGTTATAATTATTTGCGCCTGACAGGCTTGCGCTTGCTTTGGCGTGCGGTTATTTGCTCCATTAGCTCAGTTGGATAGAGCAGGGGACTTCTAATCCCAAGGTCGACGGTTCGAATCCGCCATGGAGCACCATCGTTTATTAAGCCCAGACCGCTTGGTGGTCTGGGCTTTTTTCATCTTGTGTGCTGCTGGAGCCGAGCGCGAGCAAGCCGCTGTTGTTTGTTGGGGTTGGCATTTTACTTTTCGAGATGCTCCCTCAGCAGCTCCAGCGCGTGGGCGTAGCCCTGGAGGCCTTCGCCGGTGATGGTGGCGAAGCAGGCCAGACGGGCGTAGCTCACCTGGCGGAAGTCTTCGCGGGTCTCGACGGCGCTAATGTGGACCTCCACAGCCGGGATGGCGACGGCTTTGAGGGCATCCAAGATGGCCACGCTTGTGTGCGTGTAGGCGGCCGGGTTGATGACGATGCCGTCGACCTTGCCGTAGGCCTCCTGGATCTTGTCGACGATGCTGCCCTCGTGGTTAGACTGGAAGACATCGACCTCGTCAAAGCCCTGTGCGGCGCCCGCTTCCTGGCAGATCTGCACTAAGCGGTCGTAGTTGTCGCTGCCATAGATGCCCGGCTCGCGAATGCCGAGCATGTTGAGGTTGGGGCCGTTGATGACGAGTGCTTTCATGGTTGCTTCCTTTGCGGTTGGAAAACCACCACAAAGGTGCCTGTCCCCTTTGTGGTGGTTTTGGTTAGAGGGCGGGTGGGAGGGTGTCGAGTAGGGCTTGGGCGGTGTTGGCGGCGCAGTCGCGTGAGTCGATGATGTAGTCGGCCCAGGCGCGGTAGCGCGGCATGCGCTGCTCGGCAAGTTTATCGATGCCATCACGGGCGGTGATAGGGCGTCCCTTGTGGGCGAGTTCGTCGAGCTTGCGGTTGAGCATCACGATCTGGCTGTTTTGGTGCAGCAGCGGATAGTTTTCGTCGCGCGTGACCACGCCGCCGCCGGTGGAAAGCACCAGGCCGCTGCGCTTGGAAATGTCGGCCAGCTCCGCTGTCTCCTGCTCGCGGAAGGCGGCCTCGCCGCGCTCGACGATAAAGTCGGCGCAGGGCATGTCGAGGCGTTCCTCGAGGGCGCGGTCCAGGTCGATGTGCTCGCGACCCGTGAGCAGGGCAATCTGCTCACCCACGCGGGTCTTGCCCGAGCCCGGCATGCCGATCAGCGCGATGTTCTGTTCGCGGCGTGACAAGCGCTCCGTTATGTCCAGGATGCGCTCGCGCGGGGTGACCTGGCCGGTATAGCGCTCGACGGCCTGTGCCGCTTGGGCCACGAGCATTAGCAGGCCGTCGATGCAAGGGATACCGCGGCGCTCGGCCTCGAGCATCAGGCCCGTGCGGGCGGGGTTGTAGACAATGTCGATAACGCCTTCGAGCGCATCGAGCCCTTCGAACGTGCAAGGCGCGTCGGGGCAGTGGGGGAACATGCCGGCAGGCGTGCAGTTGACGAGCAGGGCGGCGTCGGACTGCTGCGCGATGTTGCCGTAGTTGACCTCGCTCGTGCGACCCACGGGTACGACGATGGCGCCCAGGTCTCCCAGCACCATGCTCGCCGTGGTGCCGGCGCCACCGGTGGCGCCGAGCACGAGAACTTTCTTGCCGGTAACCTCAACTCCCAGCTCCTCGACCAGGCACTGAAAACCAAAGTAGTCAGTATTATCGCCGCGCAGGCGGCCGTCGGGCAGGCGCGTGATGGTGTTGACGTTGCCCATGCGCTCGGCGAGCGGGCTCAGCTCGTCCAGATACTCCATGACGGCGCGCTTGTAGGGGATGGTCACGTTGGTGCCCTCCCACTCGTCGCCCGTCATAAAGGCCTCAAGATCCTCGGGCTCGCGCTCAAAACGCACGTACTCGAGCCCAGCGAGCTCCTTGTAGATGGTTGGGGTGTAGCTGTGGCCCAGCACGCGGCCCAGCACTCCGTAGGGGCGGGTTGCGGCGGTATCGGTCATCTAGAGCACCTCCGTGTAGCTGCCAAAGTAGGTGAAGCTCTCGCACACGTCGTCGATAGAATCGAGCAGGTCGTCGAGGGCCTTGCTGCCAAAGGGGCAGTCCAGATCAAAGTAGAACATAAACTCAAAGTCGCGGCCGGGGATGGGGCGGCTCTCGAGCTTGATGAGGTTGATGTTGAGCGCATAGAAGCGCTCGAGCACGCGGTAGAGGGCGCCCGGCTCATTGGCCGTGGTAATCATGAGCGAGGTACGGTTGGCACCGGGATAGACGCGCGGCTCACGGCTGATGACGACAAAGCGCGTGTAGTTGTTGTCCGAGTCCTGGATGTTGGGCTCCAGCACCTCCAGGCCATAGAGTGCCGCGCAGCTGCGCGATGCGATGGCGGCAATATCGGTGCGCTCGGAGCTGGCGACCATCTCGGCCGACATGGCGGTGTTGGGGTACTTGGTGGCGTGCAGGTCGTAGGACTCGATAAAGCCCGCACACTGGGCAATGGCTTGGCCGTGGCTGTAAACCTCGCGCACGTCGGCGAGCTTGGTGCCGGGCTTGACGAGCATGTTGTGGTCGATCTTGAGGCGAAGCGAGCGCACGATGTGGAAGTCGAACTGGGCGAGCAGGTCGTAGACGGCGTTGACCGAGCCGGCGGTGGAGTTCTCGATGGGCAGCACGCCAAACTCGCAGAAGCCGTCGCGCACAGCGCGCATAACGCCTTCGAAGGTCTCGAAAAACGCGATGTCGGGCACGTCGAAGAGTTTGCACGCGGCGATCTGGCTATAGGCACCTTCCACGCCCTGGCAGGCAACTGTGGCCGTTTGAGGGAAGGGCGTGTCAAAGGCTGCAGCCGTGGCGTGGGCCTTTTGCGAGACGGTGATGCCCTTGAGCTCGTTGATGTAGCGCTGCTGCTCGGCCTTGCTCATGCTCATAAGGAGGCGGAACAGGGTGATGGTCTGCGCCTCGTAGCGCTCGGGCGCGCGGCTGGCGAGGTTGTTGAGTTTTGAGCGCTCGCGGGCGGGGTCAAAGACGGCCTTGCCCATCTCGATCTTTGATTTGGCGACCTCGGTGGCAATGTCCATACGCTCGACAAAGCTATTGAGGAGCGTGGTGTCGATGCCATCGATGGTCTGGCGAATATCGGCAAGGTCCATGGAGGCCCCTTTCGTGAATGGTTGCCTGGGGTAGTTAATTTGGGACGGGGCTTTTTTAGCTACCCTTTGACTGTCGACGAATCGATGGGTGCCAGGGCAAATATCAACTGGCATATGGGGGTAGCTAAAATAGCCCCGTCCCAAATTAACTACCCTTGGGGTGGGTGGACTAAAGCTGGCCTGCGTCCTCGAGGAGGGCGTCCCAGATGGCCAGCGCTGCGGCTGCTTCGGCTACGGGGACAGCTCGGGGGACGATGCAGGGATCGTGACGGCCGTGCACCGAGAGTTCGACATTTTCCATGGCGTCCATGTCCACGGTCTGCTGCTCGCGGCCAATGGAGGGCGTCGGCTTTACGGCCATACGCCACATGACGGGCGCGCCGGTCGAAATACCGCCCAGGATGCCGCCGGCGTTGTTGGATTCGACCTCGATCTTTCCGGTCTCGGCGTCGATGCGATACGGATCGTTGTTCTCGCTGCCGCGCATGGCGGCCACGGCAAAACCCATGCCAAACTCCACGCCCTTTACGGCGGGAATGCCAAACGCGATTTGCGCGATGCGGTTCTCGATACCGTCGAACATGGGGTCGCCGATGCCCGCGGGAAGCCCGTAAATGCCGCACTCCACGATGCCGCCGATGCTGTCGAGTTCGTCGCGCGCGGCCAGGATCTCCTCGCGCATGCGGCCGGCTGCGGCGGCGTCAATGCACGGCAGATCGTTCGTAAGGATCGCCTTGCGGTCGGCCTCGCGATAGACCATATCGTCCATCGGCAGGTCGGAGATGCCGCCGATCTGCGCGACGTGCGCCATGACCTGAATGCCGCGGGCCTCGAGTGCCTGCAGCGCAATGCCGCCGGCGATGCACAGGGGTGCCGTTAGGCGGCCGGAGAAATGCCCGCCACCAGCGACATCGTGCATGTTGTGATACTTCACACGCGCCGGGTAATCGGCATGTCCCGGACGGGGCTTGCGGCGCAGCTCGGAGTAATCCTTGGAGCGCGTGTTGGTGTTCTCGATAATCGCGGCAATGGGCGCGCCGGTGGTATGTCCATCGACAACACCGGCGATGATGTGGGCGGCGTCGGCCTCGCGGCGTTTGGTCGCGGTCTCGTCGCGGCCGGGGGCGCGACGGTCGAGGAAGGCCTGCAGCTCCTCCTGGTCCACAGCGATGCCCGCCGGGATGCCATCGAGCGAGCAGCCGATAGCGGGGGAGTGCGATTGGCCGAAGATGCTTAAGTGCAATACGTTGCCAAAGGTCGAGGACATGCTATTCCTCCTCGAGTGTGACCTTGCCGCCCAACAGGCGGTAGTGGTCGAAGAAATCGGGATAGGACTTGTTGACGGCCTCGGCGCCGTGGATCACGACCTCGCCGGTGGCACGGCTCGCAGCGATGGCGGCCATCATGGCGATGCGGTGGTCGTTGTGCGAATCGACCTCGCCGCCGGTGAAGGCATCGACACCCTTGATGATGAGGTCGTCACCGGCGATGCGCACCTGTGCGCCCAGCGCGGTGAGCTCGCGGGTGGTGGTGACCAGACGGTCAGATTCCTTGATGCGCAGGCGCGCACAGTCACGGATGAACGTGCGGCCCTGAGCCAGCGAGGCCACGGCCGAGATAACGGGTACCAGGTCGGGAATGTCGTGGGCGCTCATCTCAAAGCCGGCGAGCTTGTCGGACTGCACGGTGGCGGCGTTGGTGGAGCGCACGATGCGGGCGCCAAAGCGCGAAAGCGCGGCAAGCACGTTGCGGTCGCCCTGCGCGGAGCTCAGCGACACGCCCTCCACGGTGATGGGGTCGGTGCCGATGGCGCCAGCGCACAACCAAAAGGCGGCGTTGGACCAGTCGCCCTCGACGGCCACGCTGCCGGGCGTGCGGTACGAGCCACTGCTCACGCGGAAGTTCGTGACCTCGGGCTGACCGTCCTTGGCGGGAATGCGCTCGACGTTGACCTCAACGCCAAAGGCCTTCATGGCCTGGATCGTCAGGTTGATGTAGGGGCGGCTCTCAATGAGGCCGGTCACCTGCACACAGGAGGGCTGGGCGAGCAACGGGGCCGCCAGCAGCAGGCCCGAGATATACTGCGAGCTCACGTTGCCCGGCAGCACAAAGGTGCCCGGGCGCATGCGGCCGCTTGTCTTGAGCGGAAAACCGCCCAGACCCTGCAGGTCGCAGCCGGCGGCGATGATCTCGTCCGAGAGCGGGGACAGCGGGCGGGCGCCCAAGCGTCCCTGACCCACAAAAGTTGCTTCTGCGCCCAGCGCGCAGGCGACGGGCAACATAAAGCGGAGCGTGGAGCCGCTTTCGCCGCAGTCAAGCGTTCCGCCGGCAAGTGCCTTGAGCAGGCCAAACTCAATGCTCTTCATGGTGGGGTGGACCTGGAAGCCGTCCTCGACGGTCTCGATGCGAGCACCCAGGGCCGTAAGGCAGCGCACCGTGGCCTCGATGTCGGCGCAGGTGGTGTTGCAGGTGACGTGCGTCTCGCCGTTGGCAAGCGCAGCGCAGATGATGAGGCGATGCGCCATCGACTTGGACGCGATCGCGGGAACGGTGCCCTTGAGCGGGGAGGGGGTGATGCGGGCTAGCATGCGGATGCGTCTCCCTTCTGGCCGAGGCCCTCGGCAATGAGTTCGTGGAAAGTGGAAAGCGGCGTGCGGTCGATGCTGCAGCGGCCAATGCCGTGCGGAATCACCAGGTCGATGGTGTCGCCCGCGCGCTTCTTGTCGTGGAGCGCCTCGGCAAAGACGGCGTCGGCATCTAGATCGCAGCGGGTCTTGAGGCCATGGCGGGCGCAGAGCTCCTCAATACGACCGGGCAGTGCAGCATCGCAAACGCCGTGCAGGGCTGCGGCTCGCGTGATGATGCCCATGCCGATCGACACGCAGTTGCCGTGTCCGAGCTCAAAGTGCTCGCAGGCCTCGACGGCGTGTCCGGCGCTGTGTCCAAAGTTGAGGAGCTTGCGCTGGTTGGTTTCGCGCTCGTCGGCGACGACCACGGCGCGCTTGATGTCGATATTGCGGGCGATGATGAGCGCTACGCGGGCCACATCGCGGTTGAGCAGCTCCAGCGTGAGCGGGGTCTTCTCCAGCTCGGCGAAAAGCTCCGGGTCGGCGATCACGGCGTGTTTCACAACCTCGCCACAGCCGTCGGCGAACTGCTCGGGCGTGAGGGTGGCCAGGCACCCCACGTCGGCGATAACCACGCTCGGCTGCCAAAAGGCGCCGGCCAGGTTCTTGCCGGCAGCCAGGTCGATGGCGGTCTTGCCACCCACCGACGAATCCACCATGGCGAGCAGGCTCGTCGGGATCTGCACAAACTTGCAGCCGCGCATGTAGGTGGCGGCCACAAAGCCCGTCACGTCGCCCACGACGCCGCCGCCGAGCGCCACGATAACGTCGGAGCGCGAAAGCTCGTGCTCGGCCACAAACTCCAAAATGGCAACATAGGTTTCGGCGCGCTTATGGGCCTCGCCGGCCTCGAAGGTGCAGATGCTCACCTCGTAGCCTGACGCCTCCAGGCTCTGCTTAACGGGCATCTGGTAAAGCGGGCCCACGTTGGTGTCCGTCACGATGACGGCCTTGGTGCCGCCGGCAGTGGCGCGCACGAGCGGTCCCGCCTGCTCCAGCAAAAACGTGCCAACATGCACCTGGTAGGGGCGTGCAGTGTCGATATCGATGGTAATCGCCATAAGCTATGGTCCTTTCGACCTGGCGTGATAGGTGGTCTAGTGGGAGGCCTCGTCGTCGAGCGCGCGCTTAATGCGGTCGCCCTCGGCAAGGAGATTCTCCAGATAGCGCTGGTCGCGGTCCTTAAGGGCGCGGCTGTAGGCGCCGAGCGATTCGATAAGATGGTCGATCTCGAAGGCGAGCGCGTCGGCGTCGTCGATCATGAGCTCGGACCACATTTGCGGGTTGAGGTGCGCCACACGGGTGAGATCGCGATAGCTACCGGCCGAAAAGCCGTGGTGGACCTGGGCAGTGGGGCTTTTGACGTAGGCGTTGGATACCACGTGCGCAAGCTGGCTCGTGAAGGCGATGACGCGGTCGTGCTCGGCGGCGCTGGTCACGCTGAACTTGCCAAAGCCCAGGGGGCGCACCATCTCGCGCACCTGGCCCAAAAGCTCCAGCTTAAGTGCATCGTCCACCGCGGGTGGCACGAGCACGAGCGGGGCGCCCTGGAACAGGTCGGCGCGGGAGTGCGCATAGCCCGAGTACTGCGTGCCCGCCATGGGGTGCGCGCCCACAAAGTAAAAGCCGTGCTCGCGGGCAAGCTCAAAGGCACGTTCGCACACGATGCCCTTGACGCCCACCGTGTCGATCACCACGGGGCCCATGATGGCGTCGGTGTCGGTGGCGTCGGCGAGCGCCTTGGCGTGCGTCTCGAGCCACTCGATGCATGCCTCGGGGTAGCAAGCCAGGACGATGATGTCGCATTCGCCGAGTGTCTTGTCGTTGAGCTCTCCGGCGACAGTGCCCATGCTGGCGGCCGTCATGACATCGTCATCGGGGTCCCAGGCCAGCACGCGGACGCCCGCCTGTGCATAGCCGCGGGCAAAGCTACCGCCGATGAGGCCAAGGCCGACGATGCCGGCGCACTTGGGGCCGCCCTGGTTAACGCGCGCGTTTCTCACCGTACCCATGGGCTACTCCATGGTCTCTTGGCAGACAACCTCGCGGATGGCTCGGATGCGGCGCATGGTGTCGTCGAACTGATCGGGGGTGAGGGCCTGGGCGCCGTCGGACCAGGCGCGGCTCGGCTCGTCGTGGACCTCGATCTCCAGGCCGTTGGCACCGCAGGCGGTCGCGGCGAGCGCCATGGGCTCGACGTAGCGGGTGTAGCCGGTGGCGTGGCTGGGGTCGGCGACGACGGGCAGGTGCGACAGGTGGTGCAGCACCGGCACGGCGTTAAGGTCGAAGGTGTTGCGGGTGCGGGTCTCGAAGGTGCGGATACCGCGCTCGCACAGGATGACGTTGTCGTTGCCCTCGCTCATGATGTACTCGGCTGCCATAAGCAGCTCGTCGATCGTGCCGGACATGCCGCGCTTGAGCAGAATCGGGGTCTGGGTCTTGCCGACCTCCTTGAGCAGGGGGAAGTTCTGGGCGTTGCGGGCGCCGATCTGCATGACGTCAATCTTCTTGTCCAAGAAGACCTGCACGTCGCGTGGATCCATGATCTCGGTGACGATCGGCATGTCGAGCTCGGCAGACGCCTCGCACAGCAGGTCGAGGCCGGCGGGGCCCATGCCCTGGTAGGCGTAGGGGGAGGTGCGGGGCTTGTAGGCACCGCCGCGCAGCATCGTGGCGCCGGCGGCCTTCACGCGGCGTGCGATGCGAATGAGGTTCTCGCCCTCGACGGAGCAGGGGCCGGCGATGACTTGGAACTGGTCGCCGCCGATCTTGACGCCGTGGCCGCAGTCGATGACGGAGTCCTCGGGGTGGAACTTGCGGTTGGCGCGCTTGAACGGCTCCGAGACGCGCTGCACGCGCTCGACGACATCCATGGACTCGAGCAGGAACGGGTCGATCTTGGTCGTATCGCCCACCAGGCCGATGATCGTCTCGTTCTCGCCGCGCGAGACGTCGGTCTTCAGGCCTTTTTTCTCAATCCAGCTGACGATATGGCCGACGGCCTCGTCGCTGGCGCTCTGCTTTAAAATTGCAATCATGGTGTGCCTCTCACCTCGATGGATAACTTTTGCAAAAACGGCCCGCATCGCGAGCCGTGTATATATGGTGCATGAGAGTTTATACTATCTGACTCGCTTTTGCCTTCTAAAGTGAGCCGTTGCGCCGCGTCTTCCTCGGAATTGCAAAGCTTTTTCTTTTATTTTGATAGCCCGTGGTGCACTTGGGTATAATGCCAAACGTTGGCCCTATTAGCTCAGGGGATTAGAGCGTCTGCCTCCGGAGCAGAAGGCCGTTGGTTCGAATCCAACATGGGGCACCATCGAACGTAAGACCGTCCGAACCTCGCATGGTCCGGGCGGTTTTTCTTATACCGACGCGACGTGATGGGACGTGGTATGGCAGCAACGGATATCGAGCGCGGACTCTCGAACGCCGAGGTCGAGGAGCGCATCGCCGCCGGTAAGATCAACCGCAACATGGAGCACAAGACCAAGTCGGTCAAAGAGCTCATCATCGAGAACCTCTGCACGCTGTTCAATTTGATCAACGTGATCTTGGCGTTCCTGGTCATTTTGACCGGTTCGTTTAAGAACCTGACGTTCCTGTTTGTGGTGTTCCTCAATACCGCTATTGGCGTCATCCAGTCCATGCGGTCCAAGAAGATGGTCGATAAGCTCACGCTGCTGACCTCTAAGAAGGCCATCGCGGTGCGCGACGGTGCCGAGGTGGAGCTCGACTTGGACCAGATCGTGCTCGACGACATCATCCGCCTGGGGCGCGGCGACCAGATTCCCGCTGACGCCGTGGTGGTTTCCGGCGAGGCGCTCGTGAACGAGAGCCTGCTGACGGGCGAGAGCGACCTTATTAAGAAGCAGCCCGGTTCCGAGCTCATGAGCGGCAGCTTTATCGACTCGGGCCTGCTGCGCGCCCGCGTGATCCATGTCGGCGCCGACAACTACGTGGCCAAAATTAATAACGAGGCCAAGTACGTCAAAAAGGTCAATTCCGAGATCATGAACGCGCTGAACGCCATCGTGCGCTTTGCGAGCATCATCATGATCCCGCTCGGTTTGGCGTTGTTTGCCTCGAGCGTGAGCGAGCTGTGGGATGCAGCGGGAACCCCGGGCGATAGCGCGCTTTCGTGGTGCTTCTCCGAGCTGTTGGCTGGTCATGTTCCTTCGTCGGCGCTGCTGTCCACGGTGGGCGCCCTGCTGGGCATGATCCCGCAAGGCCTGGTGCTGCTGACCTCGTCGGTGCTCGCCATCGCCACGGTGCGCCTGGCCCGCCGCAAGGTGCTGGCGCAGCAGCTCTACTGCATCGAGACGCTCGCTCGCGTCGACGTGCTGTGCCTGGACAAGACGGGCACCATCACGTCGGGCCGCATGGAGGTCGAGGGCACCTACCCGCTGCCTGTTGAGGGTGTTGGCTTTGGCGTGGACTCGGACGAGGCGGCTGTTCCCGTCGATACCACAGTGCTCGATTTTGCGCTGGCTAACGTGGCACGTGCGACTTCGGCCGATGCCAACGAGACCTGCCAGGCGCTGCTCAACTATTACGCCGATCGCCCGGTCGAGGTGTCTGAGCCGCTGTCGGTCATTCCGTTCTCGTCGTCTAAAAAATGGAGTGGCGCTTCGTTTGCGCAGGGCTCCTATGTGATGGGCGCCGCGCAGTTTGTGCTTTCGGAGCGTGTGTTTTCGCAGGTCGAGAACCGTGTCGCCGAGCTTGCCGATACCTGCCGCGTGCTCGTGGTGGCGCGCGTGGACGGCTTTACACCCGATGGCGATATGGTGGGCGAGGCCGAGCCCGTGGGCTTTGTGACCATCCGCGACGAGATTCGTACCTCGGCGGCCGAGACCATCGGCTACTTTAACGAGCAGGGTGTGACCCTCAACGTGATCAGTGGCGACGACCCGCGTACGGTGTCGTCGATCGCGCGCGTGGTGGGCGTGCCGGGGGCGGACGCTTATGTGGACGCCACGACGCTCGATACGCCTGCCAAGCTCGATGCCGCAGTGGACCGCTACCATGTCTTTGGTCGTGTGACCCCGCAGCAGAAGCGCGAGCTCGTGCAGGCGCTCAAGCGCCGCGAGCACACCGTGGCCATGACGGGCGACGGCGTCAACGACGTGCTGGCGCTCAAGGAGGCCGACTGCTCCGTCGCCATGGCGGCCGGCTCCGATGCCGCGCGTAATGTGGCCGAGATCGTACTCGTCGACAACGACTTTGCCTCGATGCCCGCCGTGGTGGCCGAGGGCCGTCGCTCCATCAACAACCTGCAGCGTTCGGCCTCGCTGTTCCTGACCAAGACGCTGTTCTCGATGGGCCTGGCGGCGCTGTGCATTGCGCTGCCGCCGTACCCCTTCGAGCCCATCCAGATGACGCTCATCAACTTCTTTTGCATCGGCGCGCCGGGCTTTGTGTTGGGCCTGGAGCCCAACAATGCTCGCGTGAAGGGTGCGTTTTTGAGCAACGTACTCAAGCGTGCACTGCCGGCGTCGATTGCGGTCATTTTGGCTGTGGCGCTCGATATCTTTGTGGCGCGCGTGTTTGGCTTTAGCCAGCTCACGCTGTCTACGATGTGTCTGCTTACGTCGTGCGCGGCGAGCGTCAGCCTGATCTGGCGCATCTCGCAGCCTCTCACGCCCTTACGTGTGGTGCTCTTTGTGTTTGTAGTCGCCGGCATCCTGGTGGGCGTTATCGGATTCCCGGAGCTGCTGTCTATTGCCAACCTGTCGATGGGCCAGATGGTTATCTTGTCTGTTATCGTGGTCTTTACCTGCTCGGTGTTCTTTAAGCTCGCCACGATGATGGATTCGCTCAAGCCGCGTCGTCGTCATGCCGCAACTGGTTTTGGCCGTGGTGTGCGCGTCCACCTGGGTCGCGGTGGCGGCAAGGTGAGCTCGACGGGTTCGACGGCCGAGCGTTTTGCCAAGCGCGTCGCCGCCGACATGGCGCAGCGCCGCGAAGATCGCACCGCTCGCGAGGCCGAGGCCCGCGCACTCGAGGGCGTGGCCCAGGCCCAGCCCAAGAAAAAGAAGAGTACCGGAGCTAAGCGCTCTCGTGTGACCAAGTCCGCCCAAGGCATCAAAGTCTCGATGCCAAGCAAAAAGAAGAAGTAGCTACGCGCCCTGGCGATGTTGAATTGGTGCCTTGTTCCTGTGGGGCCGTGGCGATGTTATGCTCTAACCTCGATTGTTTGAATTGCTTCGAAAAGAGGATGCCGTGATCTGCCCGCATTGCCTTAAGACTATCGAGGACGGCGCCTCGTTCTGCCCCTACTGCAACGCCTATGTGGGTCCGGGCGATGGTCCCGAGCACACCGAGTTCGTGTTCTGTGAGGGCTGCGGTGCCCGTCTTTCTCCGCATGATCGCACGTGCCCAAAATGCGGACGCCCTGCTCCGGGTATCCTCTCCGAGGACGCGGCCGCATCCGACCTGGCAGCGGGCCGCACGGCGGGCTTTCCGCGCCTAACGCAAGAGCAGATCGATACCGAGGTGCCTCATGCGCCCGCCTCGGCTGCCGCGGTTCTTTCGGACGCCGCCGATCCTAACGAGACCTGCGTGCTGCCGGCTTTCGATAAGGATTTCGGTATCCCCAAGGTCGATATTCCCACGCCCGTTTCCCTGCATGACGATGCTCAAAAACCCAAGCGCAAGGTGCATCCCGACGAGGACGCCTATCACAAGCACAAGCGTCATATCCCCAAGCCGCTCATCGTCATCGCGGTCCTTGCCGTCGTTTGCGGCGGTGCCTATTGGTTCGTGACGGCCGATCCCATGGGTGTCATGCCTGCCTTCTACGACCAGTTTGGCCAGGCTGCGCAGACGACCTTCCCCACGCGCCAAAAGGGCGAGGCGACTGAGGACGATACCAAGCAGGACGATTCTGCCGAGGTGGTCCAGGAAGAAACCGTGCTCACCGATGATCAGCTCTATACCAGACTCGACGGTCTGTATCAGACCATCGTGTCCTACGGTGATGAGGACCAGATCGGCGAGGTCATCGATTCCTTTAACAACGGCTATCTCCGAACGCCGCTGTCCACCCGCCAGGAGCTGTCGCAGAGTGCCTACGCCCTGCGCGACCAGATCAAAAAGACGCAAGATGAGCTTAACAACCTTAAGTATCAGGACGATACGGTCTATGCGGACGACATCGCCCACTTAAAGCAGCTTGCCGAGTGGATGTACGAGCGTGTCGACGTGATCTGTCAGAGCTGGGACATCTCGCTGGCCATTCCCGATGGTGAGTCGATGAGTTCCCACCAAAGCGATATCCTGGCGCCCATCGCGCAGGGCGGCAACAGCGCACTGAACCAGTACGACGCCAATGTGGGTTCCTGGAAGCCGCAGCAGCGTTCCTAAAATTAGTTCGCCATAGTCGGCATAACCTACGTGCGCAATTGATGTAAGCGCATGCTTATTGCTACAATTCGTACAAATATGCTTTAAACGCACGAGGAAGGAACCACATGTTTGGTTTTAAGAAAGAGCTCTACACGCCCGAGTATCAGCTTGCCGGCGACGAGTGCGCCGTTATCGAGACGTCGAAGGGTACCATCAAGGTCAAGTTTGACGGCGAGGGCGCTCCCATTCATGTCGCGAACTTCTGCGAGCTTTCTACGATGGGCTTCTATGATGGCCTTAAGTTCCATCGCTATGTGCCCGGTTTTGTCATCCAGGGCGGCGACCCCAATACCCGCGATATGTCCGGCGCCGACGTCGCCGCTGGTCTTGAGGGCCCCGACGGCATGCCCGGTACCGGTGGCCCCGGCTACTGCATCAAGGGCGAGTTTGCCACCAATCCGCGCAACAGCCATGTCGATGGTGCCCTTGCCATGGCACGCTCCATGGACCCCGATTCCGCGGGTTCGCAGTTCTACTTCTGCCTGGGCGCCCAGCATAACCTCGATTCCGGTTACACCGTCTTTGGTACCACGGTCGAGGGTCTCGATGTGATTTCGCAGCTGCGTGCCGGCGACGAGATCGTCCATGTCGAGATCGTTCACGAGTAAAGGGGACTTCCTTGAATAGCCAGCTGATCCAACAGGGCCGCGCCGCTTACCGCGCGGGTGATTTTTCCGCTGCAGCCCAGATGCTTGGGGCGGCAAAGACTCCCGATGAGATTATGGGCGAGGCCGATCACCTTCGTGGCAACGCCTTGATGCACCTGGGCATGTATGCCGAGGCCGCCGAGGCTTATGCTGCCGCCCTCAACGACGGCACCTACGGCAAGCGCGGCGCGCTGCTCACCAACCGCGGCAAGGCGCTCGCCGCCGTGGGCGACTACACGACGGCCGCCCAGGCGTTCTCTGCTGCTACGCAGGATGCTTCCTATGCCACGCCGTTCAAGGCCTATCTGGGCCTGGGCAATGCGCTGTTCCAGTCGGGCGATTATGCCAACGCAGGTACTGCCTTCCGTCAGGCTGCCATCGACGGCGCCAATCCGGCTCCTGCCGCCGCACTCGGCGAGCTCGGTCGTTGCTTCATTAAGCTCGGCCGTCCGGCGGATGCCGTGGAGACCTACCGTACGGCTATCGACTTTGCCGGTCCCCGTGACGACACGCGCGCGCTCAACGCCGGCATGGGTCAGGCGCTTTCTGCCGCCGGCCGTCCCTCCGACGCACTCGACGCCTTTAACGCCGCTACTGCCGATGGCATCTACCAGCTTACCTCCGAGCAGGCCGATGAGCTTGCCCGCGTGCACGATTCGCTTGCCGCGCTGTCTGCCCAGACGGCTATGGCCACGGCTCCGGCGCCTGCGATGGACGCTCCTGCCGTCGATCCGCTCGATCCTACGGGCGCGACCGGTCAGTTTATGCCCGATCCCTCGGACACCGGCTTCTTTACACTGTCAGAGTCCGAGATGGTCCAGCAGGACCGTCAGGATCGTAAGCAGGCCAAGGTCCGTCGTCGCCATCGCCACACGGGTCTCAAAGTCTTCATCGTGCTGCTTCTGCTCATTTTGATTGCTGCGGGCGGTCTGGGCTTTGCCTACACGCGCGGCTTTGGCTTCCCCTCGCAGGAGTCGGTTATCACCGATCTGTTCCAGGCTGCCGGCGACGGTGACACCGCAAAGGCCGAGTCTTGCCTGGCCTCGAGCCTGTCCGAGGACGCCAAGTCGATGATCATCTCCTCGATTCCGCAGGGCGCCACCGTGTCCGTCGAGGGTATGGATCAGTCCATGACCGAGACGACTGCCAAGGTCAAGGCTTCGCTGTCCAAGGGCGGCGAGCAGGAGTACACCGTCAAATTCGTGCGCTCCGACAATCATATCGGCTGGGCCGTTTCCTCGCTCGATATGGATTTCTCGGCTGCTGACAACCAGTAGTGACCTTATGGGATTTAGCTTTGCCCGGCGCTTCACCGCAAGTGAGGTGCCGGGCTTGCGCTAGTATCATGAGCTAGTAGTTTTCCAGCAATCATCCAACACATCAGGAGTTGCGTTGTTTTCTTTGATGGATATGTTCTTCGGTAGCTATGCGGGCGATCTTGCCATCGACCTCGGCACCGCAAATACGCTTGTCTCCGTGCGCGGCAAGGGCATTGTCATTCGCGAGCCCTCTGTTGTCGCCATCGACAAGAACGACGAGCGCATCCTGGCGGTCGGTATCGAGGCAAAGCGCATGCTCGGCCGTACGCCCGGCAACATCGTGGCCGTTCGTCCCCTGAAGGACGGCGTCATCGCCGACTTCGATGTTACCGAGGCCATGCTTCGCTACTTTATCGACAAGGCTTCCGAGAAGCGCTATCCGTGGACCCCGCGTCCGCGCGTTGTCGTTTGCGTTCCCTCCGGCGTCACGTCGGTCGAGAAGCGTGCCGTCTTTGAGGCTACGATCCAGGCCGGCGCTCGCCAGGCCTACCTGATCGAGGAGCCCATGGCTGCTGCTATCGGCGCCGACCTGCCTGTCGAGGAGCCCACCGGCTCCATGGTCATCGACATCGGTGGCGGTACCACCGAGGTTGCCGTTATCGCTATGGGCGGCATCGTCGTCTCGCAGTCCATCCGTATTGCCGGCGACGAGTTCGATCAGGCCATCCTCACGCACGTTCGCGATGCCTACAACCTTGCCATCGGCGAGCGTACGGCAGAGGACATCAAGATCAAGGTCGGTTCCGCCGTGCCGCTCAAGGACGAGCTCGACGTCGAGGTCAACGGCCGCGACGTGATCACCGGTCTGCCCAAGACCGTGCGCATCGAGAGCGAGGAGATTCGTCGCGCGCTCAACAAGCCGCTCGACGAGATGGCCAAGGCCGTCAAGGACGCACTCGACGCTACGCCTCCCGATCTTGCCTCGGACCTTATGTACTACGGCATTTTGCTGACTGGTGGCGGCGCGCTGCTGCGCGGTCTCGACGTGCGCCTGCGCGATGAGACCGGTGTTTCGGTCAACGTCAGCCCCACGGCGCTCGATAACGTCGTTAACGGCTGTGCCCGCGTGCTCGAGGCCAATGCGTTTGATGGCGGCTTCGTCCAGACCAATGCTTAATTTCCAAAAGGTGGATTCCATTTGGCACGATCTTCGGGTTTCTCCACAAATCTGAATACCAAGCGACAATCAACGGGTATGCGCCCGTTGATTGTTTTCAGCCTGATTTCGGTGTTGCTGCTCACGTTTTACATCCGCGAGGGCGAGGCAGGGCCGATTCATGCCGTGCGTTCGGGCGTAACGACGATTACCTCTCCGGTGCGCTTTGTGGGCTCGGCTGTGGCGGCTCCCTTCAATGCGATTGGCAACGTGTTCTCTAACCTAACAGCGTCGCAGGACACGCTCGACGAGCTCAAGAAGCAAAATGAGGAGCTGACCTCTAAGGTCGCCGAGCTTTCTGAGGCTCAAAAGACTGCCGAGCGCCTGGAGGGCCTGGTCGGGCTGCAATCGACCTACAACCTCAAATCGACCGCAGCTCGTATCGTTGGTGCCTCCGGCGATGCCTGGACCTCGACCGTTACCATCGACAAGGGCTCTGCCGACGGCCTTACCATCAACATGCCCGTGACGAGTTCTGCCGGTGTTATCGGCCAGATTATCGAGGTATCGGCCAAGACCTCTACCGTGCGCCTGATTGGCGACGAGAACTCGGGCGTGTCCGCCATGGTGCAGGACACGCGCGCCCAGGGTATGCTGCAGGGTCAGGCTGACGGCACGCTGCGTCTTGAGTACGTGAGCGTCGACTCCGATGTTAAGGTTGGCGATATCATCGTGACCTCTGGCATCGGTGGCGTGTTCCCCAAGGGCCTTCCGCTTGGCACCGTCTCGTCGGTTGAGAAATCGGCAAACGACGTGTACTACACCATTGTGGTGCGCGCTCAGACCACGGCCGAGAACAACGAGGAAGTGCTGGTCATCACCTCGCTGACCGACGAACAGTCGGCCTCGGATGAGGACGTGAGCACGGCCAACAGCACGCCGCAGGGAACGTCGCGCGATGCTGCGACCAAGACGAAGGACGAGAGCTCGGATGACAGTTCCGACACGTCCGAGACGACCGATTCTGGCTCGAGCGAATAGGGGGCATGTCCATGGATCTACACGAGCAGGGGATGAGCTCCCGCACGTTTGTGATCGCCGCCATCGTGTGCGTGCTGCTGCAGGCAGGCCTGGCACCGCAGATCTCCATTGCGGGAGGTCGCGTCAACTTCATGATTATCCTGGTGTGCCTAAGCGTGTTCTCGGGCGACCCGACCCGTGCCGTCGTGTGCGGTTTTTGCAGCGGCTTGTTTTATGACCTGTCCGCTGCCGTGCCGGTGGGCGTTATGTCGCTCCTGCTGACCGTGGGTTCTTTTGCCCTGGTGCACAGCGCCGTCGGTCAGACGGGCGGTACCCCGAGTGCGCGCGGCGTCACCGTGGGCGCCTTTGCGCTCGTCATTAATGTGATCTACAGCATCATCTTGCTGTTTATGGGTTTGGAGACGAGCTTTGTCGTGGCGATCTTCGGCCATGCGCTGCCGTCCTCGATCCTGACGGGTCTGGTTGCCATTCCGTTTTTGATGTCCGGCGTCGTGCCGCAGTCCGGCTATGGATTCTCCGCACGTGGCGGACGCCAGACGGGTATGCGCTTTAAGCCCAAGACCCGCAAGCTCAAATAGGGGAGGCCCGTAGATGTCTTCCCAGATGACGGTTATTATCGCCGGTATCGTGCTGGTTGTGGCCATCGTGGTCGCGCTGGTCATCATGCGTCGAGGCGATTCCCGTTTTACCTACGATACACAGCATGGAACGGCCCCGCGCGCCACCGAGGGCGAGGGCAATACCGCGGCGACCGCCTTTAAGGGCCGCTTTTCCATCCTCACCACGGGTGTGGGCGCGATGTTTGCGGCACTTGCCGTCAAGCTGTGGGGCATGCAGATGGTCTCGTCGGACTATTACGAGAAGCAGGCCAATAGTAATCAGACTCGCACCGTTACCACACCCGCTGTGCGCGGCCGCATCCTCGACCGCAATGGCGTGGCGCTTGTCCAGAACCGTCCCTCACTTGCTGTCGTGGCCTACCGCGACCTTGCCGAGGATGAGGTTCTGGTTCGCCATCTTGCCAACGTGCTTGGAATGCCTTATGTGGCGGTCCTTCGCAATATTCAGGACAATACAGAGGGCGCTCAGAGCCTGCATACCATCGCGACGGACGTCCGTCGCTCCACGGTTGCCTATATCAAGGAACACGCCGGCGAGTTCCCGGGCGTCAAGATTGCCGAGCGTACCGAGCGCCAGTATCCATACGGCGAGACGGCATGCCATATCTTGGGCTATACCGGCACCATTACCTCCGAGCAGCTCGAGGCCCAGAATAAGAAAACCTCTGGCGATGATGATGCTTCTGCTGGCAAGATTACGTACCAGTCGGGCGATATCGTGGGCCAGGCGGGCGTTGAGAGCTACTACGAAAACCTGCTGCAGGGTATTCGTGGCGAGCAGACCGTCAAGGTCGATGCCTCGGGCAATGTGACCGGTCAGGCCGGCGCCGTGCCCGCGAAGGCCGGCTCCGACATTAAGCTCACGCTCGACCTTAAGATCCAACAGGCCTGTGAGACGGCGCTGGCGAGCGCTATCGAGCTTGCCAAGACCACTGGCTACAGCAATGCCGGCAACGGCGCTGTGGTGTGTCTCGATCCCAACAATGGCGAGATCCTGGGCATGGCGAGCCAGCCCAAGTTCGATCCGTCCGTCTTTATCGGCGGCGTCTCAAATGACGTGTGGACCGAGCTCAATGATGACAAGGGTTCGCACCCGCTGCTCAACCGCGCCATTAGCGGACAGTACATGTCGGCCTCGACCATCAAGCCGCTCTCGGCACTGGCCGGTCTTGAGTTTGGAACCTACACTTCAACGCAGACAACCAACTGCACGGGTTATTGGACGGGTCTGGGCAAGGCTTGGGGCAAGCGCTGCTGGCTGACGTCTGGCCACGGCACCATGACGCTGCAGTCGGGTATCGCCAACTCGTGCGACCCCGTCTTCTACGACATGGGTAAGGCGTTCTTTTATGACGAGCAACATCCCGAGGGCCTGCAGGAGGTCTTTCGTCGCTGGGGCCTAGGCAAGACCTGCGGTATCGATCTGCCGAGTGAGGGCGCGGGTCGTATTCCCGATGCCGAGTGGAAAGAGTCATACTTCACCGACGCCTCTGCCGAGGACCGCAAGTGGAATGCCGGCGATATGACCAACATTGCTATCGGCCAGGGCGACATCCTGGTGACGCCCCTGCAGATGGCGTGCGCCTATATGGGTCTTGCCAACGGCGGCAAACAGTACGTGCCTCACGTATTTTTGTCTGCCGTGTCGCGCGATGGCGACGGCGATGCCTATAAGTACAATGGCAAGGGCAAGAAGAAGCGCCTGGAGGCCAAGATCAACAGCGATTCGGATTTGGCTCTTGTTCGCAACGGCATGCACGACGTGATTTACACGGCATCGACGTCCCTGGCGGCGCACTTTGGCACCCTGACGCCGCAGGTATACGGCAAGTCGGGCACGGGCGAGAAAAGTGGCGAGGACGAATACGCGTGGTTCTGCGCCTATGCACCGGCCGATGATCCCAAGTATGTCATCGCTACCGTCCTGGAGCAGGGCGGCGGTGGCTCAGATACCGCGATGCATGTCGTGCGCGACGTGCTCGGCGTGATTTATGACGAGCCCGATACCTCTTCGGCCTCGGGCGATTCTTCGGTTCGATAGGAGGTTGCGATGGATTTTTCTCCGGCGGATCTGTTCC
The DNA here is from genome assembly GCA_937950325.1 of uncultured Collinsella sp. GTDB lineage: Bacteria > Actinomycetota > Coriobacteriia > Coriobacteriales > Coriobacteriaceae > Collinsella. Next base: position 24,612 of record CALFDJ010000019.1, read on the forward strand.
GTTCAACCAAGACCGGCTCTCGCAGCAGCCTGGACCGCGTCAACAAGCAACTTTCGGCCTCGCGCGGCACGTTTCGCCAAAAGGTGCATATCGGTGTGCTCGTGGCTACTGTGGCGCTCGTCGCCTACGGTGCCATCATTATCTGGTCGGCTTCGCAGTTTAAGGCCGATGCTTCGTTCTCGCGCCATTTGCTGGGAATTGGCATCGGAGCGGTGCTGGCGGTGCTCGTCTGGCGAACCGACCTGCGCGGTATTTCCAATTTCTCGACGGCGTTGCTCGTCATCGACCTGATCGTGATCTTCTCGCCCAAGATTCCGGGTCTGTCCTATACGGGCGGTCTGGGCATGACGGGCTGGATCAAGATTCCCGGTATCGGCTTGACGTTCCAGCCGGTTGAGCTTGCCAAGCTCATCACCATCTTCTTTATTGCTACGCTTGGCTCGCAGTATAACGGTCGCATCGATACCGTTCGCGACTACGTCAAGCTCTGCGGCATGCTGTCCATTCCGTTTTTGGCCGTCGTTGCCATGGGTGACCTGGGCTCGGGCCTGGTCGTGCTGGTTTCGGGCGCCATCGTCATCTGCATGAGCGGTGCACGCCGCGAATGGGTGCTGTCGACCCTGGCCCTGCTCGTGGGCCTGGTGGCCCTCGTCCTGGCGCTTGATTCGGTCTTTGATTCGTTGCTCGGCCACGATGTGCTCATCAAGCAGTATCAGATGAACCGTCTGACGGTCTTTATCGACCCCGATAATGCCGATTCGGACGATGCCTACAACCTGCAGCAGTCGCTTATCGCCGTTGGCTCGGGCGGCTTCTTTGGTAAGGGCCTGGGGCATGCGACGCAGTCGGCCGGCGGCTTTCTGCCTGAGTTCCACACCGACTTCGTCTTCGCCTTCCTGTCCGAGACCTTTGGCTTTTGCGGTTCCTTTTTGCTCCTGTGCCTCTACGTGCTGCTGATCTTTTCGACGATTCGCGTCGCCTTTAAGTGCGAGTCGCTGTTTTTGCGTCTTTCGTGTGTGGGCATCGTTGGCATGTGGGCGTTCCAGACTTTCGAAAACATCGGCATGTGCATCGGCATGATGCCGATTACCGGTATTCCGCTACCGTTTATTAGCTTCGGTTCGTCTTCGATGATGATTCAGCTGCTGACGGTGGGTATCGTACAATCCATATGGCGGCATCGTTCGGGCGCCGCGTAACCGCTGGAGGGGTTTGCTATGAAAATTCCCGTAGATAAGCTGACCCGCGCTTTTAAGATGGGCGCGTCCGTTAAGAAGGATTCCGATACGCCGGTGCGCGTCTCGGTCTATCTGGATTCGTCCGCCTCGCGCTTTCTGGCCGAGACGGTGCGTGACGCCTTTGTGCCGCAGACGACCTCGGGCATTGTGCGCGTCGAGCGTCTGGGGGAGGAGCGAATTGCTCCAAAGACCGATACCGATGTGGTGCTGGTGCTCTCGTGTGGTTCCGACCGCTTGGAGAGTGCCGTGCAGGAGCTCGTGATCGCCGGCGCGCCCGTGTGCGTGCTTGCCGAGTCTGCTGTGGAGGTGCCGTTTATCGAGGAGTCCACGCCCATGCTCGGCGTGGTAGCGGCAATCGATAAGACGTATCTGCTCGAGACGCTTGCCCGCTGGATTCTCGATCGCACCGACAAGGAAACGGCTTTTGCGGCGAACTTTGCCTTCATGCGCATCGCGGCGGCCAACCGTATCATCACCTCGTGCGCGCTCACCAATATGGCGACCGGTGCGCTGGTGTTTTTGCCGGGCGCCGATTATCCCGTTATGGCGCTGGCGCAGGTGGGCATGCTCTTTGAGCTCGCTGCCGTCTTTGGACGCGGCATTAAGCCCGAGCGCGGCTACGAGGTCGCGGGCGTGCTTGCCGGCGGTTTTGTTATCCGCGCGGTCACCCGCGCACTCGTCAAGCAGACGCCGCATATTGGGTTTGCCGTCAAGGCGCTCACTGCTGCCGCGGGCACCTATGGCATGGGCCGTGCGCTCGTTTCGCTCTACGAGCGCGATGTCGACTACAGCCGTGCCAACGAGGTGGTCACTGCCACGTTCTCCCGCGTTCGCGATCTGGTGACCACGGTCGCGGGCGCTACCCGTCCTATGGCGTCCTATCAGGACGCATCAGATCTCGCTGCTTAGGGGTTTTCCGTTGCGCGTTGCATACCAAGACTGTTTTCATTTAATTGAGCCGTTGCTCGCCAAGGTCGAGAAGCCGAGTCGCTATATCGATCACGAGTGGGGCACGCTTTCCAAGGCCGATGCCGACTACCGTTGCTGCCTGATCTACCCGGATGTGTACGAGGTTGGTCTGCCCAACCAGGGCATCGCCATCCTCTACAACATCCTTAACCAGGCCGAGGGCATCTCCTGCGAGCGTGGCTATGTGCCGTGGCCCGATATGGGTGACGCCATGCGCGAGGCGGGCATTCCGCTGCTCTCGCTCGAGGGTGCAGCGCCGGTCGCTTCGTTTGATATCGTCGGTCTGCATGTGCCGCACGAGATGGCGGTGACGAACTTCCTCGAGGCACTCGACCTCGCTAGCATTCCACTGTTGGCGGCCGACCGAGGCGAAGACGACCCCATCATCATCGCCGGCGGCCCCTCGGTGTACAACCCCGAGCCGTACGCGGCCTTCTTCGATGCCATCCTCATCGGTGAGGGCGAGGAATCGCTGCTCGAGACCTGCCAGCTGCATCGCCGCCTGCGTGACGAAGGGGTCCCGCGCGCGCAGATTGTCGAGCAGCTTGCATCCATTGCCGGCAACTACGTGCCGTCGCTCTATGAGGTTCGTCACGACGAGCCCTGCTCGCCGCATGGCTACACCGTGCCGCGTGAGGGCAAGGATGCGCCGACCGTGGTCTACAAGCGCGTCGTCGAGGATTTCGGCGCCACGAATCCGCTGTCGCAGTCGTGCGTGCCCTATGCGCAGCTGGTCCACGACCGCCTGTCTATCGAGATCCTGCGCGGCTGCGCCCGCGGCTGTCGTTTTTGCCAGGCCGGCATGACGTATCGCCCGGTGCGCGAGCGCTCGGCCGACCAGATCGTCTCGTCGGTGATTCAGGGTCTGGAAAAGACCGGCTATGACGAGGTGTCGCTGACCTCGCTCTCCACGACCGACCACTCCTGCATTCGCGACGTGCTCGGCAGGCTCAACCGTCGCCTGGAGGATACGGGTATTCGCGTGTCTATTCCGTCGCAGCGCCTGGATTCGTTTGGCGTGGATATGGCCGAGTCGGTCGCCGGCGAAAAGAAGGGCGGCCTGACGTTCGCGCCCGAGGCCGGCAGCCAGCGCATGCGCGACATCATTAACAAGAACGTGACCGAGGAGGACCTGGACCGTGCGGCCAAGGCGGCCTTCGAGGCCGGCTGGAACCGCATGAAGCTCTACTTTATGATGGGCCTTCCCGGCGAGCGCGACGAGGACATCGTGGCCATCGCCAATCTGGCCGATCACGTGCTGGAGCTCGGTCGTTCCGTGGTGCCCAAGGCTCGTCGCGGCTCGATCTCGGTGTCCATCTCGGTTTCGGTCTTTATCCCCAAGGCTGCCACGCCGTTCCAATGGTGCCCGCAGCTCGACTACGACGACGTCAAGCGTCGCCAGAAGCTGCTTATCACGAGCGTTCGCAACCGTGCCGTTCGCGTGCATTACCACGATGCCGAGACCTCGCTCATCGAGGCCGCGCTGTCCCGCGCCGGTCGTGACATGACGCCCGTCATCATCGACGCTTGGCGTTCGGGCTCTCGCTTTGACGCCTGGGTAGAGCATTTCTCACTCGATAACTGGAAGGAGGCTGCTGCCAAAAACGGCATCGACCTCAATGAGCTCGTGCACCTGCCCTACGAGTTGGACTGGCGCCTGCCTTGGGAGCACGTGAGCCCCGGCTGCACGCGCGGCTTCCTCGAGCGCGAGTACCGTCGCTCGCTCGAGGGCGTCACGACTCCCGACTGCACCCGCACGTCGTGCACCGGCTGCGGGATCTGCCCCACGCTCCACGCCAAGAATGTATTGATGGGTGATCGCGCATGAGTGAGCGCCTGACCGACAACCCCTCGCTCTTTAGGCTTCGTGTTCGCTATGGCAAGCGCGATCGCCTTAAGTACCTGGGCCATCTCGAAGTGATCCATACCATTGAGCGCATCGTGCGCCGTGCGGGACTTCCCTATGCCGTCACGCAGGGCTTTTCTCCGCACATGCGCGTGGGCTTCTCTTCGGCGCTACCGGTGGGTACGTCGTCGACCTGCGAGTGGTATGACCTGTTTATGACCGAGTTCGTGGCGCTCGACGAGGCGTTTGGGCGCCTGGCTGCGGCGTCTCCGGCCGATCTGGCGCCCATCGAGGCGGCGTACATCGACGTGCGCACGCCGGCGTTGACGGCGCAGCTCACGCGCCTGTCGTATCGCATCGACCTGCACTTGGATCCCGAGGCGCCCGTAAGCGCCGACGAGGTGCGTCGTGCGATCGACACGCTGCGCGCGGGCCACGGCATCGACTACGCGCGCGGCAAAAAGAGCAAGCGCTTGGATTTGGATCACACGCTCGTGGGCTATGAGCTCACGGCGGGGGAGCGCCCGGACCATTTGGTGCTCATGCTCGACACCCATGCCGACAACGAGGGCTCCATGCGTCCGGAAATTTTGCTTTCTGCTGCTGATGTTTTGTTGCAGGGCTTGACCCCGGGCGTGGATGCACCTATTGTTTCCACCGGTATGCAAGACCTCGTGACCATCTGCTCCTACGATGTCGAGCGTCAGAATCAAGCATGCGAGGACGACGAGGGCCGACTCGTCAGCCCCATACCTGTGCGAACTTGTGGATTTGCTCCACATACTCGTTGACGGGGGTATTTTCGCCTGCTACTATATTCGGCTGTTGCACTAACTGATGCATGAAGGGCAAGTAAACATGTACGCAATCGTTAACACGGGCGGCAAGCAGTACAAGGTCGCCACCGACGATGTCATCACCGTCGAGAAGATCGAGGGCAATGAGGGCGACAAGGTCACCCTGCCGGTTATCTTCCTCAACGATGGTAAGAAGATCGTCACCGATCCCGACAAGCTGGCCAAGGCCAAGGTTACCGCTCAGATCGTTGAGCAGTTCAAGGGCGAGAAGCAGCTGGTCTTCAAGTTCCACAAGCGCAAGCGCTATCGTCGTCTGAAGGGTCACCGTCAGCAGCTCACCAAGCTGAAGATCGTGAAGGTTCAGGCTACCTCCCGCGCCAAGAAGGCTGTCAAGGCAGAGGCTGAGGCTGTTGCCGAGGCTCCCGTCGCCGAGTAGATTACACTCGTAACGAAAGAGTAGGTATACACAATGGCACACAAAAAAGGACTCGGTTCCTCCCGTAATGGCCGTGACTCCCGCGGTCAGCGCCTTGGCACGAAGCGCTATGCCGGCCAGACGGTAACCACGGGCACGATTCTCGTCCGTCAGCACGGTACGCACATCCACCCGGGTGAGAACGTTGGCCGTGGTAAGGACGACACGCTGTTCGCGCTGGTCGACGGTACCGTTGAGTTCCACAAGGGTATCAAGCACAGGGTCAGCGTACGCCCGCTCGCGAACGCGTAATTCACCCTTCATAGAGCACATATGTGGGAGGCACTTGAGTTTTTGGATTCAAGGGTCTCCCTCTTTTTTGTAGGAGGCGATTCTGTTGTCACAGTTCACCGATATCAGCCGCATTAACGTGTGCGGCGGCGACGGCGGAGCCGGATGTATGTCGTTTAGGCGCGAGGCATTTGTCCCCAAGGGCGGCCCCGATGGCGGCGACGGCGGTCGTGGCGGCAATGTCGTCATCCAGGCCGATGCTCAGCTGTCTTCGCTGATCGATTACCGCTTTAAGCATCACTTCCGCGCTGAGCGCGGCACGCACGGGCAGGGCGCCCGTCGTAACGGTAAGAGCGGCGAGGACCTGATTCTCAAGGTCCCTATGGGCACCGTGGTGCGCGAGCTCGACCCCGAGACGCAGACCCCGATGTTTGAGATTGCCGACCTGGTGCACGACGGCGAGCGCGTCGTCGTGGCGCCCGGCGGTGCCGGCGGTCTGGGCAACACGCACTTTGTGACGTCGGTGCGTCGCGCTCCGGCCTTTGCCCAGTTGGGCGAACCGGCCGAGGAGCACTGGATCGAGCTCGAGATGAAGCTTATGGCCGATGCCGCGCTCGTGGGCTTTCCCTCGGTGGGTAAGTCATCGCTCATCGCGCGCATGAGTGCCGCCCGTCCCAAGATTGCCGACTATCCGTTTACCACGCTCGTGCCGAACCTCGGCATGGTGCGTGCCGGCGAATATTCTTACGTCGTTGCCGACGTCCCCGGTCTCATCGAGGGCGCGAGCGAGGGCAAGGGCCTGGGTCACCAGTTCCTGCGCCACATTGAGCGTACGGCCCTGATCATGCATGTCGTCGACATGACGGGCGGTTTTGAGGATCGCGATCCGGTTGAGGACTATCGCATCATCAACCGCGAGCTCGAGCAGTATGGCGCCGAGCTTTCGGAGCGCCCGCAGATCGTTGTCGCCAACAAGTGCGATGCGCCGGGCACGGCCGATAAGATTGCCGACCTTAAGCGCGCAGCGCTCGACGATGGCCATATGTTCTTTGCCGTGTCTGCCGTGACGGGCGCCGGTCTCAATACGTTGATGCTTGCCGTAGGTGAGCAGGTGGCCAAGCTCCGCGCCGAGTTGGCGGTCTCCGATGAGCCGGTCGACCTGCGCGACGATGAATGGGAGCGCCGTCGCCTGCAGCGAGAGAAGCGTTTCCGCATTGTCCAGGAAGAGCCCGGTGCCTTCCGCGTGGTCGGTCGTGCCATCGAGCGCATGGTCATTCAGACCGACTGGGAAAACGAAGAAGCCGTCATTTACCTGCAGCATAAGTTTGCGCGTATGGGTGTTGACGACGCGCTCGAGAAGGCCGGTTGTCGTGCGGGCGACGAGGTCCGCATTTGCCAGCGCGCCTTTGACTTTGAGGGCGCCGAGGACTTCTCGGAGTACGAGGAGCTCGAGGATGCTGGCGAGGACGTTGCCGTTGAAGCCATTGACGTGGCCGATGCTGCGGATGAGGGCGTCGAGGTTGTCAATGCGGCGGATGCCGCGGGCGATGCCGAGACCTCGGAGGGCGAGTAAGCCATGTCGCTGCGCGGTGGAATCGGTCTGCCCGAGCTTCCTCTAGAGGACGGGCAGGAGTTTAGGCTCGGCATTATGGGTGGCACCTTTGATCCCATTCATTACGGGCACCTGGTGACCGCCGAGCAGGCGCGCGAGTCCCTCGACTTGGACGCTGTGCTCTTTATGCCGGCGGGCTCTCCTGCTTTTAAGCTTGACAAGCCGGTGACGCCTGCCGAGGACCGTTATGCCATGACGGTCCTCGCCACCGCCGCGAACCCGGCCTTTTTGGCGAGTCGGTTCGAGATCGACCGTCCGGGCGTAACCTACACGGCCGATACGCTTCATGCCCTTCGCGACTTTTATCCGCCGCAGGTAAAGCTCTACTTTATTACGGGCGCCGACGCGATTATCGATATTGTGACTTGGCATGATGCCGAACGAATCGCCGAGCTTGCTACCTTTATTGCGGCGACGCGACCGGGCTTTGATATCGATACGGCGCGTGCCCGAATCAAAGAGTCGGGGCTGCCGTTCGACGTGCGCTATATTCAGATTCCGGCGCTGGCGATCAGCTCGACGAACATTCGTAAGCGAGTTGCCCGCGGCATGAGCGTGCGCTATCTTACGAGCGAGTCTGTGCTCGGCTACATTCGCAAGCGCGGTTTGTATGTCGATCTGGGCCAAGAAGATTTTGAGTGATGGGGGTCTACGTTGTCGGTAGAGGATCAGTTTGAGGGCGATGAGCGCGCGCTGCTCAAGCGCATTCAAGAGCTGCTCGATGTTCGCATGAAGGATAAGCGCAAGCGCTATGTGCATTCGCTGGGTGTTGCCGAGACCGCACTTCATCTGGCCGAGGTCTACGGCGTTGACCGCTTTGATGCCGCTGCTGCCGGCCTGATCCATGACTGGGACAAAGTGCTCTCCGACGATGAGCTGGTCACGCGCGCTCTGCATTACGGCATTAAGATTGCCGGCTCTCCTTCCGCCGTGACGCCGCTTTTGCATGGCCCTGTTGCCGCCTATGAACTTCCGCAGCTTTTTCCCGAGCTGTCGCCGGCGGTCTTTCAGGCTGTCGACCGTCACACCGTGGGCGCTTGCGACATGACGCCGCTCGATATGGTGGTCTTTGTGGCTGATGCCATCGAACCCAACCGCCACGGCGATTATGCCCATGCGCTGCGCAAGATGGTGGGGGAGTCGACGCTCGATGAGTTGTTCTTCTCCTGTTTTGCGCAGGGTCTGGTCTATGTGATCCAGTCCGGGCGCTATCTTTATCCCACGGCTATTACGATTTACAACCATTACGCCCAGCTGCGCTAGCTCGGGCTGTCTAGAAAGAGGTATTCCATGGCCGACGAGACCATGACCGACGAGCAGATTCTTGAAGGCGTGGAGCACAAGAGCTTCGCCGCCACGTCCGACCGCACTGCCGCCTCGCTGTCCGCGAGCGGTGTCGCCGCCGAGGATGTCGCCCGCGCCGCCGCGCAGGCCGCCTACGACAAGAAGGGCGAGGACGTTCAGGTGCTCGACCTGACCGAGCTTTCCGATGTGTGCGACTACTTTGTGCTTGCCACCGGTGCCAACAACCGCCAGGTCGATTCAATTGTCGACGAGATCGAGGAGAAGGTCGCCGAGGCTTGCGGCGAGCATCCGTTCTCCATCGAGGGCCGCGAGCAGAAGACTTGGATGCTCATGGACTATGGTTCGGTTGTCGTCCACGTCTTCACTCCCGAGGCGCGCGACTTCTACCGTCTCGAAAAGCTCTGGGGTGACGCTCCCCAGCTCCCCCTCAACCTCCTCTAGTAGCTCATTTGAGACGGGGTTTAGCTACCCTCACGCATATCGCCGCGCAGGTGCGGTTTTCCGCACCTGCCCGGCTTTCTTTTTGCCCAAAGGCGGTTAATCGTTGAAGCGGGATTGGCGGCCGAAGGAAAGGGCGGTGTCGCCGAATTTGTCTCGGACGGCGTCGATGGCGACGGAGAGGTCGCGGCGGTCGCTGGATTGGGCTCCGCGGTCATCGATCTCGCAGAACAGGTCAGTCTGGATGCCGCCTCGGTGGTCGAAGTCGCTCATGCCGATGCCCGCTAAGCGAACATGCATGCCTTCCTGCCAGATGTTGTCGAGCAGTTCGAGTGCAACCGCCACGAAGATGTTCTCATCGTCGGTCGGATGAGGCAGCCGGCGCTGTGCCGTACGCCCGCTGCCATACGAATACTTAAGCTTGAGCGTTACCGTGGCACCTGTCAGCCCTTGACGGCGCAGGCGGCGTCCCACTGACTCGCCCAACAGCGCAATCGCCGCCTCAATATCCCCACGCTCAGTCAAATCTTTCGCAAAGGTGCGTTCATTGCTGACCGACTTGACCTCGCGCTCTTCATCGAGGCTCGTGACTTCAGAGATTTCGAGTCCCAGCGCACGCTGACGCATGCGCTCGCCGTTGACGCCAAAAATAGAGGCCAAGGTGGATTCCGGTGCACGTGATAGCTCGCCGAGGGTGTAGATGCGCATGCGGCGCAGTCGCTCCTCGGCCGAGCGCCCGATGCCGCTCATGGCAGATACCGGCAGTGCGGCCAAAAAGCGCTGCTCGGTTCCGGGGCGCACGATGGTCAACCCAAACGGCTTATCCCGCTCGCTTGCGATCTTTGCGACCGTCTTGTTGCAGCCCACGCCAATGGAGCACGTCACTCCCAGCGCTGCCACGCGGTCGCTTATACGCCGCGCAACCAGCAGCGGGTCTTCGGGCGCAAAGCGACCCGGTGTGATATCGATAAAGGCTTCGTCGATGGATACGCGCTCAACGCGCGGCGTCTCCTCGGCAAGAATCGCCATGACCTGCGCGCTCACCTCGCGGTAGCGATCAAAGTGCCCGTGCGTCCAAATGGCTTGCGGGCACAAGCGCCGCGCCTCGGCCGAGGCCATGGCAGAGTGCACGCCAAAGCGACGTGCCTCATACGAACACGTAGACACGACGCCACGCGAATCGGCGTCTCCGCCCACGATGAGCGGCTTGCCGCGCCACTCGGGATGATCGAGCATCTCCACGCTCGCAAAAAACGCATCAAGGTCCATCAGACCCACCGCCGGGCCCGTCCAGGGAGGCGGTGTGACGCCCATGGCATCCTCATAACCGTATGTATGTTCGCGTCTTTCCATGTCATGAGTATACCGCGCAGCTCATGTGGGGTGCGTGTATGTGCTTGCAAATCCCGAATTCTTGTCTAAGATATGGATTTGCCCTCGACTACACCGAAGAAGTTGGTCTCACGGACTTCACCTGCCCGCGTCGATGGCGTATTATGTTCAAGTGTTTGTTTGTAGTTGCAGCCTAAAGCTGCTTGGTTGGAGGAGTTTCCTTTGGCAGTCAAGATTCGCCTTGCTCGTCACGGCGCTAAGAAGCGTCCGTACTACCGTGTCGTCGTCGCCGATTCCCGCGCCCCGCGTGACGGTCGTATCATCGAGGAGGTTGGCCGCTACAACCCGATGACCGCCCCCAAGACCATCAACCTCGACCTCGAGAAGATCGTCGACTGGCAGTCCAAGGGCGCTCAGCTCACCGACGCCGTCGCCGCTCTGGTCAAGGCCGCCAACGAGGGCGAGAAGACCGAGACCGTCGTCAAGAAGTCCAAGAAGCAGCTCGCCAAAGAGGCCGAGGCCGCTAAGGCTGCCGCTGAGGCCGCTGAGGGCGCCGAGGAGTAAATCGTGCCTGAGGTTGACGCTGCACAGCTCGAGGGTGAGGCAATGCTCTCAGATCGCATCGCCGATCTCGTCGAATATCTCGTTGTTCAGATCGTCGACGACCCGGATTCCGTGAGCCTTGAGGTCATCGATGGTGACGACGCCTCTACGATTGAGGTTTCGGTCGCCGAGGATGACGTCGCTAAGGTCATCGGCCGTCGTGGCCGTACCATCAAGGCCATTCGCACGCTCGCCCGTGCACTGGCCGCTCGCCTCGACACTGCTGTCGAGGTAGAGGTTCTGGGCTAGGACCTTGAGGTCCCAGTACAAAAACATCGCCCGTGTGGTCAAGCCGCACGGAAGGAAGGGGGAGGTCCTCGCGCAGCCGCTGCGGGGGCTTCCTTCTGTATTAGAGCCGGGCATGCGCGTAGCCCTGACGCCGCCGGCGCTCAAGCGCGACCGCTTTTGCACGGTCGTGTCCGTCACCGATACGGGCGATGGCGATCTGGTCTCGTTTGAGGGTATTGACGACTTGACGGCCGCCGAGGGCATCACGGGATGCTATGTGCTGGCAAATCGCGACGACTTTGAGCTCGATTCGCTCGACGCTGCCTATACCGACCTGATGGGTCGCGAGGTGGTCGACGAGCGCTTCGGTTCGCTCGGCACGATCGTCGAGATCATGTCCACGCCCGCTAACGATGTTTGGGTTGTCGAGGGCGATCGGTACGGCGAGGTACTGATTCCCGTGATCGAGCAGGTTGTGCTCGATCTTCCCGACACAGGAACAATTTCCGTCCACGTTATGGACGGCCTGATCGATATGGACAAGTAGGGAGGACAACATGCTGATTGAGACCCTTTCGGTCTTTCCCGAGATGTTTGAGCCCGTCATGTCCACATCGATCTTGGGCCGCGCCCGCAAGGCCGGCCTTTTTGATTTTAAGGCGTATAATCTGCGCGACTGGACGCACGACCGCCATCGTACCGTCGATGACGAGCCGTACGGCGGCGGGCAGGGCATGCTCATGAAGGTCGAGCCTATCGCCGAGGCCATCGAGGCCATTAGCGCAGGGGGTCCCAAGCCCACGGTGGTGTTCTTTACCCCCTGTGGCGAGCCCTTTACGCAGCATGTGGCCGAGCGCCTGCTCAAAAGTGAGCGCCTGTTGTTTGTGTGCAGTCGCTACGAGGGTGTCGACGAGCGTGCGTATGCGTATGCCGATGAGCGTCTGTCGATCGGCGACTATGTGCTCACGGGCGGCGAGCTTCCCGCTATGGTCGTTGCCGATGCCGTCGTACGCCTGATTCCCGGCGCCCTTGGTGACGAAATGAGCAACGTCGACGAGTCATTCTCGACCGCCGAGGACGGAGGACTGCTCGAGTACGCGCAGTACACCCGTCCTGCCGAGTTCAACGGCGAGGGCGTGCCGCCGGTGCTCGTGAGCGGTGACCATGCCAAGGTTGACGCCTGGCGCCGTAAGAATGCCATCGAGCGCACCTGCCGCTGGCGTCCCGACCTGATCGAGACGGCGCGCCTTACGCCACAGGAGCGTGCGTACGCGCAGGAGATTCTGGACGCTTCGTATTCGCAGAGCGAGGAGTGAGAATGGTTCCATCGCAGCATTCCGCGTTGAGGGGCGCTTTTGAGTGGATCGCGGTCATCGTGATCGCACTGGTCGCCACCTTCTTGATTCGCTCGTTTGTGGTCGAGCCCTTTGTGGTGCCCACCGGCTCCATGGAGTCCACGATCGAGATTGGCGACCAGATCCTGGCACAAAAGGTGAGCCTCGAGCTCGGTCAGCCCGTCAAGCAGGGCGATATCGTGGTGTTTCACAACCCCGATGGCACCTCCGAGCATGATGTTCTTGTCAAGCGTGTTATTGCCACGGCCGGCCAGACGGTCGACCTGCAGGATGGCAAGGTGGTCGTTGACGGCCAAGCGCTCGACGAGGACTATACGACGGGCATGAGCTGGCCACTTTCGGTCCAAGCACCCGGCACTCAGGTAAGCTATCCCTACACCGTTCCCGACGGGTGCGTGTGGGTGATGGGCGACAACCGCGAAAACTCTGCCGACTCACGCTACTTTGGTCCCGTCGATCGCTCTGATTTGATTGCTGTGGCACTCGTTCGCTACTGGCCGCTCAACCGCATCGGCGCTATCGACTAAAAACCGCTATAGTACAGTACCTAACCGTGTAATCGTTTCGACGAGGGGATATTAGAGGCATGAACGCTTCATCGCTTTCCTTCCAAGACATCATCCTGCGCCTCCAGCAGTACTGGGGCGAGCAGGGCTGCGTCATTATGCAGCCCTATGACTCCGAGGTCGGTGCCGGTACCTTCCATACCGCGACCACGCTGCGCTCGCTCGGTCCCGCCGAGTGGCGCACCTGCTATGCGCAGCCTTGCCGCCGTCCCGCCGACGGCCGCTACGGCGAGAACCCCAACCGCATGCAGCACTACTATCAGTTCCAGGTGCTCATCAAGCCGTCGCCGGTCAACGCCCAGGAGCTCTACCTGGGGTCTCTTGCCGCCATTGGCCTGGACCCCAACGACCATGACGTCCGCTTTGTCGAGGACGACTGGGAGAGCCCGACGCTCGGCGCCTGGGGCCTTGGCTGGGAGGTCTGGCTCAACGGCATGGAGGTCACGCAGTTTACGTACTTCCAGCAGGTGGGCGGCATCGAGGTCGACCCCGTGCCCGTCGAGATCACCTATGGCCTGGAGCGTATCGCCATGTACGCTCAGGGCGTCAACTCCGTTTACGACCTGGTGTGGAGCTATCTGCCCGACGGAACGCCCATGACCTATGGCGACGTGTTCCTCGAGAACGAGCGCGAGTTCAGTGCCTATAACTTTGAGGTCGCCAACGTCGAGATGATGCGTCAGAAGTTTGACGACTACGAGGCCGAGTGCCACTCCTGCCTGGAGCGCAAGCTGCCGCTGCCGGCGTACGACTGTGTCATGAAGTGCAGCCACGCCTTCAACCTGCTCGATGCCCGCGGCGCCCTGTCCGCAGTCGAGCGTGCCAACTACATCCTGCGCGTCCGCGCCGTCGCCAAGGCGTGCTGCGAGGCCTATATGGCCGAGGTCGCCGGAGTCAACGAGAATGCCGACCAGGAAGGCGAGGTGGCGTAAGCCATGGCAGACGCTAAGGATTTCCTGTTTGAGATCGGTACGGAGGAAATGCCCTCTGCACCGCTGAACAATGCCGTCAAGCAGCTTGGCACCATGATCGCCAAGGGTCTCGACGAGGCCGGTCTGGCCCACGGCGAGGTCCGCGTGATCTCGAGCCCGCGCCGCCTGGCTGCGCTCGTTGCCGACGTCGCCACCGCGACCGACGAGGTTCACGAGGTCAAGCGCGGCCCCGCGGCAAACATTGCCTTTGATGCCGACGGTAACGCCACCAAGGCCGCCCAGGGCTTTGCCCGCAAGTGCGGTGTGGCTGCCGAGGACCTGGTCCGTCGCGAGGACACCGACGGCCGCGAGTACGTGTTCGCCGAGAAGAACATTCCCTCCGCTCCGGCTACGCCGATCCTGACGTCTCTGTGCGAGAAGACTATCGCCGGCCTGCAGTGGCCCAACTACCGCAGCCAGCGCTGGGGCCACGAGCACGCTACGTTTGTTCGTCCGGTCCGTTGGATCTGCTGCCTTTTGGGTGAGGACGTCGTGCCCGTGTCGTTTGCCGATGTGACGAGTAGCAATACCACGCGCGGACATCGCGTTCTGGGCCCCGGTGACCATGTGGTCGCCAGCCCCGCCGTCTACGAGCAGGTGCTCGAGGACGCCGGCGTGCTCTCTGCCGAGCGTCGTCGCGAGGCCATCCTTGCCGGTATCGCCGAGGTCGAGGCTGCGCGCCCCGGCTGCCATGTCGACACGCCTAAGAAGGTCTTTGAGGAGGTCATTAACCTCTGCGAGTGGCCGACGGTGCTTGTCGGTACCTTCGATGAGGAGTTCCTCAAGGTCCCGCACGAGATCATCTGCGAGTCCATGCTCACCAACCAGCGCTACTTCCCGATTTATGACGGCGAGGGCAAGCTCACGCGTGAGTTCGTAGTCGTCTCCAACAGCAAGCCCGAGAATGCCGAGCGCGTGATCGACGGCAACGAGCGCGTCGTGCGCGCCCGTCTGGACGACGCCAAGTTCTTCTATGAGGAGGACCTGAAGATCTCCCTTGACGAGTTCCGCGAGCGTCTGGCCAAGGTCGCCTTCCAGGAGAAGCTCGGTAGCGTGCTCGCCAAGTCCGAGCGTATTGAGCAGCTCGCGCTCGCCATCGCCCGCGAGGCTCACCTGGGTGCCCATCTGGCCGCCGATGCGGCTCGCGCCGCTCACCTGTGCAAGGCCGACCTGGTGTCTAACGCCGTCGTCGAGTTCACGAGCCAGCAGGGCGTGATGGGCGGTTACTACGCCATCGCGATGGGGGAGAACGACGAGGTCGCCCATGCTATCCGCGATCATTATCGTCCCCGCTTTGCCGGCGATGATCTGCCCGAGGGCACCGCTGGCTGCATCGTGGCCTGTGCTGACAAGCTCGATACCATTGCCGGTATCTTTGCCATCGGCGAGCCCCCGACCGGCTCCTCCGACCCCTATGCGCTGCGTCGTGCCGCTATCGGCATCATCAACATCCTGCGCGACCGCCTGCCGATCGACCCCACGTCGCTCATCGACTTTGCGCTCGAGCTCTATAGTGAGCAGGGTATTGAGTTTGACGCCGCCGAAGTCGCCCAGCAGGTTCGCGACTTCTTCCATGGCCGCCTGGTGAGCATGGCCCGCGACGAGAAGATCCCGGCCGATACCGTTGCCGCCGTCTCTGCGGTGCACATCATCGCCCCGTCCGTCTTCTTCGCCCGCTGCGCCGCCCTCGACGAGGCTCGCAAGAACGACGCCGAGACCTTTGACAACCTGGCGACGGCCTATGCCCGTGCCGCGCATATCTCCAAGCCCGAGCTGGGCGCGGAGTACGACCGCGCCCTGATGGGCGAGGTCGAGCTCGCGCTTGCCGATGCCTCCGAGGCTGCTCAGACCGCTGTCGACGCCGCCCTTGCTGCCGAGGATTACCCGGCCGCATTTGCGGCCCTTGCCGCCCTGCGCGCCCCCATCGACCGCTTCTTCGATGAGGTTATGGTCATGGACAAGGACGAGCAGCTCCGCGATAATCGCCTTAAGCTGCTCAACCGCTTCGAGGCCGTTTTCTCCGGCATTGCCAACATCGGTGAGCTTGCCCGCAAAAAGTAAGCCAGCCTGCGCGTAAGCGCAAAAGGAGCCCCGCATGGATTGCCCGGTCACCGCTCGTCCCACCGTTATCGTTATCTCCGACTCGCTCGGTGATACCGCTTGTGAGGTGGTGCTTGCGGCGTCCGGGCAATTTGATGAAGGGGCTTTTTGTGTTTTGCGCCTGCCTAAGGTGACTTCTGTGGAGCAGGTCAAGTCATTTGTGGGGCCGCGCGTCGATGCCGACCATCGCGATATCGCCGTGTTCCATACCATCGTCGACCCGGCGCTACGTGCTCGTGTGCTCGATTACCTGGGCATGCTGCATATTCGCTCGGTCGACCTGATCGGCCCGACGCTCGCCGTGCTGTCGTCGCTCATCGGTGTACCGCCCAAGGGCGTTGCGGGCGTGATTCACAGGACCGATGACCGCTATTTCCATCGTATCGAGGCCATGGAGTATTTCGTTGAGCACGATGACGGGCGCGGTTGCGACGATCTGTCGGGTGCCGATATCGTGCTGCTGGGCGTATCGCGCACGTCCAAGACGCCGCTGTCGATGTATCTGGCCTATCAAGGTTACAAGGTTGCCAATGTTCCTTTGGCCCATGGCATGGAGCCGCCCAAGTCGATTTACGAGGTCGACCCGATGCGCCTGTTCGGCCTGATTTCGACCGTCGATGTGATTTCCGAAATTCGTGATAGCCGCTTGGGCGATGACTACGCTCGTGCCGTTGCCGGCTCCTATGCCGAGCCCGAGAGCGTGCGCAGCGAGCTTGAGGAAGCCCGTGCCCTCATGAAGCGCCTGGGCTGCTTTGTGGTGCGTACCGACGGCAAGGCCATCGAGGAAAGCGCTGCCGAGATCATTAGCCACTTGGAGGAAATCCAAGAAGCCCGTGCCCGCCGAGCCGCCCGTCGAACTCAACAAAAGTAGCTACTTATGGTAAAGCGATTTAGCAAAAACATTGCATCTGACCTGTTTTTTTCTTGTAGTGGTATCTTCATAAGGTAACCACCTTTACCTACCGTTTACCGCCATATTTACCACGTTTACCAACCCCCGCGTCCTCTGCGCAAGCCCGCTCAATGCCCGCCGTATAGTACCCTCACGGCTCGCATCCGGCGGGTCGATTCGTTACCACGGTCGTGCGCGAGAGCGCATGGAAGGGGAAGTATCGTGAGCGATTGCAAGAGGGTTTACCGTTTTGGAACCGACGCCCAGGGCACCTGTGTCACCGAGGGCGACAAGTCCATGAACTTCGTGCTTGGCGGCAAGGGCGCTAACCTTGCCGAGATGAGCCGTATCGGCCTGCCGGTTCCCGGTGGCTTTACCATTACCTGCCAGACCTGTGTCGAGTACTCCGGTGCCGGCAACGTCTGGCCCGAAGGCGCACTCGATGAGATCGTTGCCGCCGAGGTAGACCTCGAGGCCCGCTGCGGCAAAAAGCTCGGCGACGCCTCCGATCCGCTGCTCGTGTCGGTTCGCTCGGGCGCTCCGTTCTCCATGCCCGGTATGATGGACACGGTCCTCAACCTGGGCCTCAACGACGACTCCGTTCAGGGCCTCATCGCCCAGACGCAAAATCCGCGTTTTGCCTGGGATAGCTATCGCCGCTTTATCCAGATGTTCTCCAACGTCGTTATGGGCGTTGACGCCGACCTGTTCGAGAACGCGCTGACCCAGGCACGCCTGGTCGCTGGCGTCCGCGTCGACTCCGAGCTTTCGGCCGAGGATCTGCAGGAGCTCGTCGAGACCTTCAAGGGGATCTTCTCCGAGAACGTCGAGGCCGCCCTGTACCCCGAGCTCGAGGTTGTCGATGGCAAGCCCGTCTTCCCGCACGACCCTGAGCTTCAGCTGCGTCTTGCCATCCAGGCCGTCTTTGGCAGCTGGATGAACGAGCGCGCCTGCATCTACCGCAAACAGCACGGCATCTCCGACGAGCTCGGTACTGCCGTCAACGTTCAGGCCATGGCCTTTGGCAACAAGGGTGAGACCTCCGCGACCGGCGTCGCCTTTACGCGCAACCCGGCCGACGGCACTAAGGAGTTCTACGGCGACTTTCTGGTCAACGCCCAGGGCGAGGATGTCGTCGCCGGCATCCGCAACACCGAGCCCATCGCCGACCTCAAGACCACCCCGGGCCTCGAGTCCGCAGGTGAGGAGCTCGAGCACGTGTTCCTGACGCTCGAGGATCACTATCGCGACATGTGCGATATCGAGTTCACCATCGAGCAGGGCAAGCTCTGGATGCTCCAGACCCGCGTGGGCAAACGTACCGCAACCGCCGCTCTGCGCATCGCCATCGAAATGGTCGAGGAGGGCCTGATCACCCGCGAGGAGGCTGTGAACCGTATCGATCCCGCGCAACTCGACCAGCTCCTGCACCCGCAGTTTGACGCCTCCAAGAAGTACGAGGCGCTGGCCAGCGGTCTTAACGCCAGCCCCGGTGCCGCCGTGGGCGAGGTCGTGTTCTCGAGCGATGACGCCGTCGCGCGCGCCAACGAGGGTCACAAGGTCATTCTGGTTCGTTGGGAGACCAACCCCGATGACCTGAAGGGCATGGTCGCCGCCGAGGGCATCCTGACCAGCCACGGTGGCAAGACGAGCCATGCCGCCGTTATCGCCCGCGGCATGGGTACGCCCTGCGTCTGCGGCGTTGAACGCTTCCACATCGACGCCGCCGAGAAGGTCGTGCGCATCGAGGGCAGCGACCGCGTATTGCACGAGGGCGATGTCATCTCCATCGACGGCACCCAGGGCATCGTCGTCGACGGTCCCGTCGACCTGGTCTCCGCCGAGCTTACCGGCGACCTGGACACTATCCTGTCCTGGGCCGACGAGATTCGCCTGGACGAGACCGGCGGCCACGCCAACCATGTGCGCGTCAACGCCGACAATCCCGAGGATGCCGAGCTTGCCCTCGAGTTTGGCGCCGAGGCTATTGGCCTGTGCCGCACCGAGCACATGTTCCTGGGCGATCGCAAGAACATCATCCAGAGCTTTATCCTGTCTGACGATGAGGCCGTGAAGCAGCAGGCCCTGTCCGACCTGCTTAAGGTTCAGACCGAGGACTTCCTGGCGATGTTCAAGACCATGTCTGGTCGCGATGTGGTCGTCCGCCTGCTCGATCCGCCGCTTCATGAGTTCCTGGATAATCCTCGCGAGCTCGAGGTCGCCATCACCAAGAAGGAAGCCGCTGGCGCCAGCGAGGAAGAGCTTGCCGTCCTGCGCACCCGTCTGCGTCGTATCGACGGCATGGTCGAGTCGAACCCCATGCTCGGCCTACGCGGCGTGCGCCTGTCCGTCGTCTTTAGCGATCTGCCGCTCATGCAGGTCCGCGCCGTCGCCACGGCTGCTGCCCGCCTTATCAAGGAAGGCGTCGACCCGCGCCCCGAGATCATGGTTCCGCTCGTTTCCATCACGGCCGAGCATGTCCAGACCCGCGATGTTATCGAGCGCGTGATCGCCGAGGTTTCCGCCGAGGAGGGCGTCGAGCTCAATATTCCCGTGGGCACGATGCTCGAGCTGCCGCGCGCCTGCATGGTCGCCGACGAGATCGCGCAGCACGCCGATTTCTTCTGCTTTGGCACCAACGACCTCACGCAGACCACCTTCGGCTTCTCTCGTGACGATGCCGAGGCCAAGTTCATCCCGCTGTACATGCATAAGAAGATCTTGAAGGACAATCCCTTCGAGACCATCGACACGGCAGTACTCGAACTGGTGCGCATGGCTGTCGAGAAGGGCCGCGCCACCAACCCCGACATGCACTTTGGCGTGTGCGGCGAGCACGGCGGCGACCCCAAGTCCATCAAAGGCCTGTTTAACGTGGCCGACGTGGACTACGTGTCCTGCTCGCCCTACCGCGTGCCCCTCGCACGCCTAGCTGCCGCTCAAGCCAAGCTCGAGGCCAAGCGTTCCGCCTAACGTTTTGGGTTTAGACGCCTGGCGTAGCCCCCTTCATGTCGCCCGTCTCATTCGTGAGACGGGCGGTTATCATGTGCGGGTTTTGTCTTTTTGTCTGCGTAAAAAATTGTTCTTGCAGCAGAAACCCGCGCGTGTATACTCGAATACGTTTGTTCAACTACGTGCCGGCCAAGGTGGTACGGCACCTCTAGAAGAGTAAGGAATTGCACATGGATTACATCCGCGCAATCGAGCGTCAGCAGATCCGCGAGGACATTCCTCAGGTTCGCGTCGCCGACAACGTCAAGGTTCACTACCGCATTAAGGAAGGCGACCGCGAGCGCATCCAGGTCTTCCAGGGCGACGTCATCCGCATGGCCGGCGCCGGTGCCCGCGAGACCTTCACCGTCCGCAAGATGTCCTTCGGTGTCGGTGTTGAGCGTACCTTCCCGCTTCACAGCCCCAAGATCGCCAAGCTCGAGGTCGTTCGTCATGGTCGCGTCCGTCGCGCCAAGCTGTACTACCTCCGCGACAAGGTGGGCAAGGCTGCTCGCATCCCCGAGAAGCGCTAAGAAGATCGCAGCGTCTGTCCACTCGTTTGGACACAAGGGTCACCTTCGGGTGGCCCTTCTTTTTATCTGATTTGCATGCAAGGAGGGCCTGGTATGGCCAATATGACGAGCTCGGTTTCGGCATCGCAGGTTGCCGGAGAGCTGGCGAGCGCAACGTTTGAGGAGATCCCCGCCCTCGTGGAGCATTATCGCGAGGACCCGCGCCAGCAGGTGATCAAGGCTTGCGAGCGTGCTCTTAAGCGCCATGCCAAGGAACTTGCCGAGCGCGAGCGCGTCAATGACATGTACGAGCTTATGCATGAGCTTGGCGGCGATGGGGTGGTCGTTGGTGTCGACGAGGTGGGTCGCGGCTCGGTGGCCGGTCCTTTGACGGTATGCGCTGTCTGCCTTCCTATGGAGCCGCGCGTCTGGGGCATCAACGATTCCAAAAAGCTCACGCCGGCGCGCCGCGAGTTGCTCTCAGTGAAGATTGCCGAGGTGGCGACGGCGATCGGTTTTTGCCATATCGCGCCTAAGGATATCGATGAGATGGGCATGGCCCGTGCTATCCGTACCGCCGTTGCGGGCGCCGTGGCCGATACGGGGCTCGAGCCCGATTGCGTGCTTATGGATGGCAACCCCTTGGGCGCCGTTCCTAACGAGCGCGATGTGGTGAAGGGCGATGCCAAGATCGCCTGCATCGCCGCGGCGTCCATCATGGCTAAGGTCACGCGTGACGAGATGATGGTCGAGTACGACGCCGAGTATCCCGAGTACCATCTGGCCGAGTCGAAGGGCTATGCGAGCCCCGAGCACATCGAGGCCATTCGAAAACATGGACTTTGTCCACTGCATCGTGTGAGCTTTTGCGGAAACTTTCTGCAGACTGAGCGCCTTTTCTAGGTCAATTGTGGAGACAGGGACCTCTGGGGTTTTATAAACCTGCTGGTAGCGGGCCGTATGCAACACCATTGTTGCGTACGGCCCGTTTTTTGACGGCATTTGGTCAGCTTTTGGTTAGCTTCCGGTACTTACCCGCATGAAAGGTGCCCTCATCATCGGGGCACTGCAGTGTGCGGGAAAGGAGACCCCATGAGTGCCGCAAGCAAAAAGAGCAAGACACAGCAGCTCAAGGAGCGTTGGGAAAACGGCGAGCTCGACTGCGGGGCGATGACGCCCGAGTTTATCAAGGGACTCAGTCCCCGCGAGCTGGGCATGCTGGGCGAGCTGATCACCATCGACTACTTTAACGAGCGCGGCTACACCTTGCTGGAGCAGGGTTATCGTTGCACCGAGGGCGAGGCTGATCTGGTGCTGCTCGATGAGCTCGACGATGTCGTGGTGATGGCCGAGGTCAAGACCAGACGCGTCGTACTGGATTGCAACACGCGGGTCTTTCCCGAGGAGGCCGTGGACGCCCAAAAGCAACGCCGCTACCGCCGCATCGCAAGCTGCTATCTCATGGAGCATTATCCGCTCAAGGCGATCCGCTTCGATGCCGTGGGTGTCACCATTCGCGGCGGGCATATCGCCGAGATCGAGCATCAGTACAACGCGTTCGATTGGCAGGTGTCGTGATGGCGTTCGAGACGTTTGCCGTTCACGCGGCCTGCATCCGCGGCGTCGAGGCGATTCACGTCACGGTCGAGGTCTCGCTTGCCGGCGGCGTTCCGGGCATTCAGATGCTCGGCATCCCGAGTATGGAGGTGATGGAGTCGCGTGGTCGTATTCGCTGTGCGATGCGCTCCGCCGGGTTCGAGATCCCGCGCTCGGGCATTACGGTCAATCTGGCGCCCGGCGATATTCGCAAGACCGGTAGCGGCTTTGATCTGCCCATCGCCATCGCGGTCCTAGCGGCCGATGGTCAGATTCCCCGCGACAACCTCGATCGCTGCCTTATCGCCGGCGAGCTCGGCTTGGACGGTACGGTGCTTCCTGTCAAAGGCGAGGTGGCGTTTCAGCTATTGGCTCGCGACATGGGGCTGTCTTTTATCGCCGGTAGGTCCGACCAGCATGTGCCACTCGCGGGCGTGGATTGCGGCTTTATCGCGCATCTGTCTCAGCTTGCTCACGGCATGGGCGATGCCGCACGGCACTACTTGGATTCCGAGGGTGTCGAGGCGACCTTTGAGCCCGAGCTCGACTATGCAGACGTGCTGGGGCAGGAAGTCGCTAAACGCGGCATGGCGCTTGCGGCGGCAGGAGAACTCGGCTTGCTCATGATCGGGTCTCCGGGATCGGGCAAGACGATGCTCGCACGCCGTATGACCGGCATCCTGCCCGAGCTTTCCGTTGAGGATCAGCAGGAGGCGCTGTGCATCCATTCGGTTTTGGGTGAGAACATTGATGGCTTGTTGGCGGGGCACCGCCCCTTCCGCAGTCCCCACCACAGTATTTCGACCGCAGGCCTTATCGGCGGCGGGCGCCCGGTGCGCCCGGGTGAGATCAGCCTTGCTCATGGCGGCGTGCTCTTTTTGGACGAGCTTGCCGAGTTTCCCACCGGTGTGCTGCAGACGCTGCGTCAGCCCATCGAGCGCGGCTACGTGAGGATCGTACGCGTCGACGGGGCTTTTACCTTCCCGTCGCGCTTTCAGCTGCTGGCTGCGAGCAATCCCTGCCCCTGCGGCTTTTTGGGCGATCGCGAGGTACCGTGTCGCTGCTCGGCGGCGATGGTCGAGCGCTATCGGTCTAAACTGCGCGGTCCTTTGGCCGACCGTATCGACATGATGATCGATGTGACCCGTCCCGACCCTCAAGTGATTATCGAGGGCGCAGAGGGTATGTCGTCGGCCGAGTTACGTGACTACGTTGTGCGCGGTCGCGCCTTTCGCGCTTGGCGCGAATCCCGCATGGACGATGCGGATGCCGAGGCCGAGGATGACGAGACACGGTCCATTGACGGCGTCGTTTCGACCTTCGAGCTCGATGATGCGGCGGAGAAGTGTGTGCTCGGCCTATCCAAACGCACGCATCTCACAGGGCGTGGCATCGTGCGCCTGGTTCGCATTGCGCGTACGATCGCAGATGTCGCCGAGAGCGAGCAGGTGACGCAGGACCACGTGCTCGAGGCGGCGATGTACCAGGGAAGGAGGGACCAATGATGGCCGAGGGGACCTTCGAGCTGCATCCAGGTGATGCGTTGTATCCCGAGACCGTTTTGGAGCTTTCTGATATACCCCAGACGCTTTATGTGCGCGGCAACCCCGAGGTGCTTTCGACACCCGCGCTCTCCATCATCGGCGCGCGCAAGGCCTCGCCGTATGGTCTTGCCGTGGCAGAGCTTGCGGCAAAGGTTGCAGTCGAGGCGGGAGTGATGGTAGTTTCGGGCGGCGCGGTCGGTTGTGACCAAGCCTCGGGTTGGGCTGCGGTCAACGCCGGCGGCAAACACGTCGTGGTGCTGGGGACGGGCGTCGACGTGGTCTACCCGCGTTCGAGCGCGGGGCTTATTACTCGCACGCTCGATACGGGTGGCGCGGTCGTGTCGATCTCTCCGTGGGGCATGGGTCCGCGCAAGTTTGCCTTTCCGCGCCGCAATCGCGTGATCGCGGCCCTGTCGCAAGCCCTCTTTGTATCCGAGGCAGGTATGCCTTCCGGGACGTTTTCTACAGCCGAGGCTGCTATGGATTTGGGGCGCGAACTTCTTGCCGTGCCGGGGTCGATCCTATCGCCCGAGTCGCGTGGCACGAATTACCTCATTGCGAACGGTGCCTGCTGCATCGTCGACGAGGAATCTATCGAGATGGCTATCTCACGCATCTACGGAACCCTGCGCTACTCGCGCCCCGATGCTCCCGGCATTGCCGACCTGGATCCAACGCAGCAGACCGTGATGCATGCGCTCATCGCCTCTCCGCTCAAGGTCGACGACATCGCGGCGCTCGTCTCGCTCGATGCTGTCGGCGTACTCAAACTCTTGGGTTCGCTTGAACTCGAGGGTCTTATCGAGCGCATGATGGATGGAAGGTATGCGCCCTCCAAGTTTGCCCTTCACGCCCAGACACCCTTCGGTCACAATGGAAAACGTGTCAATTAGAAAGGTGTTTGCAGATGCAGTTCGATCAGGTGACAGTTATCGGTGGCGGTCTGGCGGGTTCGGAGTGCGCGATTCAGCTGGCAGACCGCGGGTTTGCCGTAAAGCTGTGTGAGATGCGCCCCCAGGTGAGCTCCCCGGCCCACCATACCGATCACCTGGCAGAGCTCGTCTGCTCCAATTCGTTTAAGTCGACCCGTCCGGATTCCGCGGCTGGTTTGCTGAAAGCCGAGCTTGAGCGCATGGGTTCAGTCCTGCTCGATTGCGCCCATCGCGCGGCTGTTCCCGCCGGCGGTGCCTTGGCGGTCGACCGCGTCAAGTTTTCCGAGCTTGTCGAGGCCGAGGTTGCCGCCCGTCCCAATATCGAGGTCGTGCACGGCGAGGTCACGCAGATTCCCGAGGGTCACGTGGTCATTGCCGCGGGCCCCTTGTGCTCGCCGGCGCTGAGCGAAGAGGTCATGAAGCTCGTCGGCGGCGACGCCCTTGCGTTCTTCGATGCCGCGGCTCCGATCGTCGATGCCTCCACGCTCGATATGGACGTGCTGTTCTCGCAGTCGCGCTACGAGGAGCAGGGGAGCGGTGACTATCTCAACGCCCCGCTCAACAAGGAGGAGTACGAGGCCTTTATCGAGGCGCTCACCACGGCCGACCGCGTGGTGCTCAAGGACTTTGAGGGCGGCGATCTGTTCCAGGCCTGCCAGCCTGCCGAGGAGGTTGCGCGCACCGGCAAGGACGCTATTCGCTTTGGCGCCATGAAGCCCGTCGGCCTCACCGACCCGCGTACCGGACGTCGCCCTTGGGCGGCGATTCAGCTGCGTGCCGAGAACAAGGAGAAGACCGCCTATAACCTGGTGGGCTTCCAGACCAATCTGACCTTTGGCGAGCAGAAGCGCGTCTTCCATATGGTGCCGGGCCTGGAGAACGCTGAGTTCTTCCGCTACGGTGTCATGCACCGCAATACCTTTGTCGACGCCCCGCACGTGCTCGATGGCACCTTTGCCGTGCCCGGTACCGGCGTGCGCCTGGCCGGTCAGATCACCGGCACCGAGGGGTACATGGAAGCCGTGGCGACAGGTCTGCTCGCGGCGCTCAACACCTATGCCGAGGCTATCGGTGCTGCGGGCGTCGAGTTGCCGCGTGTGGGCGCCCTGGGTGCGCTCGTGGGCTATGCGACCGATCCTGCCACCGTGGGCTATCAGCCCATGCATGTTAACTTTGGACTGGTGCCGCCGCTCGAGGACGGTAAGCGCCGCAGCAAGCGCGACCGCTACCAGGCCTATGCGGACCGTGCGCTCGAGGCCCTTGATGCCTATCTGGCCACTCGCCCCGATCTGTTTGGAGGCGACCGGTCATAGCCTTTGACCTGTACGACACCGTCGACTCGTTTATCGCCTATATCGCACGTGTCGAGGGACTTTCTCCCAACACGGTGACTGCCTATGGCTCGAGACTGGAGCGCTTTGCTGCCTGGTGCGAGCGCGAGGACGTCGACGCTCGCGCCGCCGACGTGCGGACCGTTCGCTCCTATTTGGCCGAGTTGTCGCGTGACCAGGTGTCGGCTCGGACCCTCGCGGCGCATCTGTCTGCCATTCGCTCGCTCTATCGGTGGATGGCTGCCGAGGGGATTGTCGAGGGCGATGCGGTCTCGGCGATCGCATCGCCCAAGCTGCCGCGCGATTTGCCCGGTGTGCTGACGTCCCAACAGGTGGAGGCGCTCCTCAAAGCCCCCGATACCTCAACGCCCGCGGGACTGCGCGATGCGGCGATGCTCGAGCTGCTCTATGCCTCGGGTGCTCGTATCTCTGAGCTCGCAGCACTCAATGTGGAGTCCATCGCTTGGTCCGAGCGAACGCTGCGACTTTGGGGCAAGGGGAGCAAGGAGCGTATCGTCCCCCTGTATCGTCGTGCGCTCGAGGTGACGCGTCTCTATATTGAGGAGGGGAGGCCGGAATTGCTCGCTCGGGCAAAGCGCCGTGACTCTGCTTCCGGGCCGCATCCGCTGCTTATATCGGCGCGCGGAAACCGCATGAGCGCTGCCATGCTCAGGCGACGGTTCCATACGCTGGCGACGCTCGCCGGCATTCCGGCCGACATCGCGCCGCATGCGATGCGTCATACGTTTGCGACCGATTTGCTTGAGGGCGGCGCGGACCTGCGTTCGGTTCAAGAGCTTCTGGGTCATGCGAGCCTGTCCACGACGCAGATCTACACGCATCTCACGCCCGATAGGCTTAAGCGCGCCGTGACCCAAGCCCATCCGCGGGGCGAGTAAGTTGAGCGGCTCGCTTTGCGCTTAGGTGTGTGGTTTTGATTGCGGGTTGGCAGGAAGATGCATTCCTGCTATCATTCATCGGGTTGCTTCACGGCAACATGTTTTTATCACGCACGCGCGGCTACTTCATACCGTGGTGCCCGGGCTTTGGTAGCACATGTCCGGGTTGGTTTTGGAGGATGACCCCGCGCGGAGGCAAACCACAGGAGGTTTAACATGGCTACCAAGATTAATATCCGCACCCTGCTCGAGGCCGGCTGCCACTTCGGTCACCAGACCCGTCGCTGGAACCCCAAGATGAAGCCGTTCATCTTCGGTGAGCGCAACGGCATCTACATCCTCGATCTCAAGCAGACCATCCTCGACGCCGACCAGGCCTACACCTTCGTCAAGAACGTCGCCAAGGGCGGCAACGTGCTGTTCGTCGGCACCAAGAAGCAGGCTCAGGAGGCCGTCAAGAACGCTGCTGAGCGCGCCAACATGCCTTACATCAACCAGCGTTGGCTCGGCGGTATGCTGACCAACTTCGTCACCATCCGCTCCCGCATCAACCGCATGGAGGAGCTCGAGGCCATGGTCGAGGACGGCCGCATGGCTGTTCTGCCCAAGAAGGAGCAGGCTGTGCTCGGCAAGGAGCTCACCAAGCTCCAGACCAACCTCGGTGGCGCCCGCGACATGAAGGGTCTGCCCCAGGCTCTCTTCGTCATCGACACCAAGCGCGAGGAGAACGCCATCAAGGAGGCTCAGCGCCTGAACATCCCCGTCGTCGCTCTGATCGACACCAACTCCGATCCCGACGAGGTCGAGTACGGCATCCCCTGCAACGATGACGCTATCTCCGCTGTCACCCTTATGTGCGAGCTCATGGCTGACGCCTGCCTCGCTGGCTCCGGCAAGGAGCAGGTCTCCGAGGCCGAGATGGCCGCTGAGCCCAAGGCCGAGTAAATCAGTCTTAGTTAATTCTTTTTCATCTCTTTGAAAGGAACCACAATGGCCCAGATTACCGCCGCTATGGTCAAGCAGCTCCGCGAGATGACCGACTCCCCGATGATGGAGTGCAAGAAGGCTCTCGTCGAGGCTGACGGCGACATGGACGCAGCTGTCGACGTTCTGCGTAAGAACGGCCTTGCCAAGGCTGCCAAGAAGGCTGGCCGTGAGACCAACGAAGGCGCTGTCGCCGCGTTCGTCTCTGAGGATGGCAAGACCGGCGCTCTGCTCGAGCTCTCCTGCGAGACCGACTTCGTTGGCTCTAACGCCAAGTTCACCGGCTTTGCTTCCAAGGTCGCTGAGGTTGTCGCTACCACCGAGCCTGCTGACGTCGACGCTCTGCTCGAGAAGCCGATGGGCGAGGAGACCGTTTCCTCCGAGCTCACCGAGATGATTCACATCATGGGCGAGAACATGAAGATCTCCCGCTTCGCTGCTCGCAAGGCTGAGAACGGCGCGCTCGCTTCTTACATTCACATGGGTGGTAAGATCGGCGTCCTCGTCGAGTTCGCCTTCGAGAAGGCCGAGACCGCTCAGGCTGAGTCCTTCAAGACTTTCGCTCACGACGTTGCCCTTCAGGTTGCCGCCGTCGCCCCGATCTGCGCTACCCGCGATCAGGTTCCGGCCGAGACCGTCGAGCACGAGAAGCAGATCTACATGGCTCAGGCTGCCGAGTCCGGTAAGCCCGAGGCTATCCAGGAGAAGATGGCTGTCGGCCGTCTGGAGAAGTTCTACAAGCAGTCCGTGCTCACCGAGCAGGAGTTCATCAAGGACAGCTCCCTCACCATCAAGAAGTACGCTGAGCAGGTCTCCAAGGAGCTCGGCGACACCATTACCGTCGTTGCCTTTGACCGTCTGGTCCGTGGCGAGTAAATAAGCTCTTGTAGCTGGTAATGAGCAGGCTGTGGGTTTTACTCACAGCCTGCTTTTTCATGGCTCTTCTTAGAGCCTTTGATAGAATGTTGAGAGTTCAATCTAAAGGAGGATCGCTTTGTCCGACATCCGATATAAACGCGTGCTTCTTAAGCTTTCCGGCGAAGCACTGATGGGCGACGGCCAGTATGGCATCGACCCCAAGGTTACCGACCATCTTGCCAAGCAGGTCAAGGAGCTGCTCGCCGTTGGCCATGAGGTCGGCGTCGTTGTCGGCGGCGGCAATATTTTCCGCGGCATGGCCGGCGCTGCCGGTGGCATGGAGCGTGCTCAGGCCGACTACATGGGCATGCTGGCAACCGTTATGAACGCGCTCGCCCTGCAGGATGCCTTCGAGCACAACGATGTTCCCTGCCGCGTTATGAGCGCTATCCAGATGAACGAGATCTGCGAGCCCTATATTCGCCGTCGCGCCATCAACCACCTTTCCAAGGGCAACGTCGTTATCTTTGCCGCCGGTTCGGGCAATCCGTACTTTACGACCGACACCGCCGCGGCTCTTCGTGCGTGCGAGATCGGCGCCGAGATTCTGATTAAAGCCACCAAGGTTGACGGCATCTACGACAAGGATCCCGTCAAGTGCGCCGATGCCGTCCGTTTTGACAAGATTACCTATCACGAGGTGCTCGTCCGCGGCCTGCAGGTTATGGATTCCACGGCTACGGCTCTGTGCCAGGATAACCGTATGCCGATTTTGGTCCTCAACATCGATGGCGAGGACACCGTCAAGCGCGCGCTTTCGGGTGAGCCCGTCGGCACGCTCGTCTATCAGGAGGATTAAGCATGGCAGAGAACATCACCGCCCATATGGACAAGTCGCTCGAGTCCCTCAAGCATAACTTCTCCAAGGTCCGTACCGGCCGCGCCAATGCCAACATTCTGTCCGACATCACCGTCGATTATTACGGTGTTCCCACGCCGGTCACGCAGGTTGCCGCCGTCAAGACCCCCGAGGCCCACATGCTGCTCATCGAGCCGTGGGACAAGGCACTCATCAATGCTATCGTCAAGGCCATCGGCGCTTCCGATCTGGGTATTACCCCCAACTCCGATGGCACCGTCGTTCGTCTTCCGTTCCCGGCTCCCACTGAGGAGCGCCGTCGCGAGCTCGTCAAGGAGTGCCGCGAGTACGCCGAGCAGGCCAAGGTGTCTATCCGTAACATTCGCCGCGACTTCAACAACAAGCTCGAGCGCGATGAGGAGCTCACCGAGGACGATGTCCGTCGCGAGCAGGCCAAGGTCCAGAAGTACACCGATGAGTATGTCGCCAAGGTCGAGGAGCTTCTGAAGGAAAAAGAAGCCGAGGTCATGGAGATCTAAGGTGCAATACGACGAGCATAAACTGGTCGAGTACTTTGCCGACGCCCCTGCGGGCGTCGGTTTTTCCGACCTTGACCTCAATAACATTCCGCACCATATCTCGTGCATCATGGACGGCAATGGTCGTTGGGCCACATCGCGCGGTCTTGCACGCACCGAGGGCCACAAGGCGGGTATCGTCTCCCTTCGTGAGATTATTACCGCCTGCGTGCGTCTGGGCGTCGACGTGCTTTCGGCCTATGCGTTTTCTACCGAAAACTGGAACCGCCCGCAGCATGAGGTCAACGTCTTGATGCACCTGTTTGCCAAGACGTTTATCGACGAGCTGCCGCTTCTGAAGCGCGAAAACGTGCGCGTTGTCTTTTTGGGTGACATTTCCGCGCTGCCCAAGAAGACCCGCGACGTTTTTGAACGCGGTCTTGCCGAGTGCGCCAATCACACCGGCATGACGCTGGCGCTTGCCGTCAACTACGGCGCGCGTGCCGAGATTACCCGCGCTGTCCGTCAGATCGCACTCGACGCTGCCGCCGGTAAGATCGATCCTGGCGCAATTGATGACGACATGGTGGCTTCCCACCTCTATACCGCCGGCCTTCCCGATCCTGAGCTTGTGATTCGCACCTCTGGTGAGCTGCGCCTTTCGAACTATCTGCTGTGGCAGGTGGCTTATTCCGAGTTCTACGTCACCGATACCTATTGGCCTGACTTTGATCGTTGGGGCCTTGTCGACGCCATTTTGGCCTATCAGGGCCGTGACCGTAGGTTTGGTGGACTGAGCAAGACCGAGGAGGCTTAATCGTGTCCGATCGTCCCAAGGCATCTGCTCCCAAGACGCCTGCGCGCAAAGCTGCCACTGCTGGCGCGCCTGCAGCGAAGAGCGGCACCGGTTCGTGGCTGGCGGGCTTTATTACCCGTGCCGCCGCCGGTATCGTTTATGCCGTCGTCTTTATCCTGTGCCTGGTTTTGGGTATCGTGCCCACGGCCATCTTTGTTGCCGTCATGAGCGGTCTGTGCTGCTATGAGTTTTTCCGTATGACGAGGCTCGATGGCAAGATGGCTAACGAGCGCATGGGTATCGCTGCCGCTGTACTCTTTCCGCTGTCGGCGTTGGGCGATTCGATGCTGCTGAATGCCCTGCTTTTTGCCCTGATGCTCGCTGTTGGCATTTGGTATGTCTGGTCGCCGCGTACCCGCATCTCTGATGTGGCCGTGACGCTCATGGGTCCCATCTACACTGGCTTTATGCTGTCGGCTATCGTGCTGCTGCGCGATGCCGTGCCCGGTTTTGCCGGCGCCCTGCTTTCGGTGGGCGTTTGTGCGTCCCTTTGGGTCTCCGATTCGTTTGCCTACATCGTGGGCAGCCGTATCGGCAAGCACAAGATGGTTCCCAAGATCTCTCCCAAAAAGAGTTGGGAGGGTTTTGTAGGCGGCATCCTGGGATCGGTTTTGATTTGGCTCATCCTGTGGGCGACGCACTTCTACAAGCTCAGCCTGCCCTATGCGCTGCTGTGCGGCGTGGTCGTGTCCGTCCTGGGCGTTATCGGCGACCTCATCGAGTCGCGCATCAAGCGTGGCGTGGGCGTCAAGGATTCCGGCAACCTTATCCCGGGCCACGGCGGCATGCTCGACCGTAGCGACTCGCTTATCTTTGGTTGCATTACCGCGCAGCTGCTTTTGATGATCGGGGGCGTGCTGTAATGTCATTCCAGACGACGTATGGCCCCGATGGACGCCTTCGCGTTGCCATCCTGGGTTGTACGGGCTCTATCGGCACTCAGGCACTCGATGTGTGCCGTCAGCATGCCGATCGGCTGCAGGTGACGGCGCTATCCGTTAATTCCAGCACCTCGGAGCTCGTTGCCGCCGCCCGCGAGTTCTCGGTTCCGGCGGTTGCCGTGGCCGATGTCGCTCATGGTGATGACGCCGTGCTGCAGGAGTTGCCCGAGGGAACGAAGCTCGGCGTTGGCGCGCAGGCGGTTTGCGAGCTCGCGCGTCGCGACGATGTCGACTGCGTGCTCGTCGCTATTGTGGGGGCCGCCGGTCTCGAGGCGAGCCATGCGGCCTTGACCTCGAATAAGCGCCTTGCCCTTGCCAACAAGGAGTCCCTCGTCGTCGGTGGCGACTTGCTTATGCCGTTGGCACAACCGGGCCAGCTTATTCCAGTCGACTCTGAGCACTCCGCCATCTACCAGTGCTATCTGGGGGAGAACCCGCGTGAGGCTCATTGTATTTGGCTTACCTGCTCGGGCGGTCCGTTCTTTGGCCGCACGCGCGATGAGCTCGATCACGTGACGCGTGCCGATGCTCTCGCACATCCCACGTGGACCATGGGTGCCAAGATCACCATCGACTCCGCTACCCTCATGAACAAGGGTCTGGAGCGCATTGAGGCCATGCATCTGTTTAACTGTGACCTCGATTTCATTAACGTGGTCGTGCAGCGTCAGTCCAAGATTCACTCTATGGTCGAGTTCGCCGACGGCTCCGTGATGGCGCATCTCGGTGCTTCCGACATGCGTATTCCCATCCAGTTCGCGTTCTCGTATCCCGAGCGTTGGGATACCCCGACGCCTCGTATCGATTTTCGCGAGCTGGGGCAGCTCACGTTTGATGCTGCCGACATGGATACCTTCCGCTGTCTGGCACTGGCCGAACGTGCCGGCAAGACGGGTGGCACCATGCCGTGCGTGCTCAATGCCGCCAACGAGGTCGCCGTCGATGCCTTCCTGCGCGATGGCTGCAGCTTTACCGATATCGATCGCATTGTGGAATCCTGCATGGATGCCCACGATATGCAGGCGGTCGATTCGTTTGAGCAGCTTCGCGACATCGATGCGTGGGCGCGTGAAAAGGCTGCACAGGTGCTCGCCGCAACCCGTTCCTAACCCATAAGGATTGCTTTTTCGTTTTATGGATACTGTTCTGAGCGTTCTCTCATCGGTCTTTTGGGGGCTGCTGATGCTTTCCGTCCTCGTGTTTTTGCACGAGGGCGGCCACTTTTTGGCGGCGCGTGCCTGCGGCGTCCGTGTGACCGAGTTCTTTTTGGGCCTGCCGTGTCGCTTTGACATCCATCACACGTCGCGTCGCATTGGAACCAAGTTTGGCGTGACCCCGCTGCTGCTGGGTGGCTATGCTGCCATCTGCGGTATGGATCCGACCGATGTCTCGTGCGCCGATCGCGTGCTCGCGGCTGTCTATCGTCATGGTCGCGTGACCGTGGCCGACCTTGCTGTCGAGCTCGAGCTTTCCGAGGAGGATGTGCTCGAGGCATGCGCCCTGTTGCTGGGCTGGGGCTCCATCGCACCCTGGTATGAGGAAGGGGAGAAGCCCTCGCCGAGCTACTATCCCACCAAGTATCAGACGCTGCCGCGAGACGCGGCGGGTTACACCACCTTTGACGGCCGCCGTTTCGATCGCGAACATTCAACTGCCGAGGGCGATGTGTGGGAGCTGCCGTGCGGCGAGGCCGAGTTCCTTGCGCAAGAGCGTTCGCATACCTATCTGGGCCAGGGTTTTCTCAAGCGCGCCTTTATGCTGCTCGCGGGCATTCTCGTCAATATCCTGACGGGCTTTTTGCTGCTTATGAGCATCTACTCTATTGCGGGTGTCACCGTGCCGATGGATACCAACGTGATCGGTCAGGTTGACGAGGGGTCTATTGCCGCCAAGGCGGGTATCGAGGGCGGCGACGCGATCCTTTCGGTTGACGGAGTATCGTGCTCTACCTGGATGGACGTTTACGATGCCATCGGCAAGGCCGCCGGTAAGGACGATATCGCCATCGAGTATGAGCGCGACGGCAAGCAGCATTCGACCTCGGTTGCGCTCAAAGAGGACGAGCGCCTAGGTGTGTATGCCTCTACGCAGGTGGTCCGTTTAGACCCCATCACGTCGGCTCGCCTTTCGTTCTCCTATGTCGTGCAGACAGCGGAGGGCGTGATGCGCCTGCTCCAGCCGCAGCATACGATGGAGATTCTCGATCAGTCTTCTTCGATCGTGGGCATTAGCGTTATGTCCTCACAGGCTGCTGCTGCCGGCCCTGCCACGTTCCTTTCGTTTGCCGCCCTCATTTCGTTCTCGCTTGGCTTTATGAACCTGCTGCCCATCCCACCACTCGATGGCGGCAAGCTGGTCATCGAGATCATTCAAAAGATTGCTGGCCGCGAGCTTCCGCTCAAGGTCCAGACGATTGTGAGCTATGTGGGCATCGCGCTCTTTGCGCTGCTGTTTGTCTATATGCTTCGTTCCGACGTCCTTCGATTTATCCTGTAGGGGAGTGTTTGGATTGTCTTTATCCCATCCTTTGCCTCGCGAGTTGACGCGCCCCGTGCATGTGGGCGGTGTGCAGATCGGTGGCGGCGCGCCGGTGGTGGTCCAATCCATGACCTGCACCGATACCGCTGACTCCCAGGCAACGCTTGCGCAAGTGTGCGCGTTGGCGCAGGCTGGCTGCGATATCGTGCGTGTGAGCGTGCCAACCGAGGCCGCGCTTGAGGGTTTCCGCACCATCTGTGCCGAGTCTCCGGTGCCGATCGTCGCCGATATTCACTTTAACCATAAGCTCGCCATCGGCGCCGTCGAGGCTGGTGCCGCCAAGCTTCGCATCAATCCCGGCAATATCGGCGATTGGGCCAAGGTCGATGCTGTCATCGATGCCGCGGGTGCTGCGGGCTGCGCAATTCGCATCGGTGTCAACGCTGGTTCGCTTGAGCAGGATATCGCCGAGCGCGACGACCTCACGCAGCCCGAAAAGCTCGTGATGTCGAGCGAGCGCTTCGTCAAGCACTTTGAGGACCGCGGCTTTACGAACATTGTGCTTTCGGCCAAGGCCCATAGCGTGCAAACGACGCTCGATACCTATCGAGCCCTGTCGCGTGAGATTCCCCACGTTCCGCTTCACCTGGGCGTGACGGAGGCGGGGACCAAGCTCCAGGGCACCATCAAGAGCTCTGTAGGCTTGGGTATCTTGCTTTCCGAAGGCATTGGCGACACCATGCGTGTGTCGCTCACAGCCGATCCGGTTGAGGAGCCGCCGGTTGCCTGGGGTATTCTGCAGTCGTTGGGCCTGCGTCGCCGTGGCCCCGAGATTGTCTCGTGCCCCACGTGCGCCCGCTGCCAGGTTAACCTTATTCCCATTGCCGAGGAAGTAACCGAGCGGCTTAAGAACTATACCGCGCCGCTTTCGATTGCCGTTATGGGATGTGCCGTTAATGGCCCCGGCGAGGCTTCTGATGCCGACCTGGGCGTTGCTTGCGGACGTGGTCAGGCCTTGCTCTTTTCGCATGGCCAGATCATTGGTAAAGTAGCTGAGGACCAAATTGTCGACGCGCTTATGGCAGAGGTCGACAAGCTTATTGAGGAGAAATAAATGACCCGAGCAATGTATATGTCTAAGCTCTATGCGCCGACGCTTAAAGAGGATCCGGCGGACGCTGAGCTCGCCAGTCACCGCCTGCTGCTCCGTGCCGGCATGATCCGCAAGGAGGCCGCCGGCCTGTATTCCTACCTGCCGCTTGCCTGGCGCTCGATCCGTAAGATCGAGAACATCGTGCGCGACGAGATGGACGCTGCCGGCGCCCAGGAGCTTATGATGCCTATCATGGTCGACGCCGAGTTGTGGCGCGAGTCCGGCCGCATCGACGCCTATGGCAAGGAGCTTGTGCGCTTTGACGACCGTCATGGTCGCGAGTTCGTCCTGGGCCCCACGCACGAGGAGACCGTCACGGCCCTGGTGCGCAACGAGCTACGCTCCTATAAGCAGCTGCCCGTCAACCTGTATCACATTCAGGACAAGTTCCGCGACGAGTTCCGTCCCCGCTTTGGCCTGATGCGCGGCCGCGAGTTCATCATGAAGGACGCCTACAGCTTCTCCGCCACGCAGGAGAGCCTGCAGGAGGAGTACGACAAGATGAAGCAGGCGTACGCCAATATCTGCGAGCGCTGCTACATCAAGGCTCTGCCCGTCGTCGCCGATTCTGGCGAGATCGGTGGCGATACCTCCGTCGAGTACATGGCTTTGGCTGACGCCGGCGAGGCTTCGCTCGTCTACTGCGACGATTGCGGCTTCGCTGCCGATGACGAGGCTGCAGGCACCAAGGTCGTCGTGACCGAGGGTCCTGGTGACGGTACGCTCACCAAGGTTGAGACTCCGGGCATGGGCACCATTGAGGCTGTTGCTAAGTTCTTTGGGTTCCCCGAGAACGGCACGCGCAAGTCGCTGGCACTCATTGACGCCGAGGGCAAGCCGGTCGTGGCCATTGTTCCGGGCGATCACGAGCTCAACGATTGCAAGGCCGAGCACGTCTTTGGCAAGGGCTATCGCATGATGACCGACGAGGAGCTTCAGGCGAACGGTCTGCACAAGGGCTTTATCGGACCGGTTAACCTGCCCGATGGCATTCGCCTGGTCTGCGACGAGAGCCTGCGCGAGTCCAAACAGTGGGCCTGCGGTGCCAACGAGGTCGATTATCACTTTACCGGTGCCTGCCCCGAGCGCGACTTTACCGTCGATGAGTGGGCCGATCTGGTCACCGTTGTCGCCGGCGACCCCTGCCCGCACTGCGGCAAGCCGCTCTCCGCTGCCCGCGGCATCGAGGTCTCTCAGGTCTTCCAGCTGGGCACCAAGTACTCCGAGGCCATGGGTGCCACCTTTATGGACGAGGACGGCAAAGAGAAGCCGCTCATCATGGGTTGCTACGGCGTGGGCGTGTCCCGCTCGCTTGCTGCCGTCGTGGAGCAGCACAACGACGAGCACGGCATCGTCTGGCCGGTCTCCGTTGCCCCGTACGAGGTCGCGGTGATTCCGCTCGATCCCAAGAAGGAGGAGTGCGCTACCGTCTGCGAGCAGATCGTTGATGGCCTGTGTGCCGAGGGCATCGAGGTCGTCGTCGACGACCGCGACGAGCGTCCCGGCTTTAAGTTTGCCGATAACGACCTTATGGGCTTCCCGTATCAGGTCGTTCTGGGTAAGCGTGGCCTCAAGAATGGTACTGTGGAGCTCAAGGACCGTGCTACGGGCGAGCGCGAGGACGTGGCGATCGACGAGGTCGTCGCCAAGGTTGCCGAGCTTGTTAAGGCAGCCCGCCGTTAATCGAAGATTTCGCTTGTAGTTCGATATGTGGGACGGCCCCGCATTTCTCCAGATCGGGGAGATGCGGGGCCGTCCTTTTATCTTGCAGCATTCTAATATCTAAAAGGAAAACCCCACAGCCCATATGAGCTGCGGGGTTTTCTTGTGCCTCCGATGCGAAATTAATCGCTCAGATATTACTGATAATCGACGACGTCGATCCAGTTCTTCAGGAACTCATCGTTCACGTTGCGCTTACGAGCGAGCTCGGAAGCGGCGACGATGCTCGTCCACTGACGCACGACCTGCATGGGCATGTCGGCGCGGTCGCAGTAGAGCTCCAGGTAGGCCTCAGCCTGATCCTTGCTGTTGAGGGCAAAGAGCAGGTAGGTGGTGGCAACGTCGGCAGCAGGGGAGCCCTGGGTGGCGTGTGCCCAGTCGCACACATAGAGCTGGCCGTCGTCGCCAACGATGACGTTGGAGGGGTTGAAGTCGCCGTGGCAGACCTTGAACTCCTTGGTCATGCCGTCCAGACGCTCCTGAAGGTTGTAGCGCGTGGTGGCATTGAGCTGATCAAGGCTGTCGATCATGCGGGCGTACTTGTCGCGCTGACGGTTGAGCAGCGGGGAGGTGTAGCCGTGGATGTCGATCTGGAGGTCGACGAACATCTCGAGGTACTCACCAAAGCGCTGGGGCTCGGCAGTCATCTTCTCGGCAAGGGTGGTGCCCGGAACCTTCTCGGTCACGAGCGCCCAGCCGTTGGCGTTCTCGAGCTGGGAAACCTCGAGCGCCTTGGGGCTGCGGATGCCGCACTCATTGATGCGGGCAAGATTCAAAGCCTCGTTGAACACGTCGGAGACAGGCTTGGTCTCGTTAAAGACCTTGACAATCTTGTCGCCCAGGTCGTAAACGACCTTGTTGCCACGGCGGACGAGCTCGGTCTTGGAATCGGGTAGCAGCATGGTTGCATCCTTTCAACGATGCGATAGAAGCGACGGCGGGGGTGTGTGAAACACCCGTGCACCCCCGCCGTTAAAAACCGTGCTAAAACTAGCAGACGGCGTAATCCTGGGGCTCGCGGCCGTAGTAGGCGTCCAGGTAGAGCTCCTTGATCTCGCTCATGAGCGGGTAGCGCGGGTTGGCGCCGGTGCACTGGTCGTTGAATGCCTGCTCGGTCATCTCGTCGAGGGTGTCGAGGAAGTACTGCTCGTCAACACCGTAGTCGGCGATAGTCTTCTTGACGCCGATGAAGTCCTTGAGCTCCTCGAGCTTCGTGATGAAGTTCTCGAAGACCTCCTTGTCGTCCTTGCCCTCGATGCCGCAGTACTTGGCCATCTCGGCGTAGTTGTGCAGCGCGTTGGGGTAAGGATACTGGGAGAAGGTACCCATCTTGACGGGAGCCTCGGCGGCGTTGTAGCGCATGACGCGGGTCAGGATGACGGCGTTTGCGAGGCCGTGGGGCAGGTGATGGAAAGCGCCGAGCTTGTGAGCCATGGAGTGGTTGAGTCCCAAGAAGGCGTTGGCGAAGGCCATACCGGCCATGCAAGAGGCGTTGTGCATCTCCTCGCGGGCATGCGGGTCCTTGGCGCCGTTCGTGAAGCTGGAGGGCAGGTTCTCGAAGACGAGCTTAGCAGCGCGCTCGGAGAGGCCCTTGGTGTAGTCGGAAGCCATGATGGAGACGTAGGACTCGATGGCGTGGGTCATGACGTCGATGCCGGAGGCAGCGGTCAGGCCGCGCGGGGCGGTCATGCAGTTGTCGGCGTCGACGATAGCCATGTTGGGGAGCAGCGCGTAGTCGGCGAGCGGCCACTTGATGCCGGTCTCCTTGTCGGTGATGATGGCGAACGGCGTGCACTCGGAGCCGGTACCCGAAGAGGTCGGGACGGCGACGAAGTAGGCCTTCTTGCCCATCTCGGGGAAGGTGAAGATACGCTTGCGGATGTCCATGAAGTCCATGGCCATGTCCTCAAACTTGCACTCGGGGTGCTCGTACATCATCCACATGATCTTGCCGGCGTCCATAGCGGAGCCACCGCCGACGGCGATGATGACGTCCGGCTCAAAGAGAGCCATCTGCTTGGCGCCGCGACGTGCGCACTGCAGCGACGGATCGGGCTCGACGTCGTAGAAGCAGTCGTGGGCGATGCCCATCTCGTCGAGCTTGGCCTCGATGGCGCGGGTGTTGCCATTCTTGAAGAGGAACTGGTCGGTGACGATGAAGGCGCGCTTCTTGCCCATGACGTTGCCAAGCTCGTCGAGGGCGACGGGCGTGGAACCCTTCTTGAAGTAGACCTTCTCGGGAGCGCGGAACCACAGCATGTTCTCACGGCGCTCGGCCACAGTCTTAACGTTGATCAAGTGCTTCACCCCAACGTTCTCGGAGACGGAGTTGCCGCCCCAGGAGCCGCAGCCCAGGGTCAGAGACGGCTTCATGCCAAAGTTGTACAGGTCACCGATGCCGCCGTGCGAGGACGGGGTGTTGATGACGATACGGCAGGCTTTCATGACGTGCTCGAACAGGCTGATCTTCTCGGCCTGGGCGGGGTGCACGTACAGAGAGGCGGTGTGGCCCGGGCCACCGGCGAGCACCAGGTGCTCGGCCTTGTCGACGGCCTCCTGGAAGTCCTTGGCGTGGTACATGGCCAGGACCGGAGAGAGCTTCTCGTGGGAGAACTCCTCCTTGGCGGGGTCGGTGGAGGTGACCTCGGCGATCAGGATCTTGGTCTTGGCGGGAACCTCGATGCCGGCGAGCTCGGCGATCTTGGCGGCAGCCATGCCGGGGATGCGGTGGTCGAGAGCGCCGTTCTTGAACATGGCGGCACGCAGGGCCTCCATCTCGGCACCCTGCTTGACGAAGTAGCAGCCGCGCTTCTGGAACTCGGCCTTGACCTGGTCATAGATGGTGTCGATGACGGTCACGGACTGCTCGGAAGCGCAGATCATGCCGTTGTCGAAGGTCTTGGAGTGGATGATGGAGTTGACGGCGAGCAGCACGTCGGCGGTGTCGTCGATGACGACCGGGGTGTTACCGGCGCCAACGCCCAGGGCGGGCTTGCCCGAGGAGTAAGCGGCCTTGACCATGCCCGGGCCACCGGTGGCGAGGATGATGTCGACGTCGCGCATGACCATGTTGGTCAGCTCGATGGAGGGGACATCGACCCAGCCGATGATGCCCTCGGGGGCGCCGGCCTTGACGGCGGCGTCAAGCACGAGCTTGGCAGCGGCGATGGTGCACTTGGCGGCAGCCGGGTGCGGGGAGATGATGATGGCATTGCGGGTCTTCAGGCTGATCAGCGTCTTGAAGATTGCGGTGGAGGTGGGGTTGGTCGTCGGGATGACGGCGCCCACGATGCCGATGGGCTCGGCGATCTTGGTGATGCCGTAAGCCTCGTCGCGCTCCAGGACACCACAGGTCTTGGTGTTCTTGTAAGCGTTGTAGATGTACTCTGCGGCGTAGTGGTTCTTGATGACCTTGTCCTCAAGAACGCCGCGGCCGGTCTCCTCGATGGCCATCTTCGCCAACGGGATACGAGCCTTGTTGGCGGCCATGGCGGCCTCATAGAAGATCTTGTCGACCTGCTCCTGCGTGTACGTAGCAAAAAGCGCCTGGGCCTCTCGCATCTGAGCGAGCTTAGCCTCAAGCGCCTCTACGTTGTCCACAATTGCGGGAGTAGTGTTTTCCGGTGACTTTTTCACCATTTGTGTCTCCTTGCGATCGGAGATTTACCCTACGCCTTGCATGATAGCAAGAAATAATTCGGTGAACGGCCAGATTCCTCTAAAAGGCACACTAAAACGCTTCAATAAAATGAAGCGTTTTAACTAGAACTATCTGCCTGCTGCATCTCCCCGCTTATTGGGGACAGACTTACATGAGTGCTTTCACTCATTTGGGACAGACATCGTTTTGCCATTTTGCCGTTCTGGGCCTATTATTGCCGCTTATTGGATATAAATAGGTTGCAGGCTCAGCATTTCGCGTTGCTTCTCTCCTTTTAGGTGTTGCCTGAACAGTTTTGAAAGGAGAGATTATGCCCCGATGCGCCCGCCCCGTTTCGATCACCGGCTATTACCACGTCTTTGACCGCGGCAACTCCAAACAGATTATTTTTGAAGATGACTCCGACCGTTATCGTTTCTTATCGGATATCTCGGACAGGTTTGCGCGCCATGAAGTGGCGGTGTTGGCTTGGTGCCTTATGGACAATCACTTCCATTTGATGGTTGATGACCCATTTGACAACCTTTCAAAGGCAATGCAGTGCGCGCTGACGGCATATGCTAAGTATTTCAATGGAAAAACGGGGAGAACGGGACATCTGTTTGACAATCGCTATTCGCGGGTCGCGGTTGAGTCGGACACGCAGGCGGTGCAGCTGCTCGACTATATTCATCTCAATCCCGTGAAGGGTGCGCTTGACTCGCTCGATGCGTACCGCTGGTCAAGCTATAAGGCGTATCAGCTGGGCTATGATCCCTTTGACATCTGTGATGCGGCTCCTATGCTCGATATTGTCGGTGGCTCCCGTTGCTATTGCGAGCATCTCGAGGAAGTTGCCGGGCGCATCTGGTCAATGGAGGTTCTTCCACGCCGGCGGATCCCCGATGAGGAGGCCCTTTCCGTTGCGCGCGAAGTTCTGCCGAGCATAGATCCTGCACTGCTCAAAGCCCTGCCACGCCCCGAACGCGATGCGTGTCTGCTGAGGCTTAGGCGGGCGCATCTCACGGTCAAGCAAATTGCCCGTATCACCGGCATCGGCGCTACAAGCGTGACCAAGGCAACTGCAGGCTGGAAGGATGCTGCGTGAGGCAGGGGCCGGAGCCAGTCAGTGCGTCGCATGCGTGCTTCATGTCTGTCCCCAATGCGTGAAAGCACTCATGTAAGTCTGTCCCCAATGAGTGCAAAAAGGCGCCCTCCGTAGGGGAGGGCGCCTTTGGTAAGTTCTATATGAACGCGAGGTCTTTGACCCGGAGAGTCCGAGGTACTTGTTGGTAAGACCTTATTTAGGAGCGCGCAACCTTGCCAGACTTGAGGCAGGTGGAGCAAACGTTCATCTTGCGACGGTGACCATCGACGACGACGTAGACGCGCTGGATGTTGGGGCGGAACTTACGGTTGGTGACGCGGTGAGAGTGGCTGATGGAGCGACCGGCAACGGGGTGCTTACCGCAAACTTCGCAAACTTTGGACATAACTGACCCTCCTTGGGCGACAAACGAACATGTCGCGTTAACAAACAAGCCTGAACTATAGCACAGAAGTCGCTCCCTGTGCGCAATCTACACAGAGATATTCCTCTTTTGGCGATAGTGCCCACGCCACGGCCCTGGACGTAGATCCGATTTGCGTGCAGCAGAGGGGATTATGCCAGCTCGTGCGTGCGTTTTCAAGCTCGTCCCACAAATATATATAGGTTTATTGAGCTTTGGGCTCCGTTTACGGATTGCTCTGTATTTATGCTCGCAATTAAGCTCGAGGTTGGCTACACTATCCCTTGACCATTAAAGGGGTACGAGATACCCACATGGAATTACATAGCTGCCAAAAGAGCAGCCCTTCCTGTGGGTGTCTGGTCCGCTTTAAGCGGTCGGGCATCTATTTTTTTGACTGTGTCAGCAGTCAAGACATGTGAGGAAGGAGATCGATGGGCACGACTTCCCCCAAGGCGGTCATCATGGACGAGACCGCCGTCAATCGAGCGATGACCCGCATCGCGCACGAGATTCTCGAGCGCAACGAGGGCTGTGAAGACCTCGCTCTGGTCGGCATCGTCACGC
Source organism: uncultured Collinsella sp. (assembly GCA_937950325.1). GTDB lineage: Bacteria > Actinomycetota > Coriobacteriia > Coriobacteriales > Coriobacteriaceae > Collinsella. The sequence continues at coordinate 67,462 of CALFDJ010000019.1, forward strand.
GCGGCGACCTTCTGGCAAAGAAGCTCGCCGAGGAGATCAAGGAGATCGAGGGCGTCGACGTTCCGCTCGGCAGCCTCGACATCAGCTTCTACCGCGATGACTATGCGACCAATTTCGCTCCCGCGATCCACGCCACCAACATTCCCTTTAGCGTCGACGGCAAGCGCGTCGTGCTGGTGGACGACATCCTGTATACGGGCCGTACCATTCGCGCCGCTCTCGACGCCGTCATGGACCTGGGCCGTCCGAACCGCATTGAGCTGGCTGTCCTCGTTGACCGCGGCCACCGCGAGCTCCCCATCTCGCCGGACTTTGTCGGCAAGAACGTTCCCTCGTCGCATGAGGAGAACGTGCACCTATATATGAAGGAAGTCGACGGCCACACCGCCGTCGAGATTAACGACGTCGCGCCGGGTTCCCACGTGGGCTCCGCGCCGCTGGGAGGTGAGTAGTACCGTGGCGTTCAACCATAAGCACCTGATCGACATTACCGAGTACTCCGAAGAGGACATCAAGCTCATCCTCGAGACCGCCAAGGCGTTCTCCGAGGTTAACGAGCGTGCGATCAAGAAGGTCCCCACGCTCAAGGGCAAGACCATCGTCAACATGTTCAACGAGCCCTCGACGCGCACCCGTAGCTCCTTCGAGCTCGCCGAGAAGCGTCTTTCGGCCGACAGCCTCAACTTTGGCGGCTCCTCGACCTCCACGGTCAAGGGCGAGAGCCTCGTCGATACCGTCGAGACCCTCAACGCCTATAAGATCGACTGCATCGTTGTGCGCGACAAGCACGCCGGCGCTCCCTACATCGTCACGCAGAACTCGCCCGCGAGCGTCATCTGCGCCGGTGACGGCAAGCACAACCACCCCACGCAGGCCCTGCTCGACCTGTACACCATCTGGGAGCACAAGGGTGACTTCCACGGTCTGAAGGTCGCCGTCGTCGGCGATATCGCGCACTCCCGCGTCTGCGGCTCGCTGATCCCCGCCCTTAAGATCATGGGCTGCGAGACCTACGCCGTCGCCCCCGGCACGCTGCTGCCGCCGGCGCCCGAGGTCCTGGGCTGCGACCACGTGACGAGCGACCTCGATTCCGTCCTGCCCGAGCTGGACGTCGTCTACATGCTGCGCGTGCAGCAGGAGCGCCTCGAGGGTGCCCCGTTCCCCACGATTCGCGAGTACCACAAGCTCTTCGGCCTGACCAAGGACCGCGAGAAGCTCATGAAGCCCGACGCGATCATCTGCCACCCGGGCCCCATCAACCGCGGTGTCGAGTTCGACTCCTATATGGCCGACCACCCGCAACGCTCCGTCATCCTGGAGCAGGTCTACGCCGGTATCTGCGTGCGTATGGCTATCCTGTATCTGCTGCTTGGAGGTGCCGATAATGGCCTTGCTTCTTAAGAATGCCCACGTCGTCGACCCGTCCGTCGAGCTTGACGGTGTCGTTGACGTCCTGATTGACGGCGACAAGATCGCCGAGGTCGGCGAGAATCTCGCCGTCGAGGGAGCCGAGGTCCGCGATCTTTCCGGCAAGTACCTCGTCCCTGGCCTGGTGGATATGCACGTTCACCTTCGCGAGCCCGGCTACGAGGTCAAAGAGGACATCGAGAGCGGCACCCGCGCAGCTGCCAAGGGCGGCTTTACCGGCGTGTGCGCCATGCCCAACACCGATCCCGTCACCGATAACGGCACCGTCGTGGAGTTCGTCAAGTCCCGTGCTGCCGAGGTCGGTCACTGCCGCGTCTATCCGTCGGGCGCCATGACCCGCGGTCTTAAGGGCGAGGCCATGTCCGAGATGGGCGATATGGTCGCCCACGGCGCCGTCGCCTTCACCGACGACGGTCGCGGCGTGCAGGGCGCGGGCATGCTCCGTCGTTGCATGGACTACGGCAAGATGTTCGGCAAGGTCTTTATGAGCCACTGCCAGGACGAGGATCTGGTCGGCCACGGCCAGATCAACGAGGGCAAGGTCTCGACCCGTCTGGCTCTCGAGGGTTGGCCGGCTGCCGGCGAGGAGCTCCAGATCGCCCGCGACATCGAGATCGCCAAGCTGACCGGTGCCAAGCTGCACATCCAGCACATCTCCACCGCCCATGGTCTGGAGATCGTGCGTGCCGGTAAGGCCGCTGGCGTTCAGGTTACCTGCGAGGCCACCCCGCACCACATGTTCCTGACCGAGAACGACCTGGACGAGACCTACAACACTTCGCTCAAGGTCAACCCGCCGCTGCGTACCGAGGAGGATGCCGAGGCCATTCGTCAGGGCGTCATCGACGGCACCGTCGACGTTATCGTCACCGATCACGCTCCCCACACCCCGTGGGAGAAGGCCCGCGAGTTCGAGCTTGCGCCCTTTGGCATGATCGGCCTCGAGACCTCGCTGTCGCTCGTACTCACCGAGCTGGTCAACACGGGCAAGATGAGCATGGGCCGTATGGTCGAGCTCATGGCCATCAAGCCGCGTGAGATCCTGGGCCTCGACCAGGTTCAGGTCAAGGCGGGCTCCGTTGCCGACCTGACCGTGTTCGACGCGTCCGCCACCTGGACGGTTGGCGAGGACGGTTACGAGTCGCGCGCCGAGAACTCCGGTTTTGCCGGCCGCACGCTCACCGGTCGTGCCACCGATGTGTTTGTCGGCGGTAAGCAGACGCTTGCCGACGGCTGCATCTGCTAGCATAGCCTTATCGCTTTTGTGCGCGGCGCCCTTGCGGTGCCGCGCTTTCTGTTCGTTTTGACCATGCAACCGCATGGGGGATTGGAGCGTCTATGCCCACACCTTCCACTGCACGCATGCACGACTTCGAGGTCGTCTCGAACCAGGAGATCGCCGACGGCATCTTCTCGCTCGTCATCTCGGCCCCCAAGCTTGCAAGTGCGCTCAAGCCCGGTCAGTTTGTGAACATCGCCGTACCCGGCGATGCGTCCTCGCTGCTTCGCGTGCCCCTGAGCTACTACCGCGCCGACGCCGAGGCCGGCACCGTCGAGCTGTGGTACGCCGTCGTGGGCGACGATACCCGTCGTTTGTCCCAGATGGGCCCTGACTCCACCTCTAACCTGCTGGGCCCCGGTGGCCGTGGCTGGATGGTGCCCGAGGGCACCAGGAAGGCCCTGCTCGTCGCCGGTGGCATCGGCGTTCCGCCTGTGCTGTGTCTTGCCGGTATGCTTGCCGAGCAGGGCGTGGATGTTGACGTGTGCCTGGGCTTTGGCACCGCTTCCAAGGCCGTGGGTGTCGATGAGTTCCGCGCGCTGGGCGCCACGGTCAACGTTTGCACCGACGACGGCTCGCTCGGCACGCACGGTTTTTGCACCGATCCTGCCGCCGAGCTGCTCGGCGAGGGCGGCTACGGCTACGTCGCCAGCTGCGGCCCCGCTGTCATGATGAAGAAAGTCGCCGCCGCTGCCGCCGAGGCCGGTGCGTACTGCGAGGTGTCGCTTGAGCGCATGATGAGCTGTGGCTTTGGCGCCTGCAACACCTGCAATGTCGAGACGGTCGACGGTATGAAGGGCGCTTGCATGTGCGGCCCCGTGTTCGATGCTTCCAAGGTGGTGGTCTTCTAGTGGGTACCGTGAACATGGCCGTCGATTTCGGCGGCGTCAAGATGCAAAACCCCATCAACACCGCAGCCGGTACCTTTGGCTACGGCTGGCAGTTCCAGAACTTCTTTGATGTTTCCCAACTGGGCGCCATCACCACCAAGGGTTGCGCAGCCGAGCCCTGGCCCGGTAACCCCGCGCCCCGCATGGCCGAGATCCCCGGCGGTATGATCAACTCCGTGGGCCTTCAGAACCCCGGCGTGGCCGCCTTTGCTCGCGAGTCCGGTCCGTGGCTCGAGCAGCTCTCCAAGGACGGCTGCCAGGTCATCTGTCAGGTTGCCGGCCACTCCGTTGACGAGTTTGTCCGCGCACTCGAGATGTATGTCGAGCTGTGCCCCTGGGCTGCCGGCTACGAGATCAACGTGAGCTGCCCCAATATCGCCGCCGGCGGTGCCGCCATGGGCTCCACGCCCGAGGGCGCCTCTTCCGTTATGGCTGCCTGCCGCAAGGTGACCGATAAGCCGCTGTTCGTGAAGATGGCGCCGGTCAACGTCGCCGAGATCGCCAAGGCCCTCGAGGCTGCCGGCGCCGACGGCCTTTCGGTCATCAACTCCATTCAGGGCATGGCCATCGACGTCCATACCCGCAAGTCCCGCGTGGCCAAGCCCAAGGGCGGCCTTTCGGGCCCGCTGTGCCACCACATCGCCGTGCGCATGGTCTGGGAGGTTGCCCAGGCCGTCGATATCCCCATCAACGGTGTCGGCGGTGTCATGACCGGTGAGGATGCGGCTGAGTTTATCCTGGCCGGTGCCACCTGCGTGTCGGTCGGCATGGCCAACTTCGTCGATCCGTGCGCTTCGCTCAAGATCGCGCATGAGCTCGAGGCCTGGGCCGAGTCCCAGGGCGTAAAGGACATCAACGAGCTGGTAGGTGCTTTCGAATGCTAGAGACCGATGCCCGCGACCGCGTAATCGTCGCCCTCGACTGCGATCGTGAACGTTCGCTCGAGCTCGCCCACGAGCTTTCGGGCCATGCCGCCTGGCTCAAGGTTGGCATGACGCTCTATTACGCTGAGGGCCCCGAGATCGTCAAGACCTTTAAGGACCTGGGCTTTAAGGTCTTCCTTGACCTTAAGTTCCATGATATTCCGCATCAGGTTCGCGGTGCCGCCCGTTCGGCCTCGCTTGCCGGTGCCGACCTGCTCTCGGTTCACGGCTTGGGTTCGGGCGCCATGCTCGCTGCCTGCCGCGAGGGTGCCGAGGAGGCGCGCGAGGACCGCGCCAAGCTCGTCGCCATCACCGTGCTCACGAGCATGAATCAGGATGCCTTGAGCGAGATCGGCGTCGAGTCGCCCGTGGCCGAGGAGGCCGCCCGCCTGGCAAAGCTCGCTCAGGCCAACGGCATCGATGGCATCGTGTGCTCGCCGATGGAGGCTCACGACATGCGTGAGCTGCTGGGCCCTGATGCCCTGATCGTGACTCCGGGTGTGCGTCCGGTGGGTGCCGCCTTAGGTGACCAGTCCCGCGTGGCGACGCCTTCCCAGGCTATCGAGCGTGGCGCAAGCCACATTGTGGTGGGCCGTCCCATCACCGGTGCCGACGATCCGGTTGCCGCCTTTGACGCCATCGTCGCTGAGCTGGTCGAAAACGTCGCGTAAAAGATTCCCCTAAGTCACCACTTTTGGGTTTCATTAGCACAAAATAGCCCCTGTGCCTGCGTAAACTTTCCCATCCTTTGTGTGGAATCGCAGGTCAGGGGCTTAACTTTGGGCGCAGTATATTGCACTTTTTGCGGGTATCGTCTAACCTATGGAGCCGCGATTGGGCATTTTGTACGTTCTACGTGCTAAAATGCCAATTATTGAATCAGATATAACCCAACTACTTGGAGGTACGAATGGCACTCCCTCAGCTTACCGATGAGCAGCGCAAGCAGGCTCTTGAGAAGGCTGCTGCCGCACGTCACGCCCGCGCTGAGCTTCGCGAGCAGATCAAGAAGGGCGAGAAGTCCCTTGAGTCCGTGCTCAACTCCGATGACCCCATCGCTTCCCGCATGAAGGTTTCCACCCTCATCGAGTCTCTCCCTGGTTATGGCAAGGCCAAGGCCGCCAAGATCATGGAGGAGCTCGGTATCTCCGCTACCCGTCGCGTCCAGGGCCTCGGCGTCCGTCAGCGCGAGCAGCTCCTCGAGCAGCTGACCAAATAAGTGAGCGCTCAGGATTCCAAGCTCTTTGTGATTTCTGGACCGTCAGGCGCAGGCAAGGGTACGCTCGTCACTCGTGTGCGCGAGCGCCGCTCGAACCTGGGCCTGACGGTTTCGGCTACCACGCGAGCACCACGCAAAGGTGAGGTCGACGGCGTCAACTACTTTTTTCTGACGCGCGAGGAGTTCGACCGCCGCGTGGCAAACGGCGAGTTTGTTGAGTGGGCCGAGGTCCACGGTAACTGCTACGGCACGTTGGTGAGCGAGGTCACATCCAAGCTCGCCTCGGGCGCGTCTCTGATTTTGGAGATCGATGTCCAGGGCGCCCTGCAGGTGAAGGAGCGTTTCCCCGAGGCCGTGCTGATCTTTATCAAGCCGCCTTCGCTTGAGGTGCTCCGCGAGCGTCTAGTCGGTCGCGGTACCGAGACGCCCGAGACGATTGAGCTGCGTATGGCAAACGCCGCCGATGAGCTTGCCCTTGCCGACCGCTACGACGACGTCGTGGTTAATGACGATCTCGACCGCGCGACCGATGAACTCGTTCGCGTTCTCGATATGCATGAAAGGAACTGAGGTCCGTGTCCGTTGTAAAGCCTTGCATTGACGATCTTCTGGAGAAGACCGATCACAACCGCTTCCTGCTCGCTTCGCTTGCCTCCAAGCGCGCCTGCGACATCAATAGCATGCTGCGTGGCCAGCACAACCGCGTGCTTGCCGTCCAGGATGTCGATGACATCACCATCGGGCTTTCCGGTGCCGATACCATCTCGATGGCTATGGACGAGATTGTCGACGGCGACATCTCTTACGACGAGGCCCGTTACGAGAAGGCACTCGGCCACAAGGTTGCTGAAGCCTAAATGGCGGCTCGCGTCTGCCTGGTCCACTATCACGAGGTTGGACTGAAGGGTAAGAACCGCGCACATTTTGAGCATATCCTCATGGATAACATCAAGGCGGCCTTGGCCGCCTTTTCCGTGAATGCCGTGTCTCGAATTTCCGGTTATATCCTCGTGACCTTTAACGAGCATCAGGCCGATGAGGCGGCGCGTGTCATTCGCACCGTTCCCGGCGTTGCTCGTGTGTCTTTGGCGTATCACACTAACCGCGACCCGCAGGAGTACTGTGCCGCCGCCGTCAAGGCGCTGCGCGAGTTTGGTCCTTTCGATTCGTTTAAGGTGCACGCCAAGCGCTCCAATACCGACTATGAGCTCACCTCGATTGATATCAATCGTCAGGTGGGCGAGGTACTGTGCGAGGCCTTCCCCGATAAAAAGGTTCAAATGCACGACCCCGATGCGATGGTGCACGTACTGGTGGTCCAGGGTAGCGTCTACGTGTATGCGCGCTCCGAGCGTGGCGTGGGCGGTCTGCCGGTGGGTTCTGCCGGCAAGGTCGTGACGCTGTTGTCGTCGGGTATCGATTCTCCGGTGGCGACCTGGATGCTCGCGCGTCGCGGCGCGGTGTGCGTGCCGGTACATTTCTCCGGTCGTCCGCAGACGCCCGATACGAGCGAGTATTTGGTGCAGGACATCATCCGTGCGCTTGAGCCGGGTGTCCAGATCGGCCGCCTGTACGTGGTGCCGTTTGGCGACTGCCAGCGTGAGATTTCGGTCACCTGTCCCAGCAACCTGCGCGTGATTATGTATCGCCGCATTATGTATTCGGTTGCCGAGCGCATTGCACACATCGAGGGTGCCAAGGCTATCGTTACGGGCGAATCACTTGGGCAGGTTGCCTCCCAAACGCTTGAGAACATCATGGCCGTCAACGAGGCCGTGAAGATCCCCGTGTTCCGTCCTCTCATCGGTTCGGACAAGCAGGAGATCATCGCGCGCGCCGAGGAGATCGGCACGTTCGATATCTCGACTGAGGCCGCTCCCGACTGCTGCACGCTATTTATGCCGCGCCGTCCCGAGACGCACGCTAAACTCGATGCCGTGCATGAGGCCTGGGAGTTGTTCGATCACGAGGAGATGATCGAGCGCCTGCTCAAACAGACCGAGTACATCGACTTCGAGAGCAACACGTATAAGGCCCCCAAGACCTTAAAACGCAAACATTCGGAGCTTGCTCCGCGTGAGATTTACCAAGATCACGAGTAAATTTGTGCATAGACCGACGATGCGCCTGCATCGTCGGTCTTTTGCTATCTGGGCATTTTGCGGCTAAGTGTTCATTTGCTGACGTGTGCCTGAATAAATGGACAGATTTGTGCAAGGTTTTGGTCGGCTTTTGGTTTGACCGCTAAAACCGGTTTTGGAGCGTAGCTGTTGCGGAGTTCCTTTCCTGACACGATGGTGTTGGGAGGTTTTGCTATGGCGCAGCGCGAACAACACGAACGGGTCAAAAAGATGGACCGCTTGGCGGACAAGCTGTTCGGTCATAAGGCGGTGGTCGTGGCGATACTGGTCGTCATTGCGATGGCGAGCGGCTTGGCGATGGCGAACCTTGGCGGCGGTGCCGGCGGCGTGTCGTTTGAGCGCACTGACGGTTCAGACTCGTTGGTGGAGCCGGGATCCGGCGATGCCTCGAGCGGAAAGACATCCGAAGGCTCTTCGTCTAAGGCGTCTGCCGCGGCAGAAGTCTATGTCGATGTTGATGGCGCTGTTGTGTCGCCCGGTGTATACAGGCTCAAAGACGGCGCGCGGGTGGCTCAGGCGATTGATGCCGCCGGCGGGCTGGCGCCTGAGGCAGACGTTACGGGGCTCAATCGGGCATCTAAGGTCGTCGATGGACAGAAGATTCACGTTCCAACGGTAGGGGAGCAGCAGACGTCCATTGCGGAAGCCGGTGTTGATGGTGGGGCTTTCGCATCATCGGGCGTGAGTGGCGCAACAGGCCTAGTAAATATCAATACGGCAAGCGCGGCAGAACTGCAGACGCTCTCGGGCATCGGTCCCTCCATGGCACAGTCGATTATCGATGAGCGGACAAAGAACGGTGCTTTTGCCTCGGTTGACGATCTGATGCGTGTATCGGGAATCGGCGAGAAGAAGCTTGCCAAAATCAAAGATTGCATCTGCGTATGAGTGCGACCGAGCGCGAGCATGTGATGCCTCCGCGGCCCCTGATGCCGTGGACGATGGCCCTGTGTGCCGGCATGTGCATGAGCTGCGCCTCGGTGCTCAACGTGGCCGCTGATGCGCTGCTGAGGGAGCAGGCGCCGGCGGTCGGGCTGCTATGGGCCATTCCCGTTGCGACGACGGTATTCGTTGTGCTGGCTCAATCTTGTGCGCGGCTTGCCCCTTTGAAGCGGTGGTTGTATGCCGCGTCCGTCGGTCTCGTGGCGGGAGCGGTCGTCTCGGCGTGGTGGGCTGTGGGTGCGCTCAGCGCCTCGAAGGCGCTCGACGGTCGAGCGGCAAGCGGCCTCGAGTTTATCGTGCAGGGCGATCCATCCATAAACGACGACGTGTATTCCTATACCTGCGAGGCACGCGCGGACGGTAAGAACTTGGCAACGGTTCGCCTCATATGACCCAATCCGCTGTCAAGAGCCACAATGGCCCCGCCGACCGCTTGCAATCGGTCGGCGGGGCCTGCCGTTGAACCCGTCCCGGTCCGCCCCCGGCATGTCGTCGACGCCTTCGGCTCAGTCTCATATCCGCGGATACCGTTCTGTCGGCCCGCACTCCATTCCTTCGGCGGGGTTCCCCAAGTCTGTCGAGGCGCATGCGGAGGGCTCCGCGCGCACAGCGAAATAGGGGGTATCCCCGAAGGCCGCCCGGCTCGCCGGGACGGGGGCCATGTCTATTCCGCGCCCTCCCGGCACATCATGCCGAGGGCCCAGAGCCACCTCACGAGCTCGGCCGCGGTGGCCGCGTTGGCCTTCGCCGCGGGCACGCCGCGGGCGAGCATCTCCTCGCGCCGCCGCAGGAGCCGCTCGGACCCCTTCCTCCCGTGCATCCTTATCTCGAGGGGCACGCCCGTGTCCCTTGGCATGAGCTTCGGCTGGTGCCGTGCCGCGGCGTAGCACCATGAACCCTCAACGGCCAGCTTCCTCACGAGCGCGTTGCCCGCACCGCTGATGCCTCCGAGCCGCACGGAGTCGCCACTCGACCTCTGACTCGGCGCGAGGCCGAAATAGGCCGTGACCTGCCTTCCGGAACGGAACCTCGTGAAGTCGCCGACCTCGGCCGAGAAGGCTGCGGCCAGCGCGAAGGCGCAGCCCTTGATCGACTGGAGGGCGGCCACCTCCGCGGCGATCGGGCTGGCATCCACGGCGGCCCTGTACTCGGAGAGCAGGTCCGCCCGGGCCTCCGCCGCGGCCTCGACCTCGTTCCTCAGGGCGGCGAGCGTCCGAACCCCGCCATCGTCCTCCGGCCTGACCTTGTCGAGCCACCTCAGGAAGTCGTAGGTCCAGTACTTCCTCGGGTTGCCGGCGGGCGTGGTGCCGCCGTAGACGAACCCCCGCTTTGCGAGGAAGGCGAGCAGCCGCTGCTTGGCGGTCGCCAGGCGCGCGGCCGCCCCGTCGTAGGCGCCGGCGAGGTCCCTGATGCCTTCGACCTCGGGGGAGGGGACCCATACGGGGGAGATGTCGTGGGCGAGTATCGCCTTGGCCATCCTGGCGGCGTCGTTCCTGTCGTTCTTGGAGGCCGAGTCGGCGGCCGACCTGGGGATCTTCGAGACCGCGGCGACGACGCACTCGACGCCGAGCCCGGCGAGCTCCCGCTGCGGGGCGAAGCCGAGGTAGCCGCTCTCGTAGGCCGCGAGCGACGGCCCGGGGAACCCATCCATCCACCCGGCGATCTCGCCCCAGGGGTTGCCGGGGAACCTCCTCGTCACGGCCTCGCCGGTGTCCGCGTCGAGGGCGCAGACGGTGGTCGACCTCAGGTGGACGTCCATCCCGAACGCGGTAGAATACTTTGGCATGGGAGCCTCCCAACCTCGTTGCGGCGCGGCTGCGCCTATGGCACTTCAACATCATTGTCGCAGCCCCGACCCGCGGTCACGAGCGGGGGCTCCTATCTTTTTAGTGCCCTCGGATTGGGTCATAGTGTCTATCGTGCGACCGCGAGCTCAAGGTCGGGGCGTACGTGCGTGTTATCGGTCGCGTTTCACGTTTTGAGAACGATGCGTATGGACGATCGCGCGTGCTCCGAGGCGAGGTGCGCAAGGTTAAAGTCGTTCGGATTGTGTCGGCCGATGAGGGCTCTCCGGGACCGCTGCTTCGGCTGCGAAATGGGCTGCTTGCGTCCATCGCGCCTGCGACCGACCCGGCGCGTGCACTCATAGCCGGTGTCGTCTGCGGTCGTTCGGCCGAACTGCGCGCCCAGCCGGCGGGCGACTGGTTTTCGGTAACGGGAACGGCGCATCTTATCGCCGTCTCGGGCAGCCATTTGGCTATCGTGGGATTTGTAATCGAGGGTGTATTGCAAAAGACTCGCTGCTCACGTGGTGTTCAGCGGGCGATATTGGCGATGGCGCTTGTGGGCTACACTGCCTTTACGGGCGCGTCTCCCTCGGCCGTGCGCGCGTGCTGCATGGTGTTCGCGACGCTTGTCGTAAACGGCGCGGGGCGTCGCCGGCACGGCGCATCGGCACTCTTCGTAACCATGTCCATCTTTGTGCTACTGCGGCCGACGGTGCTGTTCGAGATGGGCTTTCAGCTCTCGTGTGCCAGCGTCTTAGCCATTCTGTGCTTTTGCCCCTATGCGACCTACGCTTTGGGTGAGCTGGGTGTGCCATCGGGCGTTGCCAACATACTTTCCGTCACGCTGTGCTCGCAACTGGCAACACTTCCCATTACCATTCCTGCCTTCGGTACGTTCTCGCTCATTGCTCCGCTGGCAAATGCAGTCATCGGTCCGGTGGTGAGCGTACTGCTTGCTGTGTCGATCGTGCTGGTTCCCTTTTCGCTCGTGGAACCGTTGCGGATTTGGGCGCTCGTTGTGCCCATGGTTGCCGCCCGTTGCGCACTGTTCTTCGAGCAACTGTTTGCCGCCGTGCCTGGTGTATCTGTGAGTGTGCCGCCCGATAGCATGTGGATTTACCTAGTGCCGTGTTTGCTGGCGGTTCTGTTGGTCTGGTGGCCGCGTCCCCGTGCACGTCCTATGGCGGTGGGGCTTTCATGCCTGGTGCTCTTGGCTGCGATTCCGTACGTCTACTGGGATCGATTCGCTCCGCCTTCGGTGACGGTGCTCGATGTGGGCCAGGCGGATGCGATTCTTATCCGCCAGGGCGACGCATTAGCACTCGTCGACTGCGGGCTCGATGAGCGCGTGGTAGCGGCGTTGGTTCGCAATAACGTGCACCATATCGATGCCGTCTTTGTGACGCATTGGGATGAGGATCACTGGGGTGGTCTACCTGCCGTGCTCGAACAGTTTTCGGTCGGAACGATTGCCGTGGCGGCGGATGCGTTGGAGGATGCTCCTGCCGAGGTATTGAATCGACCTGGCGTTGAGTATCGGCAGGTGCGCCGTGGGGATACGGTCGACATCGGCTCATTTTGTGCCCGCGTGATGTGGCCGTTCGAGTCCGTAGATGGCGAGGGAAATGAGGACTCGCTTGTCCTGCTACTCTCTTATGTTCAGGAAGGCAAGAGCCTGCGTATGCTCCTCACTGGTGATGCCGAGCTCGACCAAGAACGGGAATTCGTGCAGGAGGTGGGGGATATCGATGTCCTTAAACTTGGGCATCACGGCTCCAAGGTTTCAGTCGATGGTGAGTTGCTGGATGTCCTGAGACCCGAGCTTTCCCTCGCGAGCGCCGGCAAGGGGAATCGATACGGTCATCCGTCGGATGCCTGCATCGATGCCGTTCAGGAAGCGGGCGGTGCGTTCGCATGCACCATCGAACATGGTGATATCACCATCAGCCCGACCGCAAAGGGCTTTGCGATGCGATGCCAGCGACCGTGACGACGTCGATGGCGTGTGGTGGGCCCCTGGGCTAGAATGGCACGGAACGAATACGAAGGCCTGCGGGAGGGGAGCGTAATGTCCGAAACCGGTCTGCTGCCGGCATATCTGATCGTCGGTACCGACGGCGTCAAGCGCGATCACGCCGTCTCGCGTATGAAGGCGCGTCTGGAAAAGTCGGGAATGGTCGAGTTCAACCTCGACGAGCGCGACATGACCAAGGACCCCGATATCGAGTCCATTATCGGATCGCTTAACACCTTTCCGATGGGCAGCGAGTTTCGCTTGGTAATCCTTGATGGCTGCTCAAAGCTCGCTAAGGCGGTCTCGGAGTCGCTTGTCGACTATCTGGCGAGTCCCAGCCCCACGACGGTCTGCCTCATCATCGCCGACTCGCTTGCCAAGAACACGCGCCTGTATAAGGCGATCGCCAAAATCGACAAGAAGGCCGTGATCGATTGCTCCGGCACCAAGCGCTGGGAGTTACCGCGCCGCGTGCAACAGATGGCGACGCAGCACGGCAAGTCGATCTCGACGGCGGCCGCCGAGGAGCTCGTTTCGCGTTCGGGTGAAAACACTCGCATGCTCGATAACGACTTGGCTAAGCTTGCCCAGATGGTCGAGGCGCCCCAGATTGAGCTTGCCGACGTTGAGCGCTGGATTGTACGAACGGCCGAGGTTCAACCCTGGGACTTTCTCAATGCGGTCTCGGCCCGTGACATGCGCCGTTCGCTCGAGCTCTTCAATCTAATGCCCGCCAAGAGCTACGTGTGGACGTACACATTGCTGTGCGGCCGCATTCGCGAGCTTATCGTTGCCAAGGCGCTCGATGCGCGCGGACAGGGTCGTGAGCTGGCCGCAACGCTCAAACTCCAGTCTTGGCAGGTCAAGAATCACCTGACCTGGGCACGTCGCTTTTCGATGGCAGAGCTCGTCGCAGCGCTCGAGGGTGCCGTTGATGTGGAGCTCGCGCTCAAGGGTTCGGCCGATTCTCAGACCGCGCTTTTGCTCTGGATTACGAACATCTTGAGAAAATCGTGATGATACCTGCCTATTTGACAAATTCGTTCTATCCCTTTGAGGGGGAGCGTGCTATAGTAGGCGCTTGCATGACCTCACCGTGTCTCAGAGGTGTCATACATTTTTTGCAAGGAACTCGAAAGGAACTCCAGAAGTGGCAAACATCAAGTCTCAGAAGAAGCGTATCCGCACCAATGAGGCAGCTCGCATGCGTAACAAGGCTGTCAAGTCCGAGCTCAAGACGCTGACCAAGCACGTCCAGTCCGCCGTCGCCGAGGGCGACGCCGAGAAGGCCCAGGCTGCCCTCAAGACCGTCACCAAGCGTCTCGACATGGCTGCCGCCAAGCATGTTATCCACAAGAACCAGGCTTCCAACCGCAAGTCCGGTCTTGCCAAGCTCGTGAACAGCATCAACGCCTAAGTTGTAAATTTCACACCACACAGATTACGCGCATAAATGGAGCCTGTTTTATGGAACAGGCTCCATTTTTTGTACCGCTCGGGTAAGATAGTCCGCATGAATACTTCAATTGACATTTCCCACATCCGCAACTTCTCAATCGTTGCGCACATCGACCATGGCAAGTCCACGATCAGCGATCGCATCCTCGAGCTCACCCATACCGTCGACGAACGCGACATGGAGTCGCAGCTGCTCGACACCATGGATATCGAGCGCGAGCGCGGCATCACGATCAAGTCCAATGCCGTCCGCGTTTCCTATGACGCCGACGATGGCGAGACGTATCAGTTCAATCTGATCGATACGCCGGGCCACGTTGACTTTACCTATGAGGTCTCGCGCTCGCTGGCAGCCTGCGAGGGCGCGGTGCTCGTTGTCGACGCCACTCAGGGCGTCGAGGCGCAGACCGTCTCCAACGCGACGCTCGCCATGAACGCCAATCTGGATATCGTGCCCGCTATCAACAAGATCGACCTGCCATCGGCACACCCCGACGAGGTCAAGACCGAGATCGAGGATGACCTGGCGATTCCTGCCGACGATGCCGTATGCGTATCGGGCAAGATCGGCGAGGGCATCCACGATCTGCTGGAGTCCATTGTCTTTTTGATCTCTCCGCCCAAGGGCGATGCGTATGCGCCGCTCAAGGCACTCATCCTGGATTCATACTTCGACGAGTATCGTGGCGTCGTCGCCACGGTGCGCATCTTTGACGGCTCCATCAAAAAGGGCGATACCCTGCGCATGATGCAGGCAAAGGGCGACTTTTTGGTCGATGGCGTGGGCGTCAAGCGTCCCGCCGAGACTCCGGTTGACGCGCTGACGGTCGGCGAGGTCGGATACGTGGTCACGGGCCTGAAGGACCCCGAGGCCGTTCGCGTGGGCGATACCCTCACGTGGGCGTCGAATCCCTGCCCCGAGCCGCTTCCCGGCTACCGCGAGGCCAAGCCCATGGTCTATACGGGCCTGTTCCCGATCGATAACAAGGACTACGAGAACCTTCGTGACGCGCTCGATAAGCTGCACGTCAACGACCCGTCGTTGGTGTGGGAGCCCGAGACTTCGGTGGCGCTCGGTTTTGGCTTCCGCGTGGGCTTCCTGGGCCTGCTGCACATGGAAGTCGTCAAGGAACGCCTGGAGCGTGAGTTCAATCTTGACCTCATTGCCACGAGCCCCTCGGTGGACTATCACGTCTACAAGACTGACGGCGAGATGATTGATGTCCGCAGCCCGCAGGATCTGCCCGAGGCCACGCGCATCGAGCGTATCGAGGAACCCTACCTCAAGGCAAAGATCATCTGCCCGCCTGAGTACACGGGTGCCGTCATGCAGCTCGCCATCGAGCACCGCGGCGTTACGACCGACATGATCCACCTGACGAGCAAATCGGTCGAGATGCGCTTCGATATGCCGCTCGCCGAGCTCATCTTGGACTTCTTTGACCAGCTCAAGAGCCGTACCAAGGGCTATGCCTCGCTCGACTACGAGTTCAACGAGTACCGTCCATCCGAGCTTGTGAAGCTCGATATCTTGCTTTCGGGCGACGAGGTGGACGCGCTGTCGTTTATCGTCCACAAGGACAAGGCCTACGGTCTGGCCCGCGGCCTGTGCGACAAGCTCAAGGAGATTATTCCGCGCCAGCTGTTCGAGGTGCCCATCCAGGGTGCTATCGGCAACAAGATCATCGCCCGTTCTACCGTCAAAGCGCGTCGCAAGGACGTTCTTGCTAAGTGCTACGGCGGCGATATCTCGCGAAAGCGCAAGCTGCTCGAGAAGCAGAAAGAGGGCAAGAAGCGCATGAAGGCCATCGGCTCGGTTGAGGTCCCGCAGGAGGCCTTTATGGCGATTCTCAAGGTGGACGAGTAGGTCCATGGCGCTTTCTGAATACAGTAAGCGGCTGCTGGGCGCCTATGCCGAGCAGCCGTTCCTTATGGCTCCCATGGCGGGCGTAACCGACCCTGTCTATCGCATCATGTGTCGCCGCCGCGGTGCCAATCTTGCCTACAGCGAGATGGTGAGCGTTGCAGGCCTTGCCTATGCCAGCAACAAGACGTGGCGCCTGGTGTTGCCGGCCGACGAGGAACAGCAGATTTGCGTTCAGCTCTTTGGTTCCAAGCCCGATCAGTTTGCGAGCGCCGTCGCCGCCGTCGAGGATCGTGTGGGCGATCGCCTGTCGCTCATCGATATCAACATGGCCTGTCCTGCCCGAAAGGTTGTCACCAAGGGCGAGGGCTCTGCCCTTATGCGCACGCCCGATTTGGCCGAGAAGATCGTCGAGGCGGCGGTGGGCGCGGCTCATGTGCCCGTGACCGTAAAGATCCGCAAGGGTTTTTATGCCGAGGACCGTAATGCCGCGACGTTTGCCCAGATGCTCGAAGGCGCCGGTGCCGCCGCAGTCGCCGTGCATGGTCGTTGCGCCACGCAGCTCTACACGGGCCAGGCCGATTGGTCGGTCGTCGATGAGGTGGCCGACGCCGTCGAGATTCCCGTTATCGGTTCGGGCGATGTGTTCTCGGCCGAGGACGCTGCTGAGCATCTGCAAGGCTCGAGTGCCAGCGCGGTGTTTATCGCGCGCGGTATCTATGGCAACCCCTGGGTGTTCGGTGATGCTCGCGCCCTTGCGCTCGATGGCATGCCGGTGCCGGCGCGCAGCTCCGTCGAGCGCCTAGACGCCCTGCGTGAGCACCTAACGCTGACGCATGAGCTCCTGCCTCTCATGTCGCGTGCCCGTACGTACGCAAGCTGGTACTTAAAAGGCATGCCCCATGCCGCCGCTTGGCGTGCCCATGTGGTGCGCTGCTCCACGTATGAGGAGTTCATGGCGCTGGTCGATGAGATCGAGCGCGATGTGGTGGCCTGCGAGGCCGCACTTGCCGCCGGCGAATCGGTGCCCCCTCATCCGCTGGAGGCTTAAGGGTGGCCGTTACCGCGCTGTACGTGCATGTGCCGTTTTGCGCCCAAAAGTGCCGGTACTGCGACTTTGACTCGCGCAGTTTTGCTCCGTACGACCTGAGCGTTGCGCTCGATGCCTATTTTGAGCAGTTGTTCGCGCGCCTCGATGCTTTTGGCAAAGCTGGGGCCCTTGACCAGATCCGCACCGTCTATGTTGGCGGCGGTACGCCGTCGCTGGCGGGGGAGCGCTTGGTGGAGCTGGCGCGGCGTATTCGTGCGTGGTGCGCCCCCGTTGAGTTTACCTGCGAGGCTAATCCTGAGTCGCTGACCGCTGAGCTCGCCACCGCGCTTGCCGAGGCGGGTGTCACGCGCATCTCTCTGGGCGTGCAAACCCTCGACAATACTGAACTGGCTGCTATTGGCCGCATTCACGATGCTAATCGGGCACTTGCGGCTATCGCGACGGTAAAGGACGCTGGCCTCGATGTGTCCTGCGACCTTATGTGTGGCCTTCCCGGGCAGACGGCGGCGAGTTGGCAGCGCACGCTCGATGGCGTGCTCACTGCGACTCCGCATCATGCGTCGGTCTACCCTCTTACGCTCGAGGAGGGGACGCCCCTTTATCGCATGGCGTGCCGCGACGAGTCGCTCGAGCCTGATGAGGATTTTCAGGCCGCCTGCATGGATGTGGCACGCGAGCTCCTGGGTGCGGCCGGCTATCACCCGTATGAGGTGGCAAGCTATGCGCTCGACGGCCATGAGTGCGCCCATAACATTGCCTACTGGACCGGACGGGGCTACCTGGGCCTGGGTCGTTCTGCCGCGGGCATGCTCGACGGCGGGGATTTCGACCGTCTTGCAGGTTTGTTCCCCGGTGTTTCTTCTCGAGGCGTTGCGTACCGCGTGCGTCTGGTGCAACGTGACGATGACGCGACGGCGTTCGAGGCCGAATATCTCTCGCAGCGCGAGGCTGCGGCCGAAGACCTGATACTTGCTTGTCGCATGACGCGCGGTGTCGCGTCCGACCTTTTGGTTCGCGCGGCTCGTGTCGTCCCGGCCGATGAGCTGGCAGCTGCCTGCGATCGCGCGCTCGAATTGGGTCTTGCCACTTGGGTGCCCGAGACGCTCGGAGTCCATGAGGGACCCTTCACTTCGGCAGATGTCATCGCGGGCCATGTTCGAGCTCGTTTAGCGCCGACACACCTGGGCTGGCTCGATGGAAATGTTCTGTTCGAGCTGTTTTGGGATCTAGCTTAGGTCGCTCGGGTAGAATTACCGAAATATATACGCTGCTGTGAGCAGGAGGTTGCCGCGCATGGCGACGATGAACGAAAAAGATTACTACGAGATTCTGGGTGTCTCCAAGGACGCCACCTCACGTGATATTCAAAAGGCCTTTCAGCAAAAGGCCCGCAAGCTCCATCCGGACGTCAACAAAGAGCCGGATGCCGAGGAAAAGTTTAAAGAGGTTTCCGAGGCCTACGCCGTGCTTTCGGACGAGCAGAAGCGTTCGCGCTACGACGCCATGCGTTCGGGCAACCCCTTCGCCGGCGCTCCTACGGCTTCGCCCTATGGCGGCGGCTACGCCGGCAGCGCGGGCTATGGCAATCCCTTTGAGGGCGGTTTTCCCTTTGGTGGCGCCTGGGGCCAGCCGCGTCGCGGGCAGGCTGCCTACAATCCCGAGAACGGCGCCAACGTGGTCGTCGATATCAAACTCGACGCCAAGGAGGCCAAGGGCGGTGCCCGCAAGACCGTCCGCTACACGCGCTTCGATACCTGTAACAACTGCGGCGGTTCGGGCTCCGTTTCGTCTGAGCATGCCCATACCTGCCCGAGCTGCGGTGGCCGCGGCCACATCGACGTCGACCTGTCCTTCCTGTTTGGTGCGGGCACGTTCCAGTCGGTCTGCCCCGAGTGCGGCGGTTCCGGTAAGGTCGTGGCCGACCCCTGCCCTGATTGCGGCGGCAGCGGTCGTACTCGCGTAACCTCCGAGCAGACGATTGAGTTTCCTGCCGGCACGCACGATGGCGACGAGGTCCGCATTGGCGGCATGGGTCATGCTGGCACCAACGGTGCCGCGGGCGGCGATCTGGTCGGCCGCGCCCATGTTGAGGCCGAGCGCTTGGAAGGCAAAGCTCGTACCGGTTTTTACCTGATGGGCATCGTGGCGCCGTTTTTGGTACTCTCGGCCATCTCGGGCGTGTTCTCGGCCTTTGCCGTGATGTGCTTTATTCCGTTTGCCATGGGCCTGTTCATGGTGCTTTCGGACGGCGTGCTTCATCGCAGCCTGCTGTGGTGGAAGCGCGGCGCGATGCAGTTTGCCAACGGTTTTGCCAACGGCTTCATGTTCGCGCTCGTGTCGGTTTGGTTCGCGAGCTGCTCGCAACGGGCCATGCTTTCGCCGTACCAAATGCAATAACATCAAACCCTCTGTTTGCGGTCGGCCCTGCTTGGGTATAGGACGCACTGTGACAATAATGAAAGTCGGAAGGATTCGGTTGTGTCGGAAAATAGGGATTACTACGAGGTGCTTGGCGTCGACAGGGATGCCGACGCGCGGACGATTAAGCGTGCGTTTCTAAAGAAGGCCCGTACCGTACATCCGGATGTTTCGGACGACCCCGAGGCCGAGGCCAAGTTCAAGGAGCTCAACGAGGCCTATTCCGTTCTTTCCGATGAGCAGAAGCGTGCTAACTACGACCGTTACGGCACTGCCGACGGCCCTGGTGGTTCGGGCTACGTCGATATCAACGATATCTTTGGTGGCATGGGCATGGACGACTTGTTCTCGTCGTTCTTTGGCGGCGGTGCCGGCGGTGGCGCCCGCAGCCGTCGTGAGCGTCGTCGCGGACGAGACATGGCCATCTCGCTTTCGGTGACGCTCGAGGAGGCGGCGCTCGGCTGCAAAAAGACAATCAGCTATGACCGCCTTGCTCCTTGCGAGGACTGCAATGGCACCGGTAGGGCAGAGGGCGCACAGGAAAAGCAGTGTGGCCGCTGCCACGGTACGGGCTACGTCACGACGGTTCAGCGATCGTTTTTGGGCCAGGTTCAGTCTTCCTCGCCTTGCCCCGACTGCCATGGCGAGGGCACGGTTATCGACCATCCCTGCGAGACCTGCGACGGTCAAGGCCGCACGCCTTCGCACGAAAAGATCGACATCGATATTCCCGCCGGCGTTTCGACCGGTCGCCAGCTGCGCGTGAGCGGCTTTGGCGAGGCCGGCCTTCGCGGCGAGCCTTCGGGCGACCTGATTGTCAACGTGCGCGTTTCCGACCATGAGCGCTTTAAGCGCAACGGGGACGACCTGTACCTGGTGAGCGATATCTCGATTGCGCAGGCCGCACTCGGCTGCGAGATCGAGGTCGAGGGCATTATGCCCGACGAGGTCGTTAAGGTGACGGTTCCCGCCGGCGCCCAGTACGGCGACACCGTGAGCGTCAATAATTACGGCATGCCGCGCATTGGCGGTGGCGGTTCGCGTGGCCGCCTGATCGTGCAACTGCGCGTGGTAGTTCCCACCAATCTTTCCAATAAGCAGCGCGAGCTGCTCCGTGCTTTTGCCGATGAGATGGGCGATGACGTCGCTTCCGGTAAGAAGTCGGTGACCGACCGTATCAAGAGTGCCCTCGACGATATCCTCGATTAAGGAGCCCGCGTGCTCGCACCCCATATTTCCGTCGTCAACCTCGGCTGCCGTGTCAACCGGGTTGAGTCTGACCGTATCACTGCCGATCTTATGCGCTTGGGCTTTGCTATTGTGGAGCCCCAGGATGCCGATCTGATCGTCATTAACACTTGTGCCGTTACGGGCGAGGCCGAGGCCAAGACCCGTAAGGCCGTCCGTCATGCGCTGGCCCATCCAAACGAGCCCTATGTGGTCGTGACCGGATGCGTGGTCAATTTGCATCCCGAGGAGCTGTCGGAGCTTTCGGATCGCGTGATTGCCGAGCCGTCCAAGATAGATGTCGCCGAACGTGTATGCGAGGTGCTGGGTGTTGAGTCCGATAGCGTTCCCGCCTGCAGCGATGGCGAGGTGGTCGATGCGCTCGGTCGCTCTCGCCTGGGCGTGAAGATTCAGGATGGCTGCAACCATCGCTGCACCTATTGCATTGTGTGGAAGGCGCGCGGCCCCGAGCGCTCCGTGCCCGTCGAGTCCGTGCTCGAGCAAGTTCGCGAGGCCCAGGAGGCCGGCGTGCCCGAGGTGGTGCTGACCGGTGTGAACCTGGGTGCCTACGATGGCAAGAGCGCGACCGACGAGCACGTCGAAATCGATGAGCTGCTCGTGGCCATCATGGAGCGCACGTCTATTCCGCATGTGCGCATTTCCTCGGTCGAGCCCATGGATATCTCCGAGCGCCTTCTTAAGGTTATGGCGCGCTACCCGCAGCGTATCGCCCCGTTTTTGCACCTGCCCGTGCAGTCCGGCTGCACGGCGACCCTGCATCGCATGGGCCGTCCCTATAGCGCCGAAGCCTTTGAGGACACGGTGCGTATGATTCGCGCCAACTTGCCCCAGGCGTCCCTTTCGTGCGATGTCATCGTCGGTTTTCCTGGTGAGACGGACGAGGAGTTCGAGGAGTCGCTGGCGCTGTGCCGCCGTGTGGGTTTCTCGCGTATGCACGTGTTTCGCTACAGCAAGCGTCCCGGTACCCTTGCTGCCGACATGCCCGACCAGGTGCCACCCGAGGTTATGGCCGAGCGCAGCCGCCGTATGCGGGCCGCCGCACAGGAGCTCGCTATTGCCGACGCTCGTCGTCGCGTGGGCACGGTCGAGCGTGCCGTGCTCGAGTATGGTGACAACCTGACGCTCGGCTCGTTCCATCATGCCCGTCTTGACGATACCTGTGGACTTACAGCCCCGTGCCTGCTCGATGTTGCTATCATCGGAGTCGATGATTCCGGCTTGGTCCATGCACGCAGGGAGGTTCATGGAAGCCTCGAAGATTAGACTTACCGTTCCCGAGGGAATTGATCCCTCGTGCGTTTTGGGCGCCGGCGACGGCGTCCTTCGCGTGCTCGAGAGCTTGGTTCGCGCTCACGTGGTCGCCCGTGGCGATAGCATCGCCGTGAGCGGCGACCCGGACGAGGTCGAACTCGTGGCGCGCTTTTTCGAGCACGCTTTTCGCGAGGCGGCCGCCGGGCGCACGCTGTCTGCCGACGATGTCTCTCGCTGCCTGGCCGTCCTGCGCGACGGTGAGCACGAGGCTACGTCGCTTCGCGATGACGTGCTGCTTTCGTATCGCGGCCGCGTCATTCGTCCCAAGACGCTCGGGCAAAAGCGCTACGTGGATGCCATTCGCTCGCATACCATCACCTTTGGCTTGGGTCCTGCCGGTACCGGTAAGACCTATCTGGCCATGGCGCTCGCCGTTGCCGCGCTCAAGCGTCACGAGGTGGGCCGTTTGATCTTGACGCGTCCGGTTGTCGAGGCGGGGGAGAATCTGGGCTTTTTGCCCGGTACCCTTGAGGAAAAGATCGACCCCTACATGCGTCCGCTCTACGACGCCCTTTTTGACATGATGGATCGCGAGCGCACCGATGAGCTTATGGAGCGTGGCGTGATCGAGATCGCCCCGCTTGCCTACATGCGCGGCCGCACACTGAGTGATGCCTTCGTGGTGCTCGACGAGGCGCAAAATACCACGCCCGAGCAGATGAAGATGTTCCTGACACGCCTTGGGTTCAACTCCAAGTTCGTGATTACCGGCGACCTGAGCCAGCGCGACCTGGTGGGTCGTCGTGGCGGTCTTGCTGACGTTGAGCAGATTTTGGGCCGTGTCGACGATGTCGCATTTTCTCACCTCGAGCGTGCCGACGTGGTGCGCCATGCCCTGGTGGGTCGTATCGTCGAGGCATATGAAGCTTATGATGACGTGCGCGAGCAGCGCCCGCGCGACCGAAAGGAGTCCCGTTGAGTGTATTGATCAGCAACGATGCCGAGCTCGATACGCTGCTCGACGCGCAGGAGGTGGAGCACATCTGCGAGGTCGTGCTTGCCGCCGAGGGCGTTGAACGTGGAGTCGAGATTTCCCTTTCGTATGTCGACGAGGACGAGATGCACGAGCTCAACCACGAGTGGCGCGGTATCGACCGCACCACCGATGTGCTTTCGTTTGAGTGCGATTCGGCCTTCGACGATGACATTCCCGCCGATGAGACGCTCGAGCTCGGCGATATTATCTTGGCCCCGCAGGTTATTGCCCGTCAGGCCCCCGGTTTTGGCAATAGCCCCGCTGACGAGTGCCGTCTGATGCTCGTACACGGAATGCTGCACCTGCTGGGCTATGACCACATCGAGGACGACGAGGCCGAGGTCATGGAGGCCCGCGAGGACGCCATCCTGCGCGATCTGGCGCTCGAGCGCGGCGAGGACCCTAAGCTAGTCCACGTCGGCCCCATCACCAACCACGCCCACGACTAGGAGCCGTCTATGATTCCCGGATCGAACAAGGACCATCCGTCCTTCTTAAAGTCGTTTTCCTACGCCATGGAGGGCTTCGTCACCGCCGTCAAGACCGAGCGCAACATTAAGGTCATGCTCGTGGCGGGCGTGTGTACCGTCATCGCCGGCTGTATCGTGGGGCTCGACATTGCCGAGTGGGCCACGATTATCATCTGTTGTGGCCTGGTGATTCACGGCGAGCTGTGCAACACCGCTATGGAGGCTATCGTCGACCTAGCGACCCAGGAGCTCCATCCGCTGGCCAAGCGTGCGAAGGACATCGCCGCCGCCTCTGTATACGTTCTTTCCATCACCGCCGCGATTGTGGGCGTGCTGGTATTTGCCCGCGCGCTCGGCTTTATTTAGAAAGGGATTCCCATGTCCGACAATATGCAGCCTACCGATGAAGTTTTGGATGACGAGGTCCTGGATGCGGTGGATACCGAGGAGCTCGAGGATGTCGAGGAGTTCGACCCGTTTGAGGGCATGAGCGACGAGGAGCTCGACGCCCTGTGCGACGAGGACGACAGCCTCGCGGGCTTTGGTGACGTGGAGCCCGGTTTCCGCAGCGGTTTTGTGGCCCTGGTCGGTCGTCCCAACGCCGGCAAGTCCACGCTGCTTAATGCCTGCTATGGCAAAAAGGTCGCCATCACCTCGCCGGTGGCCCAGACGACTCGCCGCCGCATGCGCGCCGTCGTCAACCGTCCCGGCTACCAGCTGGTCTTTGTCGATACTCCGGGTATCCACAAACCCAAGGACGGCCTGGGGTCCGAGCTCAACAAGAGCGCGCTGTTCGAGCTGAACGATGTTGATGTCGTCGCGTTTTTGATTGATGCCACCAAACCGATCGGCAGGGGAGACGCCTGGGTTGCCGAGCGCGTCAGATGCGCCCGTTGCAAGAAGGTCCTGGTGCTCACTAAGGCCGATGAGGCCGACCCCGCACAGGTCATGGAGCAGCTCAAGGCAGCCCACGAGCTCATGGAATATGACGACGAGATCGTGACGTCGTCGGTCAAGAACTTCAACGTCGATGCCTTTATCGAGACCGTTGCGCACTTTTTGCCCGAGGGTCCGCGTTGGTTCCCCGAGGATATGGGTACCGACGCTTCCGACGAAACGCTCGTTGCCGAGTTTGTGCGCGAGAAGGTCTTGCGCCGCACCCGTGATGAGATCCCGCACTCCGTTGGCGTGATCTGCGATGCACTCGAGCAGACCAAGAAGGTACTGCGCGTGCACGCCACCATTTACGTCGAGCGCGAGGGCCAAAAGGGCATCATCATCGGCAAGGGCGGCGAGATGATCAAGCATATCGGTATCGACGCCCGTCGCGATCTTGAGCGTATCTTTGGCACGCAGGTCTTTTTGGAGCTGGACGTGAAGGTCAAGGCCGGCTGGCGTGACGACGAGGCCCAGATTCGCCGCTTTGGCTACAACGCCGAGGACTAAGGGCGCGCGGCGCGCATGGCAGGCTCCCGGACATATCGCACGAAGGTACTCGTCCTCGATAAGACGAAGCTCAAAGAGACGGACTTGATCCTGACGATGCTTGACGAGCGGGGTCGGCAGGTTCGTGCCGTGGCAAAGGGCGCCCGCAAACCCGGTGGACGCCTGGCTGCGCGCTGCGAGCTGTTCTGTACCGTCGATATGCTGCTTGCGCATGGACGGTCGCTCGACGTGGTTTCCCAGGCCGAGCTTATGGAGGCGCCGCTCGGCGTTGCGCCCGATTACGAGACGACATGCGCCGCAAGCGCGATCGCCGAGGTCGCGCGCGTGTGCTCGTTCGAGGACGCCGAGGACCCGTTTACCTTTGCTATCACGCAGCGGGCGCTCACGCTTGTCGGCAGCGGGCTCGACGCGGCACATATGGACCTACTTGTGGCGGCATATGTCTTTAAGCTGCTATCGCACGTTGGCTATCGTCCCGATTTTTCGGCCTGTGTGCTGTGCGGAGACCCCATGCTGTCGTATTTTTCAGCCCAGGCGGGCGGTCTCATGTGCGGGTCGTGCGCGTCGAGCGTTCCAGGTGCCGAACTGGTGTCGACCGGTGAGACCGCATGGCTGCGCGCCCTCATGTCCATGACCTTCGATGCGCTCATGGCCGAGCGAATCGACCCGCATACGGCGGCATTCCTGCTCGGGCTTTCGCATGTTTGGGCTGCGACGCACACCGATCAGCGCCTCCGCGCGATGGAATTCATGTTGGGTCGGTGATGATGCGCAGGCGCGGGCTGCTTGTGGTAACATACCGACCTGTTGGTACCTCGACCTTGGTTGTTCGCTCCACCGGCGGCTTCCCAGTCCGAGGCGAATCGAGTCGCCCGTGGGCGACGCAAAACGAAAGGTGAAACAATGACTGTTTCCAAAGAGCGCAAGGCGGAGCTGACTGCCCAGTTCGGTAACACCCCGGTCGACACCGGCAACCCCAAGGTTCAGGTCGCCATCCTGTCCGAGCGCATCAAGGAGCTGACCGAGCACATGAAGTCCCACCAGAAGGACTTCCACACCCGTCGTGGCCTGCTCATGCTCGTCGGCCGTCGTCGTCGTCTTCTCTCCTACATCAAGAAGAACGACATCGTCGAGTACCGTGAGCTCATCAAGGCTCTGGGCATCCGCGACAACATCCAGTAGGATTTGTACATGCTAAGAGCGTCCTGCGCAGCGGGGCGCTCTTTTTGTGTAAGGGCGCGAACAATCACGCTCTGAAGCGTGGCGGGGGCAGGGGGCCCGCGTCACATGAGAAGCCCGCAGGCAAGGGGCCTGTGGGGTAAAGGAGAACAATGACACTCGTATCCAAGACCTTTGAGCTGTACGGCAAGACCTACACCTTTGAGTCGGGCGAGCTTGCCAAGCAGGCCACCGGCGCCTGCCTGGTCAAGCAGGGCGACACCACCATGCTCGACACCGTGGTCGTCTCCAAGGAGCGCAAGAACTACGACTTCTTCCCGCTGACCGTCGACTTCAACGAGAAGATGTACGCCGCCGGCCGCATCCCGGGTGGCTACCTCAAGCGTGAGGGCCGTCCCAGCGAGAAGGCCACGCTCACCGCGCGCATGATCGACCGTCCGATTCGCCCGAGCTTCCCGGATGGCTTCCGCAACGAGGTGCACATCGTCGCTACCTCTCTCGTCGCCGACCAGGTCAACCCCTTTGACGTCATCAACGTCATGGGTGCTTCCCTGGCCATGACGCTCGGCGGCGTGCCCTTCGAGGGCCCGCTTGCCTGTGTGCGCATCGGCCGTAACGTGGAGACCGGCGAGTTTATCGTCAACCCCACCTACGAGGAGCGCGAGAACTCCGATCTGGACCTGGAGCTGGGTGGATCCGCCGACTTCATCTCGATGGTCGAGGCCGGTGCCGAGGAGATCTCCGAGGACGACATGCTCGCCGCCATGAAGTTTGGCCAGGAGGCCCTTGCTGCCTTCTGCCAGGCTCAGGACGAGTTCGTCGCCGAGTGGGAGCAGGTTAACGGCCCCATCGTCAAGAAGGAGTTCCCGCTCGACCAGCCCGTCGAGGAGGTCCAGGAGCGCATCTTCGCCCACTACGACGAGATGGCAGCCGCTCTTCGCGACGCCGACAAGCTCTCCCGTATCGGTAAGGTCGAGGCTCTGAAGGAGTCCATCCGCGCCGAGTTCACTGAGGAGGAGCAGGCCGCTTGGGAGCGCGAGATCCCCGTGGCGCTCAAGAAGCTCGAGAAGAAGGCCATGCGCACCATGGTCGTCGAGACTGGCGAGCGCGTCGATGGCCGTGCCGCCGACGAGATCCGTCCCATCATGGTGAAGGACAACTACCTGCCGCTCGTTCACGGCTCCGGCCTGTTCCAGCGTGGGCAGACCCAGGTGCTTTCCGTCCTGTCGCTCGGCATGCTCAACGAGGGCCAGCGCTTGGACACCATCGAGCCCACCGAGGGCAAGCGCTACATGCACCACTACAACTTCCCGCCGTTCTGCACCGGCGAGACCGGCCGCATGGGCAGCCCCAAGCGCCGCGAGATCGGTCACGGCAACCTGGCTGAACGCGCTCTGCTTCCGGTGCTTCCCGACGAGAACGAGTTCCCCTACGCCATCCGCGTTGTCTCCGAGGTCATGGAGTCCAACGGCTCCTCTTCGATGGCTTCGACCTGCGGCTCCACGCTCGCCCTTATGGACGGCGGCGTGCCCATTAAGCGCCCGGTCTCCGGTATCGCCATGGGCCTGATCCAGGAGGAGGGCAAGACCGTGGTCCTGTCCGACATCCAGGGTCTCGAGGACTTCCTGGGCGACATGGACTTTAAGGTCACCGGCACCACCGAGGGCATCACCGCCCTGCAGATGGACAACAAGGCCACCGGCCTCACCTTCGACATCCTGGCCCGCGCCCTGCAGCAGGCCAAGGAGGGTCGCGCCTTCATCCTGCAGAAGATGCTCGATGTGATCCCCGAGCCGCGCCACACCACGCGCAGCACCGCCCCGCGCATCGTCTCCATCCAGGTTCCGACCGACAAGATCCGCGACGTCATCGGTTCCGGCGGTAAGGTCATCCGCGGTATCCAGGACGAGACCGGCGCTTCGGTTGACATCCAGGAGGACGGCACCGTCTTTGTCGGCGGCACCGGCGAGTCCGTCGACCAAGCCGTCGAGCGCATTAAGCTCATCATCAAGGTTCCCGAGCCGGGCGAGGAGTACACCGGTCGAGTGGTCTCCATCCAGCCCTTCGGCGCCTTCGTCAACCTGCTGCCCGGTAAGGACGGCCTGCTGCACATTTCCCGCGTTGCCAAGGGCCGCGTGGAGAAGGTTGAGGACGTCCTCAACGTTGGCGACGAGGTCAAAGTCGTCGTCATCGAGGTCGACGATCGTGGCAAGATCTCGCTCGATCGTCTGGACAAGCCCGAGGCCCCGGCTCGTGCCGAGGGTGCCTCCGAGGGCGACGGCGAGCACTTCCAGCGCCGTGAGCGTCCGCGTCGCGAGCGCTCCGAGCGCAGCGACCGCCCGCGCCGTCCCGGCGACAACGGAGGCCGCAAGCCCCGCCGTCACCACGACGCCGAGTAACAGCTAAACATAAGCAGCTCAACAAGGGCGACTCCGGACAGGGGTCGCCCTTTTGCTATTCCCGGCGGGGTCCGCGGATAAAGTTTCCTGCTCTACAGTCCTGCTCACGACGGAGGCCACATTAAGTGGCCTCCTGT
>CALFDJ010000020.1 GCA_937950325.1 uncultured Collinsella sp.
TTCGTTAAACGGGCGCTAGGGCGTCACCCTTACACCAACATTTTCGACGCGATCGGGCTGCGCGAAATCTGCAACGACCAGGTGCGCTGTCCGCTGGCGCACGAGGAGTCCAGGCTCAAGAAGTTCGACAGCGACCGAGACGGGACGTGGCTTGACGACATCCCCCGTCGGCAACGACCACTCGATTGACACGGTGGGGTACGCGATGATGGGCGACTCTTGCATGGGTGAGAACGCAGCGTCCAGCTTTTCCCCGCCATCGAAAGGCGCTAAAGGTTAATTTGCCGTCTTCTCCGTTGTCTTGGGGTCAGCCTCTTCGCCCTGCTCGCCGAATACACCCTTGAACTTCGTCATAACGTTTTTCTTTGTCTCGACAATCTTTGGGCGCGCGGTCTCACGCCACCATTTTTCGACATGAGGCTTTGCCACCTGAGCACCTTTCGCCACCAGATAGCCGACGGCAATTACGGCAATCGCAGCAGCTGCCACCTTGCCGCCGTTCGGATTGGAGGCATCATCTCCATTGCGCTGGCCGTCATCAATACTATAGTCGCCATTTGCCGCAAGCGATGCCTCCAATTCTTCTCTCTGCCTTTTCTTTTCGGCGCGATTGGCTGCAACTGAATCGGAAAGCTCGCGTCTGCGTTCTGAGGAAAGCGGCCCCATTTCATCGAGAATCTCCTCTTCCCATTACGTGGCAACATAGCCAGCATGATTTGGGCTTCCAGTTTCCCTATGCCTCTGCGTGGCATAGGGATGCCCCTTCTCGGTGACCCTATAATCTCCAGGTTCGCCTTCGAGGTATCCTTCTTCCTTCAGCAAGACATTCATCTCCTCAGCATTAAGCCCAACATCCCGCCCCAAGTATCTTGCTGACTTACGCATCGCAAGCCTCCATTCGCTCATCAACAGTATGATAGTCTCGCAAATGTTGATGTAGGTCTCTGCTCTCGAGGGTGGCCGAAGGCTGCCCAAGGAACCGAGAACCACCTAGAATGCCGTCATTCTAGCTAATGTCACACCGCCTCCCCGCCGGGAACGGGGCTGTCGGCCACACCGAGCCCGATGGTCCTGGCCGCGTGCTCGGCGGCGGTGCCCCCGTAGGCGTGCTTCGGCGTGTTGGTCCTTGGCGCCCTCCACAGCCCTGCCGATGGAGTCGTCGTCGAACCAGCAGAGGCCCGCCCAGTCCTCGTCCTTCTCGGAGAACATCGCTCTCATCATCCCGATGGGCGACTTTCTGTTGGGGAACACCTGCACCACGCGGCTGCGGCGCTTGGGCGCGCGGTTGGCGCGCTCCTGCACGTTGTTGGTGCGAAGTCTCACGTGGTGCTCGTAGGGGAAGTCGAGGTAGGCCAGAGCGTCGATCTCGGCCTCTTTGAGCACCTCGGCCGCCTTGGGGCAGAACCCCTCGGTCTGCTCGATGGTCATCTGGGAGCTCGAGTCCGGGCTCGCCGACTGCAGGGCCACGCGCGCCATTAGCGAGGGGCGCGGCGACCGCGAGATACACGGTAGCGACCTTGGGCGCACGTGCGCGCTTCTGCAGGTTCGAGCGGAAGGCGGTGAAGTGATAGGTGAGGACGTGAAATGGGCGTTGGGCATTGCGGTCACGGCGCTCGTGCTCATGTCGTTCCTGTCGCTCGTGCCGGTGCTGGGGCCGTGGAGGACTAGGGGGGGGCGTTTGAGACCGAAACCCCCGCTGGAGGGCCGTCCGTTTTTTGTCCGGACGAGCTGAGATGCTTTTATCTCGATAAGCGCAGATGGGAAGCACATCACTGGTATGATTTGGCAAAGGAGGAAACAGATGAAAGTCCAAATCGGGACAGAGTACTGCGCGATGGAAATCGCCGAGTACGCTGTCAGCAGGCGATATCGCCACGACACGCCAATCAGCAATCTTCAGCTCCAGAAGATTCTTTACTTCCTGCAAGTCATACACGCGAGCGAGACCGGCGAGCTGCTATTCGCCGACCAGTTTGAGGCATGGCCCTACGGCCCGGTCATCAGAGATGTCTACGTTAAGTTCTCTGACTGCGGCGGCTTCCCGATAAAACGTGAGTTCGACATTAAGATAAATGATTCCATCCGCCCTTTCCTGGATGCAGGGGTGGACATGCTAGCTGAGAAATCCCCATGGGAGCTCGTCAGGATCTCACACGCCGAGGGGTCCCCGTGGGACGTCATCTACAACCAGAAACGCCTACACAAGGGAATCATCCCAAATGAGCTGATCATGCAGTGCGCTAGCGAGGTCTCTGAGTGACCGAGCAAGACTACGAAAAGGCGGCCGAAAACTTCGGAAGGGCCCTCTCTCTGCTTGCCAGCAAAATTGGGACTCTTTCGAAGCCGCCCCTGAAGGTTCCCCCTATAAACGCAGGCAGCGACGACGCAGAGAAACGCAAGGCTCTCCGAGACATGCTGGAATCGCTCGCCAGCACGGACGATGCCGCGGTGCTCTCCCAAGAGGACATCCGCCGAGCCTCGAACTTCTTCGCAAAGCCATATGGGGGGAGCGAGCCCTATCGCCATAGATATGCCGACATCTGCGACTTGGTATTCAATGCACTCGGGCAGTCCTCTGGGGACTTGGACGAAGGGGTCCCCTATTCGGTCAACTGCCTCGCCGAGAACATTCGCATCATCCATGAGTACCTGACGAAGCATGGACTTTGTGACCAGGCGAAAAGTGTCCTCAAACTCGCCGACCACATCGACCTGGAAAAGACGAGGCTGAGCCACGACATCGAACAGCAGCAGGCCATGCGCGCATTCAATGCGGCAATTGCCGAAGTGAAAGCGGAAAGGGATGAGGCGGACCAGAAACGCGCAGAGCTGGAAAGGGAGTTCGACGAGCGCCTCGACAAGACGAGGATGGAGTACATCGCGATCCTCGGCGTATTCGCGGCGGTTGTGCTCGCCTTCAACGGCGGCGTCGGGTTCTCGACTTCCGCGATGGGCGCGCTCGGCATTGACGGCGGCATACGCGCCATCGTGCTCCTCGCCGCGCTCGTGGGCTTCGTGCTCATCAACACGGTGTGCATCCTCCTCGTGTTCATCTGGAAGATGTCCTTCAACCACCGGAATGTCGAGCTGGGAAAATGGCCGAGGAACTGCCTGATCGCCGCAGACGTCGTCCTCGTGGTCGTTATGGCTGCGATGATGGCGCTCTCCCACCTTGGACTCAGGGGGTTCATCGGGCTGTAGCCCGAACGCGACGCCAAGGGC
The DNA here is from genome assembly GCA_937950325.1 of uncultured Collinsella sp. Classification (GTDB taxonomy): domain Bacteria; phylum Actinomycetota; class Coriobacteriia; order Coriobacteriales; family Coriobacteriaceae; genus Collinsella. The sequence goes on from CALFDJ010000020.1 coordinate 3,223, forward strand.
CGTCCTCCGGGGCGGCCCTTCTCCTGGCGACAGGTCAAGGAACATAGCCGTGCGGTAATCCTCCGCCGCATGGGGCACCGGGAAGCCGTCCTTTGGGGCGGCTTCCCGCTTTTCGCGGCGGGGCGCGATTGATTGGGGGCGAAGCTTGGACGCCGACGGATCGCGTCGAAAATGTTGGTGTAAGGGCGGCGCCCTTACACCAACATTTTCGACGCGATCGGATAGCCGCTTCCTTAATGCTTTTCCTTCTTGGAACAGCACTCCTGGCTGCCGCATATCGCTGCTAAGGCCCGTTAAAGCGAGACCAGGGGAGGGGTGAATGCAGCTACTGCAGAAGTCTTTAGCCTACTACTGAATCAATTTCTTAGAGATTGGGGTGTATCGGCTATAGCTGCGACGGCACTTTTTAGCTGTGCTTGATAGCTTCACAACCCGTTGCCGATGTTGAACCTTACTCTTCATCTGATCGAGCGATAAGATAATTGCAATCCAAATGCTGCCATTTATAAAGCTCCATTTGGACCCAATTGCCTACATCGTTGGAGACCAACCATGAGAAACTACTATCAAATTAAAACCGTCGCTTCGGCCCCTCCAAGAAGGCAAATTCAGGCAGGGAAGGTCATTTGCGTTAACGGGCTTATATTTACTCTTGGCAGCCCATTTATAGCTTGGCTACTCAGCGTTGGAGTAAATCGCGTGCCGTCTTTCCCCTTAATATTTTTCGGCTTGTTCTTGTTTTTGGATGGCCTCCTAATTATCTTGATCGCCTCGAAGCAGCAAGAAGCGCTTCTTAAACTACGCCAATCGCTCCTAGAAGATGATCCTCAAATCGCTGCGAGCGCCGATGAGTTTATGTCTCAGCGAAAGGCCCTGACACAGCAAGGCGAAATTACTGGCATCTTCATTGTCCATAATGCAACCAAAGATCTGTACTACGTAGGCCAAAGCGCAAAAGCGATTGACCGGGCGGCTATACAGTTTCTCGGTAGGGGCAATTGCGATGTGTATGCCGACTACAAGTACGGCGACTCATTCAGCGTGCGCATAGTCCCGCTGTCAGAAAGCGGCTACGAAAGTCTCAATGAGCTCAAACGTGCAGCGATACAAGCGCTTGAGGCTGCTGGCGAGGAGCTTTATTAAGGGCGAATGTTAGGATAAATGCAATGACAAGCTCAAATAACACAGGCAACAACGAGGAATTAACGCCGTCCGTCGAAGAAACGCTTCTTAACGAATCTCGCTCGATTGCCAGGGTCAAATCGTTCTCATGGATTTGGTTTATCAATAAGGAACGAATCCACAACATAGATCCCGTCCAATGCGGCAAATGGATGTTCTTCTTCTCTCCTTTCAAAACGGCCCTCATGGACGACATTGTCGGAACCGCAGTTCTTGACGGCGTCGTCGTAGAGGCCAAATACTCGAATCCCGAAACGCTCATCGCGGCGGGCTCGAAACAAGGTGTCTGCTGCTTTTACCTAAACGGTAACGACAGAGAAAGCCATAAGAGGGTACTGAGCTACATGCTGGAAAACGGGCTGATCAGGAAGACAAAGACAGGAAAGCTTTATAACATTTCGTTCAAGTTCGACTCTGAGACCTATGCAGGAAAGTACAAGGGAAGCGGCTTCTACGGAAAGATAAAGCTCGCGGACTTCGTAGACCCGGAGACGGGAGAGTTTATTTAGGACAGTGGGCGGAGTGATGAACTAGACGCTATGAGAATTCGGTATCCTCGGCATTGGCGCTCGCAAAAACGTTTCACCGTAGCATCGAAGACCTCGTCTGGCAACCTTGCGTACGCTCTTGCCAAGAATAGTGATTCTGGTAGCACCAATTTATTTTTAGAATCACTCTTGGTTTCAGTTTCAAAAATAAAATAGGCCAGAGGAAAAACCTCTGACCTGATCTTTAGATGGTGGGCGATACAAGATTCGAACTTGTGACCCCATCCGTGTGAAGGATATGCTCTACCCCTGAGCCAATCGCCCGTCGCCTTTCGGCAAAAGAGATACTAACATAGCTCCGCTCGGTTTTCCAAGAACTTTTTTGTCCTCGCTTTTAAATTCACGGCCATTCGCTACCACTCGTTGGCTACATCCAGCTTTTAACGCATATCCACCCTGCTGACGTCATCGAACGTTTTCCCCAAAATGATTACGCTCATTAGTTGAATTATTCACTCAATTAGCAAGCAATTGTGGAGACAGGGACCTCAAGCTCTAAGCAAACACCTGCGGTTTTACTACATGCTTCTACCATTTAGCAAAACCCGTCTAGCTTTTGGTCAGTGTTTGGTCAGCTTCCGGAACTTACCCGCATGATGGCCCCATAGATAATCGGCCTCACCCGCAACCCGCACAGCCTGCGGCCAATCCCAGGGGAGACCAACATGGACGAGATCGTCTGCGCAAACACCGCATTCCGCTACTGGCGCTGCCCGCCCCAGGTGCGCGACCTCTATCCACGCCTGCCCAACTCCGAAGACGGTTGGCGAGCCTTATCCCAGTCGCCCTTCGTGGTCGACGTTCTCAAGGCTCCAATTATCACGGCAGCATCAACACGAAGTAACTTACATTCCGATCTGCGACACTCCATTCGATGGAATGAGGCTTATGCAGACAATATATCCATCGATACCGGTATGGGCTTCAGTGTTTCAGATCCGCTCAATACGCTATTCACCATGACGCGCAACATATCTCATAGTGACTTGGTGCTAGCAATGTACGAATTCTGTGGCTGGTTCTCCATTTTCAAGCCATCTGCTTCATCCGAACTTGCCCTTGAACTGGCAAGTTCGGATGAAGCGTGCCCTAGCACCGAAAAGTTATTTGAGCTTGATGAGGCCCAGGATGAGCCACCCTGGAAGCGCGTCTATGCAACCGCACAGCCAAAGAGCGACGAAATGGGCCACCAGGGAGGGGAAGAAAACAATAAAGAGAGAGGGAAGGGAACATCGCTCTGGATGAGAAAACCCCTCATTGAGATTGAAGAATTGCAGAGATTCGCAGCTAGGGTAAAGAGTGAAATGTGGGGGAGGCAATTCTACGAGGCCGCCCAGCAAGTAATTGGTGTCGCTGCGTCTCCGCTTGAGGTGGCCGGGATCATGTTGCTCAGTCAACCAAGGCGACAGGGTGGAGCAGGATTCAATAACATTTACGTCAATGATCTAACGCCGCTATCAGTTTCGGCCCGACAGATAGCAGGTCAGAAAGAGTGCTACGGCGACATCGTGATAGTAAACCCAATAACGATGAAGGCCGTTATCATCGAAATTCAGGGAGAGGTGGTTCACGGCTCGGGCGCAGTGCTCGACCACGATGCCACTCGAATGACCGCCTTGCAAAGCATGGGATACGACGTAATTCTAGTAACCCATGACATGCTCAATGATCACAATCAACTTGATACCATCATTCACAGTGTGTGCGATCGCTTGGGGCTGAACTACAAGCCAAAAACTAAGGCGATGCGGCGCGCAGAAACTAGACTACGCGCCAACGTGCTTTCCAACTGGCTCGAAATAGGCATGTAGCATATCCGTACGCGTCAATTTGGGCCTCGCGAGGGCATCTGTCTGTTCTGTCACTTCAAAACTATGCCGGTTTACTACGATGAATCGATGACCACCGAGCACGCCAAATTTGCCGCTTACAAAACAGCAGGTAGAACGCTTGGCAATTTCGCTAAAAGTCAAGTGTGGTCGCACAGCCCGGATTCATCGTAGTAAACCGGCATAGTTTTGACGTAGGCAGGACGGGAAGGGTCACGACCGGACCTAGGCAAGCCGTTCAGAGCGGCACCCGCGAAAGTTTTTCCAAAATTGTCCTTGCATCGCCGTGCGAGTTCCCGTATAGTACTTCTTCGCACGGGGGCGTAGCTCAGCTGGGAGAGCGCTTGACTGGCAGTCAAGAGGTCAGGGGTTCGATCCCCCTCGTCTCCACCCGAGCATTGAATGAGGCTCCAACGCAAGTTGGGGCCTTTTTTCATATAGGCACACAAGGTCAAAGGCGGCACCATGATCCTTCTGGTCGACAAGATCGAAAAAAGCTTCGGCGCACGCGTCCTCTTTAGCGGCGCGTCCTTCCAGATCAACCCCGGCGAGCGTTTCGCCCTCGTGGGTCCCAACGGCGCCGGTAAAACCACCATGCTCAAGATCATCATGGGCATCGACAGCCCCGACGCCGGCCAGGTCCAGTACGCCAAGGACTGCCAGGTGGGCTACCTAGAGCAGGAAACCAACCTGGAGCATAAGGACACCACCATCCTCGCCGAGGTCATGGCGGCCGCTAAGGAAATCCGCCGCATGGGCGAGCGCGCCAACGAGCTTCAGGCACAAATCACCGAGCTCTCCGAGCAGGGCAAGGACGTCGACGCACTCCTGAACGAATACGGCCAGGTCCAGGACCGCTTTGAGCACCTAGGCGGCTACGAGCTCGAAAGCAACGCCCGCAAAATCCTGTCCGGTCTGGGCTTTAAGGTCACCGACTTTGAGCGTCCCTGCTCCGAGTTTTCCGGCGGCTGGCAGATGCGCATCGCGCTCGCCAAGCTTTTCCTGCGCCACCCCGACCTGCTGCTCCTGGACGAGCCCACCAACCACCTGGATCTCGAGAGTGTCCAGTGGCTGCGCGGCTTTATCGCCAGCTACGACGGCGCCGTCCTCATCGTCAGCCACGACCGCGCCTTCATGGACGCCTGCGTCGACCACGTCGCCGCGCTCGAGAACCGCCGCGTGACCACCTACACCGGCAACTACAGCAGCTACCTCAAGCAGCGCGAGGACAACCTTGAGCAGATGCGCGCCAAGCGTGCCGCCCAGGAGCGCGACATCGCGCACATGCAGGTCTTCGTCGATAAGTTCCGCTACAAGCCCACCAAGGCCGCCCAGGCCCAGGAGCGTATCCGCAAGATCGAGCAGATCAAGAAGGAGCTCGTCATCCTGCCCGAGGGCCACAAGCATATCGACTTTAAGTTCCCCGACCCGCCGCGCTCGGGCGATATGGTCGTGGGCCTCGAGGGCGTCTCCAAGTCATACGGCGACAAGCACATCTACAGTGACATCGACCTCAAGCTCTACCGCGGCGAGCATGTGGCGCTCGTCGGCCCCAACGGCGCCGGCAAGTCCACCCTCATGAAGATCCTCGCCGGCCTGGAACCGCCCACCACCGGCACCCGCGACCTGGGCACCAACGTGGGTGTGGCCTACTACGCCCAGCACGCGCTCGAGGGCATGACCGAGTCCAACACCGTCCTGCAAGAGATCGACACCGTCACGCCCAAGTGGACCGTGCCGCAGCAGCGCAGCCTGCTGGGCGCCTTCCTATTTAGCGACAACGACTCCATCGAGAAGCAGGTCCGTGTCCTCTCCGGCGGCGAAAAGGCGCGTCTGGCGCTTGCCAAGATGCTCGTGGCCCCCGAGGCGCTCCTGTGCCTGGACGAGCCCACCAACCACCTGGACATCGACTCGGTAGACATGCTCGAGAACGCCCTGCAAAACTTCCCCGGCACCATCGTGCTGATCAGCCACGACGAGCACCTGGTACGCGCTGTGGCCAACCGCATCATTGACATCCGCGATGGCAAGGTCACGGTCTACGACGGCGACTACGACTACTACCTCTACAAGCGCGAGGACCTCGCAGCCCGCGCCGCGGCCGATGCGGCAGGGGAGAGCGCACCGGCCGCGACCAAGTCCGCTAAGGTCACCGCGGCCCAGCCCGACACCCCCGCCACCGCCTCCAAGCCCGCCGAGGGCAAAAAGACCAAGGAGCAAAAGCGCGCCGAGGCCCAGGCCCGCGCCGCGCTCAACAAAAAGCTCAAGGGCGTGCGCAACCAGCTCAAGAAGATCGAGGCCGAGCTCGACAAAAAGCGCGCCCGCTATGACGAGCTTATGGAATTGATGGCGAGCGAAGAGCTTTATGCCGATCAGGACAAGTTCAATGCCGCGCTGGGGGAATATAACGGCCTTAAGCAAGAACTGCCCAAGCTCGAGGACGAATGGCTGGAGCTTTCCACCCAGATCGAAGAGGAGACCGCGCGTGAATTCTCGTAAGGCCGCTGCCGTGGCGATGAGCGTCATCGCCATCGCCTGTCGCATCTGCGGCATCTTTATGAGCGCGATGACCGTGCTGCTGTGCTTTAGCGGCCTGACCGCCAAGCTGCAGATTGTCGGCTTTGTCGTTGAGCTTTCTCGCGCGCTGCCGAGCGCCTTCGCCGGCTACGGCGTCATCACCTCACCCTTTGGCGGCGTTTTCCGCTTGGATTACGCCATCGTGGCCGTCATCCTGTTTGTAGCTGACTACCTGCTCACGCGCGCCTCGCGCCGCGTCCGCTAGGGGAGCGCCATGTCCAGCAGCTACATCATGAACCTGCTCGCCAGCGCCGTCGCCGTCATCGTGGGCATCGTCATCCACGAAAGTGCGCACGCCGCCGCGGCCTGGGCACTCGGCGACAAGACAGCCCGATCACGCGGTCGTGTCTCGCTCAACCCGCTCAACCATATCGACCCGTTTGGCACCATCATCCTGCCGCTGCTCATGCTTGCCGCCGGCGGCCCTGTGTTCGCCTTTGCCAAGCCCGTGCCCGTCTACCTCAATAACCTCAAGCACCCCAAACGCGACGAGGTCCTGGTGAGCGCGGCCGGCCCCGCATCGAATATCGCGCTCGCGTGTCTTGCCGCGGTCCTCATGCGCCTGGCCTATGGCAGCCTCTACACCAGCATGTCCTTTGCCCTGGCGTCACAAATCATGAACTTCGGCGCCACGTTTATCGTGGTCAACTTGTCGCTCGCGTTCTTTAACCTCATCCCGATTCCGCCGCTTGATGGCTCGTCGATCATCGTGCCCTTCCTCAAGGGCAAAGCGCTCAACAACTATTACCGCCTGCAGCAATACGCTATGCCCATACTCATCCTGGTTCTATACCTGCTGCCTATGTGGACCGGCATCGATGTAATCGGCCGCTATTTCGACGTTACCGTGTATCCGCTTGCTGAGCAGCTGCTCAACTTCGCAATCGCCGGCATCTAAGGTAAACTTACAGGTCGACCCTGCAAAGCGGTCGTAACATGCACCCAAACCGCGCCGCGAAGGCGCCGTCAAAGGAGGTCGAATATGTCGTATCGTGTGTCGACGCAGGTCTACAGCGGACCGTTCGACCTGCTGCTGCAGCTGGTAACCCGCCAAAAAGTAGATATCGGCGCCATCTCTATCAGCGAGGTGGCCGAGCAGTACCTTGCCGAGGCCGAGCGCATCGAGGCGCTGGACCTGGACGTGGCGAGCGACTTTTTGCTAGTCGCGGCAACCCTTTTGGACATCAAGGCTGCCTCTCTGGTGCCGCAGGAGGCCCCGCGCAAAGCCGATGACGACGATGACGAGTTCGACGAAGACCTCGAGGAGCTCAGCACGCTCGACGGTGACGCCTTGCGCGAGGTCCTGATCCAGCGCCTGATTGCGTACAAGCAGTTTAAAGGCGCGGCGGCAGCCCTTGGTGCTCGCATGCAGGCCGAGAGCCGCATGCACCCGCGTGTGGCCGGCCCCGATCCCGAGTTCTTGGGCCTCATGCCCGACTACCTGGCCGGCATCACGCTGCGCGGCCTGGCCGTCATCTGTGCCGACCTGGACGGCAAGCGCCAGACCTTCCTGCTGGAGGCCGAGCATGTGGCGCCGCATCGCGTACCGCTCGACCTGACCGTGGCCTCAGTCGACCGCTTTACCATGTCACACCAAACCTGCACCTTCCGCGAGCTGCTGGACGGCGACGCCACCACCGAGCAGCTCGTCGTCACCTTCCTGGCCATGCTGGAGCTCGCCAAGCGCGGCTCGCTCACGCTAAGCCAGGACGAAATCTTCGGAACCATTCAGATCAACCGCGTCGAGGGCGCCGAGGCCTACGTGCCCGGCGAGGGCCCCGAGCTCACCGAATAGGAGCGACAATCATGTCAACCCTTTCCACGCTGGAGGCAAACAGCCTCAAAGGCGCTCTCGAGGCGCTGCTGCTGGTGTCGAGTGACCCGGTGAGTGCGCCCGCGCTGGCCGGCGCACTGGATATCGCCCCCGGCGAGTGCGCCTCGCTTTTGGCCGAGCTCAAGGTTGAGTACGAGGAGGCCAACCGCGGCTTTCAGCTGCGCGAGGTCGCCGGCGGCTGGCGCCTGTTTACGCACCCCGCCTACCACGATGTTGTCGAGGCCTATGTGCTGAGCTGGGATACGCAAAAGCTGTCGCAGGCGGCGCTCGAGACGCTCGCCGTCATCGCCTACCACCAGCCTGTCACGCGCGAGGTAATCAAGGGCATTCGCGGCGTCAACTCCGACGGCGTCATCGCGTCGCTCGTGGACAAGGGCCTGGTGCGCGAGCTCGGCCGCGACCCTCAGCGCGGTCAGGCCATCATCTACGGCACGACCAACGCCTTCTTGGAGAAGTTCGGCCTGCGCTCCACCCGCGACCTGCCCGATCTGGAGCAGTTTGCCCCCGACGAGCAGTCGCGCCAGTTTATCCGCGAGCGCCTGAGCGGCCGCAGCATTCAATCCACGCTCGAGGAGCAGGCCGAGGACCTGGACGAAGAGCGCGAACTGCTCGATACCGATCTTGAGGACATTGAGGCAGTCGAGGACGAGGATATCCAGGTCAGCGACAATGCCCCGGAGGATATGCATGACGAGAACTAACGAAGCAGGGGAGACGCGAATCGCCGACGCCACGGGCATGCCCACGACCGACGCCCAGCCCGTCTACCCGCACACCATGCGCTTGCAGCGCTTTTTGGCGCGCGCGGGCGTGGCGAGCCGCCGCGGCTCGGAGGATCTGATGACCGCCGGCCGTGTGACCGTCAACGGCGAAGTCGCGACCGAGCTGGGCACCAAGGTCGATGTCGACCGCGACCACATCGAGGTCGACGGCATGCCCGTCAAACTCAACCAGGGCGCTGTGTACCTGATGCTCTACAAGCCGACCGGCTACCTCACCACCATGAGCGACCCGCAGGAGCGTCCCTGCGTGGCCGACCTGGTCCCCCGCGACCGTTTTCCGGGGCTTTTCCCGGTGGGCCGCCTGGACCGCGACACCACGGGCCTGTTGCTCTTTACCACTGACGGCGACCTGTCGCAGGACCTGCTGCACCCCAGCAAGCACGTCTACAAGACCTACCAGGCCCTCGTAGACGGCCACCTCACCGACCGCGATTTGGAACCACTCCGCCGCGGCATCGAGCTCGACGACGGCCTGTGTCAGCCGGCAATCTGCCGCGTTATCAACGCACGCGAGGCCGAGGCGGTGGCGCCGCAGGGCGTCAAGCCCGGCACCACCGCCATCGAGGTCATCATCCGCGAGGGCCGTAAGAACCAGGTCAAGCGCATGTTGAGCAAGATCCACCATCCGGTGATCCGTCTGCATCGCTGCAACTTTGCCGGCCTGGAGCTCAAGGACGTAGCCAAGGGCTCGTGGCGCGAACTCACCGATCGCGAGGTGCAGATCCTCAAAAGCGGTGGCATCCCGCCAAAGCAGGCGAGCTCCAAGCGCAACGGCGGCAAGCCCCAAGACACGCCCGCCAGCCGCACGCGTCACCACGGCAGCCACGGCTCCGCACCCAAGCGCAACACCTATCGCGAGCGCTACACGGGCTAGGCAACCCGCCGCACCCCAACGCCCGCGAACCATACCTGCACGTCAACCATCGAAAGGAAGCATTGCATGATCGTCGCCATCGACGGCCCCGCCGGTTCCGGCAAGTCCACCATCGCCAAGGAGATCGCCCGCCAGCTTGGCTTTAACAAGCTCGACACGGGCGCCATGTATCGCGCCGTCACCTTCGCCGCGCTCGACCGCGGCATCGACCTGGACGAAGAGGCAGCCATCGATGCCCTCGCCGAGCAGATCGAAATCCGCTTTACCAACGGAACCGGCGAGGATACGCGCCTGACCATTGACGGCCAGGACGCATCGGCCGCCATTCGTACCCCGCAGGTCGACGCCAACGTGTCCAAGGTCTCGGCCTATCCGGGCGTGCGCGCCGCCATGCTCATCCACCAGCGCCGCGCCGCCGAGGACCGCGATATCGTGGCCGAGGGTCGCGACATCGGCACCGTCGTGTTCCCCAACGCGCAGGTCAAGATCTTCCTGACTGCCGACCCGCGTGAGCGCGCCCGCCGCCGCGTGCTGCAGCGTCACCAAAACGACGCCCAGCCGCTCACGTCCGAGCAGCTCGAAGCCGAGGTCGACGAGACCCTCGACGCCCTTAAGCAGCGCGACAAGCTCGACAGCAGCCGCGAGGTCGCCCCGCTCGTGCCCGCCGAGGACGCCGTGCACGTCGACTCCACCGCCCACACCATCGACGAGGTCGTCTCGATAATCGAGAACCTCATCAACAAAAGGAGGTAGCCCATGCGCCTGTTTAAGCAGACGCCCGAGGACTATTACAACGCCCCCTACGCCGAGTTTCCAGCGCTCATCCGAGGCACCGTCGTCGTAGTCATGGCCATCCTTTGGGCCTTCTCCAAGCTCATGTGGCGCTGGAAGGTCGAGGACGCCGATCTTCTGTTTGAGCGCCAGGAAGGCCGCGGCAGCGTGGTCATCTGCAACCACACCTCGATGGCCGAGCTCTTGGCCGTGGAGACGGCGCTGTTCTTTGGGGGGCGCCGCGTGCGTCCCATCTTTAAATCGGAGTTCGCCAAGACCAAGATCGTGCGCTGGGCCTTTAGCCGCGTAGGCGGCATCCCCGTGGAGCGTGGTACTGCCGATATGAAGTGCCTGCGCGCCGCCCAGCATGCGCTGCAGCGCGGCGAGGACGTCCTGATCTTCCCCGAGGGCACGCGCATCCGCTCGCGCGAGATCAAGCCCGAGGTCCACGGCGGTTTTGCGCTCATCGCTCAGATGGGCAAGGCACCCGTGAACCCGCTCGCCATCTGCGGCTGGTCCGACATCACGCCCGCGGGCAAAAAGATCATGCGCCCTAAGAAGTGCTGGATCCGCGCCGGCAAGGCCGTCTCGCTTTCCGACGCACCGGCCGGGCTTAAGCGCACGGAGCGCCTGGAATGGTTTGAGTCCGAGGCCATGAGCCGCGTCTACGCCATGCGAGACGAGCTATGCGCCGAGCATCCGGGCAGGTTCTAGCCATGAGCGAGAACGTGACGTACACCGCCGCGAGTGCGTCCGACCAGGCAACCGCGCCCACCATCGAGATTGCCGCCCACGCCGGCACTTGCTACGGCGTACAGCGTGCGCTCGATATGGCGCTGGCCGCCGCGCCGCAGGCAGGGGAGTGCGCTCAGGTCCATACCTTGGGTCCGCTCATCCATAACCCCATCGTGGTGCGCGAGCTCGCTGAGGCAGGCGTTGGCTTGGCCGAAACCCTGGACGACGCAGTGTCGGGCACCGTGATCATCCGCGCCCACGGCGTGGTGCCGCAGGTGATCGATGCTGCCCGCAAGCGTAGCCTTAACGTCGTCGACGCCACCTGCCCTTACGTCAAGAAGGTCCACGTGGCCGCCGAGCGGCTGGTGCGCGAGGGCTATCGCGTACTCGTCGTGGGCGAGCCGGGCCATCCCGAGGTGGAGGGCATCCTGGGCCACGCTGGTAATAACGCGCAGGTCGTGAGTTGCGCTGCCGATGCGGACGCGTTGCCGCTCAAGGGCAAGGTAGGCCTCGTCGTGCAGACCACCCAGACCGCGAAGAACCTCGCCGAGGTCGTGGCCGCTATCACCCCGCGCGTGCAGGAGCTGCGTGTGATCAACACCATCTGCGCCGCCACGAGTGAGCGTCAACAGGCAGCAGCCACACTTGCCAACCGCTGCGACTGCATGGTCGTGGTGGGCGGCAAGAACTCGGGCAACACCCGTCGCCTGGCACAGATTTGCGCGGACGCCTGCGAGCGCACGTATCACATCGAGGAAGCTTCCGAGCTCCAGGCCGCGTGGTTTACCGACGCTCACCACATCGGCATCACCGCCGGAGCCTCCACCCCGCAAGAACACATCGAGCGCGCCGTCACGCGCATCAAGGAGCTTTGCCGCTAATCATGGACCAGACCGTACCCGCATACGCCGCCGAGGTGGCCGATTACGGGCGCAGCCGCGACCCCGAGCCGGGTGAGGGCGCGCTCGTTAAGAACGTGCGTCCCGAATCGCCCGCATGGGATGTGGGCATCGAGCCGGGCATGCGCGTACTCACGGTCAATGGCGAGCAGCTCACCGACATGATTGTGTGGCTCTGGGAGGCCGACGACGACACCGTCGACCTCGAGGTTTTCGACCCGCGCGACAACAGCGTTACCCCCGTCGAGCTCGACCGCTTCCCAGGAGAGGACTGGGGTCTTGAGTTCGATGGACCCATCTTCGATGGCATGCGCACCTGTGTGAACGCCTGCGTGTTCTGCTTTATGACCATGCTGCCCAAGGGCGGCCGCTCCACGCTCTACATCCGCGACGATGACTATCGCCTGAGCTTTTTGCAGGGCAACTTCGTCACACTCACGAACCTCACCGACGAAGATGTTCAAAACGTCATCCAACGCAACATGAGTCCCATGAACGTGTCGGTCCATGCTGTGAGCCCCGACGTCCGCCGCCGCATGATGGGCCGCAACGCCCAGCGAGGCATGGACGTACTCGAAGCCATCATGGCCGCCGGCATCGAAATTCACGCGCAGATCGTGTTGTGTCCCGGCATGAACGACGGCGAGGAGCTGGAAAAGACTCTGCGCTTTTGCGAGGAGCACGAGCAAATCACAAGCCTGGGCATTGTGCCGCTCGGTTTTACCAAGCACCAAAACCGCTTTAGCTGGTCATACAGCGACAAGCCCGAGCTGGCACGCGAGACCATCGCCATGATTCGACCGTTCCAGGACCGCGCCTATGAGCGCTTTGGCCGCCACACCTTCCAGATGAGCGACGAGTTCTATCTGGACGCCGGCATCGATCCTCCCGAGGCAGACTTTTACGACGGTTACCCGCAGTACTACGACGGCATCGGCATGATCCGCTCGTATCTGGACGAGACCGACGACGTGCTTGCCGCCGATGCCTCGCGACTGGCCCGCGTCCGCGAGGCCATCGGCACTCGCAGCCAGCACCTGCTGTGCCTCTCGGGCGCCAGCGCACGCGACACCGTGGCACGTTTCGTGGAATCGCCGCAGGGACTCGCCGGCACCGTCACGGCCATCAAGAATCGCTACTTTGGCGGCAACGTGGACGTGACCGGCCTCATCGTCGCCTGCGACATTCTGGAACAGCTGCCCCAAGATCTGTCGGGGGTTATGCTCTTTGTGCCTAAGCTCATGTTCAACGCTGACGGCATGACGCTTGACGAGTATCATCGTGACGATTTACTCGCAAGCCTTACCAGTCGCGGCGCCGAGGTTCATGTGGTGTCGACCATGCCGCATGAGCTGCTCGATACCCTGGAGCACATCCTTGGCATTGCGCCTGCCGACTCTAACACTTCCACTGACCCTACCCATTAAAGGAGTGCAGATGAAACCTATCGTCGCCGTCGTCGGACGCCCCAACGTGGGCAAGTCCACGCTCGTTAACCGCCTGGCCCAGACCTCGGACGCCATCGTCCATGAGTCCCGCGGCGTTACGCGCGACCGCTCGTACCACACGGCCGATTGGAACGGCCGCGAGTTCACCATTGTCGACACGGGCGGCATCGAACCGCTCAAGAGCGATGACGTCTTCGCCACGTCCATTCGCGACCAGGCCCTCGCCGCCGCCGAGGAAGCCGCCGTCATCCTGTTTGTGGTCGACGGCCGCACCGGCGTCACCGAGGAGGACGAGTCGGTCGCCCGCATGCTCAAGCGCTGCGACAAGCCGGTCTTTCTGCTGGTGAACAAGCTCGACAACCCCGATCGCGAGAACGACAGCATCTGGGAGTTCTATTCGCTCGGTATCGGCGAGCCCACGCCGCTCTCGGCCCTGCACGGCCACGGCACGGGCGACCTGCTCGACGACATCGTGGCCCTGCTTCCGGAGGAAGAGGACGAGGTCGCCGATGAGTTCCCCGACGCGCTGAACGTCGCCATCATCGGCCGCCCCAACGCCGGTAAGTCTTCGCTGTTCAACCGCATCCTGGGCGCCGACCGCTCCATCGTGTCCAACATTGCCGGCACGACGCGCGACGCCATCGACACGGTCGTCGAGCGCAACGGCAAGCACTACCGCATGGTCGACACCGCGGGCATTCGCAAGAAGAGCACCGTGTACGAGAACATCGAGTACTACTCCATGGTTCGCGGCCTGCGCGCCATCGACCGCGCCGACGTGGCGCTGCTCGTCGTCGACGCCTCCGTGGGCGTTACCGAGCAGGACCAGAAGGTCATGGGTCTTGCCATCGAGCGCGGCTGCGCCATCGTGGTGCTGCTCAACAAGTGGGATCTGCTCGACGACGACCGTAAGCGCGAGGCCTGCATGGAGACCATCGACCGCCGTCTGGGCGTCATGGCTCCCTGGGCCCAGTACCTGCGCATCTCTGCCCTCACTGGCCGCAGCGTCGAGAAGATCTGGGCGATGGTCGACGCCGCCGAGAAGACGCGCTCGCAAAAGATCAGCACCTCGCGCCTCAACACGTTCCTCACCGACCTGCGCGAGTTCGGTCATACCGTGGTGGACGGCAAGCGACGCCTGCGCATGCACTACGTGACCCAGACGGGCGTCAACCCGCCGACGTTCACGTTCTTCGTCAACCACAGCGACTTGGTCAACGACACCTACCAGCGCTACGTCGAGAACCGCATGCGTTCGACCTTCGATTTTGCCGGCACGCCCATTCGACTCTTCTTTAGGAAGAAGGAGCAAAAGGATGCATAATCCGATTCTGCTGACCGCCATCTGCGCCGTTGTCTCGTTCTTTATCGGAGCGATTCCGTTTGGCCTGATCCTGGGCCGCGTGTTCAACCACACCGACATTCGCAAGGCGGGCTCCGGCAACATCGGCACCACCAACGCGCTGCGTGTAGCCGGTCCCAAGGTGGCCGCGCTCACGCTGCTGCTCGACTGCCTTAAGGGCGCCATCTGCGTTGTCATCGCCCGTCCGCTCATCGCGAGCGTGGGCTATGGATTTCCGCCGAACATCATGGCGCCCGGTGCCCCCGGCGACTGGATGCTCGGCGTCATCTGCCTAGCGGCAGTGTGGGGCCATATCTTCTCGCCTTACCTTAACTTCCACGGCGGCAAGGGTATCGCCGTTGGTCTGGGCGTCATCCTCGCCTGGTACTGGCCTATTGGCCTGTCGCTGCTGGGCATGTTTATCGTGGCCGTCGCCATCACCAAGTTTGTGTCGGTGGGCTCGCTTGCCGCGGCCATCGGTCTTCCCATCGCTGCTTGCGCGGTCTTTCCGTACAGCAGCCTGGGCCTCAAGTTCTGCATGGCGATAATCGGCATCACCGTGGTGTGGGCCCATCGCGCGAACATCAAAAAGCTCATGACCGGTAAGGAGTCCAAGCTCTCGTTTACCAAGCGCGTCACCGAGCCCGACGATAAGTAGGAGAGAGTCATGAATGTTGCGCTGATTGGCTCTGGCTCGTGGGGAACCGCCGTCGCCGGCCTTGCCGCCGCGCGAGCCGTGCGCGTAACCATGTGGGCCCATAGCGAGCAGACGGCCGCCGGCATTAACGGTGAGCACCGCAACCCCCGCTACCTTGTGGGCTACGAGCTGCCGGACAACGTGGTAGCAACGACCGAGCTCGCCCAGGCGCTCGACGGTGCCGATGCGATCATCTTTGCCGTGCCCTCCACGCACTTGCGCGACGTGTGCCATCGGGCAGCGCCCTTTATCGCCGCCGATACCCCGGTGCTCTGCCTCACCAAGGGTATTGAGCCCGAGTCTGGCCTGCTCATGAGCGAGGTCATCGCCAGTGAGATCGGCAACGAGGCACGTGTCGCGGCGCTTTCGGGCCCCAACCATGCCGAGGAGATCTGCCGCGGCGGACTTTCTGCCGCCGTCATCGCCAGCAAAGACGCGCAGGTAGGGGAGACCTTTAAGAACCTGCTCCTATCCACGGCCTTCCGCATCTACCTGTCGCAGGACATGACCGGCGTCGAGGTTTGCGGCGCCATGAAAAACGTCATCGCCATCGTGTGCGGCATTTCCGCCGGCTCCGGCGCAGGCGACAACACGCTCGCCCTCATCATGACGCGCGGCCTGGCCGAGATCAGCCGTCTGGTGCACGCCCGCGGCGGACAAGCCATGACCTGCATGGGACTCGCCGGCATGGGCGACCTCATTGCCACCTGCACCTCAGAGCATTCGCGCAACCGCACCTTTGGCTACGAGTTTGCCCACGGCGTGTCGCTCGACGAGTACCAGACGCGCACGCATATGGTGGTGGAGGGCGCCGTCGCCGCCCGCAGCGTCAGCGAGCTTGCCCGTTCACTGGGCGTAGACATTCCGCTCACCTTTGCCGTCGAGCAAACGCTCTACAACGGTGTTACTTTGGATAGGGCGCTCGAGATTCTCACCGACCGCGTCCCTTCTCAAGAGTTCTACGGACTCACCGACTAGCGCAGAAAGGCTACTACCATGGGTTCCATTAAAATCGCTCCGTCCGTCCTCTCGGCCGACATGGCCAACCTCAAGGGCGAACTCGACAAGATCGCCGGTGCCGACTTTGTGCACTTCGACGTCATGGACGGCCACTTTACCGGCAACCTGACCTTTGGCGTCGACATCCTTAAGGCCGTCAAGCGCTCCACCGATGTACCGGTCGACGCGCACCTGATGGTGTCGAACCCCGACGAGACGGTCGATTGGTACGCAGACGCCGGCGCCGATATGATCACCGTACACTACGAGGCCTCCACACACCTGCACCGCACGCTCACGCATCTGCAGCAGCGCGGCGTCAAAGCCGGTGTGGTGCTCAACCCCGCCACCCCCGTGTGCGTACTCGAGAGCATCATCGACGTCGTCGATATGGTGCTGCTCATGAGCGTGAACCCCGGCTTTGGCGGCCAGAGCTTTATCCCGGGCACCATTGCCAAACTGCACGAGCTCAAGGCCATGTGCGAGCGTCACGGCGTTTCGCCTCTCATCGAGGTCGATGGCGGTATCTCTTCCAAGAACATCGCCGAGGTCGTCAAGGCTGGCGCCAACGTGCTCGTCGCAGGTTCCGCCGTATTTAAGTCCGAAGATCCCGCCGCCGAGGTTGCGCTGCTGCAGAAGCTGGGCAACGAGGCCGCACAGGAGGCATAAACCCTTATGACCGCAGGTCAAAACCGCATACCCGTGAATCTTGACTTCGCCGCCTCGACGCCTATGCGCGCCGAGGCGCTCCTTGCGCAGCGCGAGTACGACGACAGCGAGCTTGCCGGCGTCAACCCCAACTCGCTGCATTCGCTCGGCCGCAAGGCTGCCGCGCGTCTGGAGGTTGCACGTCGCGAGATCGCCCGCAGCTTTGGCGCGCGCGTCCGCCCGTCCGAGATTGTACTGACCAACGGCGGCACCGAAGCCAACCAGCTGGCGCTGCTCGGTCTTGCCGAGGGCGCTCGTCAGCGCGATCGCAAGCGCGATCGTGTAATCGTTTCGGCCATCGAGCACGATTCGATTCTGGACAACCTGCCGTTGCTGCGTGCCGCCGGCTTTACCGTCGACCTGGTGCAGCCCTGCCGCATGGGCTACATTGAGCCTGCCACGCTTGTCGAGCTGCTAGGCGACGACGTGGCGCTCGTGAGCATCATGGTTGCCAACAACGAGACCGGCGTGGTGCAGCCCATCCGCGAGCTTGCCGCGGCCACGCATACCGTTGGCGCCCTGTTCCACACCGATGCCATCCAGGGGTATCTGCATATTCCGCTCGATGTCACCGAGCTGGGCGTCGACGCCATGTCCGTCGCAGCCCACAAGATTGGCGGTCCCGTGGCATCTGGCGCACTCTACGTTAAGACCCGCACCCCGCTGCGCCCGCGCATCTTTGGCGGAGGACAGGAAGCCGGACGACGTGCCGGCACGCAGGACCTGCGCACGCAGCTAGCCTTTGCCGCTGCCGCCTCGTCTCTGGCGCCCCATGTGGCTCAGGAGCGGGCGACACTGCAAGCCCTTTCCGACAAGCTCTACGCCACGCTAACGGCCCACCCGCGCATTCACGCCACCATGGGCGACTACGCACAGGCCGATCGTCTGCCGAGCATGGTTTCCATCTACGTCGACGGCATGGACTCCGAGGAGCTCATCGTCAAGCTCGACGCCGCCGGCTTTGAGGTATCGGCAGGCTCGGCGTGCTCGAGCGGCAGCATGGACCCCAGCCACGTTTTAAGCGCGATGGGCATCGGTCGCGAGCAGGCATTGGGCGCCCTTCGCATCTCGTTCGATGACCGCGTGAATCCGGACGATCTGGACGAGTTTGCCCAGACGCTGCTCTCGATCGTAAGTGCCGCATGATCGTTGCCGAGCTTGAGCGCGCGCTGCTTACACGCTATCCCAAGACGGATGCCGAGGGCTGGGATCATGTAGGGCTCTCCGTGGGAGATCCTGCTGCCGAGATTACCGGTGTTGCCTGCGCACTCGATGCGACCGAGGCCAACGTGCGCCGCGCTCTTGAGGCCGGCGCCAACGTGCTGCTGACGCATCATCCCATCTATATCAAGGCGCCTGAGGCCTTTTGTCCGGCGGATGCCACACGTCCCCAATGCAGCGCGGCGCTCTACGAGGCAGCGCGTTGCGGCGTGAGCATCATATCGCTCCACACCAACCTGGACCGCTCGCACGAAGCCCGTGTCCGCCTGAGCAAGCTGCTGGGTGCTGCACCCGTAAGCTCACTGGAGCACGTGGACGACCCCGAAGCCACCGGCCTGGGCGCGCTTGCAACGCTCAACGACCCGTATACGCTGCGCGATCTTGCCGCCCGTGCTGCCACGGCCTTCGGAAGCGACACGCGCGTATGGGGCGATGCCGAGCGCCCGTGCCGCACCGTCGCCATTCTGGGCGGCTCCCTGGGCGACTTTGGCGAGATCGCCATCGCCGCGGGTGCGGATGTCGTCGTGACGGGCGAGGCGGGCTATCACGTGGCGCAGGACCTCGCTCTGCGCGGTCTGGGCGTCATCTTGCTCGGCCACGACCGCTCCGAGGAGCCGTTCGTTGATATATTGATGAACTCTGCAGTTGACGCCGGGGTCGACCCCCGTCATGCGATTAAAATACTGAACCCTTGCCAATGGTGGACTGTGACAAAAGGAGAGAACTTATGAGCGCCGGCGCTACGCTACTCAAGCTGCAACAGATCGATTTGGAGCTCGCCCGCAACAAGAGCGAACTTGCCAATATGCCGGAGCTCAAGGAGCTCGCTTCCAAGCGCAAGACCTATGTGAAACTCAAGTCCGAGATGACCAAGCTCTACGCCCAGCGCAAGGATCTGGACATTGAGCTCGACGATCTCAACACCACCGAGATTCAGACCAACAACGCCATCGAGGCTGCCAAAAAGCGTCACGTCGACGGCTCCGACTACCGCGAGGTTCAGGACCTGGAGAATGAGCTCGCCACATTGGCCAAGCGTCTGGACAAGATTGAGCACACCCGCAAGGACGTCGTTGTCGCCCATAAGGAGGCGCTCGACCGCGAGACCCGCGCGCAGGCCATCATCGCCAAGTTCGAGGAGGGCGTGAAGGCCGATACCAAGGCCGCCCGCGCCAAGGCTGCCGACCTGCAGGCTCAGATTGACGCCGCCACTAAGGAGCGCACCGCGCTTGCCGCCACGCTGCCGGCCGACGTGCTCACCGACTACGAGCGTCTGCTCAAGCAGTTCCGCGGCCTTGCCGTCGAGACCATCCAGGGCAACATCCCCACGGTTTGCCACACCGCGCTGCAGGCATCGTCCATGAGCGACCTCAACCACGATGGTAGCGAGATTACGCACTGCCCGTACTGCCACCGCCTCCTGGTGCTCCCGAGCAAGGAAGCCTAGCGATGGCGGCGGCATCCAACAATTCAATGCAACTTGAGGGAAAAACGATCCTGCTGGGCATTACCGGCGGGATCGCCGCCTATAAGTCGTGCAATATCGTGCGCTTGCTGCAAAAGCGCGGCGCGCGCGTCAAGGTCGTTATGAGCGAGCATGCCACCGAGTTTGTGGGCCCGCTCACCTTCCGTGCGCTCACCAACGAGCCTGTTGCCGTGGGCTTATTCGACGATCCCTCCGACCCCATCCACCACATTTCGCTGGCGCAGGAGCCCGATCTGGTGGTCGTGGCGCCCGCGACGGCCAATATCATCGCCAAGATGGCCAACGGCATCGCCGACGACCTCATCTCCACCACGCTACTTGCGACGCCGCGACCCATCGTGATCGCGCCCGCTATGAACAACGGCATGTGGAAGGCACCGGCGACACGGGCCAACATGTCCACGCTGCGCGAGCGCGGTGTCCATGTGGTGGGACCCGGCAGCGGCTACCTTGCCTGCGGCGACGTGGACACGGGCCGCATGAGCGAGCCCGAGGAAATCGTCGAGGCTGTCTGTGAGGTGCTCAACCCCGCGCCTCAGGACCTGGCAGGCAAGCGCATCGTCATCACCGCCGGCCCCACGCACGAACCGATCGACCCGGTGCGCTTCATTGGCAACCGCTCTTCGGGCAAGATGGGCGTCGCCCTGGCGGGGGAGGCTGCTCGCCGCGGTGCTACGGTCACGCTCGTGTTGGGACCGACATCGGTCGATGTGCCCCGCGGCGTGGAGTGCGTGCGCGTGCAGACCGCCGCAGAGATGCTCCAGGCGGCCTTGAGCGCCTTCCAGACGGCCGATGTGGCTATTTGTGCGGCCGCCGTCGCCGACTACACGTCTGCGGCCCCGGCGGACCATAAACTCAAAAAGTCGAACGAACGCTTGGATCGCATCGAGCTTGTCGAAACGGTCGACATTTTGGCCGAGCTCTCGCGCCAGAAGGGCGAACGATGCGTGATCGGATTTGCGGCCGAGACCGATAACGTTGTCGAGTACGCCGAGCGCAAATTGACCCGCAAGGGCTGCGATGTAATTATCGCCAACGACGTCTCACGCACCGATTCGGGCTTTGGGACCGACACCAACAAGGCCTGGATCGTGAGTACAGCGGGTACGCAAGAACTTCCCGTGCTAACAAAACCCCAGCTCGCAGATACAATTTTGGACTTGCTTCAAAATTTATAAAAAAGTTCTTGCACAAGGCTAAAGTTTCGGGTTAATATACTCCCTGTTGCGAGCGAGAGCAGAGCAACAGACAAAAGCTTCGGGACGTGGCGCAGCTTGGTAGCGCACTTGACTGGGGGTCAAGGGGTCGCTGGTTCGAATCCAGTCGTCCCGACCAGAAGTTTGCAGGTCAGACACCTAGTGTCTGACCTTTTTTGTTTTAAGCAATTGCTTAATTTTGATTAAGCAACAGGGTGCCAAAAATCTACCTGCGCGATAATCGCTTTTTGCGGTTACTTGCGCGTTTTGCACGCGCTTGAGCCGATTTATTAACGCGACATGAATCTACATACGCGTAGCTGGTATACAGACGAGTACAGGCTGTATTTATCGCGGCGATTTACGCAGATATGGCGACTGTAACGAACTAGTGTGTCGCTGTATTTATTCCAGCAGTTCACTTGATCTGTGGACAAGTGAGCGGTTACAACAAAACGCCAACCAGGATGGACTCCATACGAGGACGCAGCAGAGGTAATGGCGGGGGAGTGCGGCAGGCGCTCTGAGAGCCGCTGTATGACCTCATTTCTCTTCAATCCGACTACCCGTGCCATGAACCTGAAGCCGTTCGTTCGGTCGCCAAAAGAAAGCACGCGCGGGGTAACGCGGGCTTTGCGCTAGACAAGCTAGAAGCACCAGGCGGGGGAGACGCAAAACCAGCCCGGCGCGGAGTTGCTGTCCGACGGATTGCCGCTGCTGTCGACATGGAGGAAGCCCTTCGAGGCGTTCGGAAACACCGAACGCTCCCACCAACCGCTGCCAATGGCAATGGCAGAGTTGGGATTATAGTTCTCCGTCACCTTGCCTTTGAAGGCCTCGTACTGGGTGCCCTCGGAGGAAGTCCAGGGATAGGATGCCCAATAGGAGGTGGGGGGCGATCTCAGAGTAGCTGAGCAGGAACAGCTTGTCCGAGGTAGCCGTCACGGCGGCGTTCTTGTTCTCATCACCGCCCCCGACATTGTTCGATAGCTTTTTGACGGCCTTCACCTTGGACTGGAAATCGGAGGGCATCAGATTCCAGATCTTGCCGGAGTTCATTTTCTGACGGAGTTCAGACTTCTCCCAACCGCCGGCGTTGGTGTCAATCGCGTTCATGGGGGACCAAATGCCCGTCGTGGTGGTGAGGAACGTGAGGCCCGCCTTGCCGGATCCGCCTGCAGGGTCATCATGATTGATGCCGATAATGCGGTAAGTCAGCGTCTTGCCATCGGTGAGCTTCATCGAGAACTCGGTGCCGGCATCCATCGCGGCCTTCGCCTTGGCGTAGGCGGGCGACGCCTCGCCCTTGGCGGCGATGTCCTCGGCAACTGCCTTCTGCTCACCGAGGGTCCAGTCCTTCGCGTGTCCTTCGCGTCCTTGGCGAGCGCCGCCTGGACGGTCGCGGAACCCGCGCCGTTACCGCTGCCGGAACCGCTCGGTTCCCAAGTCCCACCTGCTGTCCCGTTTACCAATACTCCCGCCACCGTGTTGAACTGGCTCCTGATTGCCGACGAGACCCAAGGGCCGGCTATCATCACAACCAGGACGATAATCGCGATGACCAGAACGTACTCGATGGCTCCTTGGCCTCGGAGGCGGGTATTCCTAGGAGATACCCACCCCCCGAAGGTTAATTGCCGCTGCATGCATATGCGACACTCCCTTCGCATGGGGATTGATATTGCATGCAGAGCGTACGTTAAAGCGAACCGACTAGCCCGTAACGTGCCACTGAGGCAACGGCGGCACGGGTGCCCGCGCCACATAAACTGCTTGCCGTTTTGTTTCTTCAGACCTACTGCCACGCCTTCGGGAGGATAACGCCGGGGGCGCAGTGATTGAAGTCACTATGATTGGCATAGGTTGGGACATTCCAATCGGAACAGTCGAGGTTTAGATTTTTGCAATAGCTAAACATGCCGAGCATATCCATAACATCTGAGGTCTTCCACCCTGGTCCAAATTTCACGCTTTTCAGCGAACTGTCGGTGGAAAAAAGGAGACGTAAATCGCCGGCTTTCCGCGTCGACCATCCGGAGATGTCAATCTCCTCGACCTTGTAAAGGTTTTTGAGCGCCGAGTCGAATTCGACGACCGAGGACGTATCCCAGCTTGAAATACTGAAGGAAGTCGCATTGCCGCAATACGCGAATGCGTGCTGCAGATTTGTGCAGTTCGACATGTCGAACTTTGCCAGATCAAAGCTCTTGCAGTTCTCCATGTACTGAAAGCAAAATGCCAACGAGTGGATTTCTATGCCATCGTCAATGGCCTTTACGGCCACGATATTATTTCTGTTAGGCCACCAGGGGGCAGTCGTCTTGCCGTCGTTTCCCACGGTCGCGGTGGCGTATCCATTTTCGAACCCCGTATACACCGCCGTCACGCGGCGGCTGTTGAGCATGTCACCGACTCTGGGGACCCCGCGGCGCTTGTAGAACATGAGGCTGTGGTCGTCCTCCGAGTACACGGCGAACGCTATCCCGTGAACGGGGTCCACGATGTCGGCGTCGGTCAACGACCCGTTGCCGCCGCCCGTGCCGCCCGACTCCCAGCTCCCCTTTGAGATTCCGTTGCCGAGCGTCCCCGCCACCGTGTTGAACTGGTTTGTGATCGCCGACGAGACCCACGGTCCCGCGATCAGCACCACCAGGACGATGAACGCGATGATCAGTACGTACTCGACTGTCGACTGCCCCTTCGGGCGGCGGGTAAATCTGGGAGATACCCCCCCCCGAAAGGAATTTCCGCTGCATGCATGTGCGGCTCCTCTCGGATTGCTTTGGCTGATGCTGCAGAGGATAGACGCGATTACTAAGGATGAGTCAACAATGCCGCAGCGGCATTCACACTAAGAGGGTAAGGCGTTCGGAGTGACATCCCGTTCCAAAACGTATACTTGATTTAAGGCGGAGTGGAATGTGGGCGCGCAAGGAGATGCGGAATCGATGAGAGCCTCAAAAAAACTACTGCAGTGTTATCATCTTTCATCCTCTCTATTCTTCCATTTCTGATTCTATGGACGGCTTGGTCAGTCCTCCCTGATACAATTCCCGCTCATTGGAGTGGGGGTGTGGTTGATCGATGGGGTAATAAGCTTGAATTGCTGGTTGTTCCGCTGTTTTCTCTGATTGGTTCTATTGCAATTTCTGTGTACCTTATTGTTTCCACGCGGCGAAGAGAGTTCGCGGATTTCTCTGCTCGAATGCGACGGGACTTTGTTGCGTGCTATATTTCTAGTCTTCTTTTATCGACAACCTGCTCAGTGATAATTGCCGTTTGGGTTCAGTTGATTCTTACGCAAAGCACTGCGGTTGATGGGGGACTTGGACTATCGATCCTGTATTCCCTTCCCGGGCTATATGTGATCTTGTGCACTTTGCCGCCTTTTTATGCGAGCGGCGAGAGCAAAAAGGCAGAGCGCCTGATAACAGTTCTTATTGGCGGCGCGGAGATTGTTCTTTGTGGAATAGTGCTTGAAGGTCCGGCTGCCTCTTATGCGATGATTGGACTGATGATTCTGTTCTGTGCGTTTGAGATTGTGTCACAGGTAAGGGATAGCCGGTCCTTATGAGTTGAATTACGCGCGTGCGGATATAAAGGGTGGCATGTTAAATTTGTTGAAAACTCTGACATGCGCTGCCGACTTCATTAAAATCGATTGCCAATCAAGTCTTCCTATATATGCGAGCCCTGAGAAGCTGCGCTGTGAACCTGAGACCGCTATCGATCGGCCCGGTGCACCGGGCCGCTGTCCTCGAGCCGGCATCAGCTTGCCGGTCTCAAAACGTATGCCGTCCGGTACGACCAACAGTCGAGTCTTGCGCCCAGTTCGAGCAGCGCCAGAACCCCGTGCCGGAACCCACGCAGCCGATGGCAGGGGAATTCAGCCGCGGCCATCGAGGAGCCGACCCAGGGACGGCGCCCCCAGTCCTCGAAAGATTTCCACCGCCCCCTACAGGCCTGGATTGATTTAACAGTTGATTTAATCCGGCTGAACAAGCCGAGCATGGGCCGGTTGACAAAATGTAAGGTAAAAAAGCAGATACGACCGTACGCCGGTGCGGGGTTCGGGTGATGTGATAGAAAGTAATACACGTATTACATCTAACCGGGAGGTGCATCATGGCAACCGCCACCGCAGCCCTGAGAACCCCCGAGGACCTCGCGAACAGGTACGACCGCCTGGCGAAGTCGACGGGCCGCACGAAAACCTTCTACATGACGGAGGCGCTTGCCGCAGAGATAGGCAGGCTCGAATACGAGTACGGCCTCATGAATTATCCGGGAAGCGTTTGGTTGCGAGGTATGCCAGTGTGCGGGGCCTGATTCGTCAGGCCCCGCACAGGGGGACCGCGATGGTGGCCACCGCGCCGCCCGAGGGGCTGTTGGCGAGCGAGACGGAGCCCCCGTGGGCGCTCGCGGCCTCGGAGGCGGCGTGGAGGCCGAGCCCGTAGTGGTGGCCTCCGTCGCGCGAGGAGCGGGAGGAGTCGTCTGTGAAGAGGCGCTCGCAGCCGCGTTCGAGGGCGGCGGGAGAGAAGCCCGGTCCGTCGTCGGACACCTCGATGACGAGGTGTCCGCCCGCGACGTCGCAGGAGACCGCCACGCGCGAGCGCGCGTGCTCGGCGGCGTTGGCCACGAGGTTCGCGGCGGCTCGCGCCAGGGCGGTTCGGTCGAGCGGGGCCTCGGGCGCGCCCGCGACAGCAGGGCCCGTGGCCGCGTCGAGCGTCACGCCTCGCGCTCGGGCGATCTGGGCGGCCTCGGCGAGGACCTGCTCGCAGAGCTCGGCCGGCCGCATGGGGGCCCTCTCAGCCCCGCCGGACCCGCGCGAGGCCTCGATGAGCAGGCGCACGTAGCCGTCGAGCCTTTCGACACTGCCGGCTATGTCGCGCGCGGCGGCCGCGAGGTCGGCGTCTTTCTCGTCTTCCAGCTCCTCCGCCACGAAGTCGGCGTTGGCGCGCAGCACGGTGAGCGGCGTCTTGAGGTCGTGGGCGAGCGACGCCACCTGCTCGCGCTGCCCCCGCTCCGCGGCCCAGCGGGCCTCGAGTGACTCGGCGAGGGAGGTCCGCATGGCGTCCATCGCGGCGAGGACGTCGTTCACCTCGCGCACGTTGGTGCTGCCGCTCGCGAAGTCGAGCTCCCCCGCGCCGACGCGCCCCGCCGCCTCCGCGAGCGGCGCCATCTTGCGCGAGATCACGCGGCTCGCGCGGCGTGCCACGAGCGCGAGCGCGAGCGCGCTTCCCGCAGCGGCGCCGACGAGCATGAGATTCTGCGGGTTGGGAAGCAGGCCGGCGAGGTCGCGCGAGACCCACTGCGGCAGGTACTCGCTGACGAGTGCGCAGGCCCCGCCGCCCTTGAGCGGGAACGCGGCGTAGGTGAGGCCCGAGCCCCCGCCCTCGATCTCCACTGTGCCCGGATCCGTGGCGAGTGCCGCACGGGCCATTTCCGTCGCGTCCTCGAGCCGCGTGCCCTCGAGGTCTGTCATCAGCACGTATCCGTCCTTATTCAGGATGAGGTAGCGGTACGCCGTCGGCACGTCCTGCTGCCCGCAGACGCCGTCGCGTGCCAGGCCCTCCGCGACTTCGCGCGCATTGGCCGGCCCCCAGCTTGCCTCGTAGACGAAGCCCGCGTTGATCGCCGCGGAGAGCGCCATGAACGAGGCGAGCCACGCCGTGGCGACCGCCGCGAACGCGTAGGCGAAGTATCGCGCGATGACGAAGGAGAGCGGCATGCCCCCGCGACCTCGCGCCCCGGTCCTCAGAGCTGCCACTTGTACCCCATCCCCCAGACGGTCGCGATCGGATCGGCGCCGGCCTCGGAGAGTTTCCTCCGGGCGCGGCTGACCTGCATGGATATGGCCGCGTCGTCGGCGTCGCTCTCCCAGCCGAGCACTGCCTCGCGGATCTGCGCGCGGCTCATGACCTGCCCGGGGTGGCGGGCGAGGTACTCGCAGATGGCGTACTCGGTGGGCGTGAGCGGCACGGCCTCGCCGCCCACGGCGAGGCCGCGCGCCCCGAGGTCGATCCTCACCTCCCCGAAGGAGAGGGCGTGCGAGCGCGGCCGGCGCTCACGGCGTAGATGGGCCGCGACCTTGGCGCGCAGCTCCGCGGCCCCGAAGGGCTTGCGGACGTAGTCGTCGGCGCCCAGGCCGTAGCCGGCCACGGCGTCCTCCTCGGCCACGCGCGCGGTCAGGAAGATGATGGGCCCGTCGAAGTCCGGGCGGATCTGCCGCACGAGCTCGAAGCCGTCGAGCTCCGGCATCATGACGTCGCAGAGCACGAGGTCGAAGCGCGAAAGGTCCATCCCCGGGACCGCCGTCGGGTCCGCTGCCTTGACGACCTCATGGCCGTCGCGGCCGAGGACGCGCGCGAGCGCGTCGAGGATCGCCCGTTCATCATCCACTGCCAGTATCCTCGCCATGTTCGACCTCCTGAAACTTCCGTCGGAATTGTACTAGCGCCGCGCTCAGCGGTCCAGAGCCCTGCGCGCAGCCGCGGGTGCCCGGGCCACGTCGCACGCGCGGTAGCGCACGCCCGAGCCGCCGCGCGCCTCGATCTCGAGCCAGCCCTCGCCGTCCGACTCCCGCCCGAAGAAGATGAGCTGGAGCTCTCGGACATTGCCCCTGTCGTCCGCCGCGTCCACCAGGTAGACGTAGTTCGCCCCCGTCCCGGTGGCGTCGGCGTAGGAGCTCGCGTGGCTGCCGGGCTCGGGCGCGGGCGCCCACATGGCGATCTCAGGGTTGGGCAGCACGCGGTCGGCGATCGAGCGCAGCGCCGACCCCCAGCCGGCGTCGAGCAGGGCATTCCCGCCCAGGACGAGCGCTGCGGAGAGGAGGGCGAGCACGGCGGCGAGCGGCTTCCTACGCATCTGCCCTCCCGTCCTCGAAGTGGCAGAACCAGGCGATAAGGACGGCGGCGGCTGCCAGGGTGAGCACGAGGCCAGCGAGCGCAGTCGTGAGGAGAGGGCCCGCCGCGCGTGCGGCGTCGATGAAGGCCTCCACCCCGAGCGACCCTAGGCGCGCGGGCCAGGCGAGCGGCACCCAGCTCAGGGGCGTCGCCAGGGCACCGGTGAGCCCGCCGGTCATGAGGCCGTGCGCAAGTCCGCCCACTGAGAAGAACGCGAGGAGCATCCCCGCCGCGCCGGCGCCGATGGCGGCGTTGCGGCCGAGGCGCAGGGCCACGCCGAGCCCCAGCGCGTAGAGGGGCAGGCTGCCCAGCACGATGCCCGCCCAGGCGGCCGCAAGCGGAGCGGGCCCGAGCGGCAGGCGCCCGGCGACGGCGAGCACGGCCCCGAACACGCCGAGCGCCACGG
>CALFDJ010000021.1 GCA_937950325.1 uncultured Collinsella sp.
TCTTTCATGCAGCAGGGGCTCTCAATGTTTTTATGTCCTGCTCATATCGTCTCTGGCAAATATTAGGCCGCGGCGCAGACGCTACCGAGCAACTCACGCAGAGGAGACCCGATGCCCTCCAGCAGTTCGGGCGCGATAATGGCAAAAACGGGAACCTCGCCGGTGCCCACGACAGCAGGCACCTTGCCCTCCGAGACAATGCATCCATAAGGCACAAAACCGTCTTCGCCGGCATCGAGCGCCGCCATGCGACGCGCGAGCTCGCGCGCAAAGCCAGCAGTATCGGCATCGCCAATCGCCAGGACAAAGTCCACGCCCTCATCGGTTGCCAGGGCTACGGCCTCATCGACCAAATCGTCTCCCCCGTCGCCCCCGGCCGAACCGCAACGAAAGAGTACGCGTTCGAGCAGGGCACGATCGAGCGAGCCCAGCGCCGCCGAAACGAGCTCATCGCGCGTGTGCTTGTCGCCTCCCAGCACGACCAGTGCCTTGGTGCCGCCATAGTGGGCAACCAATCGCCCGCACCAGCGAGCCACATCCCCATCCGCAACCAAGCGCGTCGGCATACCAAACCCATAGTTGACCATTATCCCCACAACCCTTCCGTGCTTTATGGTGGTATCGATCGTTAGGCTCATGCTACGAAGCGAGCTTTTCCGAGCTGTTTCGCGCTCTTTAGGGCTGCGTTAAAACCCCGATGAAGCCGCACGACCATACTTGCCAAAAAGGGACAGATTTTGACGGTGTCCGTGCAAGCGGGTATTATCGAACAGGTATTCGATAAGAACATGTGTTTGATGGAAGGGCACGGATGGCGCACGAGCAGCACACCTATATCTGCATCGACCTCAAGACGTTTTATGCCAGCATCGAGTGCGTCGACCGTGGGCTCGATCCGCTCACCACCAACCTGGTCGTTGCCGACGAATCGCGCGGACGCACGACCATCTGCCTCGCTATCACGCAGGCCATGAAGGACTTAGGTATTCACAACCGCTGCCGTCTGTTCGAGATTCCCGACGGCATCGACTGCATCAAAGCAGTGCCGCGCATGCAGCACTACATGGAGGTGTCGGCGCAAATCTACGGCATCTATCTGGAATACGTCAGCCCCCAGGACGTGCACGTCTACTCAATTGACGAGTGCTTTATCGACGTGACACCCTATCTGGACCTCTATCACACCGATGCGGAAGGCTTCGCCTGCATGTTGCGCGACGAGGTCCTGGCGCGCACCGGCATCACGGCGACGGTCGGCATCGGCCCCAACCTATTCCAGGCCAAGGTTGCACTCGATATCACCGCCAAGCACGTACCCAGCCGCATCGGCATACTCGACGATGAGACCTTTCGCAAGGAAATCTGGCCCCATCGTCCCATCACCGATATCTGGGGCATCGGCCCCGGCGTGGCAGCACGACTCGAAAAATACGGCGTCTACGATCTGATGGGCGTCGCGGCGCTCGACGAAAACCTGCTTTACGACGAGCTCGGCGTCAATGCCGAGTATCTCATCGACCACGCCTTCGGACGCGAGCCGACAACCATCGCCGATATCCAAGCCTATCGCCCGCAAGCAACTTCGACCACCACAGGACAGGTGCTCTCGAAGGGCTATGCCTACGAGCAGGCCTACACCGTCTTGCGCGAGATGGTCGACAACGCCGTGTTGGACTTGATCGATAAGCACGTGGTCTGCGACAGCATCTCGCTCTTTGTGGGCTACGCGAGCGAGCGCGCCGACATACGCAGGCTTGATGCCAGCGGTACTGCACAATATGTGGACGGATGCGGACACCTGCGCTCGAGTACGTCGAGCATCGAACCCACCGCAACCGCCGGCCCCGAGCTCGCGCCCCGTGCTCCCAAGCCCGTCCAGCGCGATGACGAACGGCGCCGCCTGGTGCGCGAAGCGCAGGCAATCGATGGCATCTTTGTGGGAGAGCATGGTGGCAAACCGCGTGGTGGCTATGCCGCGCTCTTTGCGCACTCCAACGCCTCGCGCAAGCTGCCCGAGCGTACCAATTCGTTTAAGAAGATCATGGGCTATTTCGATGAGCTCTGGGCGCAGACTGTCGATCCCAAACGACCGGTCAAGCGCATCAACCTGGGCTTTAGCAATCTTGTGCCCGAGGAATTTGCCACCATCGATCTGTTCAGCGATATCGAGGCCGATGAGCGCGAGCGCGACCTGGCGCGCGCCGTCCTGGCCGTGAAAGGCAAGTACGGCAAGAACGCGCTCGTCAAGGGATTAAGCTTTACCGCCGGCGCCACCGCGCGCGAGCGCAACGATCAAGTTGGAGGACACCGTGCCTAAACCCAAACAACAGCCCATGCGCCCGCCGACCGCCTTCGAGCGCCTGGCGGACCCCGAGGGCAGACGCCGCGCAGCCGACCCCAACCTCACTGCCAACGGTGCCGTGCGCGCCAACCGCGCCGCACAGTTTATGCCCTTTGCCGCCCTCGCGGGATACTACGAACTCGTGCGCAAGCAGGAAATCACCGTCGAGCAAAAACGTGAGCTCACGGAAGAAAAAGCCCTCGAGCTTTCGCAAAAGCTCGAGGGCCTCAAACGCGGCGACTTGGTGCGCGTCACCTATTACGATACGTACGGCTATCGTAGCCGCACGGGCATTCTCGACGAAGTGTTACCCGCATTCAAGCTGCTCAAACTCAGGGATATCGCCATCAACTTCGACGATATCCAAGGCATCGAGCTGCGTGGTCGAGTCTAGCAACGAGAACGCTTGCGCAAGACGAGAGCAATGCCAAGCACTGCGGCAGCTGCAACCAGCAATCCCAAGACCAGCGTGAGGGTCGAGTCGCCAGCGTGAGGCAGCGAGCCGTCCTTCGGAGTCTTCTTAGTGGTCGTCGAAACGGTCGTCGCGGTGCTGCTCGACTGGTCGTTGCCACCCGTCTGGCTGCCGCCAGGCTGATCGCCGCCACCCGGCTGCGAAGGATCGGTGGGTTCCGTCGGATCCGGAGTACCGGGATCAACCGGATTCTCCGAATTCTCCTTGCGCTGGATCCAGACCTGGCAACCATAGAACGGGTTGGCGGTACCAAGGCACAGACCCTGGTTGGTCACCGCAAAGGTGCGCAGACCATGGTTATACGGATCGTTAAAGCCATTGGTCGTCAGCGTCGTAAAGTTCACGCCGTCCTCGGTCACATACATATCAAAGCCGCGCTCGGCATCGCGCAGGTAACACATGCACGTAAGGACACTCTGCAACTTCTTGAGGTTCTCCTCGCTCAGCAGCTTATCGAGCGCATCCTGAATATCGCTCGGCAGCTCGGTGCCATAGGCATCCTCGTACTGCTGCTTAAGGCTCTCATAGCTATCGAGCATGTCCTGATACTGGTCGGCAAAGGACTTGAAGTACGCGATCTCGCCATCGATCTTCTGGACATAAGCGGCGTCGTCCTCAAAGTCCTGGGACATCGTCGCGGCCTGATCGCAAAGACCGCCCGCGGCATCCTCCAGCGCATCGCTCAGATCGCCAAAGCCCTTAGCAACCTCGGTCTTCTCGTCATCGACATCGACGGCCTTGTTTGAATTATCAACCTCAGCAGCTTCGTTCGAATCATCGACCTCGACGGCCTCGTTTGAATCATCGTCCGCAAGCGTGTTCACGGGAACGATGGGGTCGTCAGGCGATTTCTTGTCGAGCAGGTGATCGAGCAGGTCCCTAAGGCGCTGAACCTGAGAGTCCCACTCCTCGGGCGTCATATCGATAATGTCGCCATTGGAGAACTGGCCGATCGGCTCAAGCAGGCTCGCGGTATCAAAGGTACCGATATACAGCTTGCCGTCGAACTTCTGCATGCGCCAAATGTACTGGTTCTCGTTTCGGCCAAAGCCCGAAGTCAGGCCGGAAATACCGCCCTCGGGGAACATGTCGGTGCGATCGCCAACGACGAGCTCCATGTTCTCGTCCTTGTCCATGCGATAGATGTTAACCGACTGCTCAAGATTGGCATTCACAAACGAGCAGTCAACGCCACCCATGCTGCTCTTGCCGCCCTCTTCGGTGTTGGATTTGTTGAACAGGATGCGCTCGAGGGCAATCTCCTCGTCGTTGTATTCACCGATATAGAGGTAGTCGTTGTAGACGATGAGGTTGGCAGCGCCAGAACGGGTACGGGCAGGATCGATGCCAAAGCAGTACTTTGCACCGTCCGTCTTCTGATCGCCGACAATGGGAGTCCACGAATATCTGCCGTCGGCATTCTTGTCGCCACGGACCATGGCAAACGACTGCATGGAATTATCATCGGGAGCGTTCTCGGGCGTACCGGTGCAGATGGTCGCATAGAGATGGCCATTGTACGAGACCATATCCCAAATGGCGCCGCCGTAGATGCTGTCCTGATAGCGAATCGCCGGATAGCCAAACAGCGTCTCCGAGTTGGCAATCTCGGTGAAGCTGTCCTGGCCCTTCGAGGGGTCAGACGACGTCAGGATTGTCGACACAAAATTACCGTTCGCGTCTTTACCCACATTACTGATGACGAGCTGGCCATCATGGACGCACATGCCGCGGATACCGGTAGAAATGCCCTGCTTGTAGGCAGCACCGTAATCCTGCATGCTCGAAAGGCCCTGATAGACAACTTTGTACTCATCCGTCTTAGGATCGATCTCGTATACAGCAGGCAGGCCGCCTTTGCCGTCATTGGTCCTGACGCTGCCGCAGAAATAGAGCTTACCCTTATAGCTCACGGCATTGCGGAACAAAGGAGCGACGCCGTTGAGCGATTCAGAGAGTAGCAGCTTGGTCTCACCGGTCTTGGTATTGATCTTGACAAGATGCCGCCGCTGTCCTTGTCGGCCGTGCCGTCCTCCTTCTGCTGTCCATAGAAGAAGGTACCGTTAAACATGGCCTCCAGCGTCAGGCGCATGGTTTCGACATCAAAGGAATCGCCCAGCGTGCTGTTCATGAGCGTCAGCGTGTTGCCCATCGCCGCATAGCAGGTGCCCACATAAAGCCAGTCACCATAGCTCGCAGCCGCCCAAGTGTAGCTCTGGCCGCGATCGCCTTCGTTGTTGGCCGTATTACCATCGGCGCCCGGAACGGCAACGGCACCGTTACCCTGGTAGTCGACGATGCCATCCGGCTGCGACGTTCCTACCGTAGGATGCGAGAGCTTCTCAAAGGAATACCCATTTCCCGCATTGTAGGTAACGGCACCCGATGCGTCTTCGGCGTGCGCCGGCAGCGGCGATACCAAGATAGCGGCAAGCGCTGCCACCAAGCCAAGTGTTCCCACTCGTCTCATAAGGTTATAGCCTCCCCTGTCCTAAAGCCCAGTTTTAGCATTCTTCATTTCTGTCCACGGTTAATTGCAATCTGAGCACAGCAATAATCAGTGTATAAATATACACCTGTAATTTTTTGGACGGGTTCATAGATGCTCGATTGGTAGCGAATTCCGCGCAAACCGTCACCAAACTCCACTTTTGCCGCATCTAAAGGTTATTTTTGCGCAAATTTTTGGATGCCGATAGTCACAATGGGCAGGAGGCTGGTACCCACCGGAGAGGGCAACGCCTACATTTTCATAACGTAATAGCCCGCACCCCTCACTGCCGTCTCGAGTGTGTCGCGATCAACCGGGCGCTTCGAGCGCACGCGTGCCGTGTGGTCCGCGTACGTTACCGTAGCCCACACGCCATCAAGCGCATTGAGGGCATTCGTCACATTCCGGGCGCAGCCGTCGCAACTCATGCCGCCGATAAGGAGTTCCTCACGATAGGGGTAGTGGGACTCGTCGGTGTCTGCCACCACAACCTTTTTGGCCTTCTTGCCGCTCGCACCATCGCTGCAGCAACTCTTCCCGTGTGTCGAAGCGGCAATACGACGCAGTCCAAAAAACATGCCGACGGCAATGACGGCCAGCACGATGAGATTCGCAGGGTTGAGCAAGTCACTCATGCGTTCCCCTTTCAAGTAGCCCTATCTAGATACCCCCATGGGGTGTCCCCATCTTAACCCAAAATCATGTCCGTTCGGTCAATTAGTTTCCCGCTTCGAACTTTTTTGTTGACCATGGCTTACTTTCGTGTATAAGTTTTCCTAGGTTAACAGTTTAGATCCGTAAGGAGCGCCGTGACTCGAACCATAGACATCCCAACGTTTCAGGCAGCAGTCGTGCGCAACTGCTCTCCCACGCTCGCGGGCATCAAGCCGGCATCGCTCTTTACCTATCCAGGCACCTATGCCCACGGGGACGGCTCGACCGCAACCGAAACCATCGCAGAACGCCGAGCACGCCTGCTCAACGTTATCGCCCAGTGCAATCGCGAGCTTGACCCGTTCGGTATCCACCTGAGTGTTTTGGTCTGGCGGCCCTGCGGAGCGCTCGTGTATATGTACCGAGCCAAAAGCCTCACCACCTATTTCGCAGACCCTCGCGCCCAAACGGCGCTCGCCTCGGAAGGCTACGACACGAGAGACCTTTCGACATGCCTTGTGCATTTGGCATCACGCATCACGCTCGCGAGCAATAACGTCGCGGAATGCGCCTGTAGCCAGACTCGATGCGCACTACCCCAGCAAGCTAGCTGCAGCAACAACTGCACCTGCGAGTTTCCGCACGAAATAGGCTACTTCCTCGGATATCCCTACGACGACGTGCACGAGTTTATCGCCCAGCGCGGCGAGAACTACAAGGTCTTTGGAGCTTGGAAGGTCTACACGAATGTCGAGCAAGCGCTTGCGATGTTTGACGCCTACCGCGCTTGCACTCAATACCTCACCTTTGTCTATCAGCAGGGCTGCAGCCTGGCGCAACTTGCCCAGGCAACCCGATAGAACATAGAAGCCGCGGCAACCTGCCGCACAACTGAAAGGACTCAACATGAGCAAGATCGCCGTCGTCTACTGGAGCGGCACGGGCAACACCGAGGCCATGGCAAACTTCGTTGCCGAAGGTGCAACCGATGTCGGCGCCGAGGCAGAGGTCATCCCCTGCGCCGACTTCTCTGCCGACAAGGCCGCCGAATATGATGCCTTCGCCTTTGGCTGCCCCGCCATGGGCTCCGAGGAACTCGAGTACGATGAGTTCCAGCCGATGTGGGACGAGGTCAAGGAGACTCTCGGTGACAAGAAGGTCGTCCTCTTTGGCTCCTATTCGTGGGCCGAGGGCGAGTGGATGGACAACTGGAAGGCCGACGCCGACGATGCCGGCGTCAACGTCGTGGACTCCACCATCTGCTACGACGTGCCCGACGACGAGGGCGAGACCGCTTGCAAGGCCCTCGGAGCCGAGCTCGCGTAACGAACCCAGGGCTTCCAAAAGAGCCTGCATCAAAGCACATCCCCATCCCTACAAAAGAGCGGGGGCTGGATTCAAGTCCAGCCCCCGCTCTTTTGTAACGGCAGTTACATCAACCGCCTACGAGATATTGCCCAAGAACGCCTTGGTGCGCTCGCTCTTAGGATGGTCGAAGACCTCGCTCGGCGTACCCTCTTCCACAATGACGCCACCGTCCATAAAGACGACGCGGTCGGCGACATCGCGGGCAAAGCCCATCTCGTGCGTCACGACGATCATGGTCATACCGTCGTGCGCCAGGTCGCGCATGACGCCCAGGACGTCGCGCACGAGCTCAGGGTCGAGCGCCGAGGTGGCCTCGTCAAAGAGCATGACGTGCGGGTTCATCGACAGGGCGCGGGCGATGGCAACGCGCTGCTGCTGGCCGCCCGAAAGCTGACTCGGCATAAAATCGATGCGCTCAGCAAGACCGACCTTGGTCAGCTCCTCGACGGCGATCTTCTCGGCCTCTTCCTTGCTGCGCTTGAGCACCTTTTGTTGCGCAAGCATGACGTTCTTTTTGACTGACAGGTGCGGGAACAAATTGAACTGCTGGAACACCATACCCAGATGCGTACGTACCTTGTTAAGGTCGACGCCCTTGGCGCACACGTCCACGCCCTCAACGACAATCGAACCACTCGTAGGATGCTCCAGACGATTGATGCAGCGAAGCATCGTCGACTTGCCCGAGCCCGAAGGACCCAGGACTACGACGACCTCGCCCTTGTGCACATCCAGATCGATATCGCGCAGGACCACGTTATCGCCAAAGGCCTTCTGGAGGTTCTTGATGCTGACGACGACCTCGTTCGAGTTATTGGTTTCGCTCATGATAGGACCTCCTTACAGACCGGCGATGTGATCGGCGGGCGTCGCGACAACCTGTCCGGCGCTCTTGGCGGGACGCTTCTTCTTGGTCTCGGCCGTGCCCAAAAGCCTCGCCTCAAGACCGCTCACCAAGCGAGCGAGCGGCAGGGTGATGACCAGATAGAACAGGGCGGCAACCACGTACGGTGTAATGGAGCCCGTCGTGGCCACGATGGTACGGGCGTTCATGACGATCTCGACCACACCCACGGCGGCAAGCAGCGACGTATCCTTGTAAAGCAAGATAAACTCGCTGGTCAGCGTAGGCAAAACATTGCGGAATGTCTGCGGAATCATAACGTAGAGCAGCGTCTGGAAGGCATTCATGCCCAGAGAGCGAGCAGCCTCGTTTTGGCCCTTGGGGATCGATTGAATACCGGCACGGAAGATCTCGCACAGGTACGCAGACGAGTTCATGGCCATGACGATAACGCCCAAGACATAGTCGTCCACCTTGACGCCGGCCAACGGCAGACCGAAGAACGCGATATAGATCTGCAGGAACGCCGGCGTACCGCGAATGATATTCACGTAGATGCCGGCAAGGCAACGAAGGATGCGCGACTTGGAGATGCGCATGAGCGACAGGGCAAAACCGAAGGGAATTGCCAGCGGAAACGCCACAAGCACGATCGAAAGCGACATAAGGAAGCCCTTAAAGACGATCGGCAGGCTTTGGACCAAAATGACCGGGTTCAAGAACAGGCGCAGGAACATATTGGAGTTCCAGGCCTCGACCCACGGCTGCTCCTTAAGATCGGCCAGGAAGTTATCGAAGGCCGTCACGCCCTTGATCTCCACCGACGGAATCTTGGAGATCTTCTTGGTCGAGCCATCGGCCAAAGTGTAGGTGCCGCTAAAGGCCTCATCGCCGCCCTCGACGGGGAAGGTCACGCCGTAAACCTCGACACGGAAAAAGCCGCCGGCAGGCGCCGTCTCGCCAAAGTCAATCTTGAGCGTCTGGCCATCAGCCTTGCACGTGGGTTTCATGGGCGTACGATCCATGAGGTCCTCGCCCGAGAGCATCGTCAATCGCGTGTCATCGGTACCAAACGTCGTGCCGTCGACAAACGTCAAAGAAAGACCGCTCAGCTCCTCGTCGGCATCGGCCTGGACCTCCCAGGTAATGCGCGTCTCGGTACCGCCGACCACAGCGCTGCCCGAACCGGTGTTGGGTCGGGCGGTAATCTTTGCGGTCTCAAGCGCCTGGGCGGTCGTGGGCGCATATGCCCCCACACACACCAGCGCAAGCGCCACGGCCATGACGCAGACTAGCTTTTGGAGCAAGGCGGGCAGTGGAAAACGCTGCTCCGCGGCCCCTTTGTTCAGTCGAGACAAGGTGGCTCCTATCGTAGAAGTTGCCGGCAAAACGAGACGGAAATACTCTCCGTCAAGAGAAGCGCAAAGGCCCTCTCCGCCAAAACGGAAAGGGCCCGTGAGCAATCAAGTAGCTATTTTACTTGATGTTGTACTTAGCCAT
This sequence comes from uncultured Collinsella sp., assembly GCA_937950325.1. Classification (GTDB taxonomy): domain Bacteria; phylum Actinomycetota; class Coriobacteriia; order Coriobacteriales; family Coriobacteriaceae; genus Collinsella. The sequence continues at coordinate 9,671 of CALFDJ010000021.1, forward strand.
GAGGGCGTCAACGGTACCGTCGTCGGTCAGGTCCTTGATGGCCTGGTTGATGTCGTCCTTGAGCTTGGTGTTGCCCTGGTTGATGGCGATGGCGTACTCCTCGCCGGTGCTAATCTGCTTAATGGTCTGGCAGGTGTTGAACTGCTCGGCGGTCAGCTGGCTGGCAACGGAGCGGTTGGTGACTACGGCGTCGCCCTTATCGGACTGCAGGGCGCTGAAGCACTCGGTGGCGTCCTTGTAGGGGACAATCTTGGCCTTGGGGAAGTTCTCCTGGGCAAAGGACTCGGCGGTCGAGCCAGACTGGACGATGATGGTAGCATCGGCGTTGTTGAGCTTCTCGCTGTAGTTGTCGGCCGTGATGTCGGCGTTATCGACCTTGGTCACGATAGCCTGATCGTCCATGTAGTAGGAATCGGAGAAAGTGACTTCTTTCTCGCGCTCGGGCGTGTCGGTGATAGCCGCGATGGAGACGTCATATTTGGCGCCCGAAGCGACGCCCGGAACCAGCGTGTCAAAGTCATTGTTGACATACTCGACATCCAGGCCCAGCTTGTCGCCGATAGCCTTGATGAGTTCAAGGTCAAAGCCCTGATAATCGCCGTTGTCATCCTTGTACTCAAACGGAGCGTACTCGGCAGAGGTGCCGACGGTCAGCGTGCCGTCCTTGACGAGCGCGTACTCCTTGGAGCCGTCGACCTTCTCGACCTTAGCGTCGTCAGAGCTGCTGGAACCGGCATCAGAACCAGAGGTGGCGTTGGACGAACCGCAGCCCGTCAGAGCAAGGGCGAGTGCCATAGCACCCGTGGCGGCAAATGCGCCAAGCTTCTTCAGCTTCATAATCAGTCTCCTTCCGGTGACCTCGTTTGATTCAGAGGTCTGCAAAAACTGATGGCTATTATGCACCCGCTTGGGAGAATCTGCAATTAGAAAACTGATTGAAACAAACCCATAACGTGAATGGAACACTCCACTTTGTGACAGTCATTACTGCTGCAACAACCTTAACAGTTTGATTTCAGCCGCATAACCTGCAAGTTCGTTCGGTGTCTCCAAAATGAATGGCAATGCGCGCAAGCGGCTATTCGATACAATATTCTGCATAACCTGCATACCGCCGCCAAACTCCTCGCTGCCAAGGTAGCCCTTACCGATGCACTCGTGGCGGTCCTTATGGGCGCCGCAGGGGTTCTTGGAATCATTGATGTGTACGGCATGCAAGCGGTCGATACCCACCACGCGGTCGAACTCGTCGAGTACGCCGTCCAGATCATGGATGATGTCGTAGCCGGCGTCATTCACATGGCAGGTGTCCAGGCAAACGCCCAACTTGGCCGACAGCTCGGGGCGTTTGTCGGCAACGCCCTCAATGATGAGCGCCAGTTCCTCAAAGCTGCGGCCCAGCTCGGTGCCCTTGCCGGCCATGGTCTCGAGCAGCACCGTCGTCTGCTGGCCCTCAAGCATCACCTGACACAGGGTGTCGACGATCATCTGAATGCCGGCGTCGGAGCCCTGCCCCACATGCGCACCGGGATGGAAGTTGTAGTAGTTGCCGGGCAGCGCCTCCATGCGCCGCAGGTCCTCTGCCATGGCCTCCAGGGCAAACTCGCGCGCCCGCTCTTTGGCCGAGCAAGGGTTGTAGGTATACGGGGCATGAGCCACGAGCGGGCCAAAGTCGTTTTGCTCCATAAGCTCGCGCAGGGCCGCCACGTCATCCATGTCAAGATCTTTCGCCTTGCCGCCGCGCGGGTTACGCGTAAAGAATGCAAAGGTATTGGCGCCAATGGATAGCGCCGTCTCCCCCATCGCCCGATAGCCCTTCGTCGTCGAAAGATGACACCCAATCGTCAGCATCTCCAGCTCCCCCTCATCAGTTGCGGTGAAATACGGTCTATTGGTGCCTTATTTTGGCGCAAACAGACCGTATTCCACCGCAAGTTATAAAAGGGGCATCAGAGATGCGGGCCGCCAAGCACTACGGCTACGGGCGCCGGCGTCATAATCCCCTATGCGTCAGCGCCAAGTCCTAGAGGGCCAGACGGATTGCATCGATAATGCGCGCGCAGCGCCGCGTGGCAGCAAGGGACATGACGGAACTCTCGAGTTTCCCTGCCAGGATGAGCTGGGTCGCATGCTGGATTTCGCCGTAGAAATCATCGACCTCAAACGGGGCATTTATTTCGAGTACTCGACCGTCGGAGTACTTCACATGGGCGAGCTCGGGGCGATGGAGGCGCTCGATTTCCAACGAGCCCCGCTCGCAGGCAATCGTTAAGCGGCTTTCATATGCTGCTTTGCCGTCGCACACCATATGAATGGGTATACCGCCGACACTCATATGGCTCTCGTCGGCCCAATCGACGCGGCCGCCCGACACGTCACGCCAGCGAACTTCACGGGACGAAACCTCGCACGCGCCCGCGAGCAAATCCTCAAACCAACCGACCGCATAGCAGCCCATGTCATATAGACAGCCACCCTGCAACGGGTCGAGCAGATAACTCGAAGGGGGCTCACCATAATCGAGTTTTTGCACGCTTTCAATCGAGACGATACGGCCGAGCTCACCCGACGCAAGCAAGTCCTTCACGCGAGTGCGTATCGGGCAAAACCGGTTCTTCATCGCCTCCATAAACAGCACGCCGCGCTCGCGAGAGGTGGAGGCAATCGAGAGAGCCTCTTCTTCATTCAAAACGGCCGGCTTTTCGCACAGCACGGCCTTTCCCGCGCGCAGTGCCCGACAGACCCAATGCGCATGCATGCCATGTGGAAGAGCCAAGTAGATTACGTCGACATCGGGGTCGGCAATCAACGCATCATAAGCCGCATCGCCGTTATCGTCAGCTGTGGCATAACTGTGCGCGGCATCAATCGAAAACGCCCTGCAAAACTCCTCAACATGCGAAGGAGTGCGACCGGCGGCAGCCACAAGCCGTGCCCCGTCCACCTCCTTGAGCGACGATGCAAATCGATGCGAAATGTTCCCAGCGCCCAAAACGCCCCAACGAACCTCACGCAAATCATCACATGAATCCCGATGGCCCACGACAGCCCCCTTCAGTTGCGGTGGAATAGTTCCTGTTTTGCCCCTATTCTGCCGCAAACAGGAACTATTCCACCGCAAGTTATAAAAGGGGCATCAGGAGCGCGTTTTGCAAAAGGCTTTAAGCGCAGCCGTTACGGGGCCAGGCTGGAAACGTCGGCGCACATCGTCGAGACGCTCGGGAATATCGATGTGCTGCGGACAGTGCCGCGCGCATTTGCCGCATTTGATGCAATTGCTCACCAACTTGGGCTCGCTTGTACGCACCGCGCTCGCCGTAAAGTATTGAGACAGCCCCGTAAACCAACTATGCGCGTAGCTCGCGTTGTAGGCGCCAAAGCAGCCGGGAATATTGATACCCTTGGGGCACGGCATGCAGTAGCCGCACCCCGTACAGGGCACGCGATTCGATTTCTCAAACTCTCCCAGCACACGTGCGATGGTATCGAGCTGAGTAGCTGTCATCGAATCCGGCAGTGCGCGATCCGCCAATGCCGCGTTCTCGTCCACCTGCGCGGTATCGGTCATACCCGATAGCAGCATCGTGACCTGAGGATGATTCCACACCCACGAAAGGCCCCAAGCAGCCGGCGTCTTCAGGTACGGATCGCGTACGTCATCGAACACGGCGCGGGCCCGCGGAGGTAGCTTGCCCGCCAGGCGTCCACCCAAAAGCGGCTCCATCACAAACACCGCGAGCCCGCGCTCGGCGGCTGCCATGAGTCCCGCCGTTCCCGCTTGGTAGCGCTCTCCAGCGTAGTTGTACTGGATCTGGCAAAAGTCCCAGTCATACGCGTCAAGCATCGTGAGGAAGTCCGCCGCACTGCCGTGGTACGAAAAACCTATCTGGCGAATACGCCCCGCCGCCTTTTGGTGCGCAATCCAGTCCTCGATACCCAACGCTACCACGCGCTCCCACTGCGCGGGCGAGGTGATGTTGTGCATAAGGTAATAGTCGATATGGTCAGTCCGCAAACGGCGCAGCTGCTCGTCGAAGAACCGATCGAAATCCTCCGCACATTTGCACGAAGCGTGCGGCAACTTGGTCGCAAGCAAAATCTGGTCGCGCAGCCCCAGGCGCTCAAGCGAAGCTCCCACACAAGCTTCGTTACCGGGGTAGAGATAGGCCGTGTCCAGATAGGCTATTCCTTGCTCCACCGCACGGGAAATGATGGCATCGGCCGTCTTCGCATCGGGGTGTCCCGGCGCACCGGGAAACCTCATGCAGCCCAGTCCCAGCACCGAGATACGGTTGCCGCTTTTGGGGTCAACACGATATTGCACTGCCCCTCCTCTCCCCTCGAAGCTCTAATGAGGCGAAACACAACGGCCACGCCATCAAAACACATTGGAATCGCAATCGAGAACGTATCGTAACGTAGCAGCAATCGAGCCATCACGACACCGCTTTAACATCAGCAAAAAGCCCGATGAAAGGAGGCGAACGGACCACGCGTGAGGACGCCTATCCCTACCCCGGCGAACAATACATCCTCTCGGTCGACCGTTACCAGATCGAGGTCATGGACCATCTGGACGAGCTTCCCGCCACGGGTGCCGTCATCTTCTGTACCTTCCCCAAGGTGCGCGATGGCGTTGGATATCCCGCACGCGTTTTCGCGGTCTGCCCTGCAGTGTAGCGTCCAGGCAAACATTTCTTTTTATAACTGCCGCCCCACGCGCTTACCAAACGCCCCGGCGACATACAATCCATCAGGCGCCCCTTACGCGGGCGCCTTTTATATGGGGAGATGATTCGCATGCAGATCAACAAGGTCGCCTTTATCGGCAAGGGCGGCGTCGGCCTGCTCTACGGCAGCATGATCGCCAGGGCGCTCGGCAGCGACGCCGTCGAATACGTTATGGATGACGCACGTTTTGAGCGTCACGCGGGCGATGCGCTCACCGTCAACGGCGAGCCCTGTGTGCTCAAGTCCGTCCGCGCCAGCGAGGTAACGCCCGCCGATCTGGCCATCCTTACAGTCAAGACGACTGGACTCGATGTGGCACTCAAGACTATGGAGCGCGTCGTGGGGCCCGATACGCTCATCGCCTCGCTGTGCAACGGCATTACGAGCGAGCAAAAGATTGCCGAGCGCTTTGGCTGGAAGCGCACCGTCCTGGGTATCTGCCAGGGCATGGACGCCGTATTCCTCGACGGAGAGCTCACCTTTACCAATGCGGGCGAGATTCGCTTTGGCGCGGCAGCGGGCACCGAGCCCGCAACCGTCACCGCCATCGACGAGCTCTACACGCGCTGCGGCATCGCCCATACCGTCGAGAGCGACATTGCGCACCGCATGTGGGCCAAACTCATGCTCAACGACGGCATCAACCAGACCTGTATGGCCTACGGCGGGACCTACGGAAGCGCCACGGAGCCGGGCTCCGAGCAGCGTCGCTGCTTTGTTTCCGCCATGCGCGAGACGCTTGCGGTCGCCAACGCCGAGGGCGTTGAGCTGACCGAGGCAGACCTGACGCAGATGGTGCACCTCATCGAGGGAATCGACCCCGCCGGTATGCCCTCGATGGCGCAGGACCGCATCGCACAACGAAAAACCGAAGTTGAGGAGTTCGCGGGCACCATCTGCCGTCTGGCGGCCAAGCACGATATCCAGGCACCGCAAAACGAGTGGCTCTATCGGCGCATCCGCGATATCGAGGCAAGCTGGTAGCGCCCGGCTCACCACGTCAACAGACTCAACAGCAAAGCCGCCGCAAGGGAACCTTTCCCCTGCGGCGGCTTTCATCTTCGTCTATGACCGGCGGCAACCTCACAACAGTTAGCGTTGCGACTCAGGCACCTCGTCCTCGCCATCGCGGCAAAGAACTACACCCGCACTTCCCAGCAGCGCAGCCGCGATCAACGCACCGACCACGATAGAGGCAGCCCCACAAGACCCCTGCATACCCGCGACGAGCGCGGCCGTAGGACCAAGGCAACCAAGCGTCAATGCAACGGCGGCAACGGCGATATCTCGAGCGTTCACAAGACCACTTCCTCCACGAGAAAGACTTTGTTTCTCGTGACTTAGTGTGCCCCGCGCCCATATGCGCGGCGTACTGCCACGGTAAGCGCTCTGTTAACTCAAACGCATACATAGAACGGGCGTCCTTACGTTGCCCTAAAGCTCGGTAAAGACGCCCGTCCGCCAAATATCCGTGATGCAGAAAAATTACCAGCCAGTGTAGTAATCGGTGGTTCCGGCAGCGCAGCCGGAGTCATAGACCTTGCACTCGCCCTTGGACCCGGTAAACGTGGAGCCCTGGGCCTTATCGCCCGCGGCAACGACGTAGTAGCCATCGGAATCGCGCCAAAAGCCCTCGGCGTCCTGCGTCCATTCGCCCGTGCGGTGGTGATACAACACGTTGCTGCTGTAATAAGTCTCGCGGCGGCCGTTATAGTTATTGACGCCGCTCGAGCGCGTCAGGCCCGAGCCGTTCGCGTAATACGCAGCAGACGCGTAAGACGAGCCGGAGCCGGCGTTGTAATACGAAGCCTGAACGGCCTCAGCGGCCTCGGCTTCGGCTGCGGCAGCCTCGAGCGCCTCGCGCTTGGCATCCTCTAGCGTAGAGCGAAGCTCGTCGAGCTCGGTCGACTTGGCGTCGACCTCCCCCATCGTCAACAGGCTACTCGCGCCGTCGATGCAGCCCTGCAACACAGCGCGCTCGTCATCGGTAGCATAGTCGCCATACATATTCATAATGATCTGAGCGCGCATCTCCAGGGAATCGCGCTTCGCCCCCATCGAGGCGTTCCACTCCTGCATGGAGCCATAACCGTCACCGCGGTAGTCGACGGGCTGCACCAGCGTCGCCTCGGACGGCGTAGATCCGACCGTATCGGATAGTGTTGCCGCGTGGGCATCAGTTGCGCCGGCGCCCGCCAAAAGTGCCACAGTCAGAGCGGCGGAAAGGGCGGCGGCTTTCGGTTTTCGTGAATCGATCCTCATGTAGCTGGAAACCTCCGTAGTGTGTTTTTGCTGCGTTTGAGCTGCGTGTGATTCGATCGCGCCGCATAGTACCCCGAACAAATCGCGACCTGCGGTTTTACTCAAAAGGCGCACGTCAATTGCGTAAAACTCACATCCACTCAACAGGAGTTTTCCACATCTCGATTGCATAAAGCATGCCAAAAACCCTGTAACAGCGCCCTTCCTATGCAAAAAAGGCGCCTGTGCAACCATCGTTCGCACAGGCGCCTTGAGCAGGCATTTTATGCAGTTATACCTATCGAGTCGCAAAGGGTCCTTGCACAAATCGCCTTACTCGTCCAGCGCGGCGAAGGCCTGCTTCAGATCCCAAATGATATCCTCGGCGTTCTCGGTACCGATGGAAAGACGGATCGTGGAGGGCGTGATGTTCTGCTCGGCGAGCTCCTCGGCAGAGAGCTGAGAGTGCGTGGTGGTAGCCGGGTGCACGACGAGCGACTTGACGTCGGCCACGTTGGCGAGCAGCGAGAACACCTGCAGATGATCGATGAACTTCCAAGCTGCCTCCTGGCCGCCCTTGATCTCGAAGGTGAAGATCGAGGCACCGCCACGGGGGAAGTACTTCTGATAGAGCTCGTGATCGGGATGCTCAGGCAGGCTCGGGTGGTTCACCTTGGCGACGTGGCTGTCACCAGCCAGGAACTCAACGACCTTCTTGGTGTTCTCGACATGACGGTCAACGCGCAGCGACAGGGTCTCGGTGCCCTGGAGCAAGACCCAGGCGTTGAATGGGCTGATGCAGGCGCCCTCGTCACGCAGCAGGATAGCGCGGACATAGGTCGCGAAGGCGGCGGGACCGGCAGCCTCGGCAAACGAGACGCCATGGTAGGAGGGGTTGGGCTCGGCGATCTGCGCATACTTGCCGCTCGCCTTCCAATCGAAGTTACCGCCGTCGACGATCACACCGCCCAGCGAGGTGCCGTGGCCGCCGATGAACTTGGTTGCGGAGTGAACGACGATGTTGGCACCATGCTCCAGCGGACGGAACAGATACGGGGTGCCGAAGGTGTTGTCGACGACAACCGGTAAACCGTGCTTCTTGGCAATCTCGGAGATGGCGTCGATGTTGGGGATGTCGGAGTTGGGGTTGCCGAGCGTCTCGAGATAGATGACCGTGGTGTTGTCCTTGATGGCACCCTCGACCTCTTCAAGGTTATGGGCATCGACAAACGTGGTCTCGACGCCAAACTGGGAGAGCGTATGCTCCAGCAGGTTGTAGGAGCCACCGTAGATGGTCTTCTGAGCCACCACGTGGTCACCGGCCTGGGCAAGAGCCTGCAGGGTATAGGTGATGGCAGCAGCACCGGAGGCGACGGCAAGACCTGCCACGCCACCCTCGAGCGCGGCGATACGGTCCTCGAAGACGCCCTGGGTAGAGTTGGTCAGACGGCCGTAGATGTTACCGGCGTCGGCAAGACCAAAGCGGTCAGCGGCGTGCTGGGAGTTGCGGAACACATAGCTCGTGGTCTGGTAGATAGGCACGGCACGGGAGTCGGATGCAGGATCGGCGCTCTCCTGGCCAACGTGCAGCTGCAGGGTATCGAAACCAAAGGTGTGCTCGGGGTTGTTGATGAACTGGCTCATGATGATCTCCTTGATCAAATAAAAGTAAATAAATAAGAGAGAAGTAAGTCGCTGTCTCCTGATCACGCCGACGGGCGCAAACAGGAGCCCGGCATTCGTCTTGGTAAGCAATTCATATGCGGGCCTCCTTTCGCATCCCGGTTCCGTGGTTGGCTTAATTACCTACCGCCTTTGTGTGTTTTGAATAGTACGAGCATTGTTTCCCTCGGTCAATCACTTAAAAGCGCTAACCTGTTATCTGTTTTATAGATAGCTATCGAAGGGACAGGCGCCGATGACCCTCCAGCAGCTTCGCTTTTTGATCGCCGTAGCAGAGTCCGGCTCAATTAACGCCGCAGCGCAGCGCCTCTATACCGCACAGTCCAATATCTCCAACGCCGTCAAAAGCCTAGAGCAGGAACTTCATATCGGTATTTTTACGCGCTCCAGCCGCGGCGTCACGCTCACCAACGACGGTACCGAGCTTTTGGGTTATGCACGCCAGGTCGTAGAGCAGGCCGACATGCTCGAGGCCCGCTACGAGGACGGCGGCACCCCGCAAGCCCGCCTCGCCATTTCCGCCCAGCACTACGCCTTTTCGGTCGAGGCCTTTGTCAACGTGGTCGAGCGCTGCCGCGACAGCAAGTTCGAGTTCATCATGCGCGAGACCACCACATCGCAGATCATCGATGACGTCCGCGCATTTCGCAGCGATATCGGCATTCTGTATCTGGATGACTTTAACGCCCGCGTTCTGCAGAAGGCCTTCGCCGATGCCCGCGCAAGCTTCCATCCCCTCTTCGACGCGACGGTCCACGTCTTCGTTAGCGAGCGCCACCCGCTCGCACGCCGCCCTCAGCTGTCCCTTGCCGACCTTACTCCCTATACGCGCTACAGCTTTGAGCAAGGCACCTCGAACTCCTTCTATTACGCCGAGGAACCTTTTAGCTATATCCCTTGCGACCGCAACATACGAATCTCGGACCGCGGAACACTTACTAACTTACTTATCACGTCGAACGGTTACACCCTGTCGACCGGTGTCCTCTCCAATGAAATGCAATGGGGTATGGCATCGATCCCGTTAGCAGACGCCCCAACGATGCACGTAGGCTATATCATGCACAACGAGCGCAAGCCCTCTTCCCTCTTGCAGCAATACCTCGACGAGCTCAACCGCATCATCCATGCCAACTAACCGTCGGAAGACGGGGTAGAAATCGTAGATTGCTAGCCCCCGGCGGGCATGGCGCTACAATGGTCACTCACACGAAACGTACCCAACGAAAGGAAGCCCGTGAAGGTCATCATCTATACCGACGGCTCGGCCCGATCAAATCCGGGACGCGGCGGCTACGGCGCCGTACTCAAATACACCAACCCCGCCGGCAAGACCTTCACCTCCGAGCTTTCACGCGGCTACGCCAAGACCACCAACAACCGCATGGAACTCATGGCGGTCATCGTGGCGCTCGAGGCGCTCAACCGCCCCTGCGAGGTCGAGGTCCATTCCGATTCGCAGTACGTCGTCAACGCTTTCAATAAACACTGGATCGACGGCTGGAAAAAGCGCGGCTGGAAGACCGCCAACAAGCAGCCTGTCAAGAACCGCGATCTGTGGGAACGCCTGCTTGCCGCAAAGAGCAAGCACAAAGTGGAGTTCATCTGGGTTAAGGGCCACGCCGGCCATGAGCTCAACGAGCGCTGCGACGAGCTTGCCACCACAGCGGCCGACGGGGCCAACCTCGATATCGACACCGGTTTTAACGAGAGCGACCTGTAACGGCGTTTTCACACGCTTTTGTGTCCTCCCGCGCTACACTCGTCCTGTAGGCCAAACGACGCAAGGGGGACACATGCTGCGCATCGCAACCATCGGCACATCCATGATCACCGACGACTTTATCCAAGTCGTCAATGCCAACGACCAGGCTACATTCGTAGGCACGCTCTCGCGCGATGCCGAGCGCGGCGCCGCCTTTACCGCCGAACACGGCGGCGAGCGTAACTTCACCGCACTTGACGAGCTTGCGGCAGCCGTCGACGTCGACGCCGTCTACATCGGCAGCCCCAATGCGCTCCACTACGAGCAAGCGCTCGCCTGTATCGCCGGTGGCAAGCACGTCATCGTCGAGAAGCCCTTCTGCGCCACCGAAGCGCAGGCGCTGGAAGTCTTCCGCGCTGCCGAGGCAGCAGGTGTCGTGGCCCTCGAGGCCATGCGTCCCCTCCACGATCCCGCCTTCCACGCCATCGAGGACGCCCTGGGCGAGATCGCCCCCATCCGCCGCGTCTCATTGCGCTTTGGCAAATATTCCTCGCGCTACAACGAGATTCTCGCGGGACGCGCCACCAATATCTTCGACTGCAATATGGCGTCGGGTTCCCTCATGGACATTGGCATCTACACCGTCGAGCCCATGGTCGAGATTTTTGGCATGCCCTCCGGCCTTACGAGCATGACTACTCTGCTCGACCCCACCACGCGACAGCTCACGCACGGCCCCATCGACGGCTGCGGATCCATCCTCGCCAGTTACGGCGGAGGCCGTATCTCCGTCGAGCTCGCGCACTCCAAAATTACGAATGACCTGCTGCCCTCGCAGATCGAAGGCGAGCGTGGCACTATCCAGATCGACCATCTGACCACGCCCCGCAACGTCCGCATCGACTATCGCGGCGACGTCGTACGCGGCTCGGCGACCGAGGCACCGCGCGAACAGGGCGACAACGGCCGCGTGCTCGACCTGCCCAAATCGAGCAACACTATGGAATACGAACTCACAGACTTTATCACCGCCATAGGCGGCATCGATAACGTTAAGGAAGAGATTTGGGAGACCCCGGCGGGACGCCACGAACTTGGCCACTACCGCGATGTCACGCTCGTCTCGCTGCGCATCATGGATGCCGTGCGTCAGCAGGCCGGCATAACCTTCCCGGCCGACGCAGGCAAGCAGGCATAGCGATGGGCCTCTTCGATACGTTCTTCTCCAGCGTCACCGGCGGCAGTCGAGAGCCTCAAAAACCGTCAAACGTCGAGCTCGAGCTGCGCCGCAGGCTTACCGTGCTTGCAAGCGACGAGGCCACTCAAGACACTCCCCTGCGTTATTTCCTGCGCTGGGCGGGGCAAGTCCAAGGCGTTGGTTTTCGCTTTACCAACACCAACCTCGCGCAGGCACGCGCACTCACCGGCTGGGTGCGTAACATGGAAGACGGCTCAGTCGAGATGGAGATACAGGGAGCTCCGGCAGACATCCTATCTCATCTCGAGGCACTTCATGCCTCCTACGAGCGCATGGGAACGCGTTTTCGCCTTGTAGATGCCCAGGCCCGAGCCCCACTTGCCAATGAAGACGGTTTCAGTCCTCATTATTAGTATTGTGTGCTAAATACGGTATCATTTACCTACGACCGTTGATAGAAAAAGAGGCGAGGCGCATGGCGGTGCAAAGAAGGAATACCAAGCAGCGAAAGCTGGTTCTTGACGCCGTGCGCCAAAGCTATAACCATCCCACCGCCGACGAAATCTACAACGTCGTGCGCGCGCAGGATGACAAAATCAGCCGCGGTACGGTCTACCGCAACCTCAATCTCTTGGCCGACGCCGGCGAGATCCTCTCCATCAAGACGCCGGGCGGCAGCCGCTTCGATCGCACGATCGAGCCGCACGCACATATCATCTGCACCTCATGCAGCCGCGTCATCGACGTACCGCTCCCCTTCGATGCCCAGCTCGACGCCAAAGCGTCCGAGCAAATCGGCTGGCACGTCATGTCGCACTACACCATCTTCGAGGGTCTCTGCCCCGACTGCCGGTAGATGTTTGGAACATGCCTTAAAATCCACCTTTCCGCACTTTGCAGCAAAAAGTAAATTCCTAGACATGTCCCAAATGTCTACTCAGCAAGTAGACGACGCAGCTCTTCTTCGACCGTGCGCACGTAGCGGACGCGGTCGTTAATGCCACGCATAGAGGGGTTGCAGCTCTCCATCAGATAGGGATGGCCCACGACGTTGAGCATGTCGCGATCGTTTTCGTTATCGCCAAACGCCATCATCTCATCGGGCGAAATACCCAGGGCACGACCGTAATCGGCAAGCGCGGAGCCCTTGCCCGAACCGAAACCGATAAAGTCCGTCCATTCGGTTCCCGACGTCATCACGTCAACACGGTCGCTAAAGAGGCGCTCAAAATACTCCAGAGCCGCCGGCTGATCCACCTCGGGCGTCTGGGAGGCAATCTTAATGACGTCCTCGTCGATGTCCTCGGGGCGGTCGACCACCGCCACATCGCAGTGGACCTCATAGCGCAAATGATCGACGAACGCATCGTTGCCGCTCATGGTGTAGAGGTGTCCCTCACACGAAAGGGTCACGTCGGCATGGGGATACGCAACCACGGCATTCGCGATATCCATAGCAAGGCTACGCTCCATGGAACGCTTGACAACGGCATGCCCCCCGCTCATCACCAGGGCTCCGTTTTCGCATACATAGGCGAGCTCATCGGCCACCGGGGCAAACAGGTAGCGCAAGCTCGCATATTGACGGCCGCTCGCCGGCATAAACACGATACCGCGACGATGCAGTTCATCGATGAGTTCAAAGGCCTCGGAACGCGGCTCGCGCTCCCCCGGATGCAGCAACGTGCCGTCCAAATCGCATGCAATCAGCTTGATTCCTTCAAGACCCATATGCTTCCCCAAAGCCTCCTATCAACAGCAAGACGGACCTTGATTGGTCGCCCCTCAAAGCCCGCCTTGCGTATACACGCGCTTAGCCGCGCGTCTTTTTTACGATGGTAAAGTCGGGAGCCATGCTCACGACGGCCTCCGCCGCACTCGATGCAAAGCGCCGGTCCGAATCGAGTTCACGGGTAACCGTCGAGAGCCGAACGCCCTCGACGCCCCGGAGCATGCGGCCCAAAACAGGCTGCACCGGCGTATACATGCGCACGGTATGCTCGTCCGAATCGCCTCGGAAAAGCGGCGCATGCATATTGCCGATCTCCCAGCACGCATGCGCGAGCGCAATCGGGTCCATGCGGTCAACTTCGACCAAATAAACCTCGGCGCTGCGCAGGCGCACGACAACCGCCACGGGCACCACGCCCGAACGGTCGACGGCGAGTACGTCACCGTCGACAAGACGACCGCCGTCGGCAGTATCCAGCCGAACATCGACCGTGCGCCCCAGCTCCGTCACGCCCACAAACGCGTATACATCAGCCTGGTCCCAATCGAGCAGCAGCTCGTCAACTTCAAAGACGCCGCCCAGCTCCCGGCGAAGCAGGAGTTCATAGGACGGATCGTTGAGATTTCCCAAGCATGTCGTCGAAACCAAGCGTTCAGGCATACTCTAACCCTCGACCTCGACGAGCTCGATATCAAAGTTGAGGTCCTTGCCGGCCAGCTCGTGGTTGGCGTCGAGCGTCACAGCCTCGGGCGTCACGTCGATGACGACGGCGGGGACGGGCATGCCGCTCGGCGTGGACAGGAAGAGCTTCATGCCCTTCTCGATCTGCTCGATGTTGGGAACCTGCTCGGCCGGGAAGGTAATAACCATCTCAGGATTGTGCTCGCCGTAGGCATCGGCAGCCGGGATGTGCACGGTCTTCTTCTCGCCCACCTGCATGTCGACAACAGCGGCGTCGAAGCCCTTGATCATCTGACCGGCGCCGCAGGTGAACTCCAGCGGCTCGCCGCGATCGTAGGAGCTATCGAACTGCGTGCCGTCGTCGAGCGTGCCGCGATAATGGGTCTTGACCTTCTTGCCCTGGTTGGACATGGTAACCTCCGTGATAAGGGCGGCGCACAACGCAGGCCGCCGTGAACATATGGCGCTAACTATACCCTAGTCATACAATTCAATGACAGTTTGCAAAGAAACGCTGCAACCGGAGGAACCATGGCATATCCCGTATTTGACCTACACTGCGACACCGCCGACCGAATCGGCTGGGCCACGCTCGATCTCGACCTGCGCTTTACCGCCGGCACCGACGGTTATTTCCCCGGCGACGAAACGCATCCGCAAGATTTCGACCTCATCGAGGGCAACGCCTGCGCCATCTCGCTCGCAAAGATCGGCAACACGCCGTGGGCACAGTGCTTCGCCACGTTTGTCCCCGACGAGATTCCCACCGCCCACGCCGCGCGCTTCCAGGCGCAAATCATGGCGCATATGAGCGGCCAGGCAATGCTCAACCACGACCGCATGGTCAACGTACGCAGCGCCGCAGACATTCGCCCCGCGCTCAAGGACGGTAAGGTCGCTTGCATCCACACCATCGAAAACGCCACGTTCTTTGCCGAGGACCCCGCACTGATCGAGGTGCTCAAGAGCTTGGGCGTGCTTATGTCGTCACTCAGCTGGAACGCGCAGGGACCGCTCGCGAGCGGGCACGATACCCACGCCGGTCTCACCGCCGCCGGCATCGAGGCGCTTGCGCAGATGGAGCACGCCGGCATGGTACTCGACGTCTCCCACCTCAACGATGAGTGCTTTGACGAGGTTGTCGCCCACGCCACGCGTCCCTTCGTCACCAGCCACTCCAACTCCCGCACCGTCTGCGGCGTCAAGCGCAACCTCACCGACGACCAGTTCCGCACCATTCGCGACATGGGTGGCATCGTCGGCCTCAACTACTGCAGCGAGTTCCTATCCAACGACGCAACCGACAAGACCGCCGCAGACGTCACCTTCGACCAGCTGGCGGCACATATCGAGCACTGGCTCGACCTGGGCGGCGAGGACGTCATCGCGCTCGGCGGCGACTGGGACGGCGCCACGGTGCCCGCTTTCCTCTCCGATGCCAGCAAGATGCCCGAGTTCCAGAACATGCTCTCCAAGCATTTTGGCAAGACCGTGATGCAAAAGCTCTGCAGCGATAACGCGCTTGCCTTCTTTGAGCGTTATTAATTTCACATCCCTTGAGCGGGCCGGCATGCCGAACGGTCGACATGCCGGCCCGTCCCCAATCTGAAGGACCGCTTTTGACGCAGCAATTTACGATTACCGTATCCCGACCGGATGGCACATCCATCCCCGTCGTCGTTACCAAAAAGCGCGTCAAGAACTTCAACCTACGCGTCACATCGAGCGGTGAGGTCCACGCCAGTGCACCGCTCGGCGCCAGCCGCGAGCGTATCGAAGCGTTTGTGAAGCGCAACAGCGCCTGGATTATCAGTCGACTTGCCCAGCGCGAGCAACGTCAGGCGACGGCACGAGAGCCGCTCAGCACCTCGTCCGTCATTGCACTTTGGGGCAAGCCCATCACGGTACAGGATGCACTCGATCACAACTTTGCATCACCCGCACCGCGGCCCAAGCAGGCCACCTTCGCAAGTTTTATGGGTACCGACGAATCGGACGAAGGCCCACAGGCCAAGCGGCGCGCAATCCTCGACGGCCTAACGTCCGACGAGCTCCAAGCCCACATCAGCCAGCTTTATACGACCGAGGTCACCGCAGCGCTACGCGACATCGTGCACGCATACGAAATCACAATGAGTGTCGCCGTTTCCCGCGTCTCCGTGCGCAGCATGAAAACGCGCTGGGGATCATGCACGCCCAAGACCGGAGCCATTCGCATCGCACGCGAACTTGCCGCTTATCCCATCGAGTGTCTCGACATGGTTGTCGCCCACGAGCTCGTCCACTTGCTCGAGCCAAGCCACAATCAGCGGTTTCACGCCCTGCTCGACAGGTACTGCCCCAACAATAGAGCGCTGTCGCAGCGGCTCAAGCAGCCACCCATAGAGACGTATTAGAACCGGTTAGCGCACGCGCTCGATCTCGACGCCGCAGCTTGCCAGGGGAAGACCGACGGGCGCCCAAGGCTTATCGAGCTTAACACGCACGCCAAGCAGCAAGGGGTAACGACGCAGCAGCATCTGGGCCACACCCTCGGCTGCCGCCTCGATGAGTTTAAACGTATGCTCGCGCAGATAGCCATCGACATCGTGGCACACCGAGCCGTAGTCAATCGAGGCGTCCAGGTTATCGTGCTCCCCCGCTGCACGCAGGTCGGCATAGAGCACCAAGGACACGATGAACTTCTGGCCCAGCGCGTTCTCTTCGGGATACACGCCGTGGTTGGCAAAGACCTCGAGACCGTCGATAGTAATGCGATCGGCATGGCGCAGATCGTCATAGCTCACGTGGGGCACCGCCGTTGCGGTGGATATTTCGCCCCTTCCACGGCGTGCGAGCTCGGCACCTTCAGTCTTGGTTGCATTCTCGGGCAGTTTTTTGTTACTCATCGCGATCGTCTCCTTCGTTTAGAACCCCGACCGCGCAAACTAACTACACGCGAATCGACAGGTTCTTTTTATCATCGCTCCAGTTGCAAGCATTGCGCACGGGGCATGCAAAGCAGGCGCGCGACGCTTTGTCGGCTGCATAGAGCAAACGCTCAAGCGGTTGGCTGTTCACGCGCAGCTTTCGATGGCCCAGAATGGCCGTCTTAATGGCTGCGGCATCGGCCGGCTCAAACGCCACGTCATCAGGCATGCCGCCGAGAATTGCATCAGCGACGCGTTCGCTTGCAACATCATGGGATATACCCGATTCATACTGTTCATCTTTGCCGATATCGTGAAGAAGTGCCGTGGCGTAGATGACCTCGCGGTCAAACTCGAGATCTTCCTCGAGATTCTTAATCCACATAATGCGAGCGACATCGAGCAGATGGTCGATACCGTGGCGGCAGAAGATGCGCCCCGATTCCAGCTGAGCAATGTTGCCCAGGTGGCGCCGGAACAGGCCGTTGGCACAGATGTAATCGATACGAGGCATGACGCCAAAAGGCGCCAGGCCCGAAGCCATAAAACCGCGGCGCGGCGTTCCCTCGTCAGTATTCGATGTAAAGTCGTTGACGACTCTCATAGTTAGCGTCCCAGCATCCTAAAGAAACGCTCTTCGAGCGCGGGGTCGGTCTCAAAGACGCCGCGGCGAGCGAGCGTCACGGTCTTGGTGCCGGGCTTTTGCACGCCGCGCATGGTCATGCACATATGCTCAGCTTCCATGAGCACAATCGCTCCCTGGGGAGCGAGATAATCCATGAGGGCGTCGGCAACCTGCGCACACAGCTGCTCCTGCAGCTGCAGACGGCGGGCATAAACCTCAACCGTGCGAGCAAGCTTAGAGAGCCCTGCGACACGGCCGTTGGGGATATAGCCAATGGTAGCCTTGCCATAAAACGGCAGCAGATGATGTTCGCACAGCGAGTAGAACGTGATGTCGCGCTCGATAACCAAATCGTTCGAAGCGACGGCAAACGTTTTGGACAGGTGCTCCTCGGCACTCTGGTCCATACCGCCGGCGATTTCGCCATACATACGGGCAACGCGCGCCGGGGTCTCCAGCAGGCCCTCCCGAGTTGGGTCCTCGCCTATGCCCTCAAGCAACAGCTTAATGGCGGCCTCGACTTTTTCCTGATCGACCATCTGGGCCTCACTTTTCCGATTTTGCGTTCGCGCTATGGTACCACGCCCTCCGGCATCGGCCACAAGCTACATAGTATGGGTCGAATAGACCGGATCATCACGCCAAAGTTCAACCGCATCACAAAGCGCAACGCCCTCGCGCTCAGCACGGGCGCGCGTAGCGTTCATATCGATCACGCGCTGATTGCTCGAGCCTCTGAAGCGCAACGAGATATCGTACAAATCCTGAACGAACGGACCGTCCACCAACATATCGAGGCAGGTAAGGATACGGTCCGTGACCTCGGTATGGTGGCAACCGCCCGGCATAAGCTCCTCGAGCACATCGCCGGTAAAGCACCAAATGGTCTTGCCCGACCCCGATGGATAGGCTGCACGCACGCGTTCGATAAAGTCAACAAGTCCCGCCTGATTCTCGGGCTCCATAGGCTCGCCGCCCAGAATCGTCAGGCCATCGATAAAGGGATGGTCGAGGCTCTCGATAATCTTGTCCTCGACGGCACGATCGAACGGCTCACCCGCGGCAAAGTCCCACGCGACGGAGTTAAAGCAATTCTTGCACCCGCGACGGCACCCGCTCACAAACAGAGAAGTACGAACGCCTTCCCCATCAGCAATGTCGAAATATTTAATGTTCGCGTAGTTCATAGGTAACTCTCCCGGGAGGCCGGGACATATCATCCCGTCCTCAAACATTCTCGGCCTTCGGCCTGCGAAACTGCGGGCGGGACGATATGTCCCGGCCTCATGCAAAGGGTAACTCAATGAACGAAGCGAACATCGAGCATAGGGTTCTAGGTCCAATAAAAACTGGGTTGCGGCTCAACCGCCATCGCAAGTAAATCGCAGCTGCAGCTCAAATTATTTCCGCTAAGAACTTCGAGGAGTGAGCAGACCGCGCGCTGCATCTCAGTTACGTTAACTTGGCTGAACCGAGAGGGCCGCTTGGGCTTTTGCTCGATATGAGTTCCGCACGCAAAGAAGGCCACTTAATGTGGCCTTCGTCTTGCGCAGGACTGTCCGAAATAGCGAGCAAATGCCCAAGCGTCCCTCTCGGTTCAGCCCCGGAGCGGTATTAGAGATGCAGCACGCGGTCGCGGATCTCCTCGGTTCGACCCTGGTTCCAGAACTGGGTACCGATGTAGCCGCACGTACGACGAGCGACGTTCATCTTCTCCTGGTCGCGGTTGCCGCAGTTGGGGCACTCCCACACCAGCTTGCCATCGTCCTCGACAATCTTGATCTCGCCATCGTAGCCGCACACCTGGCAGTAGTCGCTCTTGGTGTTGAGCTCGGCGTACATGATGTTGTCGTAGATGTACTGCATCACGCGAATGACAGCCTTGAGGTTGTCCTGCATGTTGGGAACCTCAACGTAGGAGATGGCGCCGCCCGGCGAAAGCTGCTGGAACATACCCTCGAACTTGAGCTTATCGAAAGCATCAATCTCCTCGGACACATGAACGTGATAGCTGTTAGTAATGTAGCCCTTGTCCGTAACGCCCGGGATAATGCCAAAACGGCGCTGCAGGCACTTGGCGAACTTGTAGGTCGTCGACTCCAACGGCGTGCCGTACAGCGAGAAGTCGATATCGCTTTCGGCCTTCCACTCGGCGCACTTGTCGTTCATGCGCTGCATGACGGCCATGGCAAACGGCGTGCCTTCCTTCTCGGTGTGGCTGTGGCCCGTCATGTACTTGACGCATTCATACAGGCCGGCATAGCCCAGGCTGATGGTGGAGTATCCGCCCACGAGCAGCTTGTCGATCGTCTCGCCCTTCTTCAGACGAGCGAGGGCGCCGTACTGCCACAGAATCGGTGCGGCGTCAGAAAGCGTACCCATCAGGCGCTCATGACGGCACAGCAGGGCACGGTGGCACAGCTCAAGGCGCTCATCGAAGATCTTCCAGAACTTGTCCATATCCTGGTGCGAGCTCAGTGCGACATCAGGCAGGTTGATGGTCACAACGCCCTGGTTAAAGCGACCATAGTACTTGGGCTTGTTCGGGTCGTAGTTCAGCGCGTTGGCAACATTGTTAAAGCCGTTGCCCGAACGGTCGGGCGTCAGGAAGCTGCGGCAACCCATGCAGGTGTAGCAGTCGCCGTTGCCGGCGGTCTCGCCCTTCGACAGCTTGAGCTCGCGCATCTTCTTCTCGGAGATGTAATCGGGCACCATGCGCTTGGCGGTGCACTTGGCAGCCAGCTGGGTCAGGTAGAAGTACGGGGAATCCTCGTGAACGTTATCGTCCTCGAGTACATAGATAAGCTTGGGGAATGCCGGGGTAATCCAAACGCCGGCCTCGTTCTTAACGCCCTCGTAGCGCTGGCGAAGCGTCTCCTCCACGATCATGGCAAGGTCGTGCTTCTCCTGGGGCGTACGGGCCTCGTTAAGATACATAAAGACCGTCACGAACGGCGCCTGGCCATTCGTGGTCATAAGGGTCACGACCTGATACTGAATCGTCTGGACGCCGCGACGAATCTCATCGCGCAGACGGTCCTCAACGACTTCGCGAACCTTCTCGGCAGACGCAGAGACGCCAAGCTCATCGAGCTCGCGGGCAACCTCGCCGCGAATCTTCTGACGGCTCACCTCAACAAAGGGGGCAAGATGGGTCAGCGAGATAGACTGGCCGCCGTACTGGGAGGAAGCAACCTGGGCGATAATCTGCGTCGCGATGTTGCAGGCAGTCGAGAAGCTGTGCGGCTTCTCGATCAGCGTGCCCGAGATAACAGTACCGTTCTGGAGCATATCCTCCAGGTTCACCAGGTCGCAGTTATGCATGTGCTGGGCAAAGTAGTCCGAATCATGGAAGTGAATCAGGCCCTCATTGTGAGCATCCACAATCTCCTGGGGCAGCAGCACGCGCTGGGTCAGGTCCTTGGAGATCTCGCCGGCCATATAGTCGCGCTGAACGGAGTTGACGGTCGGGTTCTTGTTGGAGTTCTCCTGCTTGACCTCTTCGTTGTTGCACTCGATCAGCGACAGAATCTTGTCGTCGGTCGTGTTCTTCTGGCGCTTCAGGCTCTGAACATAGCGATAGATGATGTAATGGCGAGCGACCTCGTAGCAGTCGAGACGCATGATCTCGTCCTCGACCAGATCCTGGATCTCCTCGACCGACACGGTGTGACCCGCGTTCTCGCATGCCTCGGCGACGTTTTGTGCCGCGTAAACCACCTGGCGGTCGGTAAGACGAGAGCTCTCCTCGACCTCCAAGTTTGCGGCGCGGATGGCATTGACGATCTTATCGATGTCAAAGACAACCTCGGTGCCGCTGCGCTTGATGATCTTCATCCTCTTGCCTCTTTCGCATCGTAGCCTCATCGCGCTTCAGAGCCAAACGATACCCGGCAGGGCTTGCCCCTGTCTTGCGGCGCCGTCGCGCAATCTGTGTTCTCGATAAACCATAAGCCTCCATGCGGACATTCCCTGGAGCCGATCAAGCGGCTCAAGGACACGTTCAAAAGAGGCAGTTAAGGTCTTCGTTCTCTGTCCGCCATCTATCATACGACAAAGACGCATCTATATCCTGTATTCTTTTTTTAGGTCAAACACAACATATAGTGTTTCAGCAGGTCAAAGCAATTAGTCATTTTGCAGACGCATTAAAAATGAGGGGTTCTTGGCAAGTCGGTAAAACGTTACCAACACGGCTACCTGCATGGCAGTTATAAAACCCCCTTAGTCAAGCCGCTGACAAATCCTACCAAAACCAAGCCGCTCACGCCAAAAGAATCCAAAAGATTGTGCTTGACCAACATGTTGCGGTCACGATCGACCAGGACGCATGCAATCTGCCGGCACCTCTACGGGATGCGAAGACCATCGCGTACAGACCTTGGATCAGTATTTGGTGGCTTATTTGCCGGCATGTTTGGCGGCATAAAACAAAACAGCCCAGAGGACATAGCCTCTGAGCTGCGAACATTTGGTGGGCGTTAGAAGATTTGAACTTCTGACCTCTTC
>CALFDJ010000022.1 GCA_937950325.1 uncultured Collinsella sp.
GATTTGGCACAAATGAACGTCTGAGAGCCGTTTTAAGGCTCCGAAACATGGCTGCTGGTAAAGTCCTGCGGCCATGTTCTTTTAAGGCCGATTTTGGGCATCTGGCGAGTGCCGCTACACCTGCTGGCGCTTTGCCTTCTCCCACTCGCGAAGGCGCTTGCTCGCCCCATCCGTGTCGAGCGGCTGCGTACCGCACGCCGAAATCTCGTCGGCGTGCCCGGCGATGAACGCGGCGAGCGCGTTCCAATCGACCGACTTCCAGTCACCGCCCGGGGCCTTCGCCATCAGCAGGCCGCCAGCGACCATGACGGCGTGGTTCCTCGCCTTGCGCTCGGACTTCGCAAGCTCGCGCTTCTTGCGCTGAATCTGCGCTTCGAGCTGCCTTTTGCGTTTTTCCAATTCCTCAAGCGTCGCCATGCGGAACCACCTTGCCCAATCCGTCGAAATTGTCCGCGTCGGCGGCGGCACCGACGCTACCCGTGCATATGGTAGGTCATTTCGCGGCGGCGCGGAATGACTATAATGTCTTTAGCCCGTAGGGGTAAAGCGCACTTATATGTCACGCCTGCGGCATGACGTGCGCCGCTGCGCGGGGCTTCTCCGTCGGAACGGTCAGACCGTCCGACTGCGCGACCGCTCCGCAGTCTTGCCATTCGCCCGCAGCGATTCCGGAATCATCGCGGGCTGCGCGATGCCGTCGCGGCGGCGCTCCGGCATCTTGCCAAGGTTCGTCCACGGGAGGTCTGGCGGTGGCCATCTTTCACTGCAACATATCCGTCGCGTCACGCGCCGTCGGCGCGTCCGCCGTCGCTGGTGCCGCATACATATCGCGCTCGGCCATCGAGTTCGAGCGCGAGGGAACCATGTTTGATTTCACCAAAGCCCATAGGCACGAGCGTCTGGTGGCGGATTTGGGAATCGCGCTGCCAGACAACGCGCCGAAGCGGTTCGGCGAGCGCGGTGCGCTGTGGAACGAGGTCGAGCGCGTCGAGAAGAAGGCCGACGCGCAGCTCTGCCGCCGAATCGAGTGGGCGCTGCCCGACGAGCTGCCGGACGACGAGAAAATCAGGCTCGCGAGGAAACACGTGGCGCAGCGCGCAGCCGCCGGCCACGTGGTCGATGCGTGCATCCATTGCAACGTCGACGGAACGAACTGGCACGTGCACGAGCTTGAACCGCTGCGCCCCGTCGGCGAAAACGGGTTCCTCGCAAAATCGGAGAATGTCTACGTGTGCAGGAAGCTCGGCGAGAAAGATGACAGGAAGGCGAGCGCCAAGGAGTTCGCCTTCCTGAAAGCCGAGGGATGGGAAAAGGTCTACAGGTACCGAATCGGCGGCGAAACGCGATGGCTCACGCCGACGGAAGCCGCCGCGCGGGTGCGTGGCAAACTCGGGCAATCGGCAGACCCGGAAGACGTATCCGAGCTGACAAGAAAGAGCAGGCAGGGGCGCAACCCGAAGCAGGAGACGCGATACCTTACCGACTGGAACGAGCCGACCAAGGCCGAGGAATGGCGCTCCGAAATCGCGGCGCTCATAAACGACGCACTCGAAGAGAACGGGTTCGATGGGCGCGTAGACCATAGGAGCTACGAGCGCCAAGGCATCGAGCGCGTCCCGCAGGTGCACGAGGGAAGCCGCGTCCGTGCCATGGAGAACCGCGCCAAGGCCGAAGCCGAAGCGGCGGGGGTCGAATACGAACCCGTGACCCTGCGCGGTGCCCAGAATGCCGAGCGCCGTATGGCGAACGCCGAGATGGCCGAAGCGTCGAGGGAACTCGACATGTGGTGCAGACCGACCGTCATGGACGCGCTGCTGCGCAACCTGCGCGGGCTTTGCCTCTATGCGCTCGATGCCGCCAAGGGGTTCCGCGACTTCAGGGAAAGGCTCAAGGGCTGGGGTGCGGCAACGGCTTGGAAGGGTCGCGACTTCTGGGTCTACGACGAGGACGAACCGCGTGCCGCGTCCCTCATGGCAGACCTCGACCCCAAGCTCGGCGAATATCTTTCCGACAATTCCGCCGAGGTCGAATTAGAACGCATCTCTTGCATGAGGGATGCCTACATCGCCGACGTGAAGCGTCGCGAGAAGGAATACAGGGGCGGCGTGAGCGCGGAATCGCGCGGCGGCGGGTACATGCTCGCCGACATGCCGAAGCTCAAGTTGCCGCGCCCGGCACCGGAAATCGCCGACGATGCTGACGTAAAGCAGGCAATCTCGTCCGCTTGGCAGAGGTGCGACGCGTGGCGGCTGAGCCATGCGAAGGACGCTCCCAAGCCAAAGCCGAGACCGGGCGGCGGTTCCGCTTCGCAACAGCAGACGCAAAGGCGCAAGGAGCAGCCGAGCCACGAGCGGAACCCCAACATCGGGCAGGACAGGTAGCAAGGAAAGGGTCGATGGAGCAGAGCATCCATCGACCCTTTTTCAAGTCTGGTCTATTCGATTGACCGTCGCGTCAATTCCGCAGCCGGTGAACGAGTCGGCTTAGATCCGCGCAAGCGCGGAACACGCCGCCCCGTAGTCACCGCCTGCTACATTGACCCGCCTGCGGCAACCGTTTAAGCCTGTGCGGCAAGATAATAGTCGAGTGCGTCCCTGTAGAC
>CALFDJ010000023.1 GCA_937950325.1 uncultured Collinsella sp.
GACGGCTGGGAGCCTTGTAGCGGTTGCACATGGTGCAGCGCGCGTTGCAGCGGTACGTTACGATTACGGTTCCGTTGAGTTTCTTCTCGGCCATGGGTTAGGCCACCACCTTCCGGTCAATTAGTTCTTGATACAGGGAGACGAGATTCCGGATGTATTTCTCTTGATTACAGTTCTCTGCCACGAATGAACGGCAATGCGCGCTCATCGCGGCGTAAGCCGCAGGATCGGCGGCCACCGCCGCACCCCTACGGATTGCATCTGCGAGTCCTGCCTCATCGTGGGCTTCAGCCAGGAAGCCCGTTTCACCCTCACGTACCAGCTCGGGTATTCCGCCCATGTTCGTACCGATAACGGGCTTGCCCGCGGCGAGTGCCTCGAGAACCGCATATGGCGCGTTCTCGAGCCACTCTGACGGCGCAGCCGCCAGAGTGGCTCGATTCACAAGTCCGCGCAGGGCGTCACCGGTTTTATATCCAACCAGCTCAATCCTCGAGCTTATTTCGTTTGGCATTGCGGAAACTTTGACCTTCACAGCATCACATTCAGGGCCATCGCCTGCAATAACAAGACGCCAATCAGGGATCACCGGTGCCGCCTTCTCAAAAGCATGCACGAGCGTTAACACGCCTTTCTCGCGAGAAAGGCGTCCCAGATACAGCATGTAGGGATCTTCATTATTTTGGTTGGCAACTTCCCGTGACATCGAATCGGGATTCAGGAAATTCCGCATGAGGACAAGCTGACGCTCGGGAAGCCCCGCTTCAATAAACTTGTTCCGCATGAACTCACTCGGGCAGATGATGCGATCGAGACGTGAATAGGTTTTGTGCCGTTTAAGCCACTCCGCCTCAGCCACCGCTAACGCGCTTTTTGCGATCGAACCCTTTACGCACTTCTTCTTAAGGCAATTGCCAAAATGACCCCCGAGACACGAATCGCAAACGTTGCCCTCGGAATCAAGCATAAGATAGCTCGGGCAAGCAAGAATCAAGTCGTGCGAGGTATACACAACCGGCGTTGGATGCTGCTTTAGCCAAGGAGCGTCCAAGATGGAAAACGTAATCTGCCTATGAGTGAGATTGAGATGGATTACATCGGGCTGGAATTCACGGCACAGCGCATCGAACTTCTCGCGCGCCTCTTTGGAATACACAAGTGCCTGCGCGGCCTTCGCCTTATCGACAATAGAGCTCGGTCCGTTATAGTCGCGATTCGTTACAAAGTAACGCGACCACTCAGTCGGCTCATTACGCTCATCCTCCATGCTGAAGAAGGCAACTTCATGCCCAAGAGCGCGAAGACCATCGGCAAGAGCAAAGTAGTACGTCTCGCTTCCGCCCTTGCGCCAATGAAACTTATTTACAAGAAGGATCTTCATTACGCAACACCCTCATACAAAGCAAGCGTCCTTTGGACGACGCTGTTCCAGTCATAGCCATTAATCGCGCGGTCACGTGCCATGGCGCCAAGCTTCTCCGCTTGGGCAGAATCCGCCAGCAGGCCTTCGAGCACGTCGCGCAGCACCTCAGCGTCTCCGTGCGGGAACGTGAGCCCGCAACCTTGCAGGACATCTGCGCACTCGGTAATGTCACTCGTAACGCATGCCGCACCGTGAGACATGGCCTCCAGTAGGCTCATGGGTAGGCCCTCCACATCGGAGGGGAGCACGTAGCAATACGCGTTGGAGTACAGCTCGGAGAGCAGGTTGCCCTCAACGTGCCCGGTAAAGAGCACACGAGGGTCATTCTTCGCAGCTTCTTTGAGCGCCAATGCGTAGCCGTCCGTATCGGAAGAATCGCCCGCGATAACCAGGCGCTTATCCGTCTTTATCTGCTTGAATGCCTCCACCAAAAGCTCCGGGCGCTTCTCGGGCACAATGCGGCCGAGATAGAGAACGTAGGAACCCTGGGTGAGGCCCCAGTGCTCAGAGATCTCCTTTGCAAAAAGATCCGCCTCGGGAGTAATGCCGTTGGGAATGAGCGTTGCCTCGCGGCCGTAAGCCTCCTTGAAGTACTCCTGATTGCCCAGGGAAAGCACGATGAGCGCATCCGCGCACTTGGCAGCCGTAGCCTCACCGAACTTAATGTACTTAGATGCCAAGCCGCCCCACTTGGCGCGCTGCCAGTCCAGGCCGTGAATCGTGGCCACGGTCCTGATGCCTGCAGAACGCGCAAAACGCAGGGGAACGCACGGTCCCTCCGCGTGGTAATGAATTACATCTGACCCGTCTTTGATGGCAGCCCTTGTTGCGGCAAAGCTGCTCGTGAGCGCAGAGAGCCCCTTGATGTCCAGCGCCTTTACGGGAACGATGCGGTAGCCATCCTTCCCGTAAGGCTCAGAAGGAGCACCTTCGCCCATGCGGTCGTAGCAGGTTACTTGGTGGCCAAGTTCTGTCATACGGCGAGCAAGCTCGCCTACCACCACTTCTACGCCGCCTTCCCGTGAACCCGTTCTTTTTTGACCAATCATGGCGATTCGCATGCTACGCAGCACCGTCCCCGGAGACCATGGTCTTCAACGTCCCGACAATCAACCGCAGGTCCTGCCCCAGACTGCGATGCTCGATGTAATCCAGGTCGAGGTTGACCATCTCGTCAAACCCCAGATAGCTGCGGCCCATAACCTGCCAGGGACCACCGCAGCCGGGCTTTACTGCCAGACGCTTCATATCCTGCGGGCTGTAGAGCGCAACCTCGCGCGGCAAGCCGGGGCGCGGGCCAATGAGGCTCATTTGGCCCAAGAACACGTTGATGAGCTGAGGCAACTCGTCGATGCTATGCTTGCGGATGAAGTTGCCCACGCCGGGGATAATGCGCGGGTCGTGGCTGATCTTGAACATGGGGCCAGAGGCCTCATTTTGATCTTGCAGTTCCTTGAGCATCTGGTCGGCGTTGGGCACCATGCTGCGAAACTTGTACATCTTAAAGAATGTGAACGTACCGTCGCGGCGCACGCGGCCCACGCGCCATTGCGAGTACAGGGGACCGGCGCCCGGGCTCTTTACGCAAATGACCGCGCTCAAAATGGCACCCGGAATAAGCAGCAACGCCAAGGCTCCACCGGCGGCTACGATATCCACCGTGCGCTTGACCGTGCGGTATAGTCTGCGGGAAAGCTCCGGCTTAATGCCAGAGTTAGCACCGCACAGCATCTTGTACGCTTGTTCATTTGTAAGGTAATACCCCGCAGCATCCGCTGCGGCAGGAATGGAATTCGCCGTGGCGGCGGTGCGCGTCTCCCGCGCGCCTTGTGCCATGGACATCATCGTATGCTCCAAGAGCCCCCCCGATACTTTTTTGCCTTCGTTCGTCCGCTTGCGAGATTGCAGCTAGGCGATCGCTTTTCTGAGATTGCGCATGGCGCGCTGCTCGTTTGAAAGCACCGCAAGGCCAACGCGGGTGGTTATGCGTCGGCCGCACAGGTTGAGCTCCAAAAAGGCAGTGCTCTTGCGTCTGTTAATGCTTTTGATAAGGCCTTCGTGGCCCAGCAGCGGACCTGCCGTCACTACGACCCGGTCACCGTCTTTTAGGGCCTCACTCATGGGCACTACGCGGTCTCCCCTATGCGTAAAGCCGCCAATAAGCTGGACCTCTTCTTTTGCCAGCGGCACAAACTGACCGTCCTGGGATAACACCCGGGCAAAGTCGTCCATACGCAGCAGATACTGTTGCACGGTGCGGGGATCTGCCGTATCGCAGATAAGGTAACCGGGAAAGAGCGGCTTGGTCGTATCGACCCATTCGCCGTGTACTTTAATCTCGGTTTGAAATTGGGGATAAAAGAGCTCCTGCATGGCACCAGCCGGCACCATACGCTCGATGCGCTCGCGCATTACGTCTTCGCGACCGTTAATGACCTGGATCACATACCACACGAGCACCACCCCCTTGCTGTCTTACGTGTGGCTCACGGGGTTTGGGTATGGCTTCGCCAGGGCGCTTGTGCGCGAAGGCGCTCCATATTCAAACCCTGAGCCCAGTCAGACAAGCACGTGGCTCTGCCCCACCGTGAACGGTATGTATGAGTGCAGTTGCTAGAGACGCGGACGTGTATCGCAAAAATGACCGCGACTCCAGCTGGCTGCGTGCGAACCAGTCAAGCGGGGACAAAACTGGACCGCACGCAGCCAGCTGCAAAACTGTTTCGCATTGGCATACAAGCTATTAATTGCACCATGGAATTACCCAATGCAAATAAATAACGTCGCATGACTTCTTTATTGGAGCTCGTGGTGTTTCTGACACCGCCGTTACGGCCGGATGCTGATCGACCCTGCGCTTTGTGACTTGCTGAAGCCGTGAGCACAGTTGAACTCATGTAACGTTAGGTATCCTAGCACAAGCTGTTAGTGAAACTGATTTGGCTAATGGCGGACAACATTTCGTTCATTTAGCATGTTTAAGAGGGTTATTTTGGGATGTTGTTCACATTGATGCAGGTTATTGAGGTATTTGCGGTGTTTAAGGGCGTTCCTGAAGCCTAAATGAAGCAGCGAGCTGCGCGGGTAGTCGCGTTTGTCTAACAAACTATGTACAGACATGGGAAATTAATTGTGCAACTTTTGTTGACGTAGGTGGGGTTTGCAGCGCGTGGTGTTTCGGCATAAAAAAGGCCTTCGGAATTCCGAAGGCCTTTGCATTCACGATGGTGGAGACGAGGGGGATCGAACCCCTGACCTCTTGACTGCCAGTCAAGCGCTCTCCCAGCTGAGCTACGCCCCCGTGACGAGGAAATACTATAGGGGAAGACTTTCTTTGATGCAAGGACTTTTTTGGATTGAATCTCTTACTTACGGGTTTTCCTGGGACGGTGGATAGAAATAATCACTCTTCTAGCGCTTATTTCTATCCACCGTCCCGATAAAACCTTGATGCGATAGACCTTACTTGTAGAGGTAAGCGATGGCGGTGCCGGTGTGAACTTGGATCTTGGCCGTTTTCCTAACGACATTAGAGATGCCGGTGTCGGCCAACAGGCCCAGGGAGCTGTGGTCTAGCTCCCATTCTAGTCCGTGTTCACTTACCTCGGTTTTGGGGGCGATCGCGATGATAGAGAAGGTTTTGCCCTCGGCGTTTTCGATGATCCACGATTCGCCTCCGTGCATGATACGGGCCGTGGTCTCGTCCTCGGCAATCCAAACTGGGGCATCCTCGTAGCCCGCGAGCAGGCCCAGTACGGAAAGCGCCATGTCCGGACGGCCGCCCGTTGCGCAGGTCGCAACCACTTCGGCACCCGACCAGCGACGACGGACGGAATCTAGCGCCAGCGCCAGATCGGTATAGTCCTTGTATGGGTCGTGGCGTTCTACTTCAAAGGCTTCGGCGGTATCGACCAGCGCGCGACCTGCATCGCTCACCGTGTCGGCATCCCCCACATAAACGTCGCAGCCCAGCCCCGCTCCCAACAGCGCGTCGAGACCGTGGTCCACGGCGACAACGTGGTCGCACTCCCCTGCTAGCCTACGCAACAGATCCGCGCTCGCCACCACGGGCGAGCCGCAGACCACAAGTACTTTGCAAGCCACAGTCCTCGCCTATCCCTCAAACGAAAGCACGCGGGCCAGGTCAAGCTCCTCGTAGCTATCGACAAAGATATCGCAGTTGGCGCGCACATCGTCGCGCTTCATGCGGCCGTGCGGGTCATGGATGCCCACGCGCTTAAAGCCGGCGACCCCAGAGCTCTTTAGGCCAAACACGGCGTCCTCAAACACCCATACGTGCTCAAACTTTTGCCCATGGCGCTCCTCCAGGAGGCGCAGCGCCAGCTCGTACACATCGGGGAACTGCTTGGAGCGTCCCGCCTCACCTGTGGTGGTCACAAACTCCATGTACGCGTCGAGCCCGGCGCCAGCGAGCGCGGACTCCACCAGCTCGGCCGGCGTGGACGTAGCTACGCACATGGCAATGCCCGCCGTCTTCGTCTGCTCCAAAAATGCCAGGAGCCCCTCGCGCGGCGGCACCTTGGAGTAGCCGTCGATCAAAATCTCGCCCAGCTCGCGATACAGCTCCTCGCCATTCGCGCCAATGCCCCACGTGTCGTGGTAGGCCTGGCATTCGTCCTCGAGCGACAGGTGCTCAAATTGGGCAAAGTCATCCACGGTCACGTCAATCCCGTGGCGGTGCAATAACTCGGGCTGAGCATAGGCCCAAACGGGGGTGCTATTAACCAGTGTGCCGTCGCAATCGAAAATAAAAGCGACATTGTGGGCGGCGGTCTGGGACATAAACGAACCTTTCGATGTCAAATGGTAAACAACCTGCTAAAAACGTCTTACCAAACGTCAGACTAACAATTTTGAAACCCTAATTGGTAAAACTGTCAAGAGTTTTACCATCGCAATTCTGCCAGTGGTATAAACATGGCGCTTACCGATTAAACGCCATCGCAAAAACACTTTCGTTCATATAAGTAACGTACAGGTGTTATCGTAGTTTTTGCCGAAAGTTCCACCGAGCACGCGAGGTGGAACGAATCATAGAACTATCGCCGTCCCTTCGATTCGTGCAGCCTTGGACCTTTCGCATCTAGTCACCAAGGCAACACGCTGCCGCGTCATGATGGGATCAAACGTGAGCGATACAAAGCTAAAGCCAGCAACCAAAAAGCCTGCTACCCGTAAAGCCGCCCCGCACGCACCGGAGCTCACCAAAGACGATGTCTATCTGTTTGGCATCGGTACGTGGGAGCGCAGCTGGGAAAAGATGGGCGCGCATCCCGACACGCAGAACCGTACGCGTGGCTGGCGTTTTTGCGTTTGGGCGCCCGACGTAAAGAGTGTTCACGTCATTGGCGAATTTAACGACTGGGATGAGGAAGCCAACCCGCTGGTGCCCATGCATACGAGCGCTATTTGGGAAGGCTTTATTCCTGGCGCCGAGCAGGGCCAGCTCTATAAGTATCTCATCGAGACCAACGAGGGCGAAAAGCTCTACAAGGCCGATCCGTATGCCTTTAAGGCCGAGTGCCCTCCGGGTACCGCGAGCGTGCTGTGGACCCTCGATGGCTACCAGTGGAACGACGCGGCTTGGCTCAAGCGACGCGCCGGCCATAACCACATGTCGCAGCCCCTTAACATCTACGAGGTGCATATTGGCTCGTGGAAGCGCCACGGCGACGCGCCGCAGGGCGAGCCCGACGAGTACGGCAACTACCCCGGACCCATGGATCCCTTCCCCGCGCAGCGCGGCGAGTTCTATACCTACGACGACCTGTCGGTGGAGCTCGTGGACTACGTGCGCGACATGGGCTACACGCACATTGAGGTAATGCCGCTTATGGAGCATCCCTTCGATGGCTCCTGGGGCTACCAGACGACCGGCTACTATGCCGCCACGTCGCGCTACGGCAACCCGCAGCAGCTCATGCACTTTATCGATGCGTGCCACGAGGCGGGCATCGGCGTGATCATGGACTGGGTGCCCGGCGGTTTTTGCGCCGACTCCCACGGCCTTGCCACCTTTAACGGCCACATGCTGTTTGAGCACGAGATTCACCCCAACTGGGGCACGCACAAGTTTGACTTCGCCCGCGGCGAGGTCCGCTCCTTCTTGGTCTCCAACGTGCTGTACTGGCTCGAGAACTTCCACGTGGACGGCATTCGCATGGACGGCGTGTCCAGCATGCTGTACCTCAACTTTGGCATCGACGATCCGGGGCAAAAGAAGTTCAACAAGTACGGTACCGAGGAAGATCTGGACGCCAGCGCGTTTATCCGTCAGGTCAACTGCGCTGTTGAGGCACACTATCCAGACGTGATGATGATGGCCGAGGAGTCCACTGCATGGCCGCTTGTGACCTACCCGCCGCAGGACGGCGGCCTGGGCTTCCACTACAAGTGGGACATGGGCTGGATGAACGACACCCTGCACTACATGCAGACCGATTTTCCGTGGCGTCCAGGCAACCACGGCCTGCTCACGTTCTCCATCATGTACGCCTTTACCGAGAACTTCATTTGCCCGCTGAGCCACGACGAGGTCGTGCACGGCAAGTGCTCGCTCATCGGCCGCATGCCGGGCGACTGGTGGCGACAGTTTGCCGGCCTGCGCACGCTGGCCTTCTACCAGATGACACACCCCGGTGCCAAGCTCAACTTTATGGGCAACGAGATCGGCCAGTTTATTGAATGGCGCTACTACGAGTCCATTCAGTGGTTCCTGACCGAGGAGTACGAGACTCACAAGCATCATCAGGCGTTTATTAAGGCGCTCAACCACCTGTACACCGCCGAGCCCGCCCTGTACGAGCGCGGTTACACCGACGACGGCTTTACCTGGATCGACGCGGACAACTCCAAGCAGTCCATCGTGAGCTTTGTGCGCCAGGGCGAGGACGTCGATGACGACCTGGTGATCCTGATCAACTTTGACCCGGCGAGCTACGAGAGCTTCCGCGTGGGCGTGCCGCGCGAGGGCGACTGGGAGGTCATCTTTGATTCCGACCGTCCCGAGTTTGGCGGCAGCGGATACGCCGGTGAGGAGCCCTACACCTGCTCGAGCGAGCCCTATCCCTGGAACGGGCAGATGGACTCTATTGAGATCAAGGTGCCCGGCCTGGCCGGCGTGGTGCTTAAGCGCCGCGGTCCCAGCAGCTACAAGCCGCCGGTGGTTGAGGAGCCCAAGAAGGCGACGCGCAAGCGTTCGTCCTCGGTAAAGCCCAAGGCCGCGGCTGCCAAGAAGACTCCGGCCAAGGCGAAGGCTGCCAAGCCCGCTGCCAAGGCTTCGACCAAATCCACGACGGCCAAGAAGGCAGCCACCAAAAAGGCCACTACCAAGGCCAAGGCAGCTGCTGTTAAGGCTCCTGCCAAGAAAGCGTAACAAAGGCGTTACCACTGCACTTACCCGCCCCGGCGGGGCGTAGGATACATGTCATAACCGTTCCGGGAGAAACATCCCCGGGGGAAAGGAACGTATGAATAAGATCTTCGACAACAAGCAGGAGTTTACCGAGCTCTATCGCGATGCCGTCATGAGCATCAGCGGCAAGAGCGTCGAGGCCGCCAGCGACCTCGACCGTTTTAACGCCCTGGCCAAGCTCGTGGCCGAGAAGGCACGCACCGTTGCCACCAAGAGCGACGCCCGCGCCACCGCCGAGGGCAAGAAGCGCGTGTACTACTTCTCGATCGAGTTTTTGATCGGCCGCCTGCTCGACAACTACCTGCTCAACTTTGGCGTGCGCGACATGGTCGCGGAGGCGCTCGACGACATGGGCTTCGACCTTTCCGTCATCGAGAACCAGGAGCCCGATCCGGCACTGGGCAACGGTGGCCTGGGCCGTCTGGCCGCGTGCTTCCTGGATTCCATGGCAGCCGAGGGCATTGCCGGTTACGGCAACGGCATGCGCTACCGCTACGGCCTGTTTAAGCAGGAAATCGTTAACGGCAGCCAGGTCGAGGCCACCGACGAGTGGCTCACCCACGGCTATCCCTGGGAGGTCCGTCGTCAGGACAAGGCCGTGACCATTAAGTTTGGTGGCCACGTCGAGGGCTTTGAGGAGAACGGCCGCACGTTCTATCGCACGGTTGACACGCAGGATATCCTGGCCGTCCCCTACGACATCCCCGTGGTGGGCTATGCCGGCGAGACCGTCAACAAGCTGCGCGTCTGGGCCGCCGAGCCGGTCGAGGAGCACTTCGATCTGGAGGCCTTCAACCGCGGCGACTATGCCCTGGCCGATGCTGAGCGCGCCGAGGCCGAGGCCATCAGCGCCATCCTCTACCCCAATGATGCCGGCGAGCACGGCCGTCTGCTGCGCCTGAAGCAGGAGTACCTGTTTGTCTCGGCTGGTATCTACAGCCTGCTCGACACCTTTGAGAAGGAGCACGGCGCAAACTGGGAGCTGCTGCCACAGTTTGTGGCCATCCATACCAATGACACCCACCCCGCCATGTGCGGCCCCGAGCTCATGCGTATCCTCATCGACGAGAAGAAGCTCGAGTGGGACGACGCCTGGAACATCGTGACGCAGGTCGTGAGCTACACCAACCACACCATCCTGCCCGAGGCTCTGGAGAAGTGGCCCATCGGCACGTTCTCCAAGCTCCTCCCCCGCGTGTACCAGATCATCGACGAGATCAGCCGTCGTTGGCACGAGTCGTTCGACACCACGCAGGAGGGCTGGCAGGAGCGTCTGCGCCAGACCGCCATTCTGTGGGACGGCGAGATTCGCATGGCCAACCTGTCTGTGATCTGCAGCCATAGCGTCAACGGCGTGGCCAAGATCCACTCCGACATCATCAAGAACATCGTGCTCAAGGACTTCTATGCCCTGACGCCCGAGAAGTTCAACAACAAGACCAACGGCATCTCGCACCGTCGCTTCTTTGCCGAGGCCAACCC
Organism: uncultured Collinsella sp.; assembly: GCA_937950325.1. Classification (GTDB taxonomy): domain Bacteria; phylum Actinomycetota; class Coriobacteriia; order Coriobacteriales; family Coriobacteriaceae; genus Collinsella. The sequence continues at coordinate 10,341 of CALFDJ010000023.1, forward strand.
CACCTATGCCAAGCTCGTGACCGAGGCCATTGGCGATGGCTGGCTGAAGGACGCCTTTGAGCTGGAAAAGCTCAAAGAGTTCCAGAACGACACCGAGTTCCTGAAGGCCGTGGGTGCCTCCAAGCGCGCCAACAAGGAGCGCCTGGCCGCCTACGTTAAGGCCGAGACCGGTCTGGTCATCGACCCCAACACCGTCTTTGATGTCCAGGTGAAGCGCTTCCACGCCTACAAGCGCCAGCTCATGAACATCATGAAGGTGATGGACATCTACAACCGTCGCATCGCCGATCCCAACTTCCACGTGACGCCGACGACGTTCATCTTTAGCGGCAAGGCCGCCTCGAGCTACACCTTTGCCAAGGAGACCATCCGCCTCATTAACTCCGTTGCCGACGTCATCAACAACGACCCGCGCGTCAACGAGGTCATGAAGGTCTGCTTTATCCCCAACTTCCGCGTGAGCAACGCCCAGCTCATCTACCCTGCCGCCGAGATCTCGGAGCAGATCTCCACGGCCGGTAAGGAGGCCTCGGGCACGTCCAACATGAAGCTCATGATGAACGGCGCCATTACGCTGGGCACCCTCGACGGTGCAAACATCGAGATTGCCGACCTGGCCGGCCGCGAGAACGAGGCCATCTTTGGCCTAACCGCTCCCGAGGTCGAGCAGCTCTGGGCATCCAACAGCTACTTTGCGTGGGATACCCTCAACGGCGACCGCGAGCGTCTGGGCCGAGTGATGGACGAGCTCAAGGACGACACCTTCGCGGGTCTTTCGGGCAACTTCGAGAGCATCTACAACGAGCTCATGAACAACAACGACCCCGACCTGGTCATGGCCGATTTCCGCAGCTACGTCGACGCCTGGGAGGCGCTCACGGGCAGCTATGGCGACCAGGAGACCTGGAACCGCAAGGCCCTGCTCAACACCGCCTCGAGCGGCTGGTTCTCGAGCGACCGCACCATTCGCGAGTACCGCGACGAGATCTGGCACGCGTAAAGGCGCGCGAGCTCCCCTATGCCAGCACGGCATTACTCGACGGGCGTGACGTTGCGCCGCGCCCGTCGCTAATGGGTTTAGGAACATCGATGACAGAAGGAGAAATCGATGAGTAAGAAAGAATGCATCGCGATGCTCCTCGCAGGAGGACAGGGCAGCCGATTGGGGGCACTCACCCAAAAGATCGCTAAGCCGGCGGTTAGCTTTGGTGGCAAGTTCCGCATTATCGACTTTTCGCTCTCCAATTGCTCCAACTCGGGCATCGACACGGTGGGCGTTCTGACGCAGTATCGCCCCTACCTGCTGCATGCCTACGTGGGCTCCGGCGAGGCGTGGGATCTGGACAGCCGCGACGGCGGCGTTTCGATACTGCCGCCGTACGAGACGCAGACCGGCGGCGCCTGGTATGCGGGCACGGCCGACGCCATTACGCAGAACCTCGACTACATCAAGGCCAACGACCCCAAGTACGTCCTGATTCTTTCGGGCGATCACCTGTATCGCATGGACTACCGCAAGATGCTCAAGACGCACATTGAGAACAACGCCGACCTCACGGTGAGCGTTATGCCCGTGCCGTGGGAAGAGGCCAGCCGCTTTGGCATCCTGACCACCGACCCCGAGGACGGCCGCATCACCAAGTTCACCGAGAAGCCCGATAAGCCCGATTCGAACCTCGCGTCTATGGGCATCTACATCTTCTCGGCCGACGTGCTGATCGAGGCACTCGAGCAGGACGCTCTGGACCAGCGCTCGAGCCACGACTTTGGCAAGGACATCATCCCCAAGCTGCTCGGCGAGAACAAGCGCCTGTACAGCTACGAGTTCCACGGCTTTTGGAAGGACGTCGGCACCATCGCCAGCTTCCACGAGACCTCGATGGACCTGCTGGGCAACAACCCCGAGTTCGATCTGTTCGACAAGCACTTCCCCATCATGTCCAACATCACCACGCGTCCGCCGCACTACATTGGCCCGGACGGCCGCCTGGACGACTGCCTGGTCTCCAACGGCTGCAAGATCTACGGCACCGCTCGCCACTCGATCCTTTCGACCGATGTCATCATCGAGGAGCGCGCCGTGGTCGAGGACTCCGTGCTGCTGCCAGGTGCGCACGTTAAGAGCGGCGCGCACATCTGCCGCGCTATATTGGGCGAGAACTCCACGGTCGAAGAGGGCGTGAAGCTCGGCTCTGTCGATACCACCAAGGATACGGCCGTCGTTGGAAATGACGTCGTTATCGGGAAGGGGGAATGATCCGATGATCAATCGCAAGGCCATCGGTTATATCACCGCTAACTACTCTTCGACCTACGGCAGCGTGCTGCTCAAGGACCGCCCCATCGCGTCCGTCCCGTTTTTGGGCCGCTACCGCCTGATCGACTTCCCGCTGTCCAACATGATGAATGCCGGCATCAAGACCGTCGGCGTCGTCATGCCGGGCAACTACCGCTCGCTGATCGACCATGTGGGCTCGGGCAAGGACTGGGGCCTGGACCGCAAGAAGGGCGGCCTGTTCATGGTGCCCGGCAACGCATATGGCACCACCAAGGGCGGCATGCGCTTCCTGCTGCGCGACATCATCTCCAACAAGACGCTGTTCCAGCGCTCGGACAAGCCATATGTTGTGATGATGGGCACCAACATCATCTTTAACATGGACCTCAACACCATCATCGACGCGCACGAGAACTCCGGTGCCCAGATGACCGTGGTGTACTGCAAGGCCACGCGCAACGTCGATGACGAGACCAAGCTGCAGATCAACGATAACGGCCGCCTGACGGGCGTGAGCGCCGGCGTCGTGTACGGCGACAACGCCTCTATGGACTGCTGCATCGTCAACCGCGAGACGCTGCTCGAGATCATCGACCACTACCAGGCCGCCGACTATCTGGACCTGCTCGAGGCGCTACAGGGCGACTTTGGCAACATCGACGTGTGCAGCTACGAGTACAAGGGCGAGGTCGTGGGCGTGTTTAGCGAGAAGTCGCTGTATCGCCGCAGCATGGACCTGCTCGACCAGACCGTGGCCGACCAGCTCTTTGACCCCGAGCGCCCGATCCTGACCAAGGCTCACGATGTGCCGCCTTCGCGCTATGCGACGGGCAGCCACGCCTGCAACTCGATCATCTCGGCCGGCTGCATCATCAAGGGTACCGTGCGCAACTCGATCCTGTCGCGCGGCGTCGTGGTCGAGGAAGGCGCATCGGTGACCAACTCGATCATCAACCAGAGCTGCATCATCAAGAGCGGCGCCCGTGTTGAGAACGCCATCCTGGACAAGAACAACGTGGTTCCCACCAACACCGAGCTTCGCGGCACGCCCGAGAACATCCTGGTGCTGGGCAAGGCTCCGTTAACTTCTGATATCACCAACGCGAGCTAGCTTTGGCACCGCAACATCGCTCGTAACACGTAGAATAGCCGCCCGGTTTGCGCCAGGCGGCTATTCTCGAATTGCAACAGGGAGACAATATGGCTGATTCCAGCAAAAAGATGCAGATCGTGTTTGCCTCGGCCGAGTGCGCACCGTTTGTGAAGACCGGTGGCCTGGGCGACGTCGCGGGCTCGCTGCCTGCGGCGCTTGTGCGCGCCGGCGCCGAAGTCATCGTGATGGTGCCCAAGTACGCCACCATCAAGGACGAGTACAAGGCGCAGATGGAGCACTTCTCCGACTTTTACGTGAGCCTGGGCTGGCGCAATGAGTACTGCGGACTCGAGAAGCTCGAGCACGACGGCGTCACCTATATGTTCATCGACAACGAGCGCTACTTCGCGCGCGACTATCCATACGGCTTCTTTGACGACGGCGAGCGCTTTGCGTTCTTCTCCAAGGCCATCACCGAGAGCCTGCAGCACCTGCCGGTCGGCTTTGAGTGCGACATCCTGCACTGCAACGACTGGCAGACGGCGCTGGCGCCCGTGTTTTTGCGCGAGTTTTACCAGGGCCTGCCGCTGTACGACCGCGTCAAGACCGTGTTCTCGATCCACAACGTGGCGTTCCAGGGGCAGTTTAGCGACACCGTGATGGAGGACATCCTTGGTGTGGCGCATATTCCGGCGGCTGCCTCGCAGCTGCGTTGCGACGCCCGCAGCATCAACTACATGCTGGGCGCCCTGCGCTATGCCGACGCCATCACTACGGTGAGCCCTACCTATGCCAACGAGATCCAGACGCCCGAATTTGGCGAGGGCCTGGACGGCGTTTTACGCGAGCGTTCGTACGCGCTGCAGGGCATTTTGAATGGCATCGACGTCGCGGGCTTTGACCCGGCGACCGACAAGCGCATTGCCGCCAACTACACCGTCGAGGACCGTTCCGGCAAGGCCGTGTGCAAGGCCAAGCTGCAGGAAGAGTTAGGGCTCGAGGTTCGCGACGACCGTCCGCTTATGGTGATGGTCACGCGTCTGACGCGCCAGAAGGGCATGGATCTTGTCATGTACGCGCTCGACCGCATCCTGGCCGGCGGCGTGCAGGTGGCGGTGCTGGGCACCGGCGACCGCGACTACGAGGACGGCCTGCGCTACTTCCAGGACAAGTACCCCGGCACCATGGCCGCGCGCATCGAGTTCGATCCGGCGCTGTCACAGCGCATGTATGCTGCCGCCGACATGTTCCTGATGCCTTCGAAGTTTGAGCCCTGCGGCCTGTCGCAGATCATCGCCATGCGCTACGGTACACTGCCCATCGTGCGCGAGACCGGTGGCCTTAAGGACACCGTGATCCCGTACAACGAGTTTACCGGCGAGGGCACGGGCTTCTCGTTTACCAACTTTAACGGCGACGAGATGGGCGACGCGGTCTTCCGCGCGGCACGTCTGTTCTGGGATAACCGCGACGCTTGGAACCAGCTGGTCACGCAGGCCATGAGCCAGGACTTTAGCTGGACGCGCTCGGCCGATAAGTATCTGGACCTGTACTTCTTTATGCATCCGGAAATTGAGCGCCCGGCGTCGGTTGTCGACGAGCCTGAAGCTGTTGCTGAGCCGGTGGCCGCTGAGGAGCCCAAGACCGAGGAGAAGCCGGTTGAGGCAGAGCCCGCAAAGGCCGAGCCTGAGGCAAAGGCCGAGGTCAAGCCCGCTGCAAAGCCCGCAGCTAAGAAGACCGCGACTCGTAAGACGACGGCCAAGAAGGTCACAGCGACCAAGGCGGCGGCAACAAAGACCACCGCTGCCAAGACAACGACCACGCGCAAGCGCACGACCGCCGCTGCCAAGAAGGCCGCCGAAGCCGAGGCTGCTCCCGAGGTAAAGGCCGATGTCGCCGAGGCCAAGCCGGCCGCCAGTGCTCCGGCAAAGACCGCTGCCAAGAAGACAACGGCAACGAAGTCGACGACTACGACCAAGGCCGCTGCGGCCAAGGCTACCCCGAAGAGTGCCGCAAAGCCCGCCGTCAAGGTCGAGGAGGCGGGCGCCGAGCCCAAGGCCGAGGCAACTGCCGAGGCAAAGCCGGCCGCCAAGACCACCGCGCGTAAGCGCGCAACGACGACGGCCAAGAAGACCACGACCAAAGCTGCTGCCCCCAAGGCAGAGGCCAAGGCTGAGGTAAAGGCCAAGCCGGCGCCGAAGGCCGCTAAGGTCAAGGCCGCACCGAAGGCTACGGCCAAGCCCGAGCCCGCCAAGGAGACTCCGGTCTCCCCCGCCGCTCCGGCAGAGAAAAAGGCCCCGTCCAAGAAGACGTCCGTCCGCAAGGCCACGGCCACCCGCAAGCGCCGCTAGCCCAAAGACGATCCAAAACCTAATCAAACCCCATGCAAGGGGCGCTCCAACCGGGCGCCCCTTCTCTGTAGGTAGTTGGTAAAACGATTTTCTAGGACAACCGTTCGCCGATGGTAAACGGATGTTGTTTATACAGCCTGTGTACAACAGATATACTTACATCCTGTGCGTAAAGCCCATGGCCAGCAGGCCGTGATTCTATTGAACTGGACCGTACTATGAGATTGATACACAACAGCCGTCTGCCGCAGTTTCGCACTCCGTTTGGCGCTGTGACCACAGGAACAACCCTTTCGCTCTCCGTGATTCTGGAGGACGCCGATCCCGCGCAGGCAACGCTTACGCTGCGCACCTGGGTCGATGAGATCGGTGAATCTCGATATCCCATGACGCACGAGGGCGACGGCATATTTACCGCAGAGCTTGAGTGCACCGAGCCCTGTCTTATTTGGTACAGCTTTATCTGCAATATTAAGGGCCAGCCCGAGGTTCGTCTGGGCGCACCACAGGGCCGCACCGGCGGCGAAGGCGTAACCTACGACTACGCTGAGGTGCCGTCATTCCAGGTCACCGTCTACAAACACCGTGAGAACCGTCCCACCTGGTACGAGCGCGGTATGGTCTACCAGATCTTCCCCGATCGCTATGCCCGCGACGAGCACTGGCGCGAGCGCACGCTGGCCGAGGTCGAAAAACCGCGTAAGGGCATTCAGCGCCGCATGGTCGAGGACTGGAACGAGCCGCCTGTGTACGAGCGCGCCGAAGACGGATCCATCAAGACCTGGGACTTTTACGGCGGCTCGCTCAAGGGCATCCAGAATGACCTGCCCCGCATCGCCGAGCTGGGCTTTACGGCCATCTACCTCAACCCCATTTTTGAAGCCGCGAGTAACCACCGCTACGACACCGCCGATTACACCAAGATCGATCCGATTCTGGGCACCGAGCAGGACTTTACCGAGCTGTGCGAGGCGGCCGAGAAGCTAGGCATTTCCATCATTCTGGACGGTGTGTTCAACCACACGGGCGACGATTCGATCTACTTCAACCGCTACGGCAACTACCCCGGCGTGGGCGCGTGGCAGAGCGAGGATTCGCCGTGGCGTGATGCGTTTTATTTCCACGAGGACGGCTCGTACGACTGCTGGTGGGGCGTGGGCAATATGCCCGCCATCAATGAGAGCTCCGAACTGGTACGCGAGCGGCTCCTGGGCAAGGATGGCGTGATCCGAAAATGGCTACGTGCCGGCGCTCATGGCTGGCGCCTAGACGTGGCCGACGAGCTTTCGGACGATTTCCTGACCGAGATCAAGAAGGCCGTGCTCGCCGAGAAGCCCGACGCGCTGCTGCTCGGCGAGGTATGGGAAGACGCCTCCAACAAGATCAGCTACGGCCATCTGCGTCGCTATCTGCAAGGCTCCGAGCTCGACTCGGCCATGGATTACCCCTTCCGCGACATGGTCATCGGCTTTTTGATGGGCTACAAAAACGCCTACCAGGCAGCCGAGGATATCGAGACCCTACGCGAGAACTATCCGCGTGAGGCCCTGTCTTGCGCGCTTAATCTGCTTTCGAGCCACGACCGACCGCGCATTATCTCGGTGCTCGGCGGCGGCCCCGACGAGTCGCAGCTGCCCGAGTGCGAGCGCAGCAAATGGCGTCTGGACGAGAACGCGATGGGCCTGGCTAAGAGCCGTTTTTGGCTCGCGACGCTCATGCAGATGACGTTCCCGGGCGTGCCCTCGATCTATTATGGCGATGAGTACGGCCTGGAGGGCCTCACCGATCCGGGCAACCGCCGCACCATGCCGACCAAGGAAAACCTACACGACTTCGATACGTTTGCGATCGTCAAGAATGCCTCGGCCGTGCGCCGCGCGCTGCCGTTTATGATCGACGGTGAGATCAAGGCCTTCGCGCTCAATGACGAGGTGCTTGCCTACAACCGTACCGGTAAAGACGGCGAGTCCGCGACCGTCATCGTCAACCGCAGCCTGCGCAATTCGCATCGCGTGACGATCCCGGCGCTCGGCGAATGCGCGAGTGACGTGATCAGCGGTCACGAGTGTGAGATCCATAACGGTACGGTCACGCTCGATCTGTATCCGCTGGGCTCGTCGATCATCTATCACCATGCCGAGCACCGCCTGCAGGAGCCGCTCGATCACGGTGCGGGTGTTGTGTGCCATATCACATCGGTGCCGACCGACGACGGCAAGCCCGGTACGATCGGTGCGCCCACGCGTCGCTTTATCGACCATCTGGCCGCCATGGGCATGCGCTACTGGCAGGTTCTCCCCGTCAACCCCACGGACTTCTTCCGCTCCCCATACGCCGGTCCTTCGGCCTTTGCAGGCAATATCGACCTGCTACCCGAGAGCCACGAGGAGCTGGCCGCCGACTTTGAGACCTGGAAGGCCCGCGGCGGCGAGGATGCCGACCCGCTGTACACAGCGTTTAAACATCGCAATGCCGATTGGCTCGAGAAATACTGCGTCTATATGGCCGTCAAAAAGTACTTTGAGGGCGAGTCGCGCCACAATTGGCCGGCAGATGTCGCTCGCTACAACGAGCATCTAATCGACGACAAGCGCTTCCACAACGAGGCCGAGCTTCAGGCGTACATGCAGTACCGCTTTGACCTGGCCTGGTGCGAGCTCATGAACTACGCGCACAAGAAGGGTATCGAGGTTATCGGCGACATTCCTATGTACGTGTCCGACGATTCGGCAGACGCGTGGAGCGAACCCGAGAACTTCTGGCTGTCCGATACCGGCAAAGCAATCGAGATTTCCGGCGCGCCGCCCGACAACTTTGCGCCCGAGGGTCAGATATGGGGCAACCCGACGTTCCGCTGGGACCACATGAAGCAGAACGGCTATAGCTGGTGGATGGATCGCCTGCGCCGCGCGTTCTCGCTCTACGACCGCGTGCGTCTGGATCACTTTCTGGGGTTCCACAGCTACTTTAGCATCCCCGCCGGCAAGGCCTGCGCCGACGGTCGCTGGCTGGCGGGACCGGGCAAAGACCTGTTCCAGACTGCCTACGACGAGCTGGGTCCGCTCAACTTTATCGCCGAGGACCTGGGCTATTTGACGCCCGGTGTTCGCGCCATGGCTTCGACCTGCGGTTTCCCCGGCATGGACGTGCTGGAGTTTAGCGATTACGACGTCCGTTGCGGCGTGCACCCCACGCCAGGAAAGATCCTGTACACCTCAACGCACGATACGTCGACGCTGGCCGGCTGGTGTACGCGTTCCTTTGCGGGCGGCGATGAACCGAGCGGTGTTGAGGTGGCGGCCAAGCTGATGAGCGACGCGCTGGCAAGCAACGCTCCCCTGGTGATGATGCCGCTGCAGGATGTCCTGGGGCTTGGCGACGACGCGCGCATGAACGTTCCGGGCGTGGCCACGGGCAACTGGACCTGGCAGGCTAACGAGGCGAACATTGCAGCCGCCGAGGGCAAAACCGCACAGCTCCTGCGCAACAACCATAGATTCTGGGGCGAAGCGTGATAAAACCCCCGATATAGGGTACAGTTACAGACGTTTGAATTTTTGCGGGCAGAGTAATCTGCCCGCTTTGTGCTGAAAAGGAAGTATTATGGCGCGCTACGATTACAAGTGCTCGAGCTGCGGCAACGTGTTTGAGGTTGAGCATCCCATGTCCGAGACTCCCGAGGTCGTGTGCCCCAGCTGCGGTGCCCCGGCGGCCAAGACGTTCTCGGCCAGCGGCATTAAATTTGAGGGCAGCGGTTTCTACAACACCGACCAGCGAAGCGGCGGCTCCAGCACCAACGCCACGAGTGGCTGCTACGCCAACTGCCCGCATAGCCACTAGGAACCAAACAGCCCCGCGATCAGCATCGATCGCGGGGCTGTTTCTTTGTGTCGCAGGTAGCTCTATGAGTTGCGGTGAAATAAGGACTGTTTGGCGGGTAGAGGCCGCTATTCAATCCTTATTTCACCGCAACATAGTCATTACTTGTGGACCAAGCGGGCGCAGAAGTGGCCGTCGTAGGAGTCGGCGTTTACTGGCACGCTTTGGAAGAGGCCTCGATCGTTCTGGCGTACGGATACGAGCTTCTTGGCCTGATCGAACTCGGGGAGTTGCAGAATCTGTGCCTCGGAAAGCGGTGCCACGCTAAAGCCGGCACCCTCGGGAGAAGCAAGGAACGCGTCCACGACCTGCGTGTTCTCCTCGTCGAAGACCGAGCACGTCGCATAGATCAGCTCGCCGCCGGCAGCCACGCGCGCGGCGGCTTCCTTGAGCATCGTCAGTTGCAGTTTGGGCAGCTCAACCGCTACATCCTTTTCGGTCAGGCGCCAGGGGATCTCAGGATGACGGCGCATGGTGCCGGTGCCCGAGCACGGCGCATCGATAAAGACCGTGTCGAACTTAACCGGCTTGCCAAGCATGGCATCAAACGACGTCAGTACTTCATCAAGCTCGCAGGCATCACCCGAAACCGTACGAACGCCCTGAATACCGGCCTTGTGCAGGCGAGCGAGATTCAGATCGCACTTGCGATCATGCAGATCGAGCGCCGTATGCTGACGCTCATAGCCCGCACGCTTGGCCTGGCACATCATCACATAGGTCTTGGTACCACGACCGGCACCAATCTCAAGGCAGCTACCAGGGCGCGTGGCAGCTGTGGCGATAAGCTGCGCGTTGAGATCAGATGCCACCGCGGCAGCACGCTCAAACACACCCGAAGCAACGGTAACCTGGGCATCAACCGGGGCATGGCAGCCCGGGAAGACAGGCGCGACGAGCTGCGAGATATACGGATCGGGCTTGCTCACAAAGGCGTTCTCATGCAGGGCCAGCGGCGCAGGTGCCAAGTTGCCGGCAAAGTTAAGCGCACCCTCTGGCGTGTCAAACGACGCCATGATACGAGCGCACAGCCAACGCGGCAGACCCATCAAGCGCGACAGACGAACCAAGCGTCGCTCAGACTCATTCACATCGGACGCCGTGGCAAAGTCCTCAACGTTGTCCGCGACCTTATGCAGCACGGCGTTGGCCAAACCGGCGGCAGACTTAGCTCCGCTGCGCACCAGCTCAACACCCTGACTTACGGCAACGCGGCCAGGCGTATGCAGATAGAGCATCTCGAAGGCCGAGATGCGAAGCGCCATGCGAACACGCGGCGCAACCTTTTTAGGCTTATCGAGAAACTGATCGAGCAGCTCGTCCAAAATACCCTGCGTGGCGGCCACACCCAGTGCCAAGCGGGCGGCAAAAGCGGAATCGCGCTGGTCAATAGCCTTGGCCGATGCGCGAGAGGACAGCACGTCACGCGCATACATGCCGCGGCGATCGGCCTCCATTAGCACATCGAGCGCAAGTTTGCGCGCGGGAGAAAGCTTGCTCATGACAAAACACCCCAGATAAGATCGGCGCCTTGCAGCCCAGCAGCCCAAGCAGAAGCGGCCATGGCACGCTTGCCATCGGGCTTAACCTCGAGCAGTTCAACCGCACCATCGGAAAGACCAAGGTAAACACGCTTGGCCTTAATGAGAACCTGACCCTCGCCAAGCGACACATCAGCTGGCGCAGCATCGAGCACGCGAACCGACTTGCCGGCAATCACGCAACGAGCGGGAGCGGTGTCGGACGAGGCAAGCACATGACGCACGCAATCAAGCGCCGCCATGTGCGGATCCAGACGCATCTCCTGCTTGGAAATCTTGGCAGCATGCGTGACGAGAGATTCATCCTGCTCGGTCCACACGGCGGTGCCGTCGGCAAGGGAAGGAAGCGTATCGGCAAGCAGTTTGCCGCCCAGCTCGCCAAGCTCCATAGTCAGTGCCTCAGCATGCTTACCGGCAACCGACGTGGAAGCCTGAGCACAATAAGCACCAGTATCCACGCCATGCCCGATGCGCATGATAGAAACGCCAGCAACCTCATCACCAGCAAGAATGGCACGCTGAATAGGAGCAGCCCCCCGCCAACGAGGCAGCAAGGACGCATGAACATTCACAATGCCGAGCGGCGCCATGTGAAGAACCTCATCGGGCAAAATGCAACCATAAGCAGCCACACAGAAAATATCGGCATCCGCAGCTTGGAGCGCCTCAACAACCTCGGCCGTCATACGATTTGTCTCAACAACCGGCAACCCCAGCTCAAGCGCCTTGGCCTTAACAGGAGAAGGCTCAAGCTTCTTACCACGCCCACGAACAGCATCAGGACGAGTAATAACAAGCGCAATCTCATTCCCAGCCTCAACAAGTGAAGTCAACGAAGGCACAGCAAAATCAGGCGTACCCATAAACACAATACGCATAATTGTTAGTCTCCTCTCAACAATGAGCCGAGACGGCTACAAATAACAGCGGAAAGCCAAGTACCCAGCCCATCCGCAATAACAATTCAACAAGAACAAATATACCCAAAACCAAAGAAAGAGCCGCAATAAAAGCAGCTCTTCCAACAAAGCAATTATCAGCGAAGACGCCCTTCCCTGGCCCGACGGCACCCGGGCGAAAAGGAGCACGAAAACGCAGTCCCCTTCCGCCGCAGGGCTTAGGTTATTGCTCCACGCGCAGTTCCGCACGAGCCGAAGAGCACTTAATGTGCTCTTCGTGCGAGCAGGACTGTTTGAGCATGGAGCAAAACCTAAGCCCTGCGGCGGAAGGGGACGGTGGGACCTACTCCGTCTCGCCCGGTCGAGCGCCGCGGGCCAGGGCGTCCTGGTACTCCTTGACGGCCTTGATCCTCTGCATGGGCTTGAGTCGCTCAAACATGGTATTGCCGTGCAGATGATCGATCTCGTGCTGCAGGCACACGCAGAACAGGTCGCCCGAGGCCTCGTAGCGAATCAGGTTGGCATCCAGGTCGTACGCCTCGACGACGACATGGTCGGGACGCTCGATCTCGCAGCTAATACCAGGAATGGAAAGGCAGCCCTCGCTAAACGGCACCAGATGGTCGCTCTGCTCCACGATCACGGGATTAATGAGCACGTACGGATCGTAGTCGCTCTTGTCGCTGTAGTCGCAGTCGATGGTGACCAGCTGAATGAGCTCGCCGATCTGCGGGGCAGCCAGGCCGCAGCCGCCGTTCTCGAACATCATCTTCTTCATCTTCTCGGCAAGTGCCTCGATCGCCGGGGTGATCTCCTCGATGACGGCGCACTCCTGGCGCAGACGAGGGTCAGGCGACAGTACGATTCCGTTGGCTTCCATGGCCATCCTTTCGGGTTGTTACATCAAATCATAGGCGTCGACGTCAACGCTCACGCTCACGCCGCGCACGGAGCCCACCTCTTTGAGGCAGGCGTCGATATCATCAGAGACATGGTACCCCACGGGCGACTTCACAAGCAGATGGAAGCGGTAACGGTCCTTGGCTCTCTCGATTACACACGAAGCCGGGCCCAGCACCTGCGGCACGGCACTCCCCGCCCGCAAAAAGTCGGGCGCGGCGGCATGCCAGCGGCGCTTAAGAAGCTTTGCGATACATCCGATGTAGTTCTGCGCGTCGTCTCGGTTCGCCGACCACACCAAGATGTTGACCAGGCGAACAAACGGCGGGTACAGCGCGTCGCGGCGCTGATCCAGGTCGTAGTCGGTAAAGATCGAACGATCGTGCTCAGCGACGGCGCGAATGACCGGATCCTCGGGCAGGTAGGTCTGGATGATAACCTCGCCGGGGCGATCGCCGCGGCCGGCACGGCCTGCAACCTGCTCCAGCAGATCGTAGGCGCGCTCCCCCGCTCTAAAATCGGGCAGCTTTAGCGCAAAGTCGGCATTGACCACGCCCACCAGCGTGACCTCGGGAAAGTCAAGGCCCTTTGCAATCATCTGGGTGCCCAGCAGCACCGCGCAATCGGCGGCATCGAACTGCTCGAGCAGCTTTTTGTGCGCGTCCTTGCCGCGCGTGGAATCGGCATCCATGCGAATGATGGCGACGTCGTCGGGCAGCATCTGGTGCAGTGCGTCCTCGATCTGCTGAGTGCCCAGGCCCATTTTTGCCAGGTAGCGACTGCCACATTTGGGGCAACGGCTCGTGGCCGCCGGATAGGGCTGCACGCGCCAAGACGAACCGCATGTGTGACACTGCAGCGTGTGTGTGCGCTCGTGATACGTAAGCGCGGTGGAGCAGTGGTTGCAGGTGGGGACGCAGCCGCACTCGCGGCACATCAGGAACGGCGCAAAGCCACGGCGGTTATGCAGCAGTACGGCCTTCTCGCGGCGCTCGACCACACGCTCAAGGCCTTCTATAAGCGGTTTTGAGAACATGGAGCGGCTACCGTGCGAGAACTCGCGACGCAGATCGGCAATGCGAACCGTGGGCAACACGGCGTGTCCCGGGCGCTCGGGCATCTCGACGCGCGTCCAGGTGGCACCGTTATACGTGCCACGGCGGCAGCGGTCGAGGGACTCGGCAGATGGCGTGGCGGAGCCCAACACGAGCGGGCAGCGGTAGCGCCGCGCCATCTCGGCTGCCACCTCGCGCACGTGGTAGCGCGGACTGGAGCCCTGCTTGTAGCTGGTCTCGTGCTCCTCGTCGATGATGATGAGGCCCAGATCGCTGAGCGGGCAAAAAAGCGCCGAGCGGGCGCCCACGACAACACGTGCGGCACCGCTGGCGACCATATCCCACTGGTCCAGGCGCTCGCCGGCCGAGAGGCGCGAATGGAACACGGCGACCGTCTCGCCAAAGCGAGAGCGGAAGCGGCCGACGGTCTGGGCCGTCAGCGATATCTCGGGCACGAGCACGCAGGCTGAGCGGCCAGCCGCGAGTACGCGTTCGATGGCGGAGAGGTAAACCTCGGTTTTGCCGGAGCCGGTGACGCCGTCGACCAGCACCACGTCGCCATGAGCGTCCAGACGGGCGCGCTCAATCTGCGCGAGTGCCTGTTGCTGGCCGTTGGTAAGGGAGACCGGCGCCTTGCCGCTTGCCGAGGACAGCGTGGTCTGCTCGCTGCATCCACGCCAGGCGCGGCGCTCCTCCACCACTACGACGCAGCGTTTTTCGAGCGCTTTAATGGTCGCAGACATACTGTTGTAGAGCAGGTTGAGGTCGCGCGTCGTAACCGGGCCGCACTGGAGCGCCTCGATAAGTTGGCGCTGGCGAACGGCAGTCTTGGGCGGCGTGTAGTCGAAACCCTCGGGCGTGAGCATGACCCAGCGGTTTTGAATAGGCTTGACGGTGGGACGCTCAACCGACCATGCGCCGTCATCGCCCTTGACCACGCGCGGGCTTCCACCCGGGGGCAAGAACAAACGCAGGCACTCGGAAAGCGTTGCGACGTACTCGCGGCTCATCCAGCGCGCGATGCGGGCGGCCTCTGCGGTAAAGAGCGGCTTGCTGAGGATAGCCTCGATGGCTTTAATGCGCACGGGGTCGAGGGCGTCGTTACCTTGCAGGTTGGCCAGCTCGGGCGCGATGTCGACAATGTAGCCTGCGGCGGCACGGGTGCCAAAGTGGACCAGGACCGTCGATCCGACCTGGGCGTCGTTGGCAAGGGACTCGGGAATGCCGTAAGCAAATGGTTCGGACAGCGCACGGGTGGGGATGTCAAGAACCACACTCGCGTAGGCGGCGATGGGCTCAGGCGCAGGCTCGGGCTTTGCCGGGGCAGCAGCGGATGCCGGTACCACCGTAGTCTCCTCAGGTTCCGGCGAACCAAACAGCGACAGTTGCTCGGCCATGGCCCCAGCACCTCCTATCCCATACGTCTACAGAAACAAGAGCCCCGCTCGGGGTGAACGGGGCTCGGATACAAACGTTTGCGCAGCGATTACAGTGCCATCGTGCGGGCGCGGTCGATGCGCGCCAGGCAGTCGTCGCGGCCGACGAGCGCCATGGTCTCGCCCAGCGGGGGGCTCACCATGTTGCCGCAGACGGCGACGCGCACGGCCTGGAACACCACGCGCTTCTTAAGGTCCATCTGCTCAGGCAGTGGCTCAAGCGCAGCGTCAATGTTGGCAGCCGCCCACTCGTCCACACCCTCGAGCGCGGCCTTGGCGGCATCCAGAATGGCGCCCATGCCCTCCTTGGCCAGGCCCTTGTTGACGGACTTCTCGTCATACTCGAGCGTCTCAGCCGTAGCAAAGATGGGGGCGGCGACGGTCACGGCGTCGGCCGGCATCTTGGTGCGCGGCTTGACGATGGCGGCAAGCGCGTCGATCCAGTCCTCGCCGTACTCGACATTACCCTCGATGAGACCCGCCTCGTGCAGCTCGGGAACCATGATCTCGTCGGCAAACTGAGCATCGGACATGCCGTTGATGTACTCGGCGTTAACCCAATCGAGCTTCTTGGGGTCGAAGGTAGCCGGGTTCTTGGAGATGCGGTCGAGCGAGAACTTGCTGGCCAGGACATCGCGCGGGATGATCGTGGTCTCGCCGTCGAGCGACCAACCGAGCAGCGCCAGATAGTTGACGAAGGCGTCGGACAGGTAGCCGGCGTCGCGGTACTCCTCCACCGAGGTGGCGCCGTGGCGCTTGGAGAGCTTCTTGCCGTCGGCGCCCAGGATCATGGAGATGTGGGCGAACGTGGGCACGGGAGCGCCGAGGGCCTCGTACACCATGACCTGACGCGGGGTGTTGGACAGGTGGTCGTCGCCGCGGATGACATGGGTGATCTTCATCATGGCGTCGTCGACGACGGTCGCGAAGTTGTACGTGGGCGTGCCATCGGAGCGGAAGATGACAAAGTCGTCGAGCTCCTTGGCGTCGAAGGTTACCTCGCCGTGGACGGCGTCGTGGATGACGACGTCGCCGCGGTCCTCGGGCACCTTGATGCGCAGGACGTAGGACTCCCCGGCCTCGATGCGGCGGCGGGCCTCCTCGGGATCAAGATCGCGGCAACGGCGCTGATAGCCCTGGAAGGGGTCCTTGCGCTCCTGCGCGGCTTTGCGGTCGGCGTCGAGCTGCTCCTTGGTGCAGAAGCAGGGATAGGCCTTGCCCTCGTCCCAAAGCTTCTGGGCGGCCTGCTTGTACAGGTCCAGGCGCTCGGTCTGGGCGTAGGGACCAAAATCGCCGCCCACCTCGGGACCCTCGTCCCAGTCCAGGCCCAGCCAACGCATGGCGCGCAGGATGATCTGCGTGTTCTCATCGGTGGAGCGGGTGGGGTCGGTGTCGTCGATGCGCAGGATGAACGTGCCGCCGTTTGCGCGGGCAAAAGCCCAGTTATAGATAGCGGTGCGGGCGCCGCCGATGTGCAGTTTGCCCGTCGGTGAGGGTGCAAAGCGGACGCGAACGTCTGATGCCATGGAAATCTCCTCGATTGCAGGATGGATGTCTAACCGCATCAGTATAAAGCATCAAAGCAACCTCCGCACAAAGGGCACCGACCCAATCATTGGGGACAGACTTAAATGACCAGTCGCTGGGAACGTTCTTGGTTTAAGACTGATCATTTAAGTCTGTCCCCAATGAGTAGGTGCGGAAAGGGTGTGAATGTTTGATTTACGCGCTATGATGTGCCCTTGCATAGAGAGCCCGGCGGAATGGTAACGGTCGCCGGGACACGTTTTTTGAAAGGACAATCATGTCAGAAGAACTTCGTTCCATCCCGCCCCAACACGGGTCCTTTGTTTTTACGTCGGAGTCGGTGACCGAAGGTCATCCCGATAAGATCGCCGACCAGATCAGCGACGCCGTCCTCGACGCAATCCTCGCCAAAGAAACAGAGCTCCAGGAGCAGGGCTACATCGCCCCCAACGGCGTGCCTGCCAACGTGGAGAACGTCCGCTGCGCTTGCGAGACCCTCGTGACCACCGGCACCGTCATCGTTGCCGGCGAAATCCGCACCCAGGCCTACGTCGATGTGCAGGAAATTGCCCGTGGCGTTATCCGCCGCATTGGCTACAACCGCGCAAAGTTCGGTTTTGACTGCGATACCTGCGGCGTTATGAGCCTCATCCACGAGCAGTCGCCCGATATCGCCCAGGGCGTCGACGAGTCCTTCGAGACCCAGACCGGCGCCACCACCGACCCGATCGACCTGATCGGTGCCGGCGACCAGGGCATGATGTTTGGCTATGCCTCCAACGAGACCAAAACCCTCATGCCCATGCCGCACTACCTGGCGAGCCGTCTGGCCGAGCGCCTGGCCGCCGTGCGCCACGACGGCACCCTGCCCTACCTGCGCCCCGACGGCAAAACCCAGGTCACGGTGCGCTACGAGGACGGCAAGCCCGTGGAGGTCACGACCATCGTCATCTCCACGCAGCACGCCGCCGAGATCGAGGACATGGGCAAGATCGAGGACGACCTCATCGAGCACGTCATCGCCCCCGTCATGGCTGCCGAGAACATGCCGTGGGACAACGCCGACATCTATGTGAACCCCACCGGTCGCTTTGTCGTGGGCGGCCCCATGGGCGACACAGGCCTCACCGGCCGCAAGATCATCGTCGACACCTACGGCGGTTACGGCCGTCACGGCGGCGGCGCCTTTAGCGGCAAGGACTGCACCAAGGTCGACCGCTCCGCCGCATACGCCGCGCGCTGGGTCGCCAAGAACGTGGTCGCCGCCGGCCTAGCCGACCGCTGCGAGGTCGAGCTGGCCTACGCCATCGGCGTGTCCAAGCCGCTGTCTATCATGGTCGACACCTTCGGTACCGCGCATGTTGCCGAGGACAAGATCGTCGAGGCCGTCGAGAAGACATTCGACCTGCGCCCGGGCGCAATCATCCGCGACCTGGACCTGCGTCGACCGATCTACGAGAAGACGGCAGCCTACGGCCACTTCGGCCGCGAAGACGCCGACTTCACCTGGGAGAAGACCGATCGAGTCGAACAACTCAAAGCAGCCTGCGGCCTGTAATTAGGAACCACCAAGGTCGCAACACGCACACGCTTTCAAAAGAAGTACCGCCCCCAAGCGGTACTTCTTTTTTTAATCCGGTGGTGAAGATGTTTCGATACTCAAGGTAAGACACGTCCCTACCTAATGAATTTTGCAATCTAGCAGCTCCAACCATGTATCCTTAGTCCCGAGGGGCGGGGCATAAGGTCGATCGCGAGTTCCGCACGAGCCGGAGAGCACTTAATGTGCTCTCCGT
>CALFDJ010000024.1 GCA_937950325.1 uncultured Collinsella sp.
TCGAGCTTGCGGACAGGGTCGAGGCGGCATAGGATATCAACCGTATTCCAGATTCCAGGACGCCGGGCCGACTCGCTTCGGATGGGGCTCTACACCAACTTTCTCGACACTACCCGGTAACAACCACCGGTAGCACCGGGAATGGTGCAGAAGGCGCAATGATTAAAACACTGCCTAGAGGAATAAACCGGCAATATTAACTCAGGCATGAAGTATTTAGAAAGGGCGAAGCCATCGAAATCGGGAACTGTATCGTTGATAAATGTTTGCTCAATCCGATGGTTTTTATATATCTTTCCACCTTTAGCATGGCAAAGGTTTGGAACACAGTCGAGATTGTCATCACCAGAGTCAAGAGCCTCAAGAAGACGTGCAAGCGGCTCTTCGCCGTCATACATCATTATCGAATCAATGTATTCAAAAAAGGGATGCCATTCTTTCATGCAGTCATCTGCTAAACGAGTAATGTAATTGCCGCCCAATGAGACGTGTTTAACAGATGGACATTCTTCTTTAATCAGTTTCGCTAACGTAACTGCGGAAATCAATTGGAAACAGCCGCTCACCGAAATCCCAATAAACTCGATTTTTTCCCTCTGAATACGCTTAAGAAAGGCAGTTTCATAGAAGGAAATAAACGGATTATGCAAGGTATCCGCAAGCGATTTCATTATTTCTGGTGTCGAATAATAATCATAGGGCAGATCTATGGAGTTGAACGTGTATTTAACTCCATATGAGACGTGATTTATGATATAGAGTGCATTTCTAAAAATGTTTTCAGCATATTGTCTTTCTTTTAGATTAAAGTATCTCTTTGATCTGAAAATATCTTTTGCTTCGTCAACATTAAGTGCTGACTTTTGTATCAACTCGATTGTTAATTGAACATTCGAACTAAACGAATCCTTTGATTCCCGATACCTTTTACAGCACTCTTCGACATTTCTAAAAGATAGGAGGTCATCGTAAAATTCCACGTTTAAGTCAACAATGTCAACTTTGTATTGTTCAACCTCTTGAAGATATGACTTCAAAACAGGCAAGGCAAGATACGGCCCCACTGGACTCCATCCTGGGGGAAATACTAAAAGCGTTTTAGGCATATCAACGTCACATCTTTCGCAAATAATTCAATTGAAACACAACTACCATCATAATTGAAAATACACCAAGTCCTGTAACGAGAATTGAGAACATCGCGATGCTCGTGAACAGCGAAACAAGGAGTGTTGAAATAACAACAGCAACCGATTGCAAAGACTCCCTAATTGAAAACAGGCTTATCGATTCAGATCCGTCTCTCGCCAAATCCTGCAGCGATGTTATGAGAAGCACATCTTGAATGGCGTTTCCGGCACCGACGATAAAAAGGAAAATAAACGATATCCCAGACGCATAGCGATAGCCAAACGCCAGATACGCACCGAGCGCAAGATACGTCACAAAACAATATGATTTAACGCAATCGGAACCACTGATTAAACGACCATATATTGTATTTCCGAACAACAGTCCGATTGTAAGACTACTCTGAAGGAATCCGTATTGTATCGATGACGAGTCAAATTGCAATTGCGCTATAGCTGGCAAAAGAGAATTCAGAGAGCCGAATGCCACGCCACTAGAAATATCGATTAATAGGAAACCAATTGCCAAGTGCTTCGCGCTAAGATCACTAAATGCAGTCCTGTTTTTTTCATTTTTGCTTATCCCCTCTTTATCATTAACCTCGATAACCGACGGAACATCTCGCAGCAACCAGAACGACGCGGCAAAAGAAAGCGCGTCTAATGCAAGAACAGCCTCCGCCCCAAATTGAGCGACAACAAAACCGCCGGCAACTGGCCCCAGAACCATCATCAAATTCTGCAGAAACCCAAACGAATTATTAATTACGTCGCGATTGATACTATTCGTATTGGCTCTTAACAACGAGTAAAAGCAGGGCATTTCAACCGTTCGGCAAAGCGATACCGCGCACGTAATAGCAAACATACTCCATTTACTATCAACAAAAATATAGCAAACGAATAATCCCGCGCGAATTAAGTCTGCCAATCTCATGGCCTGCAGTGTCCCGATACCCATCTTCTGAGGCAGCTGCGCGAGCGCAACTGAAAACAGAGAGGGGGCAAATCTGCAGCAGACCATCAAAGCAGTTGCAGAAACATCGTGAGTTACCTCGTAAATCAGCATTGGCAAAGCAATATTCGCACACCAATTGCCTATTTCGCTTATCCCTCTAGCAATATATAGGACCCGAACCGGATGGCTAGCTCTCAATACCGTGAACATCACGATTAACCTCGTATTTCAGGCCTCGTTCATCCCTTAATAGGAATCCATAATCAACCAAGTACCGCCTCAACACGGCATAATCAGGATAGAGCTGGACAGCACACGATTAACCTGAAGCTCCGTATAACTTGTATTTAATTCAAAGAAAGAGACGGCCCATAGCAGCATGATTCTTTTATAGCTTTCCTTTTTTGGAATTGAAACCAGCTCGCCATTCTTGAGAAATCGTTTTTTAAAGTCTATTAGCTCATCCATTCACATCCTCCATTTCATACGCATCTAATACTAAAAATGCATACGCTTTAGGTCATCTCATTCGGCTTCTATATTCGAACTAAACTCGAACTAATCTAAATGATTTGCTCAAACACTCTTCGAAAGCTCGTTTTTCACTCTGAGTAAAATGCCCTTCCCAGTCAGTCCACGAACAGGAAGGCAACTCACAACGAGCGGAGTCGAAGCCCTCTGCCGTCGGTCGTTCAAAATGCACGATAACCTTTTCGATATCCCCATCTGTTATCAGGTCAGAATGAACGACCTCGGTACCGTCTTCGAATGTCATATATGGGTACATCACGTAAACCACCTCGCAATCGTAAATCCAGTTTAGCATCAAGCTATTGCACCAAAGACAGCAAGCCCCCCTTGATGAGTTGATGGTATCTGTTAAATGTCACGTACGATTCACATCTGGTGGGTACCCTGATGGCTACATGAAACGAAGCAGATTTACACCGGGAGGGTCCCGCATGACAACCAAGTACACCGACGCGCCGCGCACGCGCGTCATGACGCCGGCATCGCTCAACAACGGCGTGCACGAGAACCATTCCATCGGACAGACCATGGCCATCGCGCCCAAAAAGGGCCTGTTCGATGACATTTCCATTCCCCAGATCATCGCCGGCGCCGCAGCCGCCGCCACAAGCGTCGCGCTTGCCTCCAAGATTGGTATCGCTGGTTCAGTAATTGGTGCCGCCGTGAGCTCGGTCATCACCGTTGTGTCCTCGCAGGTCTATCGCCACTTTATCTCCGCCAGCGCCGAAGCAATCAAGGGCACGCATGCCGCTGTCGACTACCCTGCCGGCGCCTACGAGCCCGTTGAGCCCGATGTCGAGGAGTACCTAGGTGGCGCCGCGACCACGCAGGAGATGCGCCAGGTTGCAGGACGCGCGACCACGGCGCGCGTTGCCCCCAACAGCTTGCGTGCCAAGGCGGCGGCAGAGCGCAGCCAGACGCAAAAGAAGGTCATCGTCTTCTCGATCGCCATCGCCATCGTCGCAGTCATCGCCTGCGCCGGCGCCATCCTTATCACCACTGCCGGTGAGGGTCTGGGCGAGCGTCCCGAGCCAATTCTTTCGTCGCGCACGACCGAGAGCGATGCAAATGGCAACACCCAGTCGCAGGATCAGCAGGCACAGGCGGACGGCACGCAAGACAGTTCTACCTCTGCCGATTCGTCCTCGAACACCCAAAACCAATCGCAGAGTGCCAATTCCTCTACGAACAGCAGCGGCACGCAATCCGGCACGACCGACTCAAGCCAAACGACTGACGGCTCGCAGCCGAGCACGGGCGACCAAACGAGCGACACCACATCGGGAACGGGCGCAGCAGACAGTAACAACACCAACAGCTCGAGCGGAACCGCTTCCGGCACGGCATCTGACAACTCGAGCCAAGGCACGGCATCGGGCAACTAAGCACATTTGCCCCTCATAGATAACCGACCTGTACAA
Source organism: uncultured Collinsella sp. (assembly GCA_937950325.1). GTDB lineage: Bacteria > Actinomycetota > Coriobacteriia > Coriobacteriales > Coriobacteriaceae > Collinsella. The sequence continues at coordinate 4,041 of CALFDJ010000024.1, forward strand.
CGGGCGCGAATCGAAAGCGGTTCGCGCCCGTTTGCCTTGGGCGCCGCCATGGCGAACGCCATGCGATGGTAAGATGCTTTACATGTGTAAAGAGGAGATTTGCCATGAGCAAGACAATAGTTAGGCCCACGCTATCGCTGGGCAACCACATCTATCTGTATCGCCTGCTGCGCGATGCGATTGGGTGCGGCAAGCAAACGTTTATGACGCAGGTCGAGGAAGCGCTCGCCGCAGGCGACATGACTGCTTATGACCTGGGCTTTGAGTCCACGCGCGAGCTGCTCGAGGAGCTCGACGACTGCATTAAGCTGACCGTCTTTAAGGGCGGTCGCCTGTATGCCACCGTCATCGCCAACGAGGCCTGGGATGCCGCCCTTGCCAAGGGCGAGGACAAGCCCAAGGCAGCCAAGGGCGCCAAGCAGTCCTACAAAAAGAAAAAGCGCGGTGAGAAGGACCTCAAGGCCGTGCGCCCCAAGCACGTTAAGCGTCCCGAGCCCGAAGCCATGGTTGAAGCCGCGCCGGAACCCGAGCCCGAGACAGAGATCGAAGTCGCTATTGAGGTAACGGCAGAAGCCGAAACCGAAATCGCCGCCACGACCGATTCCGAAGTCATATCCGAGCAGGAAGCCACTGTGGAGCTCAACGAAGCGCCCAAGTCGACAACCGAAGAAGCCGCTGACCAACCCGAGCCGTCTGCGTTCCAAAACAGCGATGTCTTTGGCGACGAGGCCGAGGACGATCAGTCCGACGAGCCCACAGATCAAGACGCTACCGAGTCGGCGCCGGAACCCGAGACGCCGCAGCCCGCCATCTCGCTCACGGTCGTCTATGACCCCGAGAATGCCAATGCCGGCATCACCACCATGGCATCCACGCCCATCGAGGCAAAGTCGAGCGTCGAGAATGAGAGCGCGACGCAGGTTGAGGTTGAAACTGAAGCTGCAGACGCGCCCGTCACCGTGAAGCCCGCAGATTCCACAATCAAGCCGAAGACGACGCTGGAGTTCGCACCCGTCATCGAGTCCGTACCCACCTCTGCTTGCGACCAAATTCCCGCACCTGCACCGGCTCCGGTCCCCGCTGCAGCACCGGCCCCCGCACCCGCAGCGCCCGCCATCCCCGAGGACTTCCCCGTCGATTTCGCAACCGAGGTCTTCTGCCCCGGCCCGCTTCTGCACCAGCTGTCAACCTATCTCCCCTACGGCGCCGACACGCTCGGCATTGTCGGCGAGTACTACTGGATCGCCCGCGAGCGCGGTACCATCGAGGCCGCGCGAAACCGCGCAAGCTTCCCCCTGCGCTACACGCAGACCGGCGAGCGCCACGAAGTCACCGTGCGCATCCGCCGCAACACCACCGGCGGTCTCGGAGCCACCTGGGCCATCGATAAAGTCGAAGAACCCGAGCAGTAACGACAAACGGCTCAAATCCAAATCAGGATTTGAGCCGTTTTTATTTGTTGATGTTGCGTAACCAACAGCGAGCGGGCCGCAAGTGCCCCAGGTTGCCGTGAAAGAGGAGCGACGCGTACTTCGGTACGCGAGCGACGGCTTGAACGGCAAGATGGGCTGCTTGCGACCCGCGCAGCGTCGAGCAGTTACGCGGTTTGGAAAACCGCGTAACGATCTAGTCGCGCGTCAGCTTACGGTGAATACGATGCGGCTGGGCTGCGTCCTCGCCCAGGCGCTCGATGCGGTTGGCCTGATAGGCCTCGAAGTTGCCCTCGAACCAATACCAGTTGCCCGGATTCTCGTCGGTGCCCTCCCACGCCAGAATGTGCGTGGCGACGCGGTCCAGGAACATACGGTCGTGGCTAATGACCACCGAGCAGCCCGGGAACTCGAGCAGCGCCGCTTCGAGTGAGGACAGCGTCTCGACGTCGAGGTCGTTCGTAGGCTCGTCGAGGAGCAGCAGGTTGCCGCCCTGCTTGAGCGTAAGCGCCAGGTTCAGACGGTTGCGCTCGCCACCGGAGAGTACGCCGGCGCGCTTCTGCTGGTCCTGGCCCTTAAAGCCAAAGCTCGCCACATAAGCGCGGCTCGGAACCTCGGTCTCGCCGACCATCATGTGGTCCAGACCGTCCGAGACGACCTCCCATAGGTTCTTATCGGGGTCGATGCCGGAACGGTTCTGGTCGACGTAAGAAATCTTGACGGTCTCGCCCACCTCGAGCTCGCCCGAAGTCAGCGGCTCCAGACCCACAATCGTCTTGAACAGCGTGGTCTTACCGACACCGTTGGGGCCGATGACGCCCACGATGCCGTTGCGCGGCAGGGTGAACGAAAGGTCGTCGATGGGCACACGGCCATCGAATTCCTTGTGCAGATGATGAGCCTCAAGCACCTTGTTGCCCAGACGCGGGCCCACAGGGATGCGGATGTCGGTCCAGTCGAGCTTCTGGCTTGCGCGGGCCTCGGCCTCCATCTCCTCGTAGCGAGCCAGACGGGCCTTGTTCTTGGCCTGGCGGGCCTTGGGCGAGCTGCGCACCCACTCGAGCTCGGCCTCCATGCGCTTGGCGAGTTTGGCATCGCGGTTACCCTGAGCCTCGATACGTGCGGCCTTGGTCTCCAGATACGTAGAGTAGTTGCCCTTGTAGGGATAAAGGTGACCGCGGTCGACCTCGCAGATCCACTCGGCAACGTTATCCAGGAAGTAGCGATCATGCGTAACGGCAAGCACCGCGCCTTGATAGTTGTGCAGGAAATGCTCGAGCCACAGGATCGACTCGGCGTCCAGGTGGTTCGTGGGCTCGTCGAGCAGCAGCAGGTCGGGAGCCTCGAGCAGCAGCTTGCACAGGGCCACGCGGCGACGCTCGCCGCCGGAAAGCACGTTGACCGGCATGTCAGAATCGGGCAGCTGCAGGGCGTCCATGGCCTGACCGAGCTTGGAATCGATATCCCAGCCGTCGGCGGCATCGATCTCGTCCTGGAGCTTGCCCATCTCGGCCATGAGTGCGTCCATGTCGCAATCCGGGTCGCACATCTCCTCGCCGATCTTGTTGAAGCGATCGACCTTGGCGATCATGTCGCCAAATGCCATGCGCACGTTCTCGATGACGGTCTTATCGTCATCGAGCGGCGGCTCCTGCTGCAGGATGCCCACGGTGTAGCCGGGGGTGAGCCTGGCATCGCCGTTGGAGACCTCCTCGATGCCGGCCATAATCTTGAGTAGGGTCGACTTGCCCATACCGTTGGGGCCCACGACGCCGATCTTGGCACCGGGGTAGAAGCTCAGGGTCACGTCGTCAAGGATTACCTTGTCGCCATGGGCCTTGCGAGCCTGATACATCTGGTAGATAAACTCCGCCATTTGCCTGTTTTATCCTTTCTACCTGCTGTTTCCCTATTCTTGTTTCGCTTTAGTGGAAACGAAATAAAAAACCAGCTCTGAAACGTAACGAAAAAGGGGCATGGTTGCCCATACCCCCTAATACTACCTGGGAAAAGTCCCCCGGAACATACTATGAACTGCGTACGCTAGTTTTCCGCAACCTTAGCGAGCGGCTCGCCGCGATTTGCGCCACAGCAGATACGAGTAGACGTAGGCAGCTCCAACCGAACCAAACGCCAGTATCGCAATCACCGCGGCGACGACTTCACTCGAAAGCACGCTGCCCGCCACGCCCATCACAATCAGGCCAACACCCAGCACCATAAAGCAGGCACCGCCAAAGCGCTGCGTACGGCGCCAGTTCTCGGGATCGGCAAGCGCCCAGGGTGTCTTGATACCGAGCGTATAGTTCTGCTTCACACGCGGCAAGTAGTTGCCCACGCCGATGAATAGCAAACCGATAGCACCGGAAATCAGCACGTTGACCGAACCGACCGCTGGCACCACGCCCCAAACCGTAAGCTCACCCAACCAGCTTATGGCACACATGAACAAGGTGAAGGCGATTACGAAGCCCTGATAGAACTTGCCCGAGGTTCGATATGCCTCACCTTTGGGATCGATGCGCGGCACTACGCAGAACATTACGAGAAGCGCCAGAGGCAGCACGCCGAGCGCGGAGGCCATCCAGCTAGGACCCCAACCGTCGACGGCGCCGTTCGCGCCCCAGTGCGTGGGAATCTGCGCAGGCAAGCTCGGCATCACCATGAGGTGCGCTACGACATTGGCGACGCACAGAGCGACCAGCACAATCCACACGCGCGACGATACCCCCGTGGGGTGAATGCCCTTGTTTTCGTTATTCATCCTTTTCACCTTCCGTGTTTGTAAAGCCCATAAACCAGCCAATCAAATCCTGCATGACGGTGGTGTTTAAGCTGTATACGATGTTTTGGCCATGGCGCTCGTCGGTCACCAACCCGGCGTTTTTGAGCGTCGCCAAGTGATGACTCAGCGACGGCTTACTGATATCGAAATGCTCGGCAAGCTCCCCCGCCGTGCAATTGCCCTCGCGCAGCAACTCCAAAATGCGCCGTCGCGTTGGATCGGCAAGCGCCTTAAAACCCTCTCCCGGCATAAGACCTCCTCTCATCATCTCTCATGACGCGCACACTATACTCGATATTTAGATGTTTGTCTAACTATCTAATCTTGTACTCAAAAAAATAGCCGCCTCCGCGTAATGCGAAGACGGCCACTTCTCACGCTACAAACGTGTTTTGGAGTTGGCCAACCCGCTGCAACGGGTGCCATCTGCTTCAATCTTATGCGAACCCCGATCCCATTTCAACAAGCCCAAGGGCTCAAATGGAATCGCGATAACACCTATAATGGCGATAGCTAAAACACGATTCGCTTCCCCATCGGAGGATGTCTATGACCGAAACCGCTGCCGCTCTCGTCGAGACACGCGACACCAAGCTCGAGATCATCATGGGCCGCGAGGCACTCGATAAGCTCGCCGATGCTACGGTGTTGGTGCTCGGCTGCGGAGGCGTGGGCTCCAACTGCTGCGAGGCACTCGCCCGCGGCGGCATTGATCATTTCGTCATTCTGGACAAGGACATCGTCGCGCCCAGCAATATCAATCGCCAGGCTATCGCCTTTCACAGCACCATCGGCAAGCGCAAGGTCGATGTTATGGAAGCCATGATCCACGACATCAACCCTACCGCTACCGTCATCAAGCGCACCGAATACCTGCTGAGCGACAACATCGATGATTTCTTCGCGAGCGTTTTGGAGCAGACGGAAGGCAAGATCGACTACGTCGTCGACGCCATCGACACCATCTCGGCCAAGCTCACCATTGCCAAATATGCTCAGGACCACGACATTCGTTTGGTTAGCTCCATGGGCGGGGCCAACAAGCTCCATCCCGAGTGCCTCCGCTTTGCCGACATTTTCGATACGGTACGCGACCCCATGAGCCGCATCATGCGCAAAGAGTGTAAGAAGCGCGGCATCAAGAGCCTGCACGTGCTGTTTAGCTGCGAGGAGTCGGTTAAGACCCAGCCCCGCGACCCTTCCAACATCCACGAGCGCACCGAGCTCGGAACAGCCAGCTTTATGCCCCCTATCATGGGCCAAATGATTGCCGGCGAGGTCATTCGCCAGATCAGCGGGCGCGGCACCGAGCGCGTGCGCGCTGATGGCCAGCGCCTGGACTAGCGGAGTGCGCCGAGATGGAGCCCCGGTTATTTGATGCACACTGCCATCTTGATTTGATGACTTACCCGAATGCTGTTGCCGACGAAACTGCGGCTAAAGGGCTGGGGGTCTTTGATTGCGGGGTCGACCCACGCGACTTCACGGCAGCAAAAAAGCAGGCCAGCCGCTACCCAAACATTATCGCCGGCGTCGGCCTCCACCCCTGGTGGCTCGCCGACGGCCGCTGCGGTCCTGCCGAAGTCAATCTGCTTTGCGAAATTGCTGCCCAAGAGTGCTACATCGGCGAGGTGGGACTCGACTTTTCCGCGCGCTTTGCCGGAAGCGAACCGCTTCAAATACAGGCACTTGACCGGCTCTGTGATGCGCTCGTGCAGCGTCCTCTTGCCGAGCGCGTGATATCAATTCACGCCGTTCGTTCGGCAGGAGCCGTACTGGACGTCCTCGAATCGCATGGACTACTCATCCCAAACCCCGATTCCCCCGCTATCATTTTCCACTGGTTTAGCGGCACTTCGGACGAACTCGCCCGCGCGCGTAATGCGGGCTGTTATTTTTCCGTCAACGAACGCATGCTCGCGACCAAGCGCGGTCGCGAATACGCACGACAGATTCCACTCGATCGTTTACTGCTCGAGACCGATGCACCAGCCGAACCAAACACAGAAACAAGCGCACAGTCGCTCATCAGATCGCTCACAAGGACCTCGATGCGCATTGCCTCACTCAAAAACTGCAATGTACAGCACATTGAGTCGGCAGTTTTAGCAAATGCGCGCTCTGTTTTTGACCTTCGCTAACCCCTGTGGGCAAAAATGCCAAGGGACATGCGAATCGCACAACGCAGCCCCTATTGGTAGGCAGTACAATTCGGCAGCATTACACCAATTCGTGCATGAGATCACGGTTGCGTGCATACAATTCGTCAAAGATATGACGGCGCGACGCATATAACTCGTGGGCAGCCATATCGGGCTCGATTGTTTGCGCAACGCCAAGGACTTGGGCGAGTTCATCCCATGATGCGTAGGCGCCACCTGCGAGAGCTGCCATGATGGCATCACCGAAGCATGCACCCACCGTAACCTTGGCAACCGAGACCTCGCGCCCGCATACGTCGGCGATAGTCTGCATCCAAACTGGATTCTTGGTTCCGCCTCCGACAAGCATAATGCGCCCAATTGGCAGTCCATGCTCTCGCTCGATAATGTCGACATGGGATGCAACGGTATACGCGACGCCTTCCAAGGCGGCGCGAACCATATGGGCTCGCGTATGCCTTCCGGTCAGGCCAAAGAAGACGCCACGCGCCTCGGGATCGTTGAGCGGAGTACGCTCCCCCGCAAAGTACGGCAGGCACAGGAGCCCATCGGCACCCGACGCCACATCGGCGGCATCATGCGCCATAACCGAATATGCATCGGGGCCACCGTGGCCCTCGGCCTCTACGGCGTCGCGATACAGCTCTTGGCGCAGCCACGATGTGAGTGCACCCGCCGTATTGGTCCCCGCGCAGATTCCGTAAGTTCCGGGAATGATAGACGTCCCCGGCCACAGGCGGGCATCATCGACCATATGATCAGCTAGGTAGATGAAATACGCCGTGCTCCCCAACTGAACCATCATATCGCCGGGACGGAATACACCCGTCGAAATGGCCTCGGCACCAGAGTCACCCGTTCCCACTAAGACAGGTGTCCCCGCCGCGAGCCCCGTCGCCTCAGCCGCACGCTGCGTAATCACCCCGACAATATCGGTAGCCGACATTACCTCCGCCATCTGGTCAGGCCGGCAGAAACGAGCACATTCCCGAGCATCAACCTTCCAAGTGTAGCGGTCATATAGGGGAAGAAAATCCTCCGCCAAATAACGGTCCACCGTAAAACGCCCCGTCAACTTTGCGCACAGAAACGATGACGCCGTCAGGAACTTCGCGGCACGTTCGTGCACCTCGGGCATATTCTCCTTAAACCACAAGATCTTGGGAGCAATATCTGACGAACAGGGATCGTGCCCGAAAAGCTCGCGTGCGCGATCTGACCCATATTCGAAAAGAAGCTCGTCAATCTGCGGCTTCGACCGCGCATCGACTCCATACAAAATCGCGGGCGCCAGCGCGTTGCACTCGGTATCGACCGGCACGCAGTCGCAACCCAATGCGGAAAGCCCCACGCATCCGATCTGCGCCGCGTTAACCCCCGATTGCGCCACCAGCTCGCGCGACAAGCGGCAAAAATCGCCCCACCAAACTGCCTCCACATCATGCTGGTACCATCCATCACACGGGTTGTCCGTCTCGTGTCCACAAGAGGCTTGGCAAACGATATCGCATCGATCATCGATTAAAACACCTTTAGAGGCGCTTGTCCCGATATCAATACCCAGATAGAACGCCATAGGTGCTTACTCCCCTCGCGCCGCACGAGCGGCAGCCATAAAACGAACTACCCGCTCAACATCAACCGGGGCGTCCAGCTTTCCGTCGCGCTTTAAGCACGTGCCGACAAACGCGCCATCGTAGTGAGTAAATACGTCAGCCACGGTATTTTCGCGACAACCGGTGCCGCATACCACAGGCACTTCGCCAACACGCTCGCGAACCCCATCGGCAAGCTCGCCCGAAGCGCCACGACCGGCAGCCGAACCGCCGATGACCATCGCATCCGGTAGGCAATTAAAGAGAAGTGAATCGGCAATGTCCGCAGTCGTGCGGTCGTTGAGATAAACCTCCCCCCTCGCTCGTGATGAAGTGAAAAAGCTTGAGGTCGTCCAAGCGCAGCGCCGCCTTGCGACGCATGGTGTGCGCGAAATCTCGGTTAATCAGCCCGAGATCACCGGCCCAGGCACCGCAAAAATTGCAGCGCGTGAACTGTGCATCGACGGCAGCGCACAGCTCGATTGTGGCATCACCATCGTAAATAGCCTCAGCTCCCCAAGGAGTCGACAGATCATGGGATAGAGTCCCGATTACATAGCCCATCGATGCAAGGGTTGAGGGAGAAACGTGCTGCTCGTAGGGCATCGAGAGCTCATTGGTAATCAAAATGCCATCGACACCGCCCTGCTGCAACGCCTCGAGATCGCGCTTGGCGGCTTCCACGACCTGCGACACGCTTCCGCCCGGGTAATACAGTGGATCGCCCGGCAGAGGACGCAAGTGCAGCATTCCGATGACCGGCTTTTCGGTCTTGAACATCGAGGTTAGAAACGACATAACGTGCTCCTTCATAGGGTTATCGCGGGGACGTTACTCCCCCAGCACTTCGACGTACACTTTTCGCTTCTGCGGACCGTCAAACTCCGCAAGATAGATGTTCTGGGCACCTCCACACACGATGTGGCCATCTTGGACGGGAAAGAAGCAACTGTTTCCACAAATCATGCTCTTGATATGCCCACAGGAGTTGTTGCCGGTGGCTCCATAGCTCGGCAGGAAGTGTGCATGCGCATAGGGGGCATCGAGCGGGGCGATGCGATCAAGCGTCTCCATAAGATCCGTCTCCACGCAGGGCAGTCCCTCGTTTACCACGATTCCACAGGTCGTATGCGACAAAATAATTGCTGCCAAGCCATTCGTCACCGAACTGCGTTCGATGGCAGCGTGCACGTCCTCGGTAATATCGATGAACTGGTCCGGAGCAGTCGATAGATAGCTCAATGTCTCGAGCGTCACCATGTTCACTCATCCCCTTCAAGAAAACGCAGGGCATTACCCCAGTAAAGCCTTTCTCGCGCATCATCGCGCATGGACACGGTATCGAGCGCCCGCTTGAGTTTGAATGCACGGAAACGCGGCGTATTACTGGCGAACATCACTTGATGCGATAGCGCGCGCTCATACCACAGCGGCCCCATATCGACCGTGAAAAGACGCTGCATCATCTCCTCGGGCGAATCGATGTAAGTGATAGAGGTGTCCGTGTAGCAGTTGGGATACTTGAGCAGCATCGCCACGGTCTCGCGCACCCAGGGCCAGCCAAAGTGGGTCAAACTAAAGCGCACATTTGGATGCGTTGCGATTGTGTGCTCAAATGCAAGCGGGTTACTGCGCGAGAGCTCTGCGCCAGGCTCCCAAGACATACCGGCATGGAAAACCACCGGCTTGTTATAGCGCTCGCACAGCTCGTAAAGCGGCTCGGCCACAGCATCATCGGGGGCAAAACCCTGCTTTGCCGGATGCAGGCAAAGCCCCTTTGCCCCCAACTCGGTAAAGGCGCGCTCCAGTTCGTCTGCGGCACCGCTCACCTGCGGGTCTACGCTCGCAAATCCCCACAGGCGATCGGGATGCGCGGCAACCAGCATGGCAATCTGGTCATTGGTGCCAAAGTGCCCTCCGCATGCCGTGGTTACATCGAGCGGCATGAGCACGCTCTTCTGCACGTCACAGACGTCCATCTCGACTTGAAGCTCATCCCAATCCATGGGGCCCATATGCCCCATACCAAATTCTCGTGACCAAAAACCGAATCCATCAGGCTCATCACGCGGCGTACAGACCTCGCCGTAGAGCATAGGATGGACCAACATGTCGATAACCATTTCATACTCCTTTCCAGGCATTTGACCCTAGTACGGCTCAAACGAACCAATCACTCGGGACGACAGCTCAGCGCCCGCCTTCATACACGCCGGAATATCAAGGCCATCGATCACGCCCTTGGTAAACCCGGCAATATACGAGTCGCCGGCACCCACGGTATTAACGACCTTCTCCGCCGGTACGATCCCGCACTCATAGAAGCGCTCACCGTCATAGGCAATGCTCCCCTTCTCGCCAAGCGTGGCAACCGCAACGCGCGGTCCCAATTCCTGCACGTGGCGTACCCAGTCCCGCAGCTCCGGAGTGTCCTCTTCAAACGACATGAACGCATAGTCTACGTAAGGAAAATGAGCCTCGCATGCATATTCGGGATCCTGGCTGAACACCGAGAAGTCCATAACCACCGTCTTGCCCGCATCATGCCATTCGGGCAGGAGGTCCAAACAATTGCCAAACAGGTCGGTATGAATGATGTCATGCTCTAGGATAAACGCCCGGTCGTCTTCATTCGGTCGATATGTCTCCATTACGCCATCGATTGCCTCGAGATGCACGCGATCGACGCCGTCTTTCAATGCCATGAGCATCACCGAGGTGTCGCCATCTTCCACCCGCAGATGTGAGATATCGAACCCCTCAGCGACCAGCGCCTCTCTCATCTTGTCTCCGTACTCGTCCTTGCCGACAACCGACACGGCGGATACCGAAACGCCCATTCGTGCAAGATGGATACCCCAGTCAATGCCATTACCAGTCGGATAGAACACGCCGATGTTTTGATAGACGTCCGCGCAGCAAAAACCAGCCGCACACGCTTTAATACCCATGGTCTTCTCCAATGTTCAAAAGGGGACCCGCCACATGGCGAGCCCCCTTTTCGCGTTTCGCTTATTGTTTTGCATCGGCTGTCCAAGGCCTCATAGCCAGACCGCCGTACGCTTTCTTAAGCTATTCGACGATTGGTGCTCCGTGGCCCCAAGAACCTTCCATGCCGCACACGGTCGAGGCAAACCCGGCAGCAAAGTCGAGCGCGCGCTCGATGGCCTCGGCGCCATCCTCACCGCGCTTGGCGGAATCGAGATAGCACATCAAAAACGAGGTGAGGAACGAGTCGCCCGCCCCCATGGTGTCCTTCATGTCCGTTACCGGTTTAGCCAGCTGGCGGTAATAACGCTCGCCGTCGTAAGCAATGCAGCCCTCGGCGCCCGCCGTAGCCGACACAAAACGCGGACCCAGGCCCTTCACCCATGCCAGACGCTCGCGAATCTCGTCCTCACTCGCGGCATCCGCCGCACTAAAGAAAGCGAAATCGACGTAGGGCGCAATCTGCTCGTAGTACTCGTCGGTGGAGTCGTCCGAAAAGTCAAAAGAGACCGTGACGCCCGCAGCCTTCAGCTTGGGCAGCTCGCGCTCGGTAAAGCAATAGTTGCCCGAATGAACCACATCGAACTGCTTCATGTACGAAAGGTCAAAGCGATCGAGGACATAGCGCGCATCGCCACGGATACCGCCCTCGTTGGAGCCGAGGAAGACACGGTCACCGTCAACGACGGTCACGCGAGCCGCTCCGTTCTCGCCAATCATCTGCTCGCACTTGTCAAGCTCGATACCTTCATCCTCGAGGCTTGCAATGACATGCTCGGCAGCGGCGTCATTGCCAAAAATACCCATGTATGCGGAGCGTGCGGCACCGCATTTCTTGGCATAAACGGCGAAGTTCACCGCATTGCCGCCGGGATACATGGTGTGGATATGCTCGTAGCGATCGACGACGTTGTCGCCAAATCCGAGCGCGTTAACGTTAAATGCCATGGCCTTTGCCCCTTCTAGTACTCGACAACACCCATATAGCGACGGAAATCGGGATCGTGATCAAACACCTTGCCGCGTGCAGCACGCAGCTCGCAGTTCATGGCGTAGAACAGCACCGGGTCCAGATAGGCACGGACGCTCGCCGGCACGGCTTCCATACCGTACTCCTTGGCATCGAGCACCATCAGCGTATCGGTATGCGTCTTAAGGAACGCCAGGGCGCGCTCGTCCATAGCACGGCACTCGCTGGAGCCCATCTGCAGGAAGTAAAAAACGCCATCCTGAGTAGCCTCGAAGGGGCCGTGGAAGTACTCGGCAGAGTGGATGTAGCTACAGTGCTGCCACTGCATCTCCATAAGAGAGCAGATAGCGAAACCGTAGGTCTGGCTAAAGTTGGGACCGCTGCCCAGAATGTAGAAGAACTCGTGCTCCTGGCAAAGCTTGGCAAAGCGATCGCCCAGCTCGGCATTTACCTTCTCGCGTGCCGGGGGAAGAATCTTATCCATTTCGGCGATACCGGCATACATATCGGCAAGATCGGCGTAGCCCTCCTGCTGATCGAGCAGCTCGGCCGCAAGCGACAGCGAAATGCCAGCGGGGACCTCGGCCTGCGGCACGCCCTCGCCCCACGGGTAGACCCACGTGGTCCACTTGCCGGAGTCAATCTTGGATCCAGCGTTGTCGGTCTGGGCGATCACCGTAGCGCCGGCAGCAAGGGCAATCTCGCAGCCCTCGACGACCTCGGGGGTGTTGCCACTGTGGCTACAAGCGATGACCAGGGACTTCTCGCCCAGACGACGCGGACGCATGATATCGAACTCGCGAGCCGTATAGATATACGAAGTGAAGGTGGTTGCCTCGCGCTGCAGAAGCTCATGAGCCGGGATCAAATCGATCATGGAGCCACCGCAAGCAATCCAGTAGACGCTGTCGAACTTGCCCTTCTCGGCAATTGCCTCTTTGATCAAATCGTGTGCGTTCATATCCAGTTCCTTTCTTGTTTGGCCCGCAATCAATGACGTTGGTTGCGTGGCCGATGGTTGTTTTAGTCAATCAGATATTTCTCGAATGCGGCCATGTTCTTGGCATCTGCCGCCGCCGGGTCATCGTAGTAACGACCGTCCGTGATTTCCTGGCCCAGCATGCCGTCGAAACCATGGGCGTTGAGTGTGGCGACGAAGGCGTCCATATCGTGCTTGCCATCGCCCCACACCAGATGGCCATACGGGTCACCGTCGATAAAGTGCATCTCGTGAATTGCCCCATCACCAAAGGCGGCAAACCAGTCCTCGAGCGTCTCGCCTGCAACGCCCATCGCGGTTGTATCAACCATGGGCTGTAAGTACGGGCTCGCGACCTCGTCAATCATGCGCTTCGCATCGGAAACCGTCGTCACAAGGTTGCTCTCCTCGGGACGCAGGCTTTCCATCGTAAGCACCAGACCGTGCTCGCCGGCATACTCCGCCAGAATGGACAAGTGCTCGCGGCTGCGCTTCCAGGCTTCCTCGCGGTCCTCGTCCCAGTCGCCCCAGCCCGAGTTGATGGACATGCGGTCGCACCCAAGTACCTCGGCAAGCTCAATGCCGTGCTTAAAGTACGCCAAGCTGCGCTGTTCATGCAGCGGTTTGCGTGCGCAGTACTGCCAAGGATAGACAACATTCTCGGGACACAGAGTACGATACCTAAGCCCACGGTCTGCAGCCTTTTTCGCCAGGACCTCAGCTTCAAAGTAGCCCGTGTGGTCGAGCGTCACATGCGGCTCCGCACACCACAGCTCAATGGACTCAAAGCCCAAACGCTGCTGCACATCAAGGAAGTAATCGAGCGACCACATGATGTAGTGGATATTCATGCCCGCAATCTGCTCGCGGCGCAGCGTCGGTTTGGATTCAGGCATCTTATGCCTCCTTATTTCGATCGAACACGATTTGTCCGTCCGACATCGTCATGTCAACCGCAAGATCACGTGCGTCGCGATAATCGAGGTCGAACACATCCCGGTCGAGCACGCAGATATCGGCAAGCTTGCCAACCTCAAGCGTACCCAGCTCGTCTTCGCGCATCAGGTCGTACGCGCCCCCGGCAGTCCAAGCGCGCAAGAGCTCGACAAGCGTCAGCGTGTTGACCTCATTCACGGGCAGTCCGTCGGCGAAGAATCCGCCGCACGCGCTGTAGATTGACTCGCCCAGGCTCGGAATCAGCAGCGGCAGATCCGTGCCGCAGCACACTGTGCATCCGGAATCTTCCATGCCGCGGCGATTCCAGCTGTGCAAAAGTCGCGTCTCGCCAATTTGTCGACGCATCATCGACAGGCAATCCTCGCGCCGGTCCAGCGTCAGAATCTGCGGATAGACCTCGCAAATTCCACCTAACTTGCCAAACTCGACAAGATCGGTCGGGTCAGAGTTCTCGAGATCGGTAATCGCATGGCGGCGAAGCATCCGTCCATGCTCGTCTCGAGGCAGCGAGGCATAGAGCGCCACGGTGCGACGAACGGCGCCATCGCCCTGGCAATGCAAGGAATATCGGAAGCCGTCAGCATCAATTGCACGCAGCTCGTTCTCAATCAGATCCCACTCTGGCTCCTCGACGACCGTCTTGCCGGCAGCGCCCGCATCGGCCGAGTCCGCATAGGGGTCAATCATCTCGGCAAGCCCCGCCCATACGCCGCGATCGGTCATACGGTTGAAGCCAGAAAAACGAACGAACGGTCCCCGGAAGCGCTCTCGTGCCTCGCGGGCATATGCCAGATTTGCACCGGCACCCACCGGCTGCGACATCATAGAGACGCGAACCGTCAGCTCACCAGATTCCTCACGGCGAGCCATTTCGTCGGCAAAGCCGTAGTAGTCATCAAACGCCATCTCCTTGATGGCGGTAACGCCGCGTTCGTTAAGCATGCTCATGTAGTCCGAATACCCGGCACGCACCTCGGGCAGCGCGAGGAAATCGCTCATCATACGCCAGATCTTCTCGGCATAGCACGCCTGGGGTGTAAAGCCGTATCGCGCACTGGCGGCAGCATTGAGAACACAGGTATCCGCGCCCGGTGTAAAGCAGACGACGGGGATATCGCCAAAACAATCGTCAAACACAGCTGCCGTATTTGCGTTCTCGGCATCCGATGCCAACGTTTCGGGTAGGTTGTGGCCAAAAGCCGCCGCGCAATCCGGATGATCTTCTTTCCATGTACGCAAGAGCGACACGGCCTCTTTGGCATCAGCGATGCCGGACAGATCAGACCCCAACGTCCGCAGCGCCCAGCCTGTATAGAAGGTATGTACATCGATCAGGCCAGGCATGACGGTGCGGTCGCCCAGGTCAACTACCTCGTCCGCCTGGGTCAAATACGAAGCTACCTCACACTTGGTGCCAACAGCCTCAATTCGATTGCCACGGACCGCTACGAAACCTTCAAACGGCAGGTCCCCCGTACCGGTAAAGACGCTCTTAGACGTCAGGACCGTCAAACGATCAGACATCACAACCACCTACACCGGAAGCATGCCAGAGATTGCCGTTACAATCACGCCAAAGACGACCATGAAAATGAAGAACTTCCAAATGGTCTTCCACCATTGGCCAAACGAAATCCTAGCCACGGCAAGACCGGCGACCGTCATGCCCGCCACGGGGCTGATGGTGTTGATGGTCTGGTTGGCAAACTGGAGCGCGGTGACGGCTGCCTCGGGATTGAGGCCCATGAGCTCGGTCAGGGGGCCCATAACGGGCATGGTGAGCGCCGCCAGGCCAGAACTCGAGGGAACCAGCAAAGAGAGCAGGCCAAGGACGATATACATAAACGTGGTGTAGACGGCGGCGGGTGCGCCGGCGAGCGCGGTAGCGAGCGCCTGGAGGATGGTGTCGATGATCATGCCGCCCTCGGCGATGACCAGAATACCGCGAGCGATACCGATAACGATGGCAGCGTACGCAAAGTCGGCGAGACCCTTAACGAACTCCTCTGCGATTGTCTGCTGGTCAAGACCGCCCAGGATACCGGCAAGCAAGCCCATGCCAAGGAACACGGCGGAAATCTCATTCATGTACCAGCCCTGGGTAACAAGACCCCAGACGATAATGCCCATACCGCAAGCAAAATCGATGAGCACGAGCTTCTGACGGATAGTGAACTCTTCCTCGATGGAGGCATCGGTCACGGAAAACTCAATACGCTTGAGCTTATCGTCCTCGTACACAATGGACGACTCGGGGTTTTTCTTGACGCGCATGGCGTAGCGCATGGCCCATGCGATACCGACGGCAGTGAAGATAACCCAAGAAACGGCGCGCAGCCACAGTTGCGGATTACCCTCGATGCCAATGATGCCTTGGGCGATCAAAACATTAAACGGGTCGATGGTCGAAGCACAATATCCCAGGTTAGGACCAAGGAAGCAGATGATGAATGCCGTCATCGAGTCATAACCGATACCCATCATGATGGGAATGAAGATGGCATAGAACGGCAGGGCTTCCTCAGACATACCAAACGTAGTGCCGCAAATGGACAGCAATGTCATCGTGATGGGAATGATGAGGATGTCCTTGTTCTTGAGCTTTTTAATCACACGGCTCATGCCGGCATTCAAAGCGTTGGTCTTGGTGATGATCGCGAACGATCCGCCAATCAATAAGACGAACGCAACGACGTCGGCAGCCTCCTGGATGCCCTTGGTGGGCGCTTGCAGAACCGCGAAGATATCCTGGCCCAGATTGATGGTCTCGCCGGTCTCGGAATCGGTGTAGTTCTTATCGACCTGTTCATAGGTTCCAGCAACGGCAACTTCACGCTCGCCCGCCGCTGTCGAAATCGTCTTGCGCTGATACTGACCAGAGGGAACGATCCAAGTCAGGACCGCAAAGACAACGATCAGCAAGAACATGATCGTATAGACATGCGGTAATTTGAACTTAAAACGTCTGTTTGTCTTCTTCGCCTTCGTATCTGACATAGATACCTCCAAAGAACTCGAGACTGCATCGTATCTCGCTTCAACGTTTGCACAATGCAAACGTTCTATGACGTTCCATAGATTACCAGCAGCTTTTTCCTTCATCAAGATAATTTCAAACTGATTGCCGCAACGCGGTTGAACGGTTGCGTTTGCGCCGTGAACGGTATGGAAACGCCCGGTGAGATGATCCACCGGGCGTTTCCATTCGCAATGTCCTAGATGTCAAAAACGTAGCGAGACCCAACGATCCGCTGACGACCGATGATAAACGGCCGCCGCTGCTCATCGAAAAAGAAGGCTTCCATATAAAACAAGGGCTCGCCAACGGGAACTGCCAACAGTCGAGCGACCTCGGGCGACGCGCACGCGATCTCGAGCGTGCACGGGTCGGTAAACGCGGGCGTGCGGCCCGTCCGGTTGCGCACGAACTCAAAAATGGATTGGTTAGATAGAGGTGCCGTTGATAGATAGGCGTTGTCCTCGTAAACATATATGTTGTTCTCGAGCATGACAGGGACGCCATCGGCAGTGCGCACGCGCTCAACGCAAATCAAGTCAGTTCCAACGGGAACACCAAAGAACTGTGCTTCGGTGGAATCCGCCGGCAGTATCTTTCTCGAAATGACACACGCCCCCGGTTCCATTCCGTTAACGCGACATGCGTCCGAAAAACTCTGGACGTCATCCTTCTGGCGAATCTTGCGCTTAAGCTTGGGGGCATTGACAAACGTGCCTTTCCCCTGCCGCTTCGTTAGATAGCCCTGCTGGACGAGCTCCTCAATAGCGCGTCGCACGGTAACGCGGCCAACTTTATAGCTCTCAGCCAATTCGAATTCGTTGGGTATCCGCGCGCCCGCCTTGTAGGCGCCGGAGTTGATTTCGTTTTTGATGATATCAATAACCTGTTGGTACAGCGGTATCGCTGCTTTACCGTCAGTTGGCCCTTCAGTCGGTGGCATATACCCTCTCCCAGCACAATTAATTCTAAAACGGGCTTAAGGGCATTCAACAAGCCCTTAAGCCCGCATTAGCTTAAAGTATGCTAGGTGTCGCACCAAAATGTTGGCTATTTACTCATCAGACCCGAAAAACGCGCAACTACCGCGCTCCTAAGAAAGCGTGAGCAGCTCCGGCAGCTGGTCGATAATCTTGTCCGCGGCATCCTGGCTAAAGCCAAAGCGCTCCTCGCGCTTGGCAATGACTGTCAGGCCGGCTCGCTTGCCGGCAGTGATGCCAGGCACCGAATCCTCGACGCAGCAGCAGCGATTCGCGGGCAGCCCCAGCAGGTCCAGCGCATGCAGGTAGATGTCGGGCTCGGGCTTGCTCTCCTTAAACTGCTCGCCGCTCACCACATACTCAAAGGCATCCGACAGCCCGCATGCGTTGAGCACTTCCTCGATGCTATCCATGGGAGACGAGCTGGCAAGCGCCACGCGAACGCCACGGCGCGGCAGCTCTCGAATCGTATCCACGGCGCCTGGGTTAATCAAAGCCTGATAGTCGCGCGGACGCTTATGCGCCCACTCGTTCCAACGGGCCAACGCTTCCTCGCCAGTGAAATGCCCCTTACCGGCGCGCTCAAACCAATCGACCAGCATATGCAGGAAGAACTGGTGCGAAGTACCGACCTGCCCATTCAACTCCTCTTGAGTCAGGTTAAGCCCAAGCTCCTTGGCAAACGCGGCAGTCTCGCCCAGGTAGTAATACTCGGTATCGACAATCACGCCGTCCATGTCAAAGATAACGGCGTCGAACGGAAATGCGGACACGGCACCCTCCCTAACAAAAGGGCGCCCGCAAGCGGACGCCCGAGCCATGCACTATCGGCGATTCTAACCCAGCAGCTTATCCAGCGCCACCGCAATGCCGTCTTCGTTATTATTGGCGGTCACCATCTGGGCTACAGCCTTGACCTCATCGACGGCGTTGCCCATGGCAACACCGGTGCCGGCCCACTCAATCATGGACTTGTCGTTCTGGCCGTCGCCAAACGAGACGACCTCGCTGGCATCGATGCCGAGCTTGGGCAGGGCACCCTCGAGCGCGCGGGCCTTGTCGATACCAGGCGCCGTGTACTCAAAGTACCAGTCGGCCGTAAACATGCCCGAAAGCGTCTGGGTAAAGGGCGCATACATCTCCTCGTAATGCGCCTGCAGGTAGGCCGGATCGCCTGCCGTCAGCAGCTTGTCTACGGGATAAGTGTCCACGACCTCATGCAAGCTCTCGACCTCGCGGATCTTAAGGTCGCAGGCATCGCGCTCGTATTTGACGATATTCTTCTGCGAGCCGTCCGGCAGTGTAATCATGCAGCGATACGAGTCCTCTACATGCAGGTCGCGCCCGAGCGAGATCATGGGGATCACATCATAGTTTTGCAGGTGATCAATCAGACGGTGCAGTTCGTCAGCTGGCATGGCCTGGTCAAAAAGGACCTCATCGGTCTGAGCGTCGACAACATGCGCGCCATTGAAAGCGACTAGCAGACCGTCATGGTTTTGGAGGTCGAGCTCCTGTGCCAGAGCATGTAGCCCCCATGCGGGACGACCCGAAGCCAAGATGAGCTTAATGCCCGACTCCTGCGCCGCGAGCAGCTTTTCGCGCGTACGCGGGCTGATCACCTTCTGATCGTTGGTGAGCGTACCATCGATATCCATTGCGATGGCTTTAATTGCCATATGTGCCTCCTTGCATCGTTTTTATCGCGCACTATCTTATCCGAGCCGGGGCACGTTCGCACGGCGCGCGTATGACGGTTGCAAAACCACCCCATTTGAAACAAAGACAAAAAAGTGCTTGCAAAGACGCGTTCCGACATATAAGTTGATAAAAGACCGCCGTTGCGGTTTTAAGTAGATCGAGCATATGAAGTTTGAGTTTTAGCGTGTAAGAGAAGGAAGATCGGCAAAGTACAACCCCAAACGCAATGACAACTTAATGAGGTAACTGCCACATGTGAGGCACCCAGGGCATTGCTGTCTCGATTTTGAGCACGATGCCTTCCGCCTTGCATGGGCCGTTCCATCCCGCCCCTGCAGCAACTGCCTCACGGGCTCATTGAAAACCGCATAGCACCCCAACGTCAGCACATCACCCACGGCAAGCACATCACTCACGACAACCAACACATCAACAAACAGCACGAACATCAACCGATTGGAGAAGCTATGACAAACCACCACGCTGAAGACGGCGATAAGAAAAGCATTCTGGATGCCCGCATTGAGCGAGCATATGCAAACGAATATGACGCCGCCTTTGCCGCCGCGACCATCAAGAACTACGCGTCGCTACCGCTCGCGACGATCTTGGCCGATCACCCTCAACTGCTGAAGCGCTGCACAAAGATCATGGGCGACCCCGACATTCGCAAACTGACAGACCCCTATGCCCCAAAACGCGACAACGATTCGCACATTCTTACCGTAGGCTGCCTAGCCCATATGCTTACGGCGCTCGACACGAAACTCAAGCTCGAATGGGAACCCGACGAGCGGCATGAACTCGAAAGCAAGCGGAACACCCTGCGCACCGCACTGTTCCTTCCGTTGGACGGCCTCAAGCGCTGCAACGTCGAGCTCAATTCACAGGCGCGGCAAAAGCCCGGGACCACGGGGCAGAAAACTCCTAGACCCCATGTGGCCATCGTCGACCGCAACCGATATAACCGCATGACCGCGCACTTTTCTGCCGAGGGAGCAGCCATAAGGACGCTGATCGACCTGCTGTGCCTCCTGAGCATCAACGAACTATTTGAGGGCTATCTCGCCCTTGTTCCCGCGACGGCACCCAAGTCGGTAGCAAAGATCATCGAGACCTGCAGACGCCAGTTTGAGCGCCATCGCAATGGCAGCGAGATGAACGCCAGCATCGCGCAGTACTACGCGGCTCATTACAAAAATGACGGATGTGCCCCTATCGAGCATCAGCTGCGGCTCGCCTACACCACGCCCGTCGCAACGCTCCATCGCTTTGGAGCCCTTGGCGCTTGCGAGCCGCACGAACAGGCAGCCTGCCCCACAACCGAGCTCGATCTCAGGCTCGGACGAACCCTGTAGCCCGCCAGCCCCTCCGCGGGCAACAATCCTATTCCACAACACAACCAACAGAAAGGAGTCCTCATGGACACCAATCATTCCCCCATCATCAGCCCCCTCACCATGCGTGAATCCGCCCGAGGTATCACGCTCACCAGCATTTACGATGAGATGCTCGCCCGTCGCGAGCTCTCCGTCATGGGAAACATCGAAACCCCGATGGCCCACGACCTATGCCAGCAGATTCGTCTGCTCGATGCCACCGACCCCAGCCGCCCCATCACCATATTTGTCGCCAGCGCCGGCGGAAGCGTGCGATCGGGTCTTGCGATCTATGACGCCATGCGCCTCGCATCGTGCCCCATCCGCACCGTCTGCCTGGAATTCGCCGCGTCCATGGGCGCCGTGATCTTTATGGGCGGCGACGATCGCCGTATGGCGCCCCATGCAGAGCTCATGATTCATGACCCGCTGATCCCCCAGGGAGCAGGCGGCTCGGCACTTGCGTTGCAGGAAACCAGCCGGCGTCTCATGCAGACCCGCAAGACCCTCACGCAAATCCTCTCGGACCGCAGCGGCCTCACGCCCAAGCGCATCCAGTCCCTCACTGCAAAAGACACCTACCTTTCGGCCGAGCGCGCCGTCGAGCTCGGCTTTGCCCACGAAATTCTCTCGACCACCAAGGAGGTCGCCCATGTCTAACCTCGCCAGCCGCCTCGCCGCATCTGAGTCCGCATCGTCCACCATCCTCGCCAAGGATCGAACGCTCTCCTGCGACACCCGCCAAACGGGACTCAACAACAACGCACTTGTGATCGGCCCCTCGGGAGCCGGCAAGACCCGAAACGTCCTCAAGCCCAACCTGCTGCAAATGAACGCAAGCCACATCGTGCTCGACACCAAAGGCACGCTCTGTCGCGAAGTGGGACCCGTGCTGGCAGCCCACGGTTACCGCGTGCAATGCCTCAACTTCGCCGACCTCAACACCGTCCCGGCCCTTGCGCCCGGCATCGAGCGCTGCGGCTACAACCCCCTGAGGCACATTCGCCGCAAGGCGGACGGCAGGCCCAACCAGCAGGACATCCTCTCGGTGGCAAAGGCCATCTGCCCCATCGAGGACAACAACCAGCCTTTTTGGGATCATGCGGCGGCAAACCTGCTGTCGTGTCTTATCGCCTACGTCACCGAACAGCTACCCGCCGACGAGCAGACGATCAGCTCGGTCATCAAGCTGATCGAGCACCTGCAGGACGGTGCCACGGGTCGATTGTTTGACGACCTGATCACGACCGACCCCCAAAGCTATGCCCTCTCGCTATGGCGGCGCTACGCCATTACGCAAAATGCCGAGCGCATGCACGCGAGCATCGTCGGCATCCTTGCCGAAAAGGTCATGTGTCTGGGATTCGACGGTGCGGCACAGCTCTATCGTGAGTGCCATCAGGTGAACTTCGCTTCCATGGGACACACCCCCTGCGTCCTGTTTGTAACCGTGAGCGATATTGACCGCAATCTCGATCCGCTGACCGGCCTCTTTATTTCGCAGGCGTTTATGGGCCTCATTCGTGAGGCCGATAGGCAGCCCGACGGCAGCCTGCCCGTGCCCGTGCGCTTTATGCTCGATGACTTCGCAAATCTGCAGATCCCCCAGATCGACAACGTGCTCTCGATTATCCGAAGCCGCAACATCTGGGCAACGCTGCTGCTGCAGTCGACCAACCAGCTCGATGCGCTCTATGGCGAGGCACGCGCACGCTCCATCATGGGCAACTGCGACACGCATCTGGTGCTGGCGTTCCAGGATCCCGAGAGTGCCCGGGTGTTTTCCGACCGCGCCGACGCGCTGCCCAGCACGCTCATGGCGACGCCGATCGATCGCTCGTGGCTCTTTGTGCGCGGTCGCACTCCCGAACAGGTCGAGCGCTTTAGGCTCGAAGACCATCCGCTCTACGGGGAGCTGCCCGAGGCGCAGCGAGACCATGCGGAGGCCGAGATCTAGGCGCAGGGTTCTCGCGGCGCGCGGCGCCCCAGCGATGTTCCACAAAGGCCGTGCGCCCCGGGACTACGGCAAAGCAAAGGGGCCCGCATCCGATAGGATACGGGCCCCTGACTATAAGGCGCGATGCGTTAACAGCAGCGACTACTTGCGATGCGCGCGATAGAACTCGATGAGCGCCTGGGTCGAAGCGTCCTGCTCGGCCTTGGCGGCGTCGTCGTGGAAGGCCGGGGTGATCTGCTTGGCAAGCTGCTTGCCAAGCTCGACGCCCCACTGGTCGTAGGAATCGATGCCCCAGACCGTGCCCTCGACAAACGTGATGTGCTCGTACAGGGCGATGAGCTCACCGAGTGCGAACGGGGTCAGCGTGTCGCCGAAGATCGAGGTCGTCGGGCGGTTGCCCTCAAAGCAGCGGGCCGGGACGATCTGCTCGGGCGTGCCCTCGGCACGAACCTCGTCGGCCGTCTTACCAAAGGCGAGCGCCTTGGTCTGGGCCAGGAAGTTGCCCAGGAACAGCTCGTGCACGTCCTGACCGCTGTCGGTCGCAGGGTTGGCAGTGTTGGCGAAAGCGATAAAGTCGGCCGGGACCACCACGGTGCCCTGGTGCAGCAGCTGGTAGAAGGCGTGCTGACCGTTGGTGCCGGGCTCGCCCCAGAAGATCTCACCGGTATCGGAGGTCACGGCGCTGCCGTCCCAGCGGACATGCTTGCCGTTGGACTCCATGGTGAGCTGCTGCAGGTAGGCCGGGAAACGGTGCAGATACTGGCAGTACGGAAGCACGGCGTGGCTCTTGGAGCCGAAGAAGTTGACGTACCAGACGTTGAGCAGGCCCATCAGCGCGACGGCGTTGTTCTCGAGCGGCGTGTTGCAGAAGTACTCGTCGATGGCATGGAAGCCCTCGAGGAACTGCTGGAAGCGCTCGGGGCCGAGGACGACGATCAGCGACAGGCCCACGGCGGAGTCGACGGAGTAGCGGCCGCCGACCCAGTTCCAGAAACCGAAGGCGTTGGCGGGGTCGATGCCGAAGGCCTCGACCTTGTCGAGTGCGGTGGAAACGGCGACGAAGTGCTTGGCCACGGCCGCGGCGTTCTGCTCATCGGAACCGTCGATGGCGCCCTGAGCCTTGAGCTGCTCGAGCATCCAGGTCTTGACCTCGCGGGCGTTGGTGAGGGTCTCGAGCGTGGTGAAGGTCTTGGAGACGATGATCACGAGCGTGGTCTCGGGATCGAGGCCCTTGAGCTTCTCTGCCTGATCGTTGGGGTCGATGTTGGAGATATAGCGGCAGTCGATACCGGCGTCGGCATAGGGACGCAGGGCCTCGTAAGCCATGACCGGGCCCAAATCGGAGCCGCCGATGCCGATAGACACCAGGTGCTCGATCTTCTTGCCGGTAACGCCCTTCCACTCACCGGAGCGCACGCGCTCGGCGAAGGCATACATGCGATCGAGGACCTCGTGCACGTCGGCGACGACATCCTGGCCGTCGACAATGAGCTGGCCCTTATCGCTTGCCGGACGGCGCAGCGCGGTGTGCAGGACGGCACGGTCCTCGGTGGTGTTGATGTGCTCGCCGGAGAACATGGCGTCGCGGCGCTCCTCGAGCTTCACCTCGCGGGCAAGATCGCACAGCAGCTTGACGGTCTCATCGGTCACCAGGTTCTTCGACAGATCGAAGTGCAGGTCACCGGCGTCAAAGCTCAGCTTGTTCACGCGCTCGGCATCGGCGGCGAACCAGGCCTTGAGGTCGATACCATCGGCCTCGAGCTTCTCCTGATGAGCCTCGAGTGCCTTCCAAGCGGCAGTCGACGTAGCATCGATAGGTGCGGCAACAGTTGCCATAGAGTCCTCCTCAGCATACGGGCGCACGCCTCCATGCACCCGGACATTCAGATGCCACTATTCTAGCGCAGGTCAAGACTACAATCAGCGAGCGTTGCCAATCGGCCCCCAAACGGCAGCCGATCAAAAAGGGACAGGCTTATTTTGGCAGGTCAAACGCTTTACCAACCAAAAATAACCCGTCCTTTTAATATGAGCAGGACATTGTCAAGAGGCAAAATCGGGCCTGGCCCCAAC
>CALFDJ010000025.1 GCA_937950325.1 uncultured Collinsella sp.
AAGGTCAATGCCGCCTCGTTTCAAGGCACCTTGCTCGCTCTGGCGGGCTTTCGCTGTCCGCGCCAAAACATCGGCGTTGCCGGGCCGGCACTTGGGGACGTTCCTTTTCTGCCGGCACCTGGGGACACTCCTTAGCCGTTGGGGGCGTTCTTAAACGACTAGTCTGGGCGGCGGCCGTGTGCTGCTGTCCGCGTGGCGGCGTATAATCGGCGGCAGATGACTTGGACGTTAGGAAACCATGACCGATAGCATGCAGCAGATGGCGCTCGACACGCTCGGCGCCTATTTTGGCTACACCTCGTTTCGCCCGGGGCAGGACCGCATGGTCGATGCGATTCTTGCCGGTCGCGATGCGCTGGGTGTTATGCCCACGGGCGCCGGCAAGTCCATTTGCTACCAGGTGCCCGCGCTCATGCTGCCCGGCATCACCTTTGTGGTGAGTCCGCTGCTGTCGCTTATGGAGGACCAGACCCGTGCGTTGCTCGCGGCGGGTGCGCGACCCAGCTATCTCAACTCCAGCCTTACTCCGGCCCAGCAAAACACCGTGCTCAAGCGGGCGCGCGAGGGCCGCTACCAGCTTATGTATGTGGCGCCCGAGCGCTTGCTCGAGCCGCGTTTTTTGGCCTTTGCGCAGGAGGCTGCGGGTTCCGCCGGCATTGGCGTGCCGCTCGTGGCCATTGACGAGGCCCACTGCGTGAGCCAATGGGGCCAGGATTTCCGTCCCGCTTACCTGCAGATTCGCGAGTTTATCGATTCCCTGCCGCAGCGCCCCATCGTGGCGGCCTTTACCGCTACGGCGACCGAGCGTGTGCGCGCGGACATTCAGCAGATGCTTGGCCTGCAAAACCCCGCGACGGTAGTGACGGGCTTCGATCGCAAGAACCTCTACTTTGGTTGCGAGGAGATGGGCGACAAGGCCAAGACTGCCTGGGTGCGCGACTACGTGATCGCGCATTCGAGCGAGAGCGGCATCGTGTATTGTTCGACCCGCAAGACAGTTGATGCGCTGGCGGGCGAGCTTGCCGAGGCACTGGGCCCCAGCGGCATTCGCGTTGGCCGCTACCATGCCGGCATGGGCAACGACGCCCGTCGCCAAAGCCAGCGCGCCTTTATCGACGACGATATCCAGGTGATGGTTGCCACCAACGCCTTTGGCATGGGCATCGACAAGCCCAACGTGCG
>CALFDJ010000026.1 GCA_937950325.1 uncultured Collinsella sp.
AGCGAAAGCCCGCCAGAGCGAGCAAGGTGCCTTGAAACGAGGCGGCATTGACCTTTTGGTCATGCCGTCGAGGTTGAAAGGCAGATTGCCGCTCTGGCGGGCTTGCAGCGTCGGCCCGTTACGCGGGTTGGTAAACCCGCGTAACTACAAATCCCCACCGGCGCCCAGCAGCTTGCGCATGACTTGCTCGGGGTTGACTGAGCCATCGCGCGGGGCCAGGGCGGTGATCTTCTTCTGCATCTTGTACTCGTGCAGCTCGTCCTCGAGCTGGCGCACGCGGGCACGGAGTTTTTCGTTCTCGCGCTCGCGCTCCTCGGCACGCTCCTTCATATCGAGGATGCGCACCACGCCGGCAAGGTTGATGCCCTCGTCGGTCAGCTGGTTGATGAGCTCCAGGCGCTCGATATCGGCACGCGAATACAGGCGCGTGTTGCCGCCCGAGCGCTGGGGGTTCACCAGGCCCTTGGACTCGTAGACGCGCAGAGTCTGCGGATGCATGCCGGTCAGCTCGGCCGCCACGCTGATCATGTACAGCGGTTTGTTCCTATTGTCCTCGGCCATGCTACCTGACCCCTTTCCGTCTCGTTATCGTCCATCATAAGCCCGCGGGCGTGGGCGTGCGCCGCGACCGCCCTAGTACGTCGCCTTGTAACGATTGACCTTCTCGCGATAGTCGCGCGTGTCGGCCTCGCGCAGCTTGGTCATGGCATCGCGCTCGTCATCGGACAAGTTCGTGGGAACCTGCACCTTGATCTCGACGAGCAGCGCACCGGTGCGGCCACGGTGCTTGACGTCGGGCGCGCCCATCTCCTTAAAGCGGAACTTCTTGCCCGTCTGGGTACCCGCGGGCACCTTCAGACGAACCGTCGCACCGCCGGGCGTGGGCACGTCCACCGTGCAGCCGAGCGCCGCCTCATAGACCGAGACCGGTACCTCCATGGTCACGTCGGCACCTTTACGCTTAAACAGCGGATGCTCCTCCACGTGCGTGGTCACGACCAGGTCGCCGCGCTCGCCGCCGGCAACGCCGTACTCGCCGCGACGCTTGTAGCGCAGCTTGCCGCCGTCGACCGCGCCCGCAGGCACCGAGACCGTAATGGTCTGCTGCTCGCCTGTCGAGGGAATGCGGTAGGTGACCTTGTGCGTCACGCCGCGAAACGCGTCCTCGGCCGTCACATCGACGGTCAGCGACAGGTCGCCGCCCTTGCGAGCACGGCTGCGGCCCGCGCCGGCACCGGCATTACCTGCAGCCCCGGCAAAGCCCGAGCCCCAATCGCTGCCCCAGGCGCCGTTGCCGCTAAAGATGCTGTCGAAGATGTCGCCCCAGCCGCTGGCACCCGCGCCGGCACCGTAGCCGCCGCCATACGCGCCGCCTGCGCCCGGCATGCCGCCAAACATGAGCATCTGGTCGTACTCTTTGCGCTTCTTCTCGTCCGAAAGCGTCTCGTAGGCCTCGCTGATCTCCTTGAACTTGGCCTCGTCGCCGCCGGCATCGGGGTGATATTTTTGCGCGAGCTTGCGAAACGCGCTCTTGATCTCTTTGTCGGAGGCGCTCTTGGATACGCCCAGGATGTCATAGAAGGTTTTGCCTGCAGCCATCGTAGCTCCTCTCCTGTTTCATCCGCCGCCCAGCGGGCGGCGGCTCATGCTTTCATATGGCACTAGGCCAGAAAGGGCCCCGGGTGTTGCCCCGGGGCCCTTCTCAATTACTCCTCGGTGCTCTCGGCCGTATCGGCCGCAGCATCCTCGGGCGCCGCTTCGGGCTCCGGTGCGGGGCGCTTCTCGCCACCGTAGGTCACCGTCACCATCGCGGAACGCAGAATGCGGTCCGCCATGCGGTAGCCCTTCTGGTACACGTCGTTGACGGTCTCGTCGTACTGCGATGCGTCCTCGACGCGGCCCACGGCCTGGTGCTCGAGCGGATCGAACGCCTCGCCCTTGGGGTCGATGGGCTCAACGCCCTCATGCGCAAACACATCGAGCAGCTTGGCATGCACCGCGTCGACGCCGTCGACGAACTGCTTAAAGTCGTCGGCAAGCTCCTGGCTGCGGGCATGGTCGATCGCACGCTCGATATCGTCGACCACCGGCAGCAGCGCGGTGACGAGCTTCTCGGTCGCGCGCTCGCGCTCGGCGATACGCTCATTGGCGGTGCGGCGACGGAAGTTCTCCCAGTCGGCCTGAAGACGGGCGGTACGCTCAGTGGCGTCCTTTGCCTTGTCCTCGGCGGCCTTCTGGGCCTCTGCCGCAGCATCGAGCTCATTGCGCACGTCGGCAAGCTCCTTCTGAGCCTGCTCGAACTTTAGCTTAAAGTCGTTGTCGGCGGCTTCCTCACCGGCGCGGATAGCGGCTTCCACCATCTCGTCCTCGGTCATCGTCGCCTCCTTGTTGGAATCCTCTACCTGGTTCTCGGCAGCCTCGGCGGCCGGGGCCTCATTGACCTCGGTATCGTCTGCGGCCTCTACGGGAATCTTCACGTCCTTCTCCTCAGAGTCAACGGGGGCGGCGCCAGCGGCAGCCGCCTCCGTGCGAGCTTTACGGGCGGACATGATTACTTGTCCTCGTCGTCCACAACCTCGTAGTCGGCGTCGACTACGTCATCGTCGGCAGGCTGGGCGCCGGCGGCACCGTCGGTCTGCTGCTGAGCGTCGGCGTAGACAACCTGAGCCAGCTCGTAGGCCACGGACTGCAGGGACTCGCCAGCGGCCTTGATGGCCTCGACGTCAGAGCCCTCGAGCGCCTTCTTGGCGTCGGCGATAGCGGCCTCGGCCTTGGACTTCACGTCGGCGGAAACCTTGTCACCGAGCTCGTTGAGGGTCTGCTCGGTGGAGTAGCACAGGCTGTCGGTCTGGTTGCGAACCTCGACCTCTTCCTTCTGCTTCTTGTCCTCCTCGGCATGAGCCTCGGCGTCCTTGACCATACGATCGACTTCGTCGTCGGACAGAGCGGTGGAGCCGGAAATGGTGATCTGCTGCTCCTTGCCGGTGCCCTTGTCCTTAGCGGAGACCTTGACGATGCCGTTGGCGTCGATGTCGAAGGTGACCTCGATCTGCGGCACGCCGCGGCGGGCAGCCGGGATACCGGTCAGCTGGAACTTACCGAGCGACTTGTTGTCGCGGGCAAGCTCGCGCTCGCCCTGGAGCACGTTAATCTCGACGCTGGTCTGGTT
Organism: uncultured Collinsella sp.; assembly: GCA_937950325.1. GTDB lineage: Bacteria > Actinomycetota > Coriobacteriia > Coriobacteriales > Coriobacteriaceae > Collinsella. The sequence goes on from CALFDJ010000026.1 coordinate 3,170, forward strand.
GTCGGCAGCGGTGGAGTAGACCTCGGTCTTGGAGGTCGGGATCGTGGTGTTGCGGTCGATCATCTTGGTCATGATGCCGCCCATGGTCTCGACACCCAGCGACAGCGGGGTAACGTCGAGCAGCAGGATGCCCTCGACGTCGCCGGTGAGCACGCCGCCCTGGACGGCAGCGCCGTCGGCAACGACCTCGTCGGGGTTCACGGACATGTTGGGCTGCTTGCCGGTCATGGTCTTGACGAGCTCCTGGACGGCGGGCATACGGGTGGAGCCGCCGACGAGGATGACCTCGGTCAGATCGGAGAGCTTAAGCTTGGCGTCGCGCAGGGCGTTGGTGACAGGTTGCTTGCAGCGCTCGAGCAGGTCACGGGTGATCTTCTCGAACTCGGCGCGGGTCAGCGTGTAGTTGAGGTGCAGCGGGCCAGACTGGTTCATGGTGATGAACGGCAGGTTGATGGTGGTCTGCTGGGCGGCGGAGAGCTCCTTCTTGGCGTTCTCGGCGGCCTCCTTCAGACGCTGCAGGGCCATGGGGTCCTGACGCAGGTCGACACCGTTCTCCTGCTGGAACTTATCGGCCATCCAATCGATGACGCGCTGATCCCAGTCGTCGCCGCCCAGGTGGTTGTCGCCCGAGGTGGACAGAACCTCAAACACGCCGTCGGCGAGGTCGAGGATGGAGACGTCGAAGGTGCCGCCGCCCAGGTCGAAGACCAGGATGCGCTGGTCGGTGCCCTGCTTGTCCAGGCCATAGGCAAGAGCAGCAGCGGTCGGCTCGTTGACGATACGCTTGACGTTGAGGCCGGCGATCTTACCGGCATCCTTAGTGGCCTGACGCTGGGCGTCGTTGAAGTAGGCCGGGACGGTGATGACGGCGTCGGTGACGGTCTCGCCCAGATACTTCTCGGCGTCAGCCTTCATCTTGGCGAGCGTCATGGCGCTCACCTGCTCGGCGGTGTAATCCTTGCCCTCGATGTCAACGACGGCACGGCCACCCTGGCCCTCCTTGACCTCATACGGCACGGTCTTGATCTCGGAGGTGCACTCGGAGTACTTGCGGCCCATGAAGCGCTTGATGGAGAACACGGTGTTCTTGGGGTTGGTGACAGCCTGGTTCTTAGCGGCCTTACCCACGACGCGGTCGCCGTCGGCACGGAAGCCCACGACGGACGGGGTGGTGCGGTCGCCCTCGGCGTTCACGATAATGGTCGGAGAACCGCCCTCGAGAACGGCCATAGCGGAGTTAGTAGTACCAAGGTCGATACCAAGAATCTTACTCATTAGAAATTCCCTCTCTCTTTTGCGTTCGCGCCGCCTCGACGATCTGTCGCGCGGCGCTTCGGCTTGTCTTTCAGGATGTAGTGTATCCCCTTATGGGCCGGAATATACAAAATCTAAGTCAATTCATATAAGATTTCTTATTGCTGAGAGTTTAGGTTCTTAAATGCGCAGGTAGATGCGCTGAATGAGTTCTCGGCAAATCTATCGAGATCTATGTAGAGATGGCTGAGGCTTGGGTCTGGAACCCCTCGGGATGGCCCTGCGGAAAGCAAATCCCGGTTTGAGCGTGAATTCCGGGCTGCAGTTTCCGCAACCAAGGCCCTCGGGAAAATAGATCCCAGTCTGAGTGTGGATTCTGGGTCGCAGTTTCCGCCAGAGGGCTCGACCGGAAAGCGCGACCCGTTTTGGACGCCAATTCTGGGTTGCGCTTTCCAAAAGCTCGCTCAATAGCTCAATATCTCAAGTCACCTTTAGCTAACATTTGCGCAGCTCAACGGCCCCACCTGCGCGTTTTTTAGTAAACCTTGGCATACTCGGCGAACGGTATGAAGATGCCGGCCAGAGGGTATTGCAAACGGTCGCTCCCGTGGTATGTTTTTGCCCGAATCAAACCGGCGCGCATCGTCTGTAGCGTCGGTCAACAGAGAGGAAACTACCATGGCTCATCCCGTAATTGATGCCGACGAGTGCATCGCTTGTGGCGTTTGCGTCGACTCCTGCCCCGCTGGCGTTCTGGAGCTCCAGGACGTCGCTACCGTCGCTGACGAGGACTCCTGCGTCGCCTGTGGCGCTTGCCAGGACGCTTGCCCCGCCGGCGCGATCACCGAGATCGTCGAGGAGTAACAACTCCCCCACTTGCACACTCAAAAGTACACCGTGCACAAAAAAGGAGGCTTCCGCATCGCCGCGGAGGCCTCCTTTTTTGTGCGGATAACTAATTTGGCACCGCCGTTGGTTGAACCCGCGCCAGCGAAAACGCCCCATTTGAGGCAAGGTGGCCTGAAAGAGGAGGGAAGCGTACTCTGGTACGCGACCGACGATTGAAGGCCAGATTGTCCAAATGGGGCGTTTGCAGCGTCGGCTAAGAGAGATCGTCTTCGTAGGGCATCAGGTCTGCTAGGTAGCCTTTCTCCTTGAGCATGGCCTCGATCTCGTCGAGGGTCTGCTCGTCTTCCGCCGCGATGCGATGGAAGTGGTAGCCGCTCGTCACCGTTAGTAGTGGAAAGCTCTTGCCGCTCTCGATATCGCGCAGATAGCGCTCAACATCGCGACGATTGCGGATGTCCAGGTCGGCCGTGATCTTGCCGTACACACGATGGTTGACGATCACGTTGAGCACGGCGCCGCCCGCGTCGACGATACTCGTAAGCTCGTCGCCCGCCTGCTCCACGCTGTGGCGCACCTTAACAAGACGCGTGGGCACAGCGGGGCTGCTGGGGGCCTCCTGCAGCACGTAGCCGCGATTGGTCGCCACGATATCGTGCCCATCGGCGCGCAGCAGGGCGATGTCTTGCACGACAATCTGGCGGCTCACACCCACCTCACGAGCAAGTGCGCTGCCGGAGACGGGGCCCTTGGCTCCCTCGAGCACGCCCATGATGGCACGGCGACGCTCGCGGGCGTCCATTATTTACCGTCCAGCAGACGCAGGTGCTTAAGCGAGAGGTCGAGAATCGGCGCAGAGTGCGTCAGCGCCCCCGAGCTAATATAGTCGACACCCAGATCGGCGAGTGCACGGATATTGCTGGCGTCCACGTTGCCCGAGCACTCGGTCTTGGCACGGCCGGCGATAAGCTCGATGGCGGCAGCCATATCGTCGTGGGTCATGTTGTCGAACATGATAATGTCGGCACCGGCCTCCACGGCCTCGCGCACCATGTCCAGGTTCTCGCACTCGATCTCGACCGTCGTGGTAAACGATGCATGGGCGCGCGCCATCTCGATCGCACGCGTCACGCCACCGGCGGCGTCGATGTGGTTGTCCTTGAGCATGACAGCCGTCGACAGGTTATAGCGGTGGTTGCTGCCACCGCCGATCTCGACTGCCGCCTTTTCAAACACACGCATGCCCGGTGTGGTCTTGCGCGTGTCGACAAGCACGGTCTTGGTGCCCTCGAGCGCAGCCGCCATCCGATGCGTGTAAGTAGCGATGCCGCTCATGCGCTGCAGGTAGTTGAGTGCCACGCGCTCGCCCGAAAGCAGCACGCGCGCATCGCCGCGCACCTGACCCACGTGGTCGCCGGCATGCACCTCGTCACCGTCGGCAACATCAAACAGCACCGAGCTCTGCGGATCCAGCAGCTCAAAGGTGCGAGCAAACACATCCAAGCCGGCGATGATGCCATCGGCTTTGGCGATAAGCTCCACCGTGGCGGGGCGCGCCGTGGGGCACACGCTCGCCGTGCTCACATCCTCAAAGGTAATGTCCTCGCGCAGAGCCTGCAGAATCAGATCATCGACGACGAGTTTCATGGTAATGGGATTCATGGTCTACTCCTCCACGGCCTGCGTGCTGGCGGCACGGGCCAAATCATCGATTGCCAGGGTGTCGGCGCTCAGGGCGCGATGACGGCCATCGAGCGCGGGCTCGCCCGCCTGCTCCACGGCCAGCGACTCGCCGGTGCGCATACGCCAAGCAGCGCGACGACCCCAGACTAGGGACTCGAGCAGGCTGTTGGAAGCTAGGCGGTTCTTGCCGTGAACGCCGTTGCAAGCCGTCTCGCCCGCGGCGTAGAGCTCGGGCATCGAGGTGCGGCCATCCTTGTCGACCCACACGCCGCCCATAAAGTAGTGCTGCGTGGGCGTAACGGGAATGGGCTCATCCAGGATGTCGCGACCGTCCTCAAGGCAGCGCGCGCGGATGTTGGCGAAATGCCCGGTCACCACGTCGCGCTCGACGGGGGCAAAGCTCAGCCACTCGTGCTCGGTGCCGTCCTGCTTCATCTGCTCGCGAATAGCGGCGGCGACTACGTCGCGCGGCTGCAGCTCGTCGGTAAAGCGCTCGCCGGCAGCGTTGAGCAGAATCGCGCCCTCGCCGCGGCAGCTCTCGCTGATCAGGAAGGTGCGGCCCGGCTGCGGCGAGAACAGTCCCGTGGGGTGGATCTGCACGTAGTCCAGGTGCTCCATCTTAATGCCATGCTCCTGAGCGATGTAGCAGGCATCGCCCGTGAGCTGCGGATAGTTGGTCGAGTGGTCGTATACGCCGCCGATGCCGCCCGTTGCCCACAGCGTGTGGCGGGCATGGATCTTAAACAGCTCGCCGGCATGCACGCCCTCGGCGACATTTGCCAGCTCGTCGGCGGGACGAAGCGAGTTGTCCTCGTCCACGGGAACGGCGACGACGCCGGTGCACACCGTGGCGCCGTCACGCTCGCCCGTTAGAATGTCGGTCATGGCCACGTGCTCCAAAATCTGCACGTTATCCAGCTTGCGAACGGCCTGGAGCAGCTTGGTCGTGATCTCCTTGCCCGTAATGTCGGCATGGAAGGCAATTCGCGGACGGCTGTGCGCGCCCTCGCGGGTAAAGTCGAGGCTACCGTCGGCCTTGCGCTCAAAGTCCACGCCCATGGCCAGCAGGTCGTTGATGACCGAGCGGCTCGAGCGGATCATGATGTCGACGCTCTCGCGGCGGTTCTCGTAGTGGCCGGCGTGCATGGTGTCCTCAAAGAAGGCATCGTAGTCCGAGCCCTCGGGCAGCACGCAGATGCCGCCCTGCGCGAGCATCGAATCGCACTCGTCGACCGCGCCCTTGGAAAGCATGATCACGCGCGTGCTCGTCGGCAGATTGAGGGCCGCGTACAGGCCCGCCACGCCGCAGCCGGCAATGACGACGTCGCACTCCATATCGGGGTATTGCTTGGTTTCCACAGGAATCCTCTCCCTTGTAATGTGGCATAAGGGACTGCCCCTCATGTCACATTGTTCTAGCGCGCTGCGTACTCGAGCATACGGTCGAGCGTGAGCTTGGCCTGATCTGCCGCCTCGTCCGAGACGCCGATCTGCACCTCGCCCTCGCCCGTCTCCAGGCAGCGCACGAGCTTTTCGAGCGTGATGAGGTCCATGTTGACGCAGGTGGGCTGCACCGCGGGGAAGTAGAACTTCTTGCCGGTGCCCTGGCAGCGGCGCTCGAGCTCGTAGAGCACACCGCGAACCGTCACGATAATGAACTCGCTCGCGTCGGACTCCTCGGCATACTTGATGATGCCGGCGGTGGAGCCGATGTAGTCGGCCTCGGCCAGGACGTCGGCCTTGCACTCGGGGTGCGCCAGCACGAGCGCGTCGGGGTGGGCCTCCGTCGCGTCGACGATCTGCTCGACGGTGATGATGTGATGGCGCGGGCAGTAGCCGTTGTTGAGGATGACGTGCTTTTGCGGCACCTGCTCGGCTACGAAGCGGCCCAAGTTTTGGTCGGGAATGAACAGGATATGCTGCTGCGGCAGCTCGGACACAATCTTAACGGCGTTGGAGCTGGTGACGCACACGTCGCTCCAGCTCTTGATCTCGACCGTGGAGTTGACGTAGCAGACCACGGCAAGGTCGTCACCGTACTCGGCGCGCGCTGCATCGACTGTCTCGCGCTTGACCATGTGCGCCATGGGGCAGTCCGCGCCCGGCTCGGGCAGCAGCACGGTCTTAGTGGGATTGAGCAGTTTGGCGCTCTCGCCCATAAACTCCACGCCGCACAGCACGATAGTCTGCTGCGGCAGGCTTTTGGCGAGCTTTGCCAGGTAGAAGCTATCGCCGACGTAATCGGCAACGGCTTGGACCTCGGGCGCCACGTAATAGTGCGCCAGGATCACCGCGTCACGTTGGGTTTTTAGTTGCTGAATGGCCTCGACGAGCTCTGCGGGCACCAGTGCCGCACGCTCCGTTGCCGTCGTTGCCGATGCCAGGCCGGCCGCGATATCGCGTGCAAGCTCCGACGCATCCATGTTCGCGCTCTGTGCCATCAAGGCCCCTCTCTTTTGGCGAATCTTGGGGCTTTAGTATGACACCTAGGTTTACAGCTGACAAGACAGCTGTAAACCTAGGTGTAAAGTTGAAATAAAGATTCAATCATGTGGCAGGTCCATTTTCGAACTGGCAAGCTGAGGATAGCTGAGCTCTCGATGGCGCAGGAGGCATCTTTCGCCACCGCAATACCGCTTGGCGCGAGTTGCACGCCGTGGGGCGCAAACGGTCCGCACCCCCGCAAGCGGCGCGTACCCGATGTGGCAAAATCGAACTACTTAAGGGGGCCGAATGCTCAAGATTATTGCCTGCGACGATGATGTCGCTTTTCTAGATAGACTGCACCGGATGATCGACCGTTGGTCGACCGAGACGGGCACGGCGGTCGATGTTGCGCTCGTCACGCGCGGCGAGGACCTGCTGGCCCGCCATGCCGCATCGCGCGCCGACATCATTCTGCTCGACATGATCATGCCACTCGTCAACGGCATGGACACCGCGCGCGAATTGCGCCAGGCCGATACCGCCGTGTGCCTGGTGTTCCTCACCTCGTCGCCCGAGTTCGCACTGGAGTCCTACGAGGTCCGTGCTTTCGACTATCTGCTCAAGCCCGTGACTTACGAACGCCTGGCGCAGTTACTTAACGAGCTTTCGAGCATGCGCCCGGCGGCAACCGACGAGCTCGTGATCAAAACTTCCTTTGGCTACCACGCCCTGCGCCTGTCCGACATCGAATATGCCGAGGCACGCAACAAGCACGTGGTCTTCCACCTGCGCGACGGACGCGATATCGAGGCACTCGAGTCGTTCCGCAGCGTCGAGGACCGCTTGGAGCAAAACGCGGTCTTCTTTAAATGCCACCGCAGCTACCAGGTCAACCTGCGCAAAATCGATCACTTTGACCGCACGGACATCGTTATGCGCTCCGGCGCGTGCATCCCGCTTTCGCGCAGCTGCAAGCAGGGATTCCAAGACGCCTACTTTGCGGCGCGCTTTGAGGGTGGGAGAGACTGATGGTCTCCTCGGTCGAAATGGTCCTTTGGGCAATCCACCACGCCACGACGCTGCTCTTTGGCGTCTTTGCCTCGGCGGCGCTGTGCGGTGTCGAGATCAACCGGCGTCATGCGCTTGAACTAGTGCTGGTCGGTGCCGTAACCGGATGCGCATTTGGCCTCGCCAATGCCGTCGGCGGCGAGCTTTTCGCCCGCCAGGTATATCCGCTCGTCGTGCATCTGCCGCTCGTCATCTATTTGTGCGCGCGCTACCGCCTGAGCCCGCTGCTTGCCGTGCTCGGCATTACGAGTGCCTATCTGAGCTGCCAGTTCAGCAATTGGATGGGCATCGCCGCATTTGCCGCAACCGATTCTCAGATCGCGTACTACCTGGCGCGCATCGCGACCACACTCGCCGTCTTTGCCGTCCTGTTGCATTGGGCCGGCGACATCGGTCCACGCTTGGCGATAAAAAGCACCACCGAGCTGGGCATCCTTTTAATCCTGCCGCTCGTCTATTACGTCTTTGACTATGCCACCAACGTCTACACCACGCTGTTCCACTCGGGCTCGGTGGTGACAGTTGAGTTTTTGGCATTTGCGCTCTGTGCCTTCTACCTTATGTTTCTTGCCGTTTACCTGCGCGAATACGAAGAAAAGGAAACCGCCGAGCGAGAGCGCTGGATGCTCGAAACCCGCGACAGCGCCGCCATCAAAGAGCTCGAGGCTTGGCGCCAATCTGGGCGCGAGCTGTCGATTCTGCGCCACGACATGCGCCACTTCCTACGCGGCCTGGCCGCTTTAATTGAGGAGGGCCACACCGACGAGGCGCTCAAACGCATCGATGAACTCTGCGAAGCCGGCGATCGCACCGCCGTACGCCGCTTCTGCGCCAACGAGACCGTAAACATCGCGCTTTCGTCATTTAACTCGGATATCAATAGAAACGGCATTACCGCCAACCTGCGCGCCGCCGTACCCGAAACCATCCACGTAGGTGACGCCGACCTGTTTAGCGTGCTCTCAAATGCCTTGGAAAACGCTATCACCGCCGCGAGCGCCGCGCCCCAGGGAAAGCGATTCGTCGACTTTGACCTGCGATTAGAGGACGGCCAGCTGCTGCTGTTAGTTTCCAACACGTTTGACCGCGCGCCGCGCATGGTCGACGGCATGCCCGTGACCCGGCATGCGGGCCACGGCTTTGGCACCAAGAGCATCAAACTTGCCGTGGAGCGCATGAACGGCAACTGTCAGTTCCGCATTAACGGCGATCGGTTTGAGCTGCGCGCTGTGATGTAGAAGTGCGGCGCCGATCTCGCGGCGTGTCTTGCCCGCCAGGCAATCGCTCACCGGCGCCAATCCGCTACAGCGGAGCGGCCGCCGGGGTCAGCTGCTTGATGTAGGCCCACATGCGCTGCTTGGCCGCTTTGTCGGTCAGCGCCGCCTCAAAGCCATCGAGCGCGAGCACGCGGCGGCCCTGCACATGGGCGACCAGGCCGGGCTTGAGCATGGCGGTGTCGAAGTCATCGATCGCCACGAGCATATCGGCGTAGGTCTCGCGCATGGCGTCAGCCGCGTTGTTGTCGAGCAGCAGCACCGCCTCGGGGTCCAAAGCCTCAAGCGCCTCACGGAACAGCTCGCACGGCAGAGTCTCGCCCACCGCGACCGTCCCATCACCCACGCCGGCGACGCTTGCCAGCACGCAAAAATCCTCGGGAGCGTAGCCGATGGCCCCAAGCGCCTTGCGCAACGCCGCGCCATCCGGGCCGGCGGCAAGCTCGCCACCCGAACGCTCGGCCTCGTCCAGATCGCCTTTGACCAGCACGATCGGCGAGCACGCGTTGCCCGCGATACGCACGCCACGACCCGCGAGCGATGCGAGCTCCTGCTCGGTCGCCTGGGCGATGGCTTCTTTTTTCTGGCTTTGTGACGTGGGCATGCGCTCTCCAATCGTTTGCGTGCCCACCATTATATAAAAGAGCCGCCCGCGAGTGGTTGCTTTGCGGGCGGCTGGGTATAAGCACGGTCGTACTGAGTTTTACGCGGCCGAGCCGCGTCGCATTATGGAGGTCACCATGGCTGACATTAATCAGATTACCCCCGAGAACTTCGATTCCATCGTTAACGACAGCCTGCCCGTGCTGGTCGATTTTTGGGCACCGTGGTGCGGGCCCTGTCGATCCCTCTCGCCCATCGTTGACGAGGTTGCCGATGAGCTGGCGGGCAAGCTTGCCGTTGCCAAATGCAACGTCGACGACAACCAGGACCTGGCCATGAAGTATGGCGTCATGAGCATCCCCACGCTGATTGTGTTTAAGAACGGCGAGGAGATTGACCGCTCGGTTGGCGCTCTGCCCAAGGCGAGGCTGCAGGCGCTGCTGGAGAAGCATCTGTAATACGCTTGTTACATGTTGCCGTCTGCCTGCCGTCCATGAGCGCTTTTACGCCGCTCGCCGGACTTCTGAATGCACCGAGTGCAACCACGGATAGTATGGTAGTCACAAACAGCCCCCAGTGAACGGGTGCGGGTCGCACAGACTCGTACCCGTTTTCTTATGCAGCTGCGCGCAGAGCGGGCGTAGTAAAATCTGAACCACTGAACTGCCCCATACAAAAGGAGATTTCCCATGCATGACGTCGGAATGAACATGAGCCAGCTTGCCATGAGCGTCAAGCAGGTCGACGATACCATCGAGCTCGCTCACGAGTGGAGCCATCAGCTGCTGCATGCGACCGAGAATTTTGACATGGAGCGCATCGGCGCCAAGCTCGAGGCCGCCATGGCCGCGCTGCACGAGGCCCACGACGCACTCGAGGGCTACGAAGAGGCCATCGAGGCCGACCACAACTCCGTCGGCTCCGTGAAGCTGGTGTAAAGTGGCCGAACACGAGCACGGCTGCGGGTACGAGCACGAGCATCCGCACGGGGCGGACGGTGACGCGGGCTGCCACTGTAGTGGCTCCGGCTCCGAGCTGGTCCGTTTTTCGGTTACCGCACCCGACGACCTGCTGCGCCGTTTTGACGAGCAGATCGCGCGCCGCGGCGACGTGGCCAACCGCTCCGAGGCCGTGCGCGACCTGATTCGCGCCTCGATCGCCAAGGAGCAGATGCGCACGCCCGATGAGCATGTTATCGGGTCGCTCACCATGATTTACGACCACCATACCGGCGACCTGACGCGCCGTCTGGACGAAGTGCAGCACGACTACACCGACGAGATCGTATCGACCATGCACGTGCATCTGGATCACCACAACTGCCTGGAGATTCTGGCGCTCAAGGGCCGTGGCGAGCGCGTCTACGAACTAGCCGACCGCCTGCTGGGCCTGCGCGGCGTTAAGCACGGCGAGCTCACGTGTGCCGCCACCAAGCAGAGCCTGGGGCTGTAGCGGGATTTCCCGCAGCGCACCTGCCAAAAAGGGACAGGTTTGTTTTGGCAGGTTTAGAAGTTTTACCTACCAAAACAAACCTGTCCTTTTTTGGTCGGTTTTGATGAGGGGTGTCGCATGCGGCATGTGCATATTCATGTGACGGGCATTGTGCAGGGCGTTGGCATGCGACCGTTTGTGTATCGCGAGGCCATGGCGCATGGCATTTGCGGATGGGTGCTCAATGCGGGCGACGGCGTGCATATCGAGGCGCACGCTTGTGCCGAGGCGGTTGACGGATTTGTCGCTGCGCTTTCTGAGCATGCGCCCGCGGCGGCTCGCGTTGAGCGAGTCGATATTGCGGATTTGGAGCCTGGCGGTTGGAGCACTGCCGATGAGCAGGGCTTTCACATTGTGGCGTCGCAGGACCAGACCGCGCACACCACACTTGTCTCGCCCGATATCGCCACCTGTGACGATTGCCTGCGCGAGTTGTTCGATCCCGCCGACCGACGCTATCACTACCCCTTTATCAACTGCACTAACTGCGGACCGCGCTTTACCATCATCCGCTCGCTGCCTTACGATCGAGCGGCTACCTCGATGGACCGTTTTCCCATGTGCCCCGAGTGTGCCGCGGAGTATGCCAATCCGCTCGACCGGCGTTTTCACGCGCAGCCCGATGCCTGCTTTGATTGCGGGCCGCATATTACGTGGCGCGAGGCTGTGAACGGCGATGCGTGCGGGAATTCGTCCGCGACACCGACCGTCGGCACCACACGCGAGGCCAGCGACGCTATCATCGAGCGCTGCGTTGAGCTGCTGGCCAGCGGTGGCATCGTCGCCATCAAGGGCCTGGGCGGATTCCATCTAGCCTGTGACGCTGCCAACGAGCAAGCGGTGGCCGAGTTGCGCCGTCGCAAACGCCGCAGCAACAAACCACTTGCCGTCATGGTGCGCAGTCTTGCTGATACCGAGCGCCTGTGTCATATCGACGATGCTGAACGCGATCTGCTCGCTGGCAGTATCCGCCCCATCGTGCTGCTGCGCCGGCGTGCTGTTTGCGGGAGCGGCGGCGATTCTCCCGACGCCCTCGCGCTCGCACCGTCCGTCGCGCGCGACCTGCCCGAGCTTGGCGTTATGCTCCCCTACACCCCGCTTCAGCATCTTCTGCTTGCCGCGGCAGAAGCCCGCGGTATGCACGCACTCGTCATGACCAGCGGAAACCTGAGCGAAGAACCCATCGAGACCGATGACGATCTTGCCTGGGAGCACCTCGTTGCCGCCGGCATCGCCGACGCGTTGCTCGGTAACGACCGCGCGATCCTCTCGCGCTACGACGATTCCGTGGTGCGCGTGGTTGACGGCGCCGTTATGCCCGTGCGCCGCGCTCGCGGATATGCACCCCAGCCGCTGCCGTTGCCGGCGCTCGACGGCGCTCCGTCCTGCGTGCTCGCCTGCGGGCCACAACAAAAGGCCACGATTGCGCTCACGCGTGAAGGGACGAACGGCGAGGCGACCTGTTTTGTGTCGCAGCATATCGGCGATGTTGAAAACGGCGGGACCTTCGATGCCTGGAACACCGCGCGCACGCGCTTGGAAGATCTCTTTGATTTGGCGCCCGCCGCCTTGGCCTGCGATTTACACCCCAGCTATCTATCGGGCCAGTGGGCGCGCGAGCAGGCGCGAAAATGCAATCTGCCGCTCGTCGAGGTGCAGCACCATCATGCGCATATCGCGAGCGTAATGGCCGAGGCCATCGCCGCGGGCCAGCTTACAACCGACGCGCGTGTCCTTGGCATCGCCTTTGACGGCACCGGCGCCGGCACCGATGGGACCATTTGGGGCGGCGAGTTTCTTGTTGCCAGCCTTGGCGGCTTTGAGCGCGCCGCGCATTTGCGCACCTGGGCGCTCCCCGGCGGGGCGGCCTCCGTGCGCGACGCCCGCCGCAACGCCTTTGCCCTGCTCAGTGAGCTCGGCCTGCTCGAGCACCCAGGCGCCGCGCGGCTTTTGGACAGCCTCGACGAGCAAACGCGCAGCGTGACAACCACCATGATCGAGCGCGGCATCAACAGCCCGCGTACCAGCAGCATGGGGCGTCTCTTTGATGCCGCGGCAGCGATTCTGGGCATCTGCGACAAGGCAACCTACGAGGGCGAACCCGCCATCGAGCTTGAGGCCGCCGCCTGGCGCGCGCTCGACAACGAAATTGCCCATTTTCCCGACGACAACGCCGGCTATTTCGCATCTGGCCCATCGTGGCCGGACGGCCCCTATGTTCTGGACCAGAAAGCACTCTTTGAGGCACTTTTGGGAGGAATTGAAGCCGGAGCGCCCGCCAACAGGCTCGCACTCGACTTCCATGTCGCCATCGCGCGCTCCTCGGCACGCATCGCCAGCGATATCTGCGTGCACGAGGGCATCGACACCGTCGCGCTCTCGGGCGGCGTGTTCATGAACCGACTTCTGCTTCAGCTCCTCGCCCGCGCGCTCAAAAGCATGGGCCTCACTGTCTTGGTTCCCCACTCCGTACCCGTCAACGACGGCTGCATCGCCTACGGTCAGGCGGCAGTCGCACGCACCCGCCTCGCACAGGTCGCACCGCAATAGGCTGTTCGGCCAGCCCACAAGCCGCCGTCTCACAGGTGTAGCGCGTTTGCCCGCAGCGCCCGCGAGCGCTACCATCAACTGATGGATTATTGAGCGCCCGTCCAGCGCAAAGCGTATAAAAGGGGAACATTATGTGCCTTGCCGTTCCCGGTAAAGTAGTCAAACGCGACGACGACCTCAAGGCCACCGTCGACATGATGGGCATCGAGCGCCCCGTGTCGCTGCGACTCGTGCCGACGGCGCAGGTTGGCGACTATGTTCTCGTACACGCCGGCTTTGGCATCCAGATCGTCGACGAGCAGGAAGCGCAAGAAACGCTCGAGCTTGTTAATGCCATGTCCGAGCTGGTCGAAGAAGATCAGCTTGCCACCAACCCGGCGGAGGCTTACTAGTGGCGCCCGAGCAGCCGGCTCGCTCCGGTATCGACTTCTCGGCATTCCGCGATCCCAAGCTGGCTCGCGAGCTCATCGAGCGCATTCATGAGCTTGTCGGCGACCGCGCCATCAACCTTATGGAAGTCTGCGGCACGCATACCGTGAGCATCGGGCGCTATGGCTTTCGCTCCATTATGCCGGCCGGGCTCAAGCTGCTGAGCGGACCGGGCTGCCCGGTCTGCGTCACCGCCAACCGCGACATCGACCACGCAATCGCACTCGCCAACATAGACGGCGCCATCATCACCACCTTTGGCGACATGATGCGCGTGCCCGGATCGTCCACCTCACTTTCTGCGCAAAAGGCGGCGGGGCGCGATATTCGCATTGTGTACTCCCCGCTCGACGCGCTCGACATTGCCGAGCAAAACCCCGATCGCCCGGTCATTTTTATGGGCGTGGGCTTTGAGACTACGACGCCCACCATCGCCGCCGCCATTTTGGAGGCCGATGCACGCGGACTTTTGAACTTTTCGGTCTATTGCGCCCACAAGACCACGCCGCCGGCGTTGCGCGCCATCGCCAACGACCCCGAGACCGCCATCGACGGCTTTATCCTGCCGGGCCACGTCGCCACCATCACGGGCTTGGCCCCCTTTGGCTTTTTGGTCGACGAATTCAATACCCCGGGCGTGGTCACGGGATTTGAGCCCGTCGATATCCTGCAGGGCATCTGCATGCTGGTCCAGATGGTTGTCGAGGACAGGCCGGCGATTGACAACGCCTACCGTCGCGGCGTCAATGCCGACGGCAATCCCGTAGCGCGCCAGCTGGTCGAGCAGGTATTTGAGCCGTGCGATACCACATGGCGCGGGCTGGGGCCGATTGCCAACTCGGGCCTTTCCATCCGCCCCGAGCTCTCGCGCTTTGATGCCCGCGCTCGCTTTGACGTGCCCGTTGAGGCGACGGTCGAGCCGCGCGGGTGCCGCTGCGGCAACGTGCTTCGCGGGGCCATTACGCCGAGCAGCTGCCCGCTCTTTGGCCGCACCTGCACGCCCGAGCACCCCGTCGGCCCGTGCATGGTGAGCTCCGAGGGCAGCTGCGCGGCGTACTACCGCTACCGCGACTAGCCCGGACACACCCGCACACCGGCACCACCCACGATTGGAGTTTTCGATATGTCCCATAGCGTTACCGATAGCACCGTCCTGCTGGGCCACGGCTCCGGCGGCCAGATGATGAAACGCATCATCGATGAGGTCTTTTTGGATGCCTTTGGGTCGCCCGAGCTGCTCGAAGGCAACGACGCCGGCGTCGCCGCGCTGCCCGCGAGCGGGCGCATCGCCATGTCGACCGACAGCTTTGTAGTCTCGCCGCAGTTCTTCCCCGGTGGCAACATCGGCCGCCTCGCCGTGTGCGGAACCGTCAACGACGTCGCGACCTCGGGCGCCAACGTGCGCTACCTATCGTGCGGCTTTATCCTCGAAGAGGGCTATCCCATGGATAGGCTCCGCCAGATTGTGCAGACGATGGCCGAGACGGCACGCGAAGCGAGCGTGTCCATAATCACGGGCGACACCAAGGTGGTCGAGCGCGGCGGGGCCGACGGCGTCTACATCAATACCGCCGGCGTGGGCGAGGTGCCTGCGGGCGTGGCGCTCAGCGGCGCAAACTGCCAGCCCGGCGATGTCATCCTGGTATCGGGTACGCTGGGCGACCACGGCATCGCCATCATGAGCCAACGCGAGGGTCTGGCGTTTTCGAGCACCATCGAAAGCGATGCCGCGCCGCTCAACCACCTGATTGCCGATGTGCTTGCCGCAGCACCCGACACACGCTGCTTCCGCGACCCCACGCGCGGTGGCCTGGCCTCGACGCTCAACGAGTTTGCGCAGGCCAGCGGCGTTGCCATGGAGGTCGACGAGGATGCCGTGCCCGTGCGTCCCGACGTGCAGGCCGCCTGCGAGATGCTCGGCTACGATGTGCTGCAGGTGGCAAACGAGGGCAAGATGGTCGCCGTCGTACCGGCCGAGCAAGCCGATGCCGCACTGAGCGCCATGCGCGCCGCCCACTACGGCGAGAACGCCGCCGTCATCGGTCGCGTGCTGCCGCTTGCCGAGGGCGCCCGTCCCGCCGTGCGCGTGCGCACCGGCTGGGGTTCGACCCGCATCCTCGACATGCTCGTAGGAGAGCAGCTGCCGAGAATTTGCTAACGACAAAGGCTCAGGGCTATTAAAGATATTCAGATTCCAAACATGCCCGGCACGCATGCCCAGTATCATGGGGTGCGTTTTACAACTCAAGCGGCAGGAGCACCCATGGCAGCAGCTTTTTCCCATGTGATCTTTGACCTGGACGGCACCATCCTCAACACGCTCGAGGACCTGGCGGCCGCCGGCAACCATACCTGCGAGGCGCACGGCTGGCCCACGTTTGCCGTTGACGAGTACCGCTACAAGGTGGGAAACGGCATGCTCAAGCTGGTTGAGCGCTTTATGCCTGCCGAGTATGCGGGCGACAGCCGTATGTTTGAGCAAACGCTTGCCGAGTTTAGGGCTTACTACGGCGAGCACAAGGAGGACCACACCGCCCCCTATGCCGGTACGATCGAGATGCTCGACCGCCTGCGCGCCGCGGGCGTGCAGCTTGCCGTGCTCACTAACAAGGACCACGTCTCGGCGGCTCCGCTTATCGAGAAGTATTTTGGTTCCGAGCGCTTTGCGCTGGTACAGGGCCGTGTCGATGCGTTTCCGCCCAAGCCCGAAGCACCCGTCACGCTGCATGTGATGGAGGAGCTAGGCGCCGATCCGTCGACCACGCTCTACGTAGGCGATTCCAATGTCGATATCCTGACCGGTCACAACGCCGGCCTTAAGAGCGCGGGCGTCAGCTGGGGCTTCCGCGGCCGCGCAGAGCTGGAAGCCGCCGGCGCCGACTACGTGGTGGACACCCAGGGCGAGCTCGCAGCGCTGATCCTGGGCGAGTAACGAGCGACACTGCTTAACGCAGCTGCGGCAATTCTTCCGCGCGGAAAGCGCATCCCGTTTTGGAGCTCCGGAATGGGATACGCTTTCCGTTTGAGGCGCATCAGGGAAACCGCATCCCGTTTCAGAACAATATTCCGGGTCGCACTTTCCGCAACCCACCCCATCCGGAAAATGCGACCCACTATTCGGCCAAAAACCGGGTCGCGGTTTCCCAAGCACTCGATGCAACGCTGGCACAAGGAGTGTCCCCAACTGCCGCCTGGTCATTTAAGAACGTCCCCAATGACTACAAGTGCCGCACCATGGCAACGACGCAGGTAGAGGATGGGCGGCGCGCAGCGTCAACCGGTTACGCGGTTCGTAGAACCGCGTAACCCCCTAGCTCAGCATTGCATCCATCATCTCGGAGTTGACGGAGTCGTCGGCAGACCACTCGCCATCGTCGTTGCAGGTGTACTTGAAGATAACCGTGGTCTTCCTGGGCTCGGTGGCCTTGGTCACATCGACCATAACCTGACCGGCCATCTTGTACAGCTCGTCATCGGAAGGAACCGTGTCAAGCGCGGCGACCTTCTCCTGATACTGGGTGGAGAAGTCCTCGACGATCTTGTTCATAGACTTGCAGGTGATAGAGACCTCGGCGGTCGCGACACCCTTGTCCTCGTCGACCGTCACGTCGCCGATCTTGTAGTCAAAGCCCTCGAGATAGGTCTTGGCATACTCCTTGGGATCGATACCCAGCTGCTCGAACTCGTCGCCCGAAGCTTCCTCCAGACCAGAAAGGAAGTCGTCGCCACCGTTCTTGACCTCGTCAAACTGCGTCGTAAGATCCTCGGTGATGAGCTCCTCAACCGAAGGACCTCCACAGCCGGAAAGCACGACCACGCATGCAACCAAGACGGCCATGAGGGGCGCAAGCAGCAGCTTCTTTTTCATGTTGTTCCTCCCAATGAGCGGCACCGCGCTTCCCGGACGCGGCACACGTTGTAATAAGTAAGCCCATACTATCCACTTATGAACACCCTCGGCAACGCGAAGGCGCGGTCGGTTCGTTTTAGCGTCCGAACGGTTTGCAAACCCGCCAAACGTGCAATAAAACGCTTCCCCGCGGTGCAATAAAAAAGGTGGCCGGAAAACCCGACCACCCTTGCACATCCTTTGGATGCCGCAGTTTACTTGCGGACGACCTTAACGATGGCGTCACCGGCGGCGACGGCAGACTCGGCCTCGACGGCGAGTTCGACATCGGCAAACTCGGCGGTGTTGGACACGGCCACCACGACGCAGTCCTTGTAACCGGCAGCAGCGATCTTGGCGCGGTCGATCTTGAGTATGGGCTGGCCAGCCTTCACAACGTCGTCGGCCTTGACGAAGCCCTCGAAGCCATCACCGTTCATGTTGACGGTATCGACGCCAACGTGCACCAGAACCTCGATGCCGCTATCGGACTGCAGACCCACGGCGTGACCCATGGTGACGGTCACCTTACCGTCGCAGGGAGCGTAGACCAGATCGTCCTCGGGCCACACGGCACAGCCCTTGCCCAGAACCTCGCCACCAAAGACGGGATCGGGCACGTCGGCCATCTTGATGACCTTGCCCTTGACGGGCGAGCACAGCACGTCGGCGCCGGCAGAAGCAGAGATGGAGGCCGGAGCAGCGGCAGCCGCGGGCTCAGCCTTCTTCTTGAACATATCAAACAGACCCATACGTTTTCTCCTCTTGATTAAGCGCAACGTTGTGCGCATGCCTACGGTAATTATAGTGCCAAATGGTTCAAATGCTAAGGTGGGGACTCGAATCGCGAGCCCTTCCCGGTAGTGCTCGTGGGACGAGCATCTCCTTTGCATCGCTGGTCGATAAGCCGAGTATCGCCCGCGCACGGGACGGGCAGAAGCGGGCGCACCAAACCCGACACTTCCTTTCGCTCTCGAGTCCTGTCGCCGCCTTGTCCCTAACACTTCCTGACACCGACCGAAGCGTGCCAAAATAAACCTGTCCTTTTTGGTAGGTTTGGCGAGTGTGGATTTTTGGACGCTTAACTAGCGAACGTGGATAATCTCCCACTTTGAGGCCGTCACCGAGCCAAAAACGGGAGATTATCCGCTCTCATTTTGGATAACCCCCCTTGTACCAAGCCGAGCTCCATGGTCAAGTAATAACGACTTCTCATCATTAGATTGTTTACATCAATTCTAATAACTATTTAATCCTTAAACTCGTTATTAGAATTGATATGATTAGCCTAATAACGAGTTTCCGGCACTAAAGATATGGAGGGCGCGATGCAAATCGAGGAGAACGGCCAGGGAACGCTCCGCAATAATCTATCGGGGAAATTGGCTTACTATTCGTTTTTTCCAACGCCCTTGCAATCATTGAGGCAGCTAAACCTCACCGAGGAAACCTATCGCACGCTTTCCGCATGCTCACGAAAGCTTGGAGAGCTTGAAGGCATGCTCTACTTTGTTCCCAACGCCGACATGTATCTGACAATGTACGTGCGCAAAGAAGCGCTCCTTTCTTCGCAAATTGAGGGAACCCAGTGCACGTTTGACGACCTACTTAGTCCATCGCAAACACAACTCCATCATAAAGATGTCGCAGACGTCGTGAATTACGTCCGCGCTGTCGACCGCGGCGTAGAACTGCTCAAAAAGATGCCCTTGTGCACGAGACTTCTTAGGCAAGTTCATGCGGTCCTGCTGGACGGAGTGCGCGGAACGGAGAAGAATCCAGGCGAGCTGCGCTCCTCACAAAACTGGATTGGCCCCTCAGGCTGCACCATTGCAACCGCATCGTTTATCCCTCCAAACATTGAAGATTTGAGCAACACGCTCCAGGACCTCGAACGCTTTATCAATGAGCCTCAAGTCGAAATGGATCCGATTGTGCGGGCGGCGCTCGTCCATTACCAATTTGAAACTGCCCATCCATTCCTAGACGGAAACGGTCGCCTGGGCAGGCTTCTCATTACACTTATGCTCATCAATGATGGCGTTCTTCATTCTTGCTTGTTCTATCCATCGTTCCAGTTCAAGAAAAATCGAAGCGAGTACTACCGGCAACTCACATCCGTAAGGGAGAGAGGCACTTACGAGGAATGGATAGAGTTTTTCTGCAACAGTCTTCTCGAGAGTGCGGAGGACTCGGTAGGGTCTTTAAAAAACCTTGTTGACCTCCATAACCGTTCCACAGCAACCATTACCGAAAATCTCGGAAGGACTGCTGCAAATGGGCAAAGGCTGTTGGGCATTCTTGAAGAGCACCCCATCGTCGACACCGCATTCATCGCTGCCCAACTCGATATCGGCAGGAGTACCGCGAGCTCGCTCGTCAAATCATTTGAAGAATTGGGTATCCTCCGTCCGCTCGACGAGTCAAGACAGAGATACCGGCAGTACGGGTATGAAGAGTATCTTTCGATTCTCAGGGAAGACGCCGAGCCGATTAGATAGGCATCGCAACCCAGGCAAATTAAAGCGAGCGCGGATAATCTCCCACTTTGAGCCCGCACACAGGCCAAAAACGGGAGATTATCCACGCTCGTTCCTGAGTAGTCATTTATGAACGTCCCCAATGACTAGTCCGGCAACGCCGATGCCTTGGCAACGGCAGCGAACGGGCCGCATTCGGAGCAAGACGACGCCGCAGGTAGAGAACGGACAGCAAGCGGGTCGCATTTGAGACAAGGTGACGTGAAACGAAAGGGCGCTGACCTTCTGG
>CALFDJ010000027.1 GCA_937950325.1 uncultured Collinsella sp.
GGCAGCCTTCTCCCAGTACAGGCCGATCTCGGGATAGCCCTCGCGATGAGCGACGCGCGCCATGGCCAGGTACATACCGACCTCGGAGCACTCGCCCTCAAAGTTGGCGCGCAGGTCGGCAACGATGTCCTCGGAGACGCCCTCCATCTTGGCGACGCCCACGACGTGCTCGGCAGCCCACTCGAGCTGGCCCTCCTCCTGCTTCAGGAAACGAGAACCGGGAACGCCGCACTGGGGGCACTTGAAGTCCTCGGGCAGCTGGTCGCCGTCGAACTCTTCCACATAACCGCAAACGGGGCAAACAAACTTCATGATTCGATCCTTTCGATCGATGGCGATTGTGCGCTCGTCCGGTCCCGTAAGGACCCTCTCCGGACGTGCGTCTTGACGAGTTCTATTATCCATAAATGCAACCAAATGTGAAGCCTATTAGGAATGATTTTTAATAAAACAATTTTGAGATGTGAAGATGTTGATTGATTAACGATTGGCAGGCCGTCTTTGACCGTCGCTGAGTACAATCGGTCGAGCAAATGTCGACCAATCAACAAATGAGGGAGTTTCCTTTATGCATCTAGCCCGTCGTGCCTGGTGCCGAACATATCAGACGGTTTTTCGCATTGCATTGCCGATCCTGCCCTATACCGAGCCGCACATTTTAGAGCATGCCGAGGATGTGCCCGCGGTGCTTCAAAAGCGCTCGATCCAGAAGGTCCTTATCGTGACGGATCCCGGCATTGCACGTTTGGGACTCACGGCATCACTCGAGCGTGCGCTTACGGCTCAGGGGATTGGCGTTACGGTCTATGCCGAAACGCGTGCGAATCCCACGGTCTCGAATGTGGAGGAGGCGGCGTCCCTGTATCGAGAGAGCGCCTGCCAGGCCATTATCGGCTTTGGCGGAGGATCAGCCATGGACTGCGCCAAGGGCGTAGGCGCACGCATTGCGCAGCCAAACAAGCCCATCAACAAGATGCGCGGCCTGCTGCGGATTCATCGTCGCCTGCCGCTGCTCATCGCCGTCCCCACCACGGCAGGCACGGGAAGCGAGGTCACACTTGCGGCGGTAATTACCGATGACGAGACGCACTACAAGTACCCCATTAACGACTTTGTGCTTATTCCGCGCTTTGCGGTGCACGACCCCGAGTTTACGCGCGGTCTGCCCGCCTCCATTACGGGGCAGACGGGCATGGACGCCCTGACGCATGCCGTCGAGGCCTTTATCGGGCGAAGCACCACGCCCTATACGCGCAAGATGGCACGACAGGCGGTGCAGCTCATCCACGACAATTTGCTCGAGGCCTATGAGCATGGCGACGACATGCGTGCGCGTCGCAATATGCTTTCGGCGGCGTATAAGGCGGGAGTTGCCTTTACGCGCTCCTATGTTGGATACGTTCATGCCATCGCGCACAGTCTAGGCGGCCGATACGGAATTCCGCACGGTTTGGCCAACGCGATCATCCTGCCGCACATGCTTCGCGCTTATGGTGACGCCGCCGCCCCCAAGCTTGCCGATCTTGCTCGCATGGCGGGCATTGCGCCGGCTACCGTGCAGGACAGTCTTGCGGCCGAGGCCTTTATCGATTGGGTCGACCGCATGAACGAGGCCCTGGGAATCCCCAAATATGTCTCGGGTATTCGCCGCTCCGATATTCCGCAAATGGCGGCCCATGCCGATGCCGAGGCCAATCCCCTGTACCCCGTTCCACTTTTGATGGACCGCTCGGAGCTCGAGCATATGTACGAGGTCGTCGCGGGTGGTATGTTTGAGGACGAGAACTAGGAGGGTGCCATGAACACCGAGGAAATTGCGCGCATCGTCGGCGATCAGCGCGCCTACTTTAAGACGCACGCCACGTTTGATGTCGATGCTCGACGTCGCGCGCTCGTGAGTTTACGCGATGCGGTGCGGGCCCACGAGGCCGATATCGCTCATGCGCTCAAGACCGATTTGGGAAAGTCGCATGACGAGGCCTATATGTGCGAGATTGGCACATCGCTTTCCGAGATTCGACATCAGATTGCGCATGTGGCCCGATGGAGTCGTCCGCGCCTGCGTCCGTGCGATCTCGCTAACGCCGTGAGCGTGTGCAAAACGCAAGCCGTGCCCTATGGCGTCACACTCATCATGGCTCCGTGGAACTACCCGTTTTTGCTAACACTCGAGCCGCTCGCCGGCGCCCTTGCCGCGGGCAATACCGTGGTCATCAAGCCGAGTGCCTATGCTCCGGCATCGAGCGCGGTGCTCAAGCAAATCTGTGAAGAGGCATTTGATCCGTGCCTGGTGACGGTTGTCGAGGGCGGGCGCGCCGAAAACGAAGCGCTGCTCGATGAGTGCTGGGACAAGATCTTCTTTACCGGTAGCGTTTCGGTCGGCAAGCTCGTTATGGAGCGCGCGAGCAAAAACCTCACGCCCGTGACGCTTGAGCTGGGCGGCAAGAGCCCCTGCATCGTGGATGCGACGGCAAATTTGAAGGTCGCGGCACGGCGTATCGCCTTTGGCAAATGGCTCAACGTGGGGCAGACCTGCGTGGCGCCCGACTACCTGCTGGTCGATACGCGCGTGCACGACGAGCTGCTGGGCCTCATCAAGGAAGAGGTCCGCCGTATGTTTGGCGAGCATCCGCTCGATAACGAGGATTGCGGGCATATCGTCAATGCTAAGCATTTTGCGCGCGTGCGCGGGCTGATCGATCCCGATAAGGTCGTGCTGGGAGGCACGGCGCGCGAGTCATCGCTCAAGATTGAGCCGACGATTTTGGACGGCGTGACCCCCGATGACGCCGTGATGCAGGAGGAGATCTTCGGTCCCATCTTGCCGGTGCTGACGTTTGAGAGCCTAGACGAGGCCGAAGCGTTTATTACGGATCGTCCGACGCCGCTGGCCCTGTATATCTTTAGTCAGGATCGCGCAGTTCAGCAGCGCTTCGTGCGTTACGTGCCCTTTGGCGGTGGCTGTGTCAACGACACGATCATGCACTTGGCTACGAGCCATATGGGCTTTGGCGGCATGGGCGCGAGCGGTATGGGGCAGTACCATGGACGCGAGAGCTTCGATACGTTTAGCCACAAGAAGAGCATCGTGAACAAGGCAACGTGGCTGGACGTGCCATTCCGCTATGCTCCTTACGCAAGCTGGAAGCACAAATTCGTGCGCATGTTTGTGCATTAGAAAAGGGCGCAGGTAATACGAACAAGTGTTCCTATTACCTGCATTTTGCGTTAGACTACTGTTATGGAGCACGGATGGGCCAACTCCCTTTAGAAGGGATTTGGTATGAACGTAAGCGATGTTATTTCGTTATTGGCGTTGTTGATTGCGGCTATCGAACTCGGTCTGTTTATCGGCCGAATGAAATAGCCGCCCCCGCGTAAGCGAAGACGGCCACTTCTCACGATGAAAACGTGTATCGGAGTTGGCAAGACCCGCGGCAACGGGTGCCATCCGTGTTCCTATCTTATCTGCAAGCGTTCTGTCGCGCAAGCGTTGAGGCAAACGATTGAAGGACGCAGACAGGATGTATTTGTGTCCGCACGGGACCGTAGACTTCTCAATAAGGTTACACACCGGTTTATCCGGCCGTTAGAGGAGCTGCTATGTACGAGCCTTCGCGTGTTCTTCTGTCATTTCACATTGCAGGATTTCAGTATGCCGATGGCGCCTTGGTCTTGGGCGATCTTAAAGCGGGCGATAAGCTGACGCTGTGTGCCGAGCGCGATAATCCCCATGACCCTGAGGCGGTTGCGATTTATTACGGCAACACCAAGCTTGGCTATGTTCCGGGAAACGAGGTCGGCCCACTGTCCTTGATGATGTATTACGGCCACGAGGACGTATTTGAGGCCCGCGTGCAACAGGTTGCCCCCGAGCGCAGCCCGTGGCATCAGGTGCGCGTTGGGCTCTATGTGGTGGATGCTCGCTAATCGGTATGGGAGACTGCCATGTTTGATGACGATGACCTGTTCGATCTGACAGACGATCCGTTTGAGTGGGATACGCTACTCGATGACGATGAGCTAGAGCAGGACCGTGAGAAGCGGTAAGACAAGAAAGCGCAGGGCTACGCTTCGAAAAAGCAAGACAAACGCCGCCGAGGTTTGTTCGGCGGGCTCTTTGGCTAACCGACGCGCCAGAGCGTCTGTATACTAGGCACGTGTTAGACGCGTTGCGAAATGAGGACACAGACGATGATGTGGTTTACCGCCGACCTGCACCTGGGCGATACGAATATCTTGCACGACATGGATCGACCGTTTTGCTCGGTCGAGGAGATGAACCGCAAGGTCATCAATGCCATCAATGAGTGCGTGGCGGCGGACGACCGTCTCTATATTCTGGGTGACTTTACTTATCGTTTGCCCCTGGCGGAGGCGGTGCGCCTGCGCGAACGCATCGAATGCCAGAACGTAACGCTCATCCGTGGTAACCATGACGGCGACTGGGAAGATCCAGCTGCGCCCCAAATCTGGGATGACGTGCGCGATTATCTGGAAGTCGCTCCCGGTTACGCCAAAGGCCATCGCCTGGTAATGAGCCACTACCCCATGCTCAGCTGGAATGGAAAGGCGCGTGGCGCCATCATGCTGCACGGGCATATCCACAGCAGGGGAGACCGCACCAACGCGCGCAACCGCGATCGCGAGCGCCCCATCTTTCGTTACGATGTCGGTCTCGATGCTAACGAGTACAAGCCCGTAAGCCGTGACCAGATTCTCGGCTTTTTTGGACTGTAATTCTCGAACCACCACAAAGGGGACAGGCACCTTTGTGGTGGTTCTGGCGCCGTTGCCATTATGGCGGCGGCGCCTTTTTTGTCCGCGCGGCGCGGTAGAGTGTAGACAGTTGAAATTTGCGTCCATTGAGGAGCTGCTATGAACGAGATCAAGTGCCCGCATTGCGGCGAAGTCTTTAAGGTCGATGCGTCCGGCTATGCGGATATCGTCAAGCAAGTGCGCGATGCCGAGTTTTCGCGCGACCTGGATGAGCGTGTGAAGGCAGTCCAGCGCGAGGGCGAGCAGGCGCTGGAGCTTGAACGCTCACGTTCGTCGGCTGCTTTGCAGGAGGCAGAGTCTCAGCGCAACGCTCAGCTTGTCGAGCAGAAGAACGCTGCAGCTCAGCAGCTGGCACAAGAAGTCGCCAAGCGCGATGCTGAGCTCGCCGAGCTGCGCGCCAAGCTCGAGGGCGCTGCCGCAGAGCGCGAGAGTGCAAGCCAGCGCGCGGCTGTTGAGGCTCGTGCCGATGCACAGAAAGAGAATGCCGAGCTCCAGCGTGAGATTGACAGTCTGCGTGCACAGCTTGGACGCAAGGATGACGAAGCCAAGCTCGCCGAGGCGGCGGCGCGTAACGCCGCCCAAAACGACCTGTCCGCACGCGACGCTCAGATTGCCGAGCTGCAGGCAAAGCTCTCCGCGGCGGATAAGGCCCAGGAGATGGCGCTTGCCGCCGCTGCGGCTGAGTCGCAGCGCGAGCTCGATGCCGCTCGCAGCGAGGCCGAGCGCGCGCTTACTGACTATCGCGCGACGGTACAAGAGAAGTTTTCCGCCGCTAAGGCACAGTCCGAACAAGAGGCCGAGGGTCTGCGCGCCCAGCTGCGCGAGCAGGAACTGATGGCAAAAATGAACCTGTCGGAGGCGGTTGCCGCGGCGGAGCGAGAGCGCGATGAGGCGCGTGCCAAACTGACGAGCGAGCTGGCGGTGCGCGATTCTCGCGAGGAACAGGTCAAGGCGGCACACGAGCTCGAGCTTGCGCAGGCCAAGCGCGCGAGCGATGACCTGATTCGCTACAAGGATGAAGAGATTGAGCGCCTTAAGGACATGAAGGTCCGCCTGTCCACCAAGATGGTGGGCGAGTCGCTCGAGCAGCACTGCGAGACCGAGTTCAACCGTCTGCGCATGACGGCATTTCCTAACGCGTACTTCGAGAAGGATAACGATGCGTCCGAGGGTACCAAGGGCGACTTTATCTTCCGCGAGTGCGACGCAAGCGGCAACGAGGTCATTTCGATTATGTTCGAGATGAAAAACGAGAACGACGAGACCGCGACCAAGCATAAAAACGAGGACTTCTTTAAGAAACTCGATCACGATCGCCGCCAGAAAGGCTGTGAGTACGCGGTGCTCTGCACGCTGCTCGAGCCTGAGAGCGAGCTTTACAATGCCGGCATCGTGGACGTGAGCTATCGCTACGAGAAGATGTACGTGATCCGTCCGCAGTTTTTCATTCCCATGATTACGCTTCTGCGCAACGCCGCCATGGGCTCGCTGCGCTATAAGCAGGAGCTGGCGGAGTACAAGCAGCAGAACATCGACGTCACGAACTTCGAAGCCAAGATGGAAAAGTTCAAGAACGATTTCGGCCGCAACTACGAGATCGCGAGCCGCAAGTTCCAAACGGCAATCGATGAGATTGACAAGACGATTAGCCATCTGCAGAAAACCAAGGAGGCGTTGCTGTCCTCCGAGAACAATCTGCGCCTAGCCAACAAGAAGGCCGACGATCTTACTATTCGCAAGCTCACCTGGGGCAACAAGACCATGAAGGCGGCGTTTGACGAGGCACGCGGGGCTGCGCCAGAGACAAACGATGAGCCCGCCGAGGCGGATTCGTATGAGGTCGAGGATGCCGAGTAAGGCATAGCGTATAGGGCAAAAGCGGGGCCGCTGGCAATATTGCCAACGGCCCCGCTTCGTTCCAGTATGTTCGGCTAGTTCTCGAGCAGGTCCTCGATAAAGCCGACGCGGTAGTTTTTGAAAATGACCTCGCCGCCGTCTTGCGTGGCGTCCAGATCGACATCGCCCATGATGCCAAAATCGTGGTCGCTGTCCTCGTCGGCAAAGATCTGGTGCACGTGCCATACGTGCGCGGTCTTCTCATCGGACTCGTCGATGGAAAACATCGCGGCACTGCGGGCATCTCCGTCGGTGAGGATTTCCTCGTGCTGCTCGTGGTAGGCATCGAGTGCTTTTTTCCAGCGGATCTCGCTCATGCCCCAGTCGTCGTCGAGCTCGCCCAGGTCGCGAACGTGCTCGCGGGCGGCAAGGGTCACGCGGCGGAAGAGCGCGTTGCGCACCAACAGCGTGCAGCCGCGGCGGTCCGCCACGACCTCGTCGATGCCCTGCGGCGGCGTGGCATCGAGGGCTGCCGGGTTGCCGGCGTTCTCCCACTCGTCCACTAGGCTCGAGTCGACCGAGCGCACCACAAAGCCCAGCCACGAGATAATGTCGCGCAGGCGCTCGTCGCGCTTCTCGATGGGTACGGTGCGGTCGAGCGAACGGTAAGCCTCTGCCAGGTAGCGCAGCAAAATGCCCTCGGAGCGGGCGATGCCGAGCTTTTGAATGTAGCCCTTAAAATCGCTCGCGCTTTCCAGCATATCGCGCAGGACGCTCTTGGGAGAGAGCCGGTAGTCGTTTGCCCAGGGTACTTCCTGGCAGTACTTGTCAAAAGCGGCGTCGAGCAAATCCTCGAGCGGCTTTTCGTACGTGACGTCTTGAATGCGCTCCAGACGCTCCTCATACTCGATGCCGTCGGCCTTCATCTCGGCCATAGCGCGATCGCGTGCGGCGCGCTCCTGTGCGCGCAGCACCTGCTTGGGATCCTCGAGCGTTGCCTCGACCATTGAGATCAGGTCCATGGTATAGGTTTCGCTATCAGGATCGAGCAACTCCAGCGCGGCAAGCAAAAACGGCGAGAGCGGCTGGTCGAGCGCAAAGTCCTCGGGCAGGTCGACCGTCAGCGCGTAGTCGATGTCCGGCGCGGCGTCAGCCGGAGCGTCGGGTGCGGGCGGCACCTCGGTGCGCACGACGACGCCGGAATCGATGAGCGTTGCGAAGATCTCGTCGGCGCGAACCTCGAGCTTGGCCTTTTCCTCGGGGGTTTGCAAGCTCGTCTCGATGAGGTCGTGTACGCGGGCGCGGGCATCGCCGCCCTGCTCGACCACGCTAATCACCATGGAGTGTGTGATGCGCAGGCGCGGCTTGAGCGTCTCGGGCTGCGTCTCGATCAGGCGCTCAAAGGTCTGCTTGTTCCAGGTGACAAAGCCCTCGGGGGCCTTTTTCTTTTTAATCTTACGGAGCTTTTTGGGGTCGTCGCCCGCTTTGGCCATAAGCTTGGCGTTCTCGATCTCATGCTCGGGCGCCTCGGCGATGACCATGCCCTCGGTATCGAAGCCCGAGCGGCCGGCGCGACCGGCAATCTGATGGAACTCGCGGGCGCGCAGACGACGCATCTTGTAGCCATCGAACTTGGTGAGCGCGGTGAGCACCACGGTGTGGATGGGTACGTTGATGCCGACGCCGAGCGTATCGGTACCGCAGATGACGGGCAGCAGGCCCTGCTGCGCCAAGCGCTCGACCAGCAGGCGATAGCGCGGCAACATGCCAGCATGGTGCACGCCGACGCCGCATCCAAGCAGGCGCTTGAGAATCTTACCAAAGGCCATCGAGAAGCTCGTGCCTTTGGCGGCTTCCTTAATAGCCTCGCGCTGCTCCTTGCTGGCGATGCCAAAGTTGGCGAGTGACTGTGCCGTCGCAAGTGCGGCATCCTGGCTAAAGTGCACGATATAGAGCGGGGCCTCGCCGCGGCGCATGGCGAGCTCGACCGTGCCCTCGAGGGAGGTCGTCACATAGTCGTAGCTCAGCGGAACAGGACGCGGGGCGTCGACAACCAAGTCGCAAGCAGCGCCGGTGTGCTCCTCGAGTGAGGCGGCGATGGCAGTGACATCGCCGAGCGTGGCGCTCATGAGCATAAACTGCGTGTGGGGCAGGGTGAGCAGCGGCACCTGCCAGGCCCAACCGCGATCGGGGTCGGCAAAGTAGTGGAACTCGTCCATGGCCACGCAGCCCACGTCGGCGTCCTCGCCCTCGCGCAGCGCATCGTTGGCAAGGATTTCGGCCGTGCAGCAGATGACGGGTGCTTTGGTGTTGATATGCGTATCACCGGTGATCATACCGACGTTATCGCGGCCGAGTACCTGTACCAGGTCGAAGAACTTTTCGCTGACCAGGGCCTTGATGGGGGCCGTGTAATAACAGCGTTTGCCCTGTGCCATGCCCATAAAGAGCATGCCCAGCGCGACGAGCGATTTACCCGATCCGGTCGGTGTGCCTAAAATGACGTGATCGCCGGCAGCCAGGTCCATGAGGGCCTCTTCTTGGTGATCCCACAGCTCAATGCCACGGTCGCTTGTCCATTCAAAGAAGCGTTCGAAGGCCTGATCGGGCGTGAGCCATGGCTCGGGCTCGCTGCCGTCCTCGGGCTCCCACCAGGTGGGGGAGAGCGCGCCGAGCGAGCCGAACTCGGCTTCGGTTCCCGTGCCGCCCGAGAATGAGCTGGCGGCGCCGGCGCCGGAGACGGTGCTGGCGGCGGTATCTTTCGTGGTCTGTGCCATGTGTTTGCTTTCTCTCGCCGTTTGTCCGCCAACTATTATGGCGTAGCGTCGCATCGATGCGTTCGCAGGCAAGAAAATGCAGGAAATGGGCGTTCTGCCCAGCCGTTTGGTGCAGTTGCCAGCTAAGTGAGTAGACTTTTTGCAATATCGCGAGCACATGGCTTTTGCGCAAGGGCTCTACCTGCGGTTTTAGTATTGGTTATGCGGGTTGTGCTTGGCTATTGCAAAAAAGTCTACTCACTTAGATTTGAGGGTCGTTTGTTGGCGCCTATTCGCGCTTGTTTGCCGACGTCGCGACCATCAGAAGCCCCTAGGACTCTTGCGGTAGACGCTTCTTGCCCTTGCGGGCACGGTTTCTAAAGTTCTCGACGGCCTCTTCCATGCCCAGAGGCACATAGGCGAGCTCATCGAGGTTATCGGGCAGGTAGCAGGCTAGGCTTTGCTTCTGCGCGCGGCCCGCCGCGAGCTGTTCATCGCTGGGCTGCGCTCCAGGTGTGGCGCAAATGCCATAGACGGCGGCACCCATCTCGCGCGTGCGGCGCTCGTACTCGGTCTCGGGATGCTCGGGATGGTCGCGGCGGACGTCGTCGCTTACCCAAAGCGTATCGTAGCCGGCCGCGGCAAACTGTCCCAGGGCGTAATCGCGCAACGGCTTGCTATCGGTGCGCAGCGTGACGGTAGCGCCGGCTGAAAAGAGCGGGCGGTAGAGCATCAGATGGTCGACATGGACGAGTCGTTTTTTAGCGTACTTGGCCTTGGGCTGCGGCGTGGGAAAGTTAATGGTGATGGTATCGAGCTCGCCTGCGGCAAACAGCTGTGGCAGCGATGCGGCGCCTCGGGGCAGGACGAGTGCGTTGGATAGCCCCTGTTCGCAGATTTTCTGCGCGGCATAGGCGATGCAGATGGGCTCCTGGTCCATGCCGATAAAGAGGGTGTCGGGCTCGCGGTGGGCGCGCTCGACCAGATAGGTTCCCTTGCCACAGCCAAGATCCAGGTGAAGGTGTTCGAAGGGCTTGCTGCCAGCTGGCGCGCAAGCCTCGCGCCAATCTCCGGCATAAGCCTCGGGGTTCGTCTCGATCGCATCGGCGTAGCGCTCCAGGCGCTCCTCGAGCACAAAGTTCTTAGGCGTGCGAACGTGGACGGCTCCCATGAGGCTCCTTGGTCATAAATGCGAAACGCATGGCCGCGCGTTCCGTCAATGGGTTGAAAAGGGCGGGCATAGATTGCCCGAAAGATGTGGTGCGGCTCGGCGGCGAGTCGTCGGTGCCTACAGGCGCTTGAGAATCACATAGCGGTTGAGCTCGCCGCTACGACCGTCGGCATGGAAGCGCTCAAGCTCGCGCACGGGGACCTCGCCGCTCTTGTAGAACGTACGGACGCCGCGCACCAGGTCGGTGATCTGCTGATCGTCAAAGTGATGGCAATAGCGGTAGGCGTGGCGGTCGTTTTGCCAGCCGATGAGGTGGTCGCCGGCTTCAAACTGCGCGGAATCGTAACCCTCAAACGGCGGGGTGAGCTCGGCGCGGGCCTCGGCTCGAACGGCCTTGCGCGCCATGCGCTCGTCGTTCATAAACTCCCAAAAGCTGATGGCGATGATGCCGCCTGGGCGCGTCTGGCGCACCAGGGCGTCGAGCACACGTACGCGGTACTCGCACGATGGCACGTGGTGCATAAAGCCAAAGCAGACCGAGATGTCGGCGAGCGGGGCGTCGAAAAGCACGTCGGGCGTCTCGGCGGGGTTGAGCTTCATGAGGGCGTCGAGCACGTCGAGTTCCTGGAAGTGCAGGTTGGGAATGCGAAGCGCGTGGCCATGTGCATCGATAGCCAGGTCTTGGCACGAGTCGACACCATAGAACTCAAACGGGCAGCTGGCATCTGCCGAGGGGTTTGCGCCGTCGACGCCCTTGGCGGCAAGTGCGCCGCCGGCGGCAAAGTTCTCGAATCGCATATTGCCGCAGGCAAGATCGAAGACGCGGACGGGATGCTCGATCGTGGCGGCGTTGAGCTGCCCGAGCGCGATGTCCATGGTGCGCACCCAGCCGGGCCACGGGGCCTGGCGCGTATCGGAAAAGGAAGCGGAGTGCTCGCGATAGAACGTATTGTTGAGCTGGATGAGCGATGAGGCGAAATCGCGGTTCACGGCGCGGAACTCCCTCCGTTGGCGGTGCGGAATAAACAGTACGACCATACTACCGTTAACGCCGCAACGGGGACAACCGAGCCGTGGGTCATTGCTTTGTTTGGACACATTTCCGCAGCTCATATGTGCCCGCAACCGCCGGTTGTCAAAAATCTCACTAGAATAGGTGGCATGCTTTTGGCGGTGGCGGATAGATTTTTAACTGTGCAAGGCGCCTTAAGAACAAAAACGGTCCGGCGGCACGGCTGGCATCACATAGGAGGAACCATGAATGTAGAAACTGCGCAGCGGCTCGCCGACCTTCGTCGCAGCAAGGGTTTTAGCCAAGAAGGGCTGGCGCGAAAGCTAGGGCTGTCGCGCCAGGCGGTCAGTAAATGGGAGCGTGCGGAGAGCTCGCCCGATACCGAGAACCTGATCTCGCTCGCCAAGCTCTATGGCGTGAGCCTGGACGAGCTGCTCAATCCGAGCGATGAGATTGAGGACGATATCGAGTTTGAGAATGAGGACCGCGCTCGTCAGCGCGAGGCCGAGGCGGCAGAGCGCGCACGCACCCATGAGGCGGCGGCACGAGCTACCGAGGCGGCAACACAGGCGAGTGACGCCGCCGCCAAGGCGGCGCAAGCGGCAAGCTGGAGTGCACAGGCCGCTAATGCCGCTACGGCGCAGGCGACGAGTGGCGGCGCAGTTGGCTCGACTCCGGTGAAGGGCCCGTTCCAGTCGTTCCCGTATTGGGCCGTGTGTTGGCTGCTGTTCTTTTTGCTGATGTTCCTGTTTGGTGCCGGCCCCTTTGCTGCGCTGATCTTCTTTACGATTCCCATCTATCACTGGGTGGCGCGTGCGCTCGATGGCGATTGGGCGCGCGGAGATATTCAGGTTGGTTCGGCGCCGGTGGTCGCTAGGGCTCAGGATGTTTCCGCTCCGGTTGATACTGACGTGGCTACCGTGACTACCGCTGACCCGATCGCCAAAGAGGGTGATGAATGATGAAGCTTTCGCATGAATCCAAGGTACGCTTGGGCGTTGGCATCGGAGCGTTTGTGCTCATCATCGGGCTTGTCTTTGGCACTTCGCGGCTATTGGCTCATTCCGATATGGTGCGTACGACCGGTATTCTATCTGGCCATTTGTCTGATTTTGACAATATGTTTGACGAGGACGATTCCTTGAATAGCGGTAACTATTCTGCTCGGCCTCAGCAGCTTTCGAGCACGACTTTTGATGCCGATGAGTTCCGCTACCTCGATTTCGATATCGCTGCGGCTACGGTGGACGTCAAGGTTGTTGATGGCAACAAGGCTCGCGTTATCGAGCGGGGACGCGTTGCCAATGGTATGGATGCCTCCAAGGCCGCGACGCAAAACATCGCATCCGTCGAGGACTCGACGCTCAAGGTTTCCCAGTTTGGAAGTGATGACGGTAAGGCAATCGATCGCTCGGTTACGGTCGAGCTGCCGCGCCGTGTTGCCGAACATCTGAAGGGAGTCAACGCGCACGTGGGCTCGGGCGATCTGCAGATTGCCGGTGTCATCTGTGATGGTTTCGACCTTTTCCTGGGTGCGGGAGATGTAGAGTTTACGGGCAGCGTGACTGATGCGCTCAGCGCTGAGGTCGGTTCGGGCGATGTGACGTTCGAGTTTTACCAGGCCCCCACGAAGTCGATGGACGTGAGTGTGGGCTCGGGCGATGTGGAGATGACGGTTCCGAACTCGACGGGCTTTAAGGCGAGCCTCACCTTGGGCAGCGGCGACTTCGAGAGCGATTTCCTTCCGCTTGGCTACGACGGCGAGACCATTTTGAATCTTGAATTCGATAACGGTGACAAGTCTGCCACGTATCGTTTTGAAGTCGATTCGGGTGACATGTCGTTTGATTCAGAGTGACGGGTGGTTATCGAAGACTTATAAACCATAGACGCGCTGTTTGATGAAGGCGCCGAAGCCGAGATTGGCTCCGGCGCCTTTGCCTTTACAATGGGGTCATGGAACAGATTATCTTGAACATACTCGAGGCCCTGCGTCGCGGCGAGACCGTGGACGACAAGGCACTCGTCAAACTGATACATGCCGAGGCGCGCCGCGAGGGTGCCGACAAGCGCGATTTGGCCAAGCGCCGTCTGCTGCCGTTCTACCAGCGGGTTAAACGTGAGGAGCCGGCTCGGTGGGCTGCGTGGAATGTCGATTCCGATCTGGAACGTCAACTGCTGCAGGTGCTGCGTATGAAGCCGCGCCGAACGGCCTCGGGCGTGGCGACCATTACCGTCATCACCAAGCCCTGGCCGTGCTCGGGCGATTGCCTGTTTTGCCCCAACGACCTGCGCATGCCCAAGAGCTATCTGCATGCTGAGCCGGCGTGTGCCCGTGCGGAGCAAAACTGCTTCGATCCGTATCTGCAGGTGAGTGCCCGTTTGACGGCGCTTTCGCAAATGGGGCATGCGACCGATAAGATCGAGCTCATTGTGCTTGGCGGTACCTGGAGCGACTATCCGGAAGGCTATCAGGCATGGTTTATGTCGGAGCTTTTCCGTGCGCTCAATGACGATGCCGTCGCCGGCGTGGCTGCCAACCCCATGTTGGCGCGTCCGGGCATCAGCCGTGCCGAGGCAGGGCGCCTGCTCGATGACGCGCCCGCCGATGCGCTGCCGCCGGTGGTGGCGGAGCGTCGCGAGCGCTATCGGGCTGCCGGTATTGCGACCGACGAGGCCGAGCTTGCGAGCGGTGTTGCCGGCGAACAGGAGCGCGTAGATGCTGCCGTGGGCGGCTATAACCGTGCGGTGCGTCGTCTGTACGGCCCCGGCACGCCGTGGGACGAGGTCGCCGAGTGGCAGACGGCCACGATGGAGGAGCTCGAGCGTCAGCAGCGCATCAACGAGACGGCGAAGCATCGCGTAGTGGGGCTCGTTATCGAGACCCGGCCCGATGCCGTGACGCCACAGGCGCTCACGCTCATTCGTCGCCTGGGCTGCACCAAGATTCAGATGGGCATCCAAAGCCTTGACCAGCACCTGCTCGATATCAACGAGCGTCGCATTTCGGTGGCGAAGATCGAGCGGGCGTTCTCGCTTGCGCGCCTGTTTGGCTTTAAGATCCACGCGCATTTTATGCTCAACTTGCTGGGCGCTACGCCCGAGGGGGACAAACGCGACTACGAGCGCTTTATGACCGAGGGCGCCTTTATGCCCGACGAGGTCAAGGTCTACCCGTGCGCGCTCATCGAGGGCTCGCGTCTGGTGGGCTGCTACGAGCGTGGCGAGTGGTGCCCCTATACCGAGGACGAGCTGCTCGATGTGTTGGCCAACGACATCGTGGTGACGCCGGCGTTCTGCCGTATCAGTCGCATGATCCGCGACTTTAGCTCCGACGACATCATGGTGGGCAACAAGAAGCCTAACCTGCGTCAGCTCGTTGAGAACCGCCTGGCTGCTCGGGGTGACGGTGCGACGGTGCGCGAGATCCGTTACCGCGAGATCAGCACGGCGGGTGCCGACTTGGATGAGCTATCTCTTGATGAGGAAGTGGCGTACGAGACGCCGGTGACTTACGAGCGCTTTTTGCAGTGGGTGACGCCGCGGGGCAAGATCGCGGGCTTTTTGCGGTTGTCGCTGCCCGACCATTCGTTTGTTGCCGCGCATGCGGACGAGTTGCCGACGACGCCGGACGAGGCGATGATTCGTGAGGTGCACGTGTATGGCATGGCGGCACGCGTGGGGGATCAAGGTCAGGCGACTCAGCATCACGGTCTGGGGCGTCTGCTCGTGGAGCGTGCGTGTGAGATTGCCCGGGATGCGGGTTATGCACGTATCAACGTGATTAGCGCGATTGGCACACGCGAGTACTATCGCCATCTTGGATTTTATGACCATGGCCTTTATCTGCAAAAGGAGCTCTAGATGAACAAGCCGAGTGTTTCTGCCGGCGTCGTTGCCGGCGTTGCTCTGGGAGCCGCGGCGCTTGGTGCGGCCGCTGTCGCTGTTCGTGCTGCCTGTCTGCAGGTTGCGCGAACCCGCAATGGGTTGGCGCGCGTGAAACGCGTGCACGATGAGGGCGGCGATGAGATTCGCGTGCTCGTGCAGGGCGGCGTCTACCAAAGCGCAAGCTATGTTGGCGATCGTTGGGCAGAGCCCGTCTTTGCGTATTATCGTGCATTTGACGATGTGTTTGAGGCCGAGGACGCAATGCGTGACGCTTATGGTCACGGTATCGACCGTACGCTTATGCTGGGCGGCGGTGGGTTTGCCTATCCCAAGTTCGCGCTGATGTCGCACGAGAGCTTGCGCATGGACGTCATTGAGTACGATGCCGAGATTACGCGCCTGGCGCGCCGTTGGTTCTACCTGGACGAGCTGGAGCGCGCGGTGGGCGACCGCTTGCGGGTGATTACCGCTGAGGCTCGCTCGTATCTGGGCGTGACGAGTGTGGGCCATCGTCGCTACGACGTGGTCGTGAGCGATTGCTTTGGCGGTGCCGAGCCCGTGCGCGAGCTGGCAACCGTTGAGGCGCTACGTCTGGTGCGGGGCAGCTTGAACCCGGACGGCATCTATGTGGCCAATATCGTGAGCGCGAACGAGGGGAGCGATGTGACGTTTCTGCGCGATTGCGCTGCCACGGCGCTCGAGGTGTTCGACCACGCTTGGGTGATTCCCTGCGGCGACGCGGAGTTCGGCGGCGAGGAAAACTACCTGCTCATTGCCAGCGACGGCGACTACGCCTTTGCCGAAGCCGTGCCCTTCGACACCGACTTCCTCGGCACTGCACTCCACGACTAGCATTGGGAGTAGTCAATTTGTGACGGGCTCTATGGTTTTGTCAACCATGCGCTTCATCTATTTTCAGCATGACGCATCTGGACGCCCGGTGCCAACTCGCTTCTTCTTCGGTTGATTCCGCCCGCTAGGCCAAAAATGTCATTGGAAGTGCCAAATGAACAAGCAAGCCACTACGCAACTGCACATCTATTCCGCCTTTTTCGTTCTCGCGGGATTTGTTTTAAATCGGGGAGTGTTTCTACTTTTCCTTGCGGAGAAAGGAATGTCTGTCACGGAAATCGCGCTTTATCAAGCCCTGTTTAACATTGCGACGGTCGTCCTCGAGCTGCCAACAGGGCTGATAGGCGATTTCTTTGGAAAGAAGTTCTCGATTCAAGTGGGCGTGCTGCTGCTTTTCTTCCATACGGCTGGCGTGCTGTTGCTCTCAGGCCCCTTTCTCGTCGCGCTTTCCCTTGTTGAGGCACTCGCCTACTCCCTTCAATCGGGATCCGAACAAGCACTTTTATATGAAATTGCCCGAAATGCCGGTCAAGGAGAGCGCTTCCTCACCATCAACGCTCGGCTGCTTGCCGCGCAATCAATCGCGACGGGAGTGGCAATCGTACTTGGATCATTCATTGCCCAAGTATCTTGGAGTGCCCTCTACGTATGCGTCTCCGTTTTCTATCTTCTGCAGCTTTCCCTTCTGTATCCCATTGAGAGGACGGAAACGACCCGTTCTGAAAGCTCTGGGGAGGAAAGGTTTGACGTAGCCAAGATCTTCAGACGCGAAACCTGGTGCGTTGGAGAATCCGCTTTTGCTATATTGCTTCTCCTAATCGGCACAAGCATGCTCGACGGATTCTACGGGAGTTATTACAACTTGAATCAGTTGGTATTCGACGCGTTTCATGCTCCCGTCTCCATAATAGGAATCTTTTTCGGTGCATCCTATGCAGTAAATGCGACGGCCTACATTGCGGCAGATTTCTTCTCATCGCGTTTTGGGAAAAGAAATACCATGCTCGGCTCGATGCTAATCGAGGCGGGCCTTTTCTTGATTCTTCCGTGGTTCGCTTCAAATCCTTTGTGTTTGTTTGGCCTTAGCATGGTGCTTTGTTTCCTCCCAGAAGTGGTGTACATCACTTCGGAAAACTTAATCCAAGACGGGATAGCGGACGATCTCCGTGCGACGATCCTTTCCGCCGCGTCTCTGGTAAGGGCCCTCTTTTCTGCAATGTTTTTCTCCATATTTGGATATGTGTTGGGGTTATATCCCATTCAGATAGCGCTCGGTGTTATTGGCGCGATGGCGATAGCGATTACCGCCGTTGTTTCATTAAAAATTGGTGGAATACATGCCTTCAAGAATTGATGTATCGATTGACGAGCTGCCAGAAGTTTCGAGCCTTCTTGATGGCTACGGGTGTACGCGTTAGCTTTGAATCGGTGGGCCTTAATGCCGAGGAATATCAGCGTTTTATCGATGCTTGCGGAATAGTAATGGTCTCGGGCGAAGATTGCTATATCTTACCAGGGATGAACCGTTTAATCCTGCCCCAGACTAGTGACTTATAATTGCGGCTTCCCGTCTACGTCTGCACTAGACGTGGATGCGGGAAACTTCCCCTTAATGCAATTCACAATATGTTGAAAACTCAGGTCGTGGAACGCGATGGGTTTTAGTTTTTTTGGTACTGCAGTCGGCAATTTACTCTGCGGGTTTGGCACTATGAAGGAATTAGGCTTTTCCTGTAACGTTAAAATTACAACGATTGGTGGTTGCAGCTCTGCTTAGCAAATCTAATCCCTGAATATTAAGCACATTACGCGACAGGTGTACTTTACTGTTCTATCCCTTTTTGCCCGTAAAGACAGGGGGTCTTCTTCCGGTTACCTTTTGTTTTTGCAGGGGAGGGGCCATTTTGACGGCTACTACATACGAGATTGATCTTATTTGCGGTCCATCGAAATCGTTGGACGACATTAAGTAGCTAAAATAGCCCCGTTCCAAAAAGACTGGTTAACAAACCCCGTGCCAAAAAGATTGGTCTTAGGCGTGGTCGCGCCAGTCGAGAACGCGCTGCTTCATGCCTTCGATGTCGAGCACGCCTTCGGCAAAGCCCTTGCGCACGAGCTCTTCGGGAACAAACTCGTCGTAGCGGTCAAAGTAAGGCACCTCGCCGGGATAGACGAGCTCGATGGGGTCGAAGTCCTTCTCGGCCTCGGCGGCGAGCACCTCAAAGAATGTCTCCTCGTCGGCCTTCATCTTAAATTGCATAAAGTACGGGCGCGACGGGTCGAGTCCGCGAAGGCCCAGCTCCGCGGCACATTTAATCTTGAGCATGCGCTCGAGTGCCAAAAAAGCGTAGCTGCCCAGCCAGGGGAAGAGCACCCAGGTGTCGCCACCCAGGTTGATGAGCGGCTTAGTTCCCGCGCCCGAAATCTCGGCCGTATGGCGAGCCTGCGCCAGACG
Organism: uncultured Collinsella sp.; assembly: GCA_937950325.1. GTDB lineage: Bacteria > Actinomycetota > Coriobacteriia > Coriobacteriales > Coriobacteriaceae > Collinsella. Next base: position 18,750 of record CALFDJ010000027.1, read on the forward strand.
GGCCCGCGCGTTACCCATCAGGTACGGATACGCCGCGTGCTCGTTGAGCGCCTTGCGCATACGCTCGAGTACGTGTGTATTGATGTCGCCGGGGCAGTCGCCAAAGTAGGCCGGCACCCGGCCCTTGACCTGCGTGGCAAAGACGGTGTGACGCTTCCAGTCCACTTCCTCGACAATCCAGCAATGGCCGGCGATGGCAATGCGCTCACCGGGCGGGGGCGGGTTGACAATCGTGCCCAGCTCGGCCGATTCGCTGCGAACGGTGAACTCCTCGTTTTCCTGGAACACGGCGTAGAACTTAAAGTTGTTGATGATGCGCTCGCCCGCGAGACCCACGATGAGCCCGCCGCCCTCGGTGACTTGGATATGGTCGATCTTAATGAGGCGACGCAGCAACACGCGATAGTCATCGGCCGAGATGCGATGGAAATAGCTGAGTGTGAGCACGCGCTGGGCAAGCTCTGCCGGCGTGAGTTCGCCGGTGCTGGCAAGCGTCGACATAGTCTGGTGGTAGAGAAGGCTGTAGGGGAGTCGATCGAGCTCGGGCGGCTCGACCCACTTTTCCTCGCGATAGAGTTGTACGAGCGCGATGCCCTGCAGGAGCTTCCACGGAATGGTCTCGGGCATCATCGTGCGCGGCTCGGGTTCCTCCTCGCGCATGACAAACCACATCTCGGGCGGAAGATCGCGGCGCCCCGTGCGGCCCATTCGCTGCAAAAAGGAGCTGACGGTAAACGGCGCGTCGATCTGAAACGCACGCTCCAGACGGCCGATATCGATACCGAGTTCCAGCGTGGAGGTGGTGACGGTTGTCTGTGCCTGCTCCTCGTCGCGCATGAGTTCCTCGGCCGTCTCGCGCAACGATGCCGAAAGATTGCCGTGATGGATGAGGAAACGGTCGGGCTCGTGCCGGCTCTCGCAGTAGCTGCGCAGCATGGAGCATACGGCCTCTGCTTCTTCGCGCGAGTTGGCAAAGACCAGGCACTTGCGCCCGCGGGTGTGTTCAAAGATATAGCCCATGCCGGGATCGGCGTTTTCGGGCGCGGTGTCGGTGGGGTTGAGGAGTGCCTGTTCGGGTGCTCGGGGGATGTCGACTTCGCCCTCGGGGGCCGAGGAAGTTCGGCGGTCCTTGGGAGCGGCCTTGCCCCGTGCCCGCTCACGACGTTGACGGCGCTCCTCCTGTGTGAGCTGTCCGCTGTGGCGCATGTCTTGTTCGGATGCGGGCAGCGCCGCGGGCGCCGCTGCCTCGATGCGCTCGCACACGAGTACTTCGGCCTCTTGAGGATCTGTGCCCATGAATCCCCGCTGCTGTGCCTGGGGGCCCGAGTTGTAGAAGTGCTCCATGGAGATGCGCCACACGCGGCGCGGTTCCTCAAAACGGGGGATAACGCAGTCGCGTCCCGTTCCCTGCGAGAGAAAGGCGCCCGTGCGTCCGGGGTCGCCGATGGTAGCGGAAAGGCCAATGCGGCGAGGCTGTACGCCGGCCATGCGTGAGAGTCGCTCGATAAGGCAGAGCGTTTGCCCGCCACGGTCGCCGCGCATGAGCGAATGGACCTCGTCGATGACCACATAGCGCAGGTCGCAGAACATGCGCGGAATCGCCATGTGCTTATGGATCAGGAGCGCCTCGAGCGACTCGGGCGTAATCTGCAAGATGCCGCTCGGCTTTTTGATGAGCTTAGCCTTGTGCGACTGCGAGACATCGCCATGCCAGTGCCAGACGGGGATATCGGCCTCTTCGCAGAGGTCGTTGAGACGGACGAACTGATCATTGATGAGCGCTTTGAGGGGGCCGATGTAGAGGGCGCCAACGCTCGCGGGCGGGTTCTCCCAAAACTCGGTCAGGATGGGAAAGAAGGCTGCCTCGGTTTTGCCGGAAGCCGTGGATGCCGTTAGGAGCACATTGTCTTGTGTGTTAAAGATGGCATCTGCCGCCGCAACCTGAATGGAGCGCAGGCTCTCCCAATCGTGGGAGTAGATGAAGTCTTGGATAAACGGAGCATATCGGTCAAAGGCGTTCACGGGGCCTCCTTTCAAAAACGAATTTCTCAACGCGGTGGGCAGTGGCTTGCTGCATTAATGCCTCGACGTTTGCCCAGATAAAACCTGCCAAAATAAACCTGTCCCTTTTTGGCAGGTTAGATGGTGAATTCGGCGAAGTTACGGTCGCCGCCTGCGGTATCGGTGCCGCCTGTTGCGGTTGCTGGCGCCAGCGCGTCACCGCCGACGCTTTGCAGCAGCTCGGCTACGTTGGCGTCGGGGTTCTGGCATAGGATGTCGAGCAGCTCGATAAAGTCACGAATAACTTCACGCGGCGTCAGATGCGTATCGGCTCCCACACGACCGAACTCGATCTTGAGGAAGTCCACCAAGTCGTTCTCGGTAAGCGTGGGCGTCCAGCCAAAGTAGCCGGCGTGAATTTGCATGAGTTTTTCGATCAGCACCAGCAGCTCCTCATAGGTGAGTGGCTGCAGGCGGATGATGGGTGCGAGCATGTCCTTAAGGTCCTCGCGCGCAAAGCGGCCCTGAGCGAGTCGGCTGCGCAGAGCCTCGTAGGAGAATACGCCGCGACGGCGGTCCTCGATGGAGGTCGGCGTGCCGCCCATGATCATGCCCAAGTACTGCGCCTTGCCCTGGAGCGTGTCGTTGTACATAGTCAGGATCTTCTCGTAGTTGTACTGGCGCGTGATGGCGTTGGGAATCTTGTACAGGTTTACGAGTTCGTCGATGAGCACCAGCATGCCCTTGTAGCCGCTGCAGACCAAAAAGTGTGCGATGAGTTTAACGTAGTCGTACCAGTCGTCATCGCTGATGATGGTCGAGGAGCCCAGCTCGGCGCGTGCCTCACTCTTGGTGCGGTACTCGCCACGAATCCATTTGGTCACGCGGCTCATAGCTTCTTCGTCGCCCTCGGATACGGCCGCGCGGTAGCGGCGGAGCATACGGGCGAAGTCGAAGCCGTGGACCATTTCCTCGAGCGGGGCCAGTTGGGCATTGACGGCAGACTCATCGGCATCGGCACACGAGGCGACCCAGCGATCCAGGATAAGGTTGAGCGCACCGCCCTCGGGGCGCGTTTTAGTCGATATGTTGCGGATGAGCTCACGGTAGGTGGCAAGGCCCTGTCCCTGGCCGCCTTGCAGGCGGCGCTCAGGGGATAGGTCGGCATCGGCGACGACGAATCCCTCGCCCATGGCGTGCGTGCGGATGGTCTGGAGCAAAAAGCTCTTGCCGGCGCCGTAACGACCGACTAAAAAACGGAAGCTCGCGCCACCGTCGGAGATGAGACTCAGATCGGTGAGCAGGGCGCGGATCTCGACCTCGCGCCCTACGGTGATGTAGGGAAGGCCGATGCGCGGGACCACGCCGCCCTTGAGCGAGTTTAGGATAACGGCGGCGACGCGCTTGGGCACGCGGGGTGCTGCGGATGCGGTATCACTCATGGTCTAGGTATCCTCTCACGTCTGCTTCGTAGTCCTCAATAATCTGCGGCCCTGCCGCGCTAAATTCAATTACGGTGTCGCCCACCAGGTCAAAGAGCGTCTCGTTGATGGTATCGACGAGCATGTCCTCGCTCTGCCCCGATTGCACTACCGCCGATTCCGCCTGTACTGCGTTGTGCTCGAGCAGTGCGCGAAGATACGCGGTTGCGGCGGGCGCGAGTTCGGTCGCGGCGTCAGCGGGCGCAGCAGCTGCGAACGCGGGCGTCGGCGCGAGAAGCGGTGCCACGACACCAAACTGTTCGGTGGATATGGTCGGCTCGTCGGTCTCGTCCTGCCGAATGGGTGCCGCGACCGCCTCGACAATCGCGTCGGCTACGGGCTCGGCTTCCGGTTGCCCTGAGTCCGCTGCCTCGGCTTCCACAGGTGCGCCGTCCTCGCGCTCTTCATCGATCAAAAGCGCTTCACGCGTTTGCGCGGCGGCGCTTCGAATGTGCCCCAGCTGACTCAGATCGATATCGATCTTGACGGGCTGGTGTGCGGCGTCCCATGAAAGCCATGCCACAATCTCGTCATCGATAATCTTGGCCAGATATTTGGGGACCTTTTCTTCCTTAAGGGGATGGGCGGGGTCCAGCGCCAGGCGCAGGCGTTGGTCGCAGGTGCGCATCATTTCACCGAGCTTGCTGCTCTTTTGCCTACTGCCATGGATACGCATGCATTCCCAAAAGCCGTTTTGGCAACGGTAGATATGGATAGGATCCAGGCGGTATTCGCAGTCCTCGTGGCGCTCGGGCGCAAAGAATACGGCCGAGGCAAACATGGTGTAGGGCATGGCCGTCTCCTCCCCAAATAAACTCGCCACGATGCCGGTCTTTCGGTGCGTGTCATAGTAGCGCGCCATGCGGACATACACGGCGCATGCCACGTGGCGCAGATCGCGGTGGTGGCTGCGGTCGAGCCGCGAGTTACTTAGGTTGTACGTGGAGAGGGCGTTGATGGCGGCCATGAGTCGCTCCTCGCGCACCTCATCGGGCGGAAGGGGGAGCGTGGGCTCGGAGGTTTTGCGACGCTTGGGGGTCTGGCCGGACGGCGCCGGTGCTGGTACAAGGTCTCGTGCCGCGCGCCGCAGCTCGATAAGGGCGTTATCGAACATGACGGTTTTAGAATCACGAAGCAGCTTGGGGTCAAGCCCGTGGAACACGGCGTAGTCCTGCAACCACACGCGTGCAAACCGGTCGATGCCGGGCTCAAAGGCGCGGTAGGCATCCCAAAAGGCCTTGATCTTGTTAAAACCATCGAGCGGGTCATCTACGCCAATGCCGCAAATCAGCTCATAGAGATACAGAAAGGCGAAGGACGTAGACGTTTCCTCGACGGTTCCGCGGCGCACTTGGGCACGCCAGGTAAAGTAGCCGCGCAACTGCCGGTCGCTCATGGCGTTGTAGGTGGGAAAGTACGACTTAAAGGTGCCGTTGTAGGGGCAGTCGTCCTCAAAGTCGGCCATCAGCAGGCCTTGGCGGTAGAAAAGCTCGGCTTCCGAAAGCCAACGGCCCGCGCCGCCCTTGGGGTCTTCTTGCCAACGCGATATCTCACGCATCTTGCGGTACTGGTCGGGGAGGAAGTTCTGCATCTGTCGGCCGGTCTTGAGAATCGGCTCGTCTGCGTAGACCTCATATGAGAAGCGAGCGGACTGATGGGTCCGGGCCTCGGCCATAATGCGCTCGATGAGCATCTTGATGTCCTGGTCGGCCACCGCTTCTCCTTTCCTAACGCAGCTACGGTGACCTCATATCATAGCACAGCATCAAACAGATGTTCGAGATACCGCTGCGTTGATAGATTTAGAACAGGAGGGCGTAGATGACGGCGATGACGACGGAGGGGAGCATATTGGCCGTGCGGAAGGTCTGAGGACGGATGAGGTTGACGCCGACGCAGAAGATGAGCATGGAGCCTACGAGCGAAAGGCTGTCGAGGGCTGCCGTGGTCATGATGGGGGAGAGCGCGCCGGCAAACAACGTGATCGTCCCCTGGAACACGGCGACGGGCAGGGCCGAGAAGATGCAGCCGCGTCCGAGCGACGCCGTCATGGTGCAGACGATGATGCAGTCCAATGCGCCTTTCAAGGCAAGCGTTGACCAGTCGCCGAGCAGGCCGTCCTGGATCGATCCCACAATTGCCATGGCGCCGATACACACGGTGAGTGAAGTCGAGACAAAAGCGTTGGTGAACTCGTTATCGCCCTCACTGCCGGTCTTGCGCTTGAGCCATTCGCCAAGGTTCTCGATGGCGGCTTCCAAGTTGACGGCCTCGCCGATGAGCGAACCGAGCGCAAATGAGACGATGAGCATGGTGGTGCCGGTGGTCGCTAGCGCCTTCCCATCGATAAGGAGCATCTTTTGCATGGTGCCGCCAAGGCCGATAAACAGGACGCACAGCCCCGATGCTTTCATGAGCGTGTCTTGGATGCGCGGTGTGATGAAGCGGCCGCCCGCTAATCCCAAAAGACCGCCCGCAACTAAAAGCACAACGTTGATGATTGTTCCCAAGCCCGGCATGAGCCCTCCTGTATTGATGCCAACGTGGCAATCGTAGCAGAACGAAATGCGAGGCACATCGCGACTCATCTAATACGTTATATAAGTGGTGTTAGGAATGATGTGCAGCATTTAAGCCTCAGGTGGTTGTCGGGACATAGGGATAGTATTCAAAGCGCAGTGTCATAAGCCGCTGTGGGGATTCAATAGCCGCGGCGATGATATTGGCATCGCGGGCACGATCAAACCCTTCGAGTTCGATCTGATACGAGACGTCTTGCATAATGTCCAGACGTCGCCAGGCTAGGAGTGTGTCACCATCGAATTCCAAGGTCTTGCCTCCGTCTGGAGCAACGGCGTATAGACGCAGCTTGGCGGTGGTTGCAGGGTCGACAACCGTGACCTTTTTAATTTCGTTTCGAGTATTCTTGGCGCCCAACAAGGTGAGCAGTGTTGGGGCCACGACCTCGCCCGATGGCAAAAAGACGACTTCGATGGATTCAGGAAATGCGATGATAGCCGACTTGCGGACGGGCTGATTGGCGGCGGCAACTTCGATGTTCGCAGCGTCGATGACCTCCGTGTGGTCGAGCGCGGCAAGCACGCAGCAGTTACCTTCATCGATCTCTTGAGGATCAGCAAGCCCCAGACTGTCCGCGAACTCGGGATCGTTTGGATCGGCAGCGGGCTCATTCGGCGCTTCGAAAGAAGCTGGGACGCTGTTTGTCGGCGACGGCGTGTCGCCCGCACCTGCTTCTTTGTCCGCGCTCTCTTCTTGTATGGTTGCGTTGATGGGTTCGTCGTTTGGGGGGAGCGTCTTGGCGTCAAACGCGGAGGGGAGAATTCCGATGGCTCCGGATCCGTTCCACTCCATTTCGAGAAGCGCCGGGTCGGCAAGAATGCGTTGCCTGCTTTGCGCGCGGGCATCGATTTCAATAGGGCCTGCCTCTATCCCTCGTGTAAGGCTGAGTGATCCGGCTGGCTTCTCGAAATGAGCGTCTGTGTCTTTGGTACTGACGGCGTAGAACAGCAGGGACGCTTCTCCCGCCGCGATGGCATCGGTACCGGCTTTGGTCAGCCGCAACGATGCCGTGAATGAGAGGGTGGGCTGCGTGTCGTCTGCATTCGCGGCGGCGCAGCCCAGACATATACCGCCTCCTTTCTCAAAAAAAGTACCGTCGAAGGCGACCTTCGCTCCGTTCGCCGAGTCATCGACCGAAGCGATGTCGATGCGCAGCTCTAAATTGCATGGATCGCCATCTGCATCGAGCACAACCGAGCGCCACGTGCAGACGGCGCACCCCGCCTGGGAGCCGTTTGCCTTGTTCGAACGATTGATATCCACGACTATCGAGCCGTCCGTATTACGACGAAGGCATCCCGAGGTTGAGATTGCGGCCTGTGCGATCGAAAAACGCTTGCACGCAATGGCGCTCGACGGATTTGGTGCGGAGCTTAGGGCCGCTGGTAAGGAGTCTGCCATGACAGGAGTCGCCCAAGCGGCGACAGGCGTTCCGGTTGCGAGCGCGCCGCAGAGTGCGACGACGGGCAAAAGGTTCTTCGATGCCATGGGGTCTCCTTAGCTAATTTAGTGCGGCCTGTTCATGTTTTGTTTCTGGCTGTGTTTGATGTGCAGACCGAGGCCGGCGGTTCCCGCGCCTGCTGCTGCGGCGCCTGCTGCCAAGAGCCATCGTTTGTCGCCTGTCTGCGCCAACGGTTCCTCGCGGTCGCTGCGGTCGAGCTCCGAGAGGTCGACCGTCACTTGCGTGGCGGCCTGCGCCTGTTCTTGCTGGGCAAAGGCCATGGCTGGCCCAAACGCTAGGATGCTGACGGCGGCGGCCAGGGCGACGGCCTTATGCCGTGTGCGCACCGGGCTCGACCGTCCAGGTGATCGTTGCAACCTGATCGCCTTCGCCGGTTACGCGGAAGATGTCGCGCGTGACGCGGGCGACGTTTCCGCTTGTCTTGAGCTTAATTTTGTCCGCGCCACCGGCAATGCCCTGGTAGCCCATGTCGAAGGCTGCGTTCTTGGAAAGATCGAGGCCCGTCTCCTGCATTGCGGCGCTGGCGTTCTGGAGTGCGCCGTCGGGGCCGACCTTAAAGTCGATGGAGTTCCGTGCGGTTCCGGCCTTGGCGTCGGCGGCAATGGTCCAGGTGTTCATGGCGTCGATCTTCATGTTGGTGACATGGATGCCGTAGGCCGAATGATTGTCGATGGTGGTCGCGTCTTCTGAGGGGCCCTGAAGCGTGCCGTCGGCCTTGGCGACGAAGGGAATAACCGTCGGAACTTTGAACTCAACGTTGTCGATCTCGGTCCTGACCATTACCTTCGTGGTCCCAACGCGCCCGGCTGCCATAGCTGGCGTCGGGGCGGCGCCCATTGCGAGTGCGAGCGCGAGCCCTGCGCCCACGACGAGCGCTCTGGCTCCGTTCATGTTCCTGGTGATGTTCATGGTCGTTCCTTTCTATTCGCCGCGGGCTGTCCCCGCGATGATTGGACGAATGCTGGTGAATTGCGTGCGGTGCCGCGTCGGCCGGAAAGCTAGTTCTCGGCTTGCTCAACCCGTACCTTGACACGTGTCGGATTGCCGTGGCTGTCGAGGGTCTTGGCATCGAGTGCCTGGATCTCGATGTACGCCTCGCCTTCTTTGATGTCGCCGGCGGGGCACGTCTCGATTGTCTTGCCGGTCTCGACCACACCGGATTCGTACATGGTCTCGTCGTTTTGGATGACGCGGAATCGCTGGGGAAATTTATTGTCTTGGACGTTTTGCACGTTGACGCGCAGCTTGCCGTCCTCCTGCAGCTGAGCGACCGGTGCGACCGAAATCGTCATCATGTTGTCGCGGACTATGGCGTCGAGCTCATCTTGGATTTCCTGACGCGTTTTGTCCTCGGCCGTCGTAACCGAAGCGCCCGCCTCGGGTACGGGCTGCGACTGCCAAGCGTATAGTCCTACGGCGACAAGGGCGCAGACGATGGCCAAGCAGGCAACGATGAGCTTCTTGCGACGACCTAGGCCTGCAAAGTGGGGTGGCTTCTTCGCGCTCATGCGGCATCCTTGGCGGTATAGATGCGCGCAAAGGTGGACGGGTTCGCTCCAAAGAGCATGTGAAGCATCAGGCGGCGTGAGTAGACAAGCTCGTCGAAGTCGGGAGGGAGCTCGATGTCGTGGATATGCGCGATGCGGTGGGCGAGCGCCGAGAACGACTCGGGGTCGCAGATCACATCGGTGGTAACGTGGTAGACCGTCGTATCGGGGAATGCCTCTTCGTCGAAAGGCAGGAGATGGGGATCGTCGTCGACTTCGATGGCGATGCCGTACTGGGGCCAGTAATATGCCATGGGAACCTCCCTGCTTCTGGGGCCAAAACTTCTGTCGGTTTTGGCTGTCGATGCCGACCGTATCAGCCGTTACTTGACCAATTGCTGACCAAATGCTTGACGGATTGGCGTCTCCGCAGGTAAAAGGCGGCAAAAAATACTCCAACTTTTTTCGAGCGGCAATCGCGCGGTCAGTGACGGCGGGGCCATATGTGTTAAAAGCATCGTCTGCCGAGGAAATCCAGCCGCTCGCCGAATTGCACGAACGTAAAAATCGCCAATTATGGAGACGGTCTCGAACACGTCGACGAAACGATGCGGTAACATCTCCCTGCAAACACTGTAGTTAGCTAAAGGGGGAGTTCGCGTGTCTGTAACCATCAAACCCTTCACCGACGAGTTCGAAGAGTATGGCCGCGATGAATCTCGCGCATCGGGCGAAGCATCGAGCATCTCGTTTCCGACAACGGAAGACGAGGTCCGTGCCATTTTGGAAAAGCTCCATGCCGAGCGTGTCCCGGTAACGGTTCAGGGCGCCCGAACCGGCCTTGCCGCCGGTGCCGTGCCCCACGGCGGGCATATCCTCAATACTTCCCGTATGAATCGCTACTTGGGCCTTCGCCGCGATGAACAAGGCCAATTTTTGCTGCGCGTGGAGCCGGGCGTTGTGCTCTCGGAGCTGCGCAAGCAGCTGAGCAAGAAGGTGCTGCCGACCGCTGGTTGGGACCAGGCATCGCTTAAGGCCTACGATGAGTTTCAAGAGGCCCCCGAGCAGTTCTTTCCCACCGATCCCACCGAGGCGTCTGCCTGTCTGGGCGGCATGGCGGCATGTAACGCCTCCGGTGCCCGCAGCTACGCCTACGGCCCCATGCGCCCGCATATCACGGGGCTCCACGTCGCGCTGGCTGATGGCGATTTGCTTGAGCTTCAGCGCGGCGAGGCTTTTGCCCGGGGCCGCCACCTGTCGCTCGTGACGGCAGTGGGCCGTGCACTCGAGCTTGACCTTCCCGACTACACCATGCCCAAGACCAAAAATGCTTCGGGCTATTTCGTTGCTGACGATATGGATGCCATCGAATTGTTTATCGGTGCGTGTGGCACAATCGGCGTCATCACCGAGCTCGAGATTGCCCTGCAGGCGGCGCCTGCGGTCGTTTGGGGCGTGAGCTGTTTCTTTGACAGCGAAGACAAGGCCGTGTCCTTCACCGATTCCGTGCGTCCCGTCCTGTCCCATGCGGCTGCCATCGAGTACTTCGACGCTGGCGCCCTGGATATTCTACGTCGCCAGCGCGAGCAGTCGACGGCGTTTGCCTCGCTGCCGGCGCTCGACAAAGAGGCCAAGGTCTGTGTCTACGTGGAGCTCGACTGCGATGACGAGGCCCAGGCGACCGAGGAACTGTACCACCTGGGATGGGTGCTCGAGTTTGCGGGTGGCCGCGACGATGCGACATGGGTCGCGCGCACCGAGGTTGATCGCGAGTGCCAGCGGTTCTTCCGCCATGCGGTCCCCGAGAGCGTCAATATGCTTATCGACGAGCGTCGCCGCACGGATCCCACCATCACCAAACTGGGTTCGGACATGTCGGTGCCCAATGCACGCCTTGCCGATGTCGTGGTCCTCTATCGCCGCACACTGGCCGAAAGCGGGCTTGAATCTGCTGCCTGGGGGCACATCGGTAACAACCATCTGCATGTGAACATCCTGCCGCGCGATGCGCAGGACTACCGTCGCGGTGGCGAGCTGTTTGCCCAGTGGGCTGCGGAGGTAACGGCTATGGGCGGTGCCGTTTCTGCCGAGCACGGCGTCGGCAAGATCAAGGCGGGCTTCTTAGAGACGATGTACGGTCACGAGGCCATGGTCGAGTCGGCGCGGCTCAAGCTCCAGCTCGATCCCGACGGGCAGCTGGGTCGCGGCAACCTGTTTTCGGAGAAGCTCTTGGATGAGCTTGTCCAGAAAGGGGGCGCGTGAAGATGAGCGATTTCCATATGGTGGTGTGCGTCAAGGCCGTGCCGGGCAGCACCGAGGTCAAGATGGACCCCAAGACCAATACCATCGTGCGCGATGGCAAGCAGGCGGTCATTAATCCCTTTGATGCGAGCGCTTTGGAATGCGCGCTGGCGCTGAAGGACGACTTTATCGGCTTTGGCATGGACGTGCGCGTAACGGTGGTGTCGATGGGCATCCCCGCGACCGAGTCGCTGCTGCGCGACTGCATCGCCCGCGGTGCCGACGACGCGCTGCTGCTGACCGATCGCGCCTTTGCAGGTGCCGATACCCTGGCGACCACCTACGCCCTCAAGTGCGGCATCGAGGCGCTCGACGAGGACTTCGACCTGCTCATCTGCGGCAAGATGGCGGTGGATGGCGATACGGCCCAGATTGGTCCCGAGCTTGCCGGTGCCTTTGAGATTCCCTGCGTGACCGACGTGAGCTGCGTGCAAAGCGCGGGCTTTACGACGTGTGACTCGCTGGCGCTCGTTCACGGATGCGATGCCGGCGAGGAGACGGTGTACCTTGAGATGCCGTGCGCGATGACGACTGCCAAGGAGATTGGCCAGTTGCGTATGCCGAGTATTGCCGGTATTCGCGCGGCGGAGGAGGCGGACGTGCGCGTGGTCAGTGCCGCCGACGTGAACGCCGACCCCGCGCGTTGCGGCCTTGCCGGGTCGCCGACACAGGTCGTGCGCTCGTTTGTGCCCGACCGTGACCAAACGTGCGAGACCGTTGAGGGGACGGCGTCCGAGCAGGCGGCAAAGCTTGCCAAGATTATCGAGGGGATGGCATAGATGGGCGGACTGATTATCGATAGCGAAGCCTGTATCGGCTGCGGTCGCTGCGTTCGCGCCTGTGCCTCGGGCGGCATCGTAGTGGAAGGCGAGCGACCCAGCCGATGCGCCCGCGTAACCGACGGCTGCATCCTATGCGGTGGGTGCGTCGACGCCTGCCCCGTCAACGCTATCTCGATCGAGCGTGACGAGGCCGCTGGTACGGTGGACCTTGATGCATATCGAGACATTTGGGTCTTCGTGCAGACTGACGAGCACGATGCCGTGGCTCCCGTGGCCTACGATCTCATGGGCAAGGGGCGCGAGCTTGCCGATGCTCGCGGCTGCCGTCTGGTGGCACTGGTCGGCATAAGCCCCGAGGGCTCGCTTGGGGACCTGAAGCATCTGGTTTGCGCGGGCGCCGACGAAGTCCTGGCCTGTCGCGACGAGCGTCTGCGCCAAAACGATGCGGAGGTCTACGCCCGCTTGATCTGCGATTTGGTAGCCGAACGCAAACCCGAGGCCATCCTATATGGTGCGACCGCTTTTGGTCGCGAACTGGCACCTGGCGTTGCCGTGCGTTTGCAGACGGGTCTTACGGCCGACTGCACCGTGCTTTCGATGGATGCGGAGTCGGGCCTACTGCAGCAGACGCGCCCGGCGTTTGGCGGCAACTTGATGGCCACCATCATTTGCCCCAACCACCGTCCGCAGATGGCAACGGTTCGTCCCGGCATCTTTAAGGCGCCCGACTTCGACTACGGCCGTTCCGGCGCGATCACCCAGGTGATGCTTGCGGAAGACGTTAAGGCCCGTGTCGAGATCTCGATTCCCGCCGAGGAGTGGGGGCAGCAGGCTTCGATTGCCGATGCCGAGCGCCTTGTCGTGGTGGGTCGCGGCATTGGTTCCAAGAAAAACCTGCCGCTGATGCGAAGGCTCGCCGATGCCCTGGGTGCCGAGCTTGGTTGCACGCGTCCCGTCGTGGAGGCGGGTTGGCTGGAGTATCGCCACCAGATTGGCCAGACGGGCGTATCGGTTTCGCCCAGGCTTCTCGTGAGTATCGGTGTTTCGGGCGCCATCCAACATCTTGCCGGCATCGGTGGGACGGAGTGCATCATCGCCATCAACGAGGACCCGGATGCCCCCATTTTTGGTGCTGCCCAGTACAAGGTTGTCGGTGATGCCGTCGAGGTCGTCGAGGAGCTGCTGGCCCAGCTTGAGCGCTAGGCGCGCGCCAGCCAGTCGCGCATCTCGTCCTTTAGGCGGCTCCAAGTTGCCTGCGTGGCGGGGTCGGTAAAGGGCCGTGTAATGCCAAAGGGCGCGTCGAGCAGGCGGTGGATATCGCCCTGTTCGCGCGCCAGCGCGCGGCTTGCTGGATAGACGAGCTCAAACATAAAGCAGATAAGCCCCACCAAGAAGTCGGCGGGCTCATCGCGCTCATCGCGTGCGACGCAGCGGTGCTCGTCAAAGGCGGCAAGTGTCGGCGACGAGAAACGGCTGCCGAGAAACGTCTTCTCGTCCACCTTGAGGATAGTGTCGACGGTGCTGTCGGCGATGGTGCGCATAATGTCGATCTTGTCACCATCGCGCACGATATCGCAGAAGCTCCGCGTGCGCACGTCGAGCTGCGCGGGTAGGCGGAAATCGCTGTGATAGGCAATGCTCGCTCGGATGAGCCCATCTTCTGCCGGGTCATCGATAAAGTCGCGGATGCTCGTTACGGCGGGTGCATCGGCGGGATTCTCGCCAAAGAGGACCTCGATGCCCAGCGCCGCATGGCTCATGCTCTCGGCGTCCTTAAAGGTGTCCCAGCGTCGCAGCTGCTCAAAGCGGCCCATATCGTGTAGCAGGCCGCAAAGCCATGCCAAGTCAATATCTTCTGACGACCAGCCCTGCTCGCGCGCTACGGCATCGCATGCCTCGGCCACGTGGTACGTATGCTCGATTTTGAGCGCGATGCGTGGGTTGGTGGCGTCGTAGGCATCGGTGTAGCTTTTGAAGGCCGCGCGCGCCCGGTCTCGATCGATAACTGTCATAATGACTTCCTAAAAAGTTGTGTCTTTCGATCCGGTGGCAATTGTAGGTGAACTCGGTTGCTGCCGGATGATGATTCTGCCGTGTCGCTACATGCGGCTCGGAGACCTTGTCAGGATGAGAAACGTATGGTGCTCAAAATCGTTAGAACCGTCTGGCCAGTGATGCTTACCTATGTGGCAATAGGCGCGCCGTGCGGAATGATCATGGGGCAGACGGGAATGGAGCCCTGGATGGTCTTTGCTCTAAGCAGTACGTTTGTGACGGGCAGCGGCCAGTTTATGATCTGCAACCTGTGGCTGGCGGGTGTGCCTGCAGCATCGATCGTCGCGAGCGTTGCCGCCATCTCCTCGCGTTTTGCGCTTTACTCGGCATCGATCGCACCGCATCTGAGGGGTGCCTCGAAGCGTCAGACGCTGGCTGTTGCCGCGACACTTACCGAGGAGGCATATGGCATCTCGCTTGCCAAGTTGGTTGAAGGGGAGGATTGGGGCCCGCGCGAGTCCTTTGTGCTCAACGTGATCCTCATCGCAACATGGGGCGTTTCGTGTACGATGGGCGCCATCGTCGGCGCCGTTGTCGATGTTCCCACCGCCATTGCAGCCTTTGTCTGCACCTCGCTCTTTATCTGCCTGCTCTTTTCGCAGCGGTTGTCGCGCGGTAACGTTGTCGCGGCGGTTTCGGGCGCGGTGTCCGTCGCCGTATGCAAGTTCTTGGGCCTCGCGAATATTGCCGTGCCGGCAAGCGTCGTGGTCGGCATTGCCATTGCGCTGGCGTGCGATACTGTATTTGACGGAAGAGGTGCCCGCGATGCCCGCTAACGAGTTCTTGGTTCTGTGGCTGTCGTCGTGGGCTGCTATCGCGTTCTTTCGCATCGCGCCGGCGTTCGCCTTGCGCGGGCGGATCCTGTCGCCCCGCATTACCGAGGCCCTGGGCTATATCCCGCCCGCTGCCTTTGCCGCGCTGGTCGCCAACGACTTGGTGAACCCCGGCGCGTTCGACGCGGGACTCTGGCCTGCCTTGGTTCCCTGGATTGCGGCCACCGGCGTCGTGGCGGTGGCAATCAAGACAAAGTCGATGTTGTGGTGCTGCGTTTCGGGCATCGTGTTCTATATCGTTTTGAGCCTCGTATAGGAGCAGGACGCGTTATCGTCCCGGCCTAACGAATCGAATTTCTCACCGAGGCGGTCTGCTTCTTCTGGTACCATGGTCAAACTTTACTGTAGCAAAGCGTGACGTGGGCTTTTGTTCTGCGTCAGCGGAAATGGGGGTTTCATGGCACAGGAAGCGACCGCCAGCGAGCAAAAGAAATTCAAGGTACCGCGCATCCCGGGCGACATCATGATCTATCCGATGATCGTCGGCCTTTTGCTCAATACCTTCTGCCCGCAGGTCTTTGAGGTCGGCGGCTTCTTTACGGCTGCCTGCCGCGGCGGCTCCAACACCATCGTTGCCGCGATCTTGCTGTTCGTGGGCGCCGGCATCAGCTTTAAGTCCACGCCGGGCGCCATCAAGACCGGCATCGTCGTGCTGATTCCTAAGCTTGTAGTGGCAGCCGCGCTGGGTCTGGGCGTCGCGTACTTCTTTAACGATAACTTTTTAGGCCTGAGCTCGGTTTCCATCATCGGCGGCATTACGTTTTGCAACATGGCGCTCTATACGGGCATCATGGGCGAGTTCGGCGATGAGTCCGAGCAGGGCGCTGTCGGTATCCTGTTCTTTACGGCCGGCCCCGCCGTCACGATGATCATCCTTGGTGTTTCGGGTCTCGCCAACATCCCCGTCGGCACCATCATCGGATCCATCCTGCCGCTTGTTATCGGCATGGTCCTGGGCAACTTGTTCCCGTTTATCAAGAACCTGCTGGTTCCCGGCGCCAATCCCGCGATCGCTGTAATTGGTTTTCAGCTCGGTGCGTCCATGAGCCTTTCGAGCTTCATCGCCGGTGGCATTTCGGGCATCCTGCTGGGCCTCATCACGCTCTTTATCGTCGGTCCCATTACCTTTGCCTTCGAGCGCCTGTGTGGCGGCAATGGTAAGGCGGCTGTGGCATGTTCCACCATTGCCGGCACGGCCATGACCACGCCGGTCGCCCTCGCCGAGGTCGCTCCGCGCTATGCCGAGCTTGCGCCCACCGCGTATGCGCAGATCGCCACTGCCGTTATCATCACGGCAATCATGGCTCCGATTCTGACCGGCTGGGTCGACAAGAAGTTCTGCCAGGGCAAGGAGGACCTGTCGCCTGCCGGTGTCGAGGCCATCGAGGAGGCCGTCGCGACCGACATCGACGGCGAGTAACGGCCGTTACCGATAATTGATTCCGGCGTGCAATTCGCGCCGTCCGAGCGCCCGAACAGAAACTGTTTTGCAGTGATGTTCGGGCGCTCTGCTATTATTCCCCTTACCCCTGCGGAGAAAGGGGCGTTTATTGCCCAGACACGAATCGGGCGATTCTGACCACTTGGATATTGAAGGGAGGGCGTCTAGTGGTTAAGGCACTCAAGATTGAGATATTCCTGCTATGCATGATTGTTCTTATCGGGCTTGCCGTACGAAGCCGTCGCTCCCTGTTCTCGAGCACCCAGCAGCTTTTGTTTAGCATGCTTGGCTACACCTCTGCCGCGTACATATTATTCGATATGATCTGGACGCTTTCGGATGGTGTGGACGGCACGTTGGGCATTGCAGCCAACTGGATTTCCAACGCGGTTTCGTTTTCGCTCTTCGCCATCGCGTGTCTCATTTGGTTTATCTATTCCGAGACGATGCAGGGTTCTCGCCTTGTGACCTCGCGCTATAGGGTGGTGCTTGTAACGTTGCCTACGGCTCTGGTGGTCGTGCTGGCTTTTACCAGTTACTGGACGCACGCCCTGTTCTATATCGATTCGCAGGGCGTGTATCGTCGCGGCTTTGCCTATATGATCCAGCCCATTGTCAGCTACTGTTACGTTATACATACGTCCCTGCATGCGTTTGTGCAATCTCGCAGGGTCGAGAGCCTGCAGACGAAGGCTATCTATCGAACCTTAGCATTTTTCGCCATTCCGGCCCTGGTGGGCGGTACCTTTCAGATCGTATACTCGGTGCCTGGCCTTTGTGTCGGCATAATGATTAGCATGTTGCTGCTCTATATCATCTGCCAGGAGCAGCTCATCTCGACCGACCCGTTGACTGGCCTCAACAATCGCAACCGTTTTGAGACCTATATGCTGTCGCTCTTCTCAAATGTGGATCAGGCCGAAGATGTGTATCTGCTCATGATGGACGCCGACGGCTTTAAGCAGATTAACGATCAGTATGGACATGTGGAGGGTGACCATGCTCTTCAGGTTGTTTCCGCAGTACTCAAGGACGTCTGTTCGCCGTCCGGCGGCTTTATTGCGCGCTATGGCGGTGATGAGTTCGTCGTACTGCAGAAGGGGGTGACGGAGCACGACATTATCCGCCTGTGTTCGGCGATCAATAACGAGCTCTCGCGCGCCGAGACACCCTACTCGCTTCGAATGTCTATCGGCTACGCGCGCTACGGCGATGGGATCAACACGTGGCAAGAGCTTCTGCGCGCTGCCGATGCGGAGCTCTATCGCATCAAGGACGCCAAAAAGAAATCCGGCATCAAGGTTCGCTAGAAAAAGGGGCGCACGACCGTTGCGATGGTCGTGCGCCCCTTTTACGTTTGTGGGGGCCACCGGCCATAATGCCCAGGCGCGGTGCGGCGAGACGGGCGTCTGCCGCCGCGACTCGGTACGAAATCAACGAGAACCAGTGTGCTCCATTAAGCTAAAGTTTGCGAACATCCTCTCTAAAAAGGTGAACTCGCTAGGCTTTTTTGGGTTTGTTGACGATGATGATGCCGCCGCAGACCAACAGCAGGGCAACGATGACGGTAACGGGGCTCGTGCCAGCGCCCTCGCCGAGCAGCAGCGCGCTCAGCACCACACCAAAGACGGGGTTCATAAACCCAAAGACCGAGACGCGGCTGACGGGGTTGACGGCAAGCAGGCGCGACCACAGCGAGTAGGCGACCGCGGAGATAAGCGCCATGTAGATGATGAGCGCGATGGCGGGGGCAATCGCCGTGGGGGAGAGCGCGCCACCCATCAAAAAGCCGATGGCGGTGAGGACAAGGCCGCCGACCAAGAACTGCCACCCGGCAAGCAAGACGCCGTCGTGCTCGCGCGAGAAGATGCCAATCAGGCAGGTCGAAAGGGCACCCGCGACGGTGGAGGCTAGGATAAAGCCCTCGCCATCGAGCCTGAAGCCAAAGGTGCCATCCGCGCCCGAAAGGTTGACGAGCGCGACGCCTGCAAAGCCCAGCACACAGCCAAGCACCTTGGGCGTATTGAGCCTCTCGGTGTGAAATGCCAGGGCGGCAAAGAGGATGGCTAGGAAGTTGGCGCTGGCCTCGATGATGGAGCTCGACATGGCGCTGGCGCGCGAGAGTCCCAGGTAGAAAAAGAAGTACTGCCCGATAGTCTGGAAGAGCGACAAGACAAAGATGGGCTTGATGTCACAAGCCTGCGGAATGAGGGGGCGGCGTTGGGCCGCACTCATCCCAACGATAACCAGGGCGCCGGCAAGCGTGAAGCGCAAGCCCGCAAAGAGCAGCTGTGAGGCGCTATCGTGAGCGGGGATGCCAAAGAGTCCGTAACCGATCTTGATGCAGGGGAAAGCCGACCCCCAGAGCGCACAGCAGACGAGACAGCCCTGGATGAGTCCGGGCAGGGTGGCGAGATACGGCTTGCGGCTTTCCATGATGTCCTTCCTACATGCGCGAAGCAAAAAAGAACCCGCCACCGGATGTGTCGGTGGCGGGTGTTGTTACCCGAAGGGATTGTACCCGATGGGAAAGGTTTAGGCGAAGTAGGCTACGCCGCTCTCAAAGATCGGCATGAACTTGTCGCCGGGGACATGCTCGGGCACGTTGCGGTACAGGTTGTCGCCGCGACGCTCGGCATGGCCCATCTTGCCCAGGACGCGGCCGTCGGGGCTCGTGATGCCCTCGATGGCGAGTGCGGAGCCGTTGGGGTTGACGGAAAGATCCATGCTGGGCTTGCCGTCTTCGCCCACGTACTGCGTGGCGACCTGACCGTTGGCGATCAGCTGGGCGAGCACCTCGTCGTTGGCGACAAAGCGGCCCTCGCCGTGGCTGATGGCGACGGTGTAGGGGTCGTCGAGGCTGCACTGCGACAGCCACGGGGACAGGTTGGACGAGATGCGGGTGCGCACCAGGCGGCTCTGATGGCGACCGATGGTGTTGAACGTCAGCGTGGGCGCATCGGGCGTGGCATCGACGATGTCGCCGTAGGGTACCAGGCCGAGCTTGACCAGGGCCTGGAAGCCGTTGCAGATGCCCAGCATCAGGCCGTCGCGGGCCTTGAGCAGGTCGCGGACTGCCTCGGTAACCTCGGGAGCGCGGAAGAACGCCGTGATGAACTTGGCGGAGCCATCGGGCTCGTCGCCGCCCGAGAAGCCGCCAGGGATCATGACGATCTGGCTTGCACGGATGCGGCGGGCAAGTTCGTGGGTGCTCTCGGCGACGGCCTCGGGCGTGAGGTTGTTGATCACGAAGGTGTCGGCCTCGGCGCCGGCGGCGCGGAAGGCGCGGGCACTATCGTACTCGCAGTTGTTGCCGGGGAACACGGGGATGATCACGCGCGGGCGGGCGATCTTGGCGCCGCCGTACACGTGGATATCCTTGGCACGGAAGTCGATGGCCTCGACCTCGGGGGTCTCGCCGGCGCTGCGGTAGGCAAAGACGCCCTCGATGCCGCTCTCCCAGGCCTCCTGGAGCTTGGAGAGCTCGATGACCTCGGAGCCGGTGTCGATGACATAGCCCTCAACGGTGGTGCCCAGAGGCTCGACGACAACGTCGTCGGCGACCTCGGGCAGCTCGGCATCCTCGGCGAGCTCGACGATAAAGCTGCCATAGAGCGGGGTGAAGAGGCTCTCCACGTCCACATCCTCGGCAAGCTCGATACCGATCTGGTTGCCGACGCACATCTTAAAGAGGCTCTCGGCGCCGCAGCCGTAGCCGGGCGTGGAGACGGCCAGGGCGTCGCCGGCGGCGGTGAGCGCTTCGACAGCGTCAAATGCGGCGAGAAGCTGCTGGGCACCGGGACGGTAGTCCTCGCCATAGGTGGCGGGGGCGATACGGACAACGCGGTGCGTCAGGCCCTTGAACTCGGGGGAGACGGCGCGGGCCGCCTTGCCCACGGCCACGGCGAAGCTGATGAGGGTCGGCGGAACGTTGAGCTCGCCGGCTTCGTCCTCAAACGAGCCGCTCATGGAATCCTTACCGCCGATGGCGCCGGCACCCAGGTCGACCTGGGCCATAAGGGCGCCCAGGACGGCTGCCATGGGCTTGCCCCAACGCTCGGCCTCGGTGCGCAGACGCTCGAAGTACTCCTGGAAGGAGAGATAGGCGCGCTTGTGCTCAAAGCCGGCGGCCACGAGCTTGGCGATGGACTCGACCACGGACAGGTAGGCGCCCGCAAACTGGTCGGCCTCCATCAGATAGGGGTTGAAGCCCCATGCCATAGCGCTCGCCGTGGTGGTCTCGCCGTCCACGGGAAACTTGGCGACCATGGCAGAGCTCGGAGTGAGCTGCGTCTTGCCACCAAAGGGCATGAGCACGGTCGCGGCACCGATGGTGGAGTCGAAGCGCTCGGAAAGGCCCTTGTTGGAGGCGACGTTAAGATCGGTGACGAGCGAGGTCATGCGCTCGGCAAGCGTGGTGCCGGCCCAGCTGGGCTGCCACACGCTGCGGGCACAGACGTGGGCGACCTGGTGCTTGGGCGCGCCGTTGGAGTTGAGGAACTCGCGGGACAGATCGACGATGGCGACGCCGTTCCAGGCCATGCGCATGCGCGGCTCGGCGGTGACCTCGGCGATGACGGTTGCTTCCAGGTTCTCCTCGGCGGCGTAGCCCATGAATTCCTCGACGTCACCGTCGGCGACGGCGCAGGCCATGCGCTCCTGGGACTCGGAAATGGCGAGCTCGGTGCCATCCAGGCCGTCGTACTTCTTGGTCACGGTGTCCAGGTCGACATACAGGCCGTCAGCAAGTTCACCCACGGCGACCGAGACGCCGCCGGCGCCAAAGTCGTTGCAGCGCTTGATCAGACGGCAGGCATCGCCGCGGCGGAACAGACGCT
>CALFDJ010000028.1 GCA_937950325.1 uncultured Collinsella sp.
TCAATCGTAGCCCGAGACGGTCCCGGGCTGACAATTTCGACTGTAATGGACGTTCCTTTTCTGCCGGCACTTGGGGACACTCCTTGGCGCGCCAGAGCCAGTCGCCCGGGGATGGAGGGGCCATTTTGGCCCTTGGCGGTCAGTCGGGGCGAAACTAGAAGATCTTTCCGATTCGCGGCTGTTCATGCTTGTAGAGCATCTAAAACAATAGGATGTTATTCTGGAATATGCCGGGTGCGTGAACTTGCCTGTCTTAGCCTTAATAAGGTATGGGGGAGTTTGGCTCAGGGGTTCCGTCTTGTTCTTCAGCGCAGTATTGTGGGACAGATTTGCTGAGATTGGCGCCTTACACCGCAGAGCGCACGGAAGGCTCTCGATTTGTGTTCTGGCCCCAGAATACAGGGCCTGATACTTACCAACTGTGGCATGGATGTAACATCTGTAGAAATCAACCCTTTTGTTGTCGACCTTTGTAAGAAGAACACTGCCATCAACTCTTTGGATGACGAAACTAGGGTGCTTGAGGGGAGCCTTTACTCCCCTCTGAGAGATGACTCATGTTTTTCGCTTGTCGTTGTGAATCCTCCGTTACTGCCGATTCCGGATGAGATTCCTTATCCCTTCGTTTGAGATGGAGGACAATCGGGTCTGGATAAAACACTTCGTATTCTTAAGGGTGGCGATACGCATTTAGAGAAAAACGGTAAATACTGCTAATAGGGGTGACGACGATGGTGCAGGGGTGACCCGCGATGCTCTCAACAATACGTCGGATACTTGGGAAATCAGGTCTAGATGCATGTATGATGATGCTGTGTGGCTATTCAATTAATCCGCGTTCCGAATGGGTGCAGGGTATAGCTGCGACATCGTATGCTTTTGACCCGGCGCGATACTCAGATATTTCTGAGGCGGTTGACGAAGTTTATACGCACTATGCCGCGCAAGGCGTTTCGGAAGTTTGCACATCTACGTTACGGGCTTAGGTTTCTTCAAGCGAGCAGGCTGGTTGCGTTATTTCGAGCGATTTTTCTAGTCTAGACGACAAAAGGCAAAGGATTTGATGGGTGTAAAACGCGGACGTTTGTGGGCGGATGCTCAAATCTATTGTGGCAATCGGGCGGTTGAAAAAGATATTTCAACCGCCCGATTGCCAGGTTCGTCGGAGGAGATGTCCGATTCCGACTCTCTTGTAGGAAGAGCTTGAGATCGTATTGGCCCAAGGCAATCTTAAAGCAGTCTCATTGGCAAATCTTCGCTCCAATTGTGTTGAGGTGTAAGGTATCAGTGATTGATGTTTTGTGGCGGGTAGATTGGGGCCTTCCTTGATTCGATGCGTTCTCTCGAGGTTCATCAGAGCAAAAGGGGCTTTCGTCTTCATTGCTATCACGGTGATTGGAACCGCTCTCTCCTATGCCATGCCATACGTGAACGGGAAATTCTTAGATTTTCTTCTCGGTAACCGCAGCGAAAGAGACGCCGTACTCTTCGCGCTCCTGGTTGCGTCAATAGGAGTTTTCTCCACCCTCTTTACTTATTTTGCAGGAACACTTTCCATTCGCATAACCACGAGACTTTCCTTTGATCTTCTCAGGGAGGCCGTCTTGCGTTTTGAAAGAGACGATTACTTGGTGAGTCGGACCATCGATCCAGCCTATACAACGCAACGGATTATTTCCGACTCCAGCGTGGTCTCATCCTTCGTTTTGGCGAATTTTATCAGTGCGCCGCTGTCCATTGTAGCCATTCCCATCGTATTGCTTATCATATGGTCAATTGATTCAACTCTCGCGGTGTTTTCCATCATTCTCCCCATCGTGTATTTCTGTGTAATTACCGGGTTGAGGAAACTTTTGTATAGGGTCACGTATGAGAAGAAAGAGGCGGACAGCGCCTTTTACGCCGCAATTGCATCGCAGCTTAATCAGATTCTCAACATTCAACTGACATCTTCGTACGGCAAGAGCGAACAAGCGCTCGACGCTGGGTTTAAGAGCTATTTTCCCAAAGTTTTGCGTTCCGGAAAGCTATCATATTCTCTGACATCGCTCGATGGTCTTTTCGCAGCGTTGTTTCAAGCGGTGATACTTGTTGTTTCCGGAGTACGAATCATTAACGGAACTATGTCAATAGGCGAGTACACTATCATCGGTACATACTTCGCGGTTCTCTTTAAGACTTTGAAAAGTATGATGTCATTGTTCAAATCCTATCAAGATGCCAAAGCATCATGGGATAGGACGGCTATCGCGACGAGAGAAAAGGAGAGATCGGGGTGGAATCGGACCGATTTAGCTAAACTCGATGAAATAAATGACATTTCGGTATCTGATTTGGAATTCTCGGTTGCCCTTCCAGACGGATCTGTCCGAGAGGTCCTCGGCGGGTTTTCTTTCAAGTTTTCCGGTCCTGGTACATATTGCATAGTTGGGGAAAACGGAAGAGGCAAGACGTCACTTCTTTACTTGATGCTCGGGCTATACTCATCGAAAGGCAAAGTAAAATACAACGGTGTGCCAATCGAAGAATGCGACTTGGATTACATACGTGCGAGAGAGATATCGTGCTGCCCACAGTCGTGCTTCGCGCCGGACGAAACGGTGAAAGAGCTGTTAGAGTATTTCGGCACGCCCTTTTCTTCCTATCACCGGGGTGTAGATGGCCTACTTTCGCTGGAAAACAGCGTGAAGGAGTTGCTCGGGAAACGTTGCTCCGCGCTTTCGGGCGGTGAGCTGCGCCGAGTGTACTTATGGTCGGCGATTTCACGCAAGTCGTCAGTTTTGGTACTCGACGAGCCCACGACTGGGTTAGACGCTGTAAGCCGCGCCGAGCTTGCGGCCTATGTTAAGCGCAACAAGCAAAGCCAGCTGATCATCGTTGTCTCTCACGATGACGAGATGGTCGGCGCGGTAGAAGGGGTAGTGGATTTAGGCAGCATGTACCAGGGTAAATGATGACAAGTGTAGTGCTACCCAACTGGCAGAGATAACAAAAAGGCGATGCAGATGCACGTAGCATTCAGGCGGTTCGGACTCGGTGCCTTCACGCCATCGCAACGCTTTCAGATATAGTTCTCGTTCTCTTACTAAAGGAAACTTTAGTCTACGTCATCTTGTCGAGACAGAGGTGAAGCGAAGTGTTGTCGCGACGTATCTTATTCCAGGTGGCTCAGTATCAGCGTGAGAATCGCACCAAAGTGTACTTACGATTCTCGTGTCCCACGGACAACATGAGCTGAGCATTGAGGTTCCACCCTTTGCTGCAACTACACGGGGTTGGACGGCAATGAATATGCCGGGCCGCATCCACGCGCAGCGGGGGTCCATGTCCCAGTATGTTGCCTACAGCAGCCTCGATGTCCACGCACACATCATCTCTGCCTTCGCGTTCAATCCATTTGCCGGAGAGTGCGAGGGTTGCCAGGCCGTAGAATTCGAGCCGAACAAATGAAATGCGGTATCAGCGCATAGGATTAAACTGACGATTGCTTTGCACTGAGAATACGCTTGGAAAGCCGCTATGGGTGGCGGCCCGGGTTAAATAGAGAAGCCCGTCCGATCACTTTCATGTGGCGAACGGTCGGGCTTCTTATTCCACTTGCCAATGCTCGGCTCATATTGGAAGAAAGCTACGCTAATGTTTGCGTGACACTCCTATTTTCTCCGAAGAAAGAGTCGGATAATGAAGAATAGAATTAA
Source organism: uncultured Collinsella sp. (assembly GCA_937950325.1). Taxonomy (GTDB): domain Bacteria; phylum Actinomycetota; class Coriobacteriia; order Coriobacteriales; family Coriobacteriaceae; genus Collinsella. Next base: position 3,699 of record CALFDJ010000028.1, read on the forward strand.
AAAAGGTGCCAGATATAACGCAAGTATAAAGGCTAATCCAACGAGACCTTGCAATAGTGGCATAACTCCTCCCAGACACGAGATTTTGGTATTTGTTCCCATCTTATTCTGAATTGGACCAAATAGTTCCTAGCCACAAAACTACTCGTCAACTGGATCGCACCAATCTGCTGGCAAAACACAGCTTGATTCTTTATCGACATAGCACCAATCCGCAACAGGGCACTCGGCGATGTCGTAAAAATTGCATATATCAACTCCAAGACAACAAGGCTCAACGGGAGGATGTTCATTTGAACCAACAGGATGGATATGCTTCATAACAGCTCCTCACCTTAATCCAATTAGAGACTACGTTTGATCAATGCCACAGTGATCTACAACGCAGATGCTGCCGCCATCCATGTCATAGTCGCAGTAATCGTATGCACCACAGCCATCTGCTTTATCATAAACAGTACAGATGTCAGTAATGCCCAAGAGGCAGTCAAAAGACATCGGCTTCACGCCTGCCTCGTCGCCACTTCCTGGATTAATCGGATGAATATGCTTCACGACTACCTCCCTTTGAGTGCAGAAAAACCTCAATATTGTGTATAACAAACCAAGATGTCTAGTTCACCATATTTCTAGAATGGTTTCGGCGAACGTAGCAATAAGCTTCGCAGACGGTAATCAGAAGAACGAACACCTCCACAATGGTGACAGCAATGCGCTGAACCGCTTATTCCGATACAGTAGCTTCTCGTTGATTTTTCTCCTGCGAAGATGAGTGGCGGGAAATAAGGTCAAAAGCCATCTCGTAGCACATTTTTCTATATTCACATGATGCAGGGTGTAGACTCTTGGGCAAGTAGCCGTGCTCGTCTGCAGCCTCCCAGCTACAGCCCCCACCACAGAAAGACCGAGCCCAACAGTCCGTACAGTCAATTCTTTTTTCGACACCCTGACTCCAGTTTTCAATATACCTAGTTTCGTCAATTCCGGTGACGATGTTGCCCATTTTGAATCGCATCATCCCGACAAACCTGTGACAGGGGTATACGTCCCCTTCGGGAGTCACGGAAATAAAACGCCTGCCAGCCCCGCATCCGACAAAGGCGATCCTGTTGCTCATAATCAAATCAACTGCAGTTTTCAATGTTCTAAACAAGGGCTTTTCCCCTTGATCAATCTGTTTGAGATATTGATCCGCCAAATCTATTAGGCCCGCCCTGATTTTGTTTAATGAGTGTTCGTCGAGTTTGATATTCTCATCGAATGAGCTCACGGGCGAGAAGTAAATCCTTCTGAAGCCCATCTCTTTAAACTGAAGATAGTCTTCAACAAGGTTACAGTTATTATTTGTTAAGGTCGCTCTTGCGCCGAAGGGGAACGACTCGGAAAAACGACGAACGTTTTTGTCGATATCGGAGAAAGAGCCGCCTCCCGTCTTGTACGGGCGCGATGCATCGTGCTTGCATCCTGTACCATCGAGACTAATCAGAACAGAAAACCCGTGCTCCTTGAAAGAATTCACAGCAGTGTCATTCAAAAGCGTTCCGTTGGTCGTAATAGAATAGGTAAAGTTTCTATTGGGGTATATTCTTTTTGAATAGTCGACCGTTTTCCATATCAGCGGCTCGTTAATCATGGGTTCCCCACCAAAAAAGACGATCGCAAGCGTTTCGTTTTCCGATGAACTTGCGACGAGGTAGTCGACCGCCTTGAAGGCTATCTCGTCTGTCATCAGCAGAGGAGACGTTCCATAATCTCCTTTACCGGCAAAACAGTAACTACAACCAAGGTTGCATGCATGTGAAACGTGGAGTTCGATGGATCTAAGTTTTCGAGGCGTGTCTTTTGTTAAGAAAGTCCGCTCAGACAATCGTTGAAACTCATCAATGTCGTCTTCAAGTTCTGCTATGGTCGTTTGGTCGTAGCCTTTTGCAGCAAGTGACTTTGTCAGCAACTTCGAGTTGGCCGTTCTTCCCGATGCTTCAAATATGCGAAGCGCATCTTCTGATGCTTGGTCAACCTGAAAGCAATTGCGAGTGACCTCATCGAAGCAGTAACGACGATCACGTACTGAGAAAAAATGCATACGTTCCTCAATTTCATGCTGGACTGGCACTAACCTTGTTTATTGTTGCGCAGCTATAAAAAACCACCAGCGGGGATTCGGTGTGCGGCCCAATCGGACTCCCAAAAGGTTCTATTTGAGACTGGCAAGCTTTGTGTTGTTGGCACTTCGACAGCGCTCTTTATTCCAACATGGAGCCCCGCAGTTTGAGTCGACTTGCCTCTGGAAGGTCCGATCTTAACTTGATTTAGGATGAAAACAGATTACAGGCGCGCTCCTCTAGAAAGAAAGGAAACCAATCGCCGCCTTTCACCAGGAAAGTTTTTATAGCCCACCTCGAACAAAATGAAAGATGCGAGAGCGATTGGGGAACAACGCGAATCTCCCCTTTTGGGTGGGAGCGAGCCTTCAGCCACCGGCGAACGACTCGCCCTGGTCAGAATCTGGAAGTGGTGCCGGGCCGCTTGGGCCTCCCCGGTGACTTCGTGGGGCTTACCTGCCTGACGTCGAGGAGTACATCCGCAAGATTCGTTCCCTATGCCGTTTGCTCTCACGCCCGCCTTAGTTCCAAGTCGGGCGAGCCGCCGTGCTCATGCGACCCGTGGCGGCGACACGTCGACGCCGCGCTCGCTGAGCACATCTTCGGTCGCGGGCGAGCACGAGGTCGCGCCGGCGCATCCGCTGGGACTGCTGTGCGTGCAAAACGGCTACGTGGTGAGCGTCCCGCGCTGGATTCAGCCGAGTGAGGAAGGCGTTGAGATCGGCGCGCTGGCAACGGGGGAGGGCGGCATCACCGACGTCGGCGACGACGTCTCGGCCCGCCATGCCCATATCTGGTGCGACGAGTCTGGCGCATGGTTTGTCGAGGACCTGTCGTCCACTAACGGCACCGTGGTGGTAAACGGGGCCACGAGTGTGTGTATTCAAGTAGAGCCCGGCCGCTCCGCCCAGCTCAACCTCGGCGACGAGCTCAAACTCGGCGAATCCACCACCTACGCCATCCTGCTCGGCGCCCTCTAGCCGGCAGTTAGGGACGTTCCTTTCCTGCCGGTACTTGGGGACACTCCTTGGCGCGTCAGAGCCAGTTGTCCGGGGATGGAGGGACCATTCTGGCTTTTGGCGGTCACCCGAGGTAAACCTTTACCGCCCGCCTATATTTGTCGAAATTACACTTAACGGCGGGGTACAATAAGCCCGCATGCGGATTTCCGTTGCGGGCGCTTCCCATCGCCGGGGCGTGCCCGGGAGCATCCGGCATGCGGCCTTTGCGGCGCTCGGTCATGTGCAAGACGGGCGGTCGGGTCTGTGGGGCGCATCAGCTGCCCCTCGCCTCGGCATGTCTTCTCTCCACGCCACGTACCTGCTGCTGAGCCTGCCTGCCAGATGATTGGAAGCAACAGCGTAAATCCCATCACGCCAACATCCCGGCGATCGCCGGGGCCTGTATACCTATATGAGAGGAGAGGGGTATATGGCGCGTAAGTTTAAGTCTATGGACGGCAACGAGGCGGCCGCATATGTTTCGTATGCGTACACCGAGGTAGCGGGAATCTATCCCATTACGCCGTCCAGCCCGATGGCCGACCATGTCGACCAGTGGGCGGCCCAGGGTCGCAAGAACATCTTCGGCACCCCGGTCAAGGTTGTCGAGATGGAGTCCGAGGCAGGTGCAGCCGGTACCGTTCACGGTTCGCTGGGCGCCGGTGCTCTGACCACCACCTACACGGCTTCTCAGGGTCTGCTCCTGATGATCCCGAACATGTACAAGATCGCGGGCGAGCAGCTCCCGGGCGTCTTCCACGTCTCCGCGCGTTGCGTCGCTTCCCACGCCCTGAACATCTTCGGTGATCACTCCGACGTCATGGCCTGTCGCCAGACCGGCTTCGCCATGCTCGCCGAGGGCAACGTCCAGGAGGTCATGGACCTCTCGCCGGTGGCTCACCTTGCCGCCATCGAGGGCAAGACCCCGTTCCTTAACTTCTTCGACGGCTTCCGCACCAGCCACGAGATCCAGAAGGTCGCCATGTGGGACTACAAGGATCTGGCCGAGATGTGCGACATGGACGCCGTCCAGGCTTTCCGCGACCACGCGCTCAACCCTGAGCACCCGCACACCCGCGGCAGCCACGAGAACGGCGATATCTTCTTCCAGAACCGTGAGGTCTGCAACAAGGTCTACGACGAGCTTCCCGCCGTCGTCGAGGGCTACATGAAGAAGATCAACGAGAAGCTCGGCACCGATTACGGCCTGTTCAACTACTACGGCGCTCCCGATGCCGACCGCGTCGTCGTGTGCATGGGCTCCTTCTGCGACGTGCTCGAGGAAGTCATCGACTACCTCAACGCTCACGGCGAGAAGGTCGGCCTGGTCAAGGTTCGCCTGTTCCGTCCGTTCTCCATCAAGCACTTTGTCGACGTTCTCCCCGAGACCGTCAAGAAGATCGCCGTTATGGACCGCACCAAGGAGCCGGGTTCCATCGGCGAGCCGCTCTACCAGGACGTCGTCTCCGCTCTCTACGAGGCCGGCAAGACGGGCATCAAGGTCGTCGGCGGCCGTTACGGCCTGGGCAGCAAGGACACGCCTCCCGCGTCCGCGTTCGCTGTCTTCGAGGAGCTTAAGAAGGACGAGCCCAAGCGCGAGTTCACCATCGGCATCGTCGATGACGTGACCAACCTGAGCCTGCCCGAGGCCGAGGATGCGCCCAACACCGCAGCCCCCGGCACCATCGAGTGCAAGTTCTGGGGTCTGGGTGGCGACGGTACCGTCGGCGCCAACAAGAACTCGATCAAGATCATCGGCGACCACACCGACAAGTACGTTCAGGCCTACTTCCAGTACGACTCCAAGAAGACCGGCGGCGTCACCGTCTCGCACCTGCGCTTTGGTGATTCCCCGATTCGCTCGCCGTACTACGTGACCAAGGCCGACTTTGTCGCCTGCCATAACCCCAGCTACATCGTTAAGGGCTTCAAGATGGTCCGCGACGTCAAGCCGGGCGGCACCTTCCTGGTCAACTGCCAGTGGAGCGACGAGGAGTTCGCCGAGCACATGCCCGCCGTGGCCAAGCGCTACATCGCGAACAACAACGTCAACGTTTACCTGATTGACGCTATCGACCTGGCCGCCAAGGTCGGCATGGGCAAGCGCACCAACACGGTGCTCCAGTCCGCCTTCTTCGCGCTGGCCAAGGTCCTGCCCGCCGAGGACGCCCTGCAGTACATGAAGGACGCGGCCACCAAGTCCTACATGAAGAAGGGCCAGGCTATCGTCGACGCCAACCACAAGGCCATCGATGCCGGCGCTACCGCCTTCCGTAAGTTCGAGGTTCCGGCCGACTGGGCTACCGCCGAGGATGCCGCTCCCGTCGAGCTCTCCGAGGAGACCAAGTCCGCTATCGCCCAGCAGGTCAAGAACCTGCTCGAGCCCATCGATCGCATGGACGGCGACAGCCTGCCTGTTTCCGCCTTCGTCGATTGCGCCGACGGCCAGTTTGAGCTGGGCGCCTCCGCATACGAGAAGCGCGGCGTCGCCGTGGTCGTTCCCCACTGGGACGAGACCAAGTGCATCCAGTGCAACCAGTGCGCCTACGTGTGCCCGCATGCCACCATCCGTCCGTTCGCGATGACCGAGGACGAGGCTGCCGCCGCGCCCGAGGCTACCCGCACGCTTGACGCCATGGGCCCCAAGGCCAAGGGCATGAAGTTCACCATGGCCGTGTCCCCGCTCGACTGCATGGGTTGCACCAACTGCGTCAAGGTTTGCCCCAAGGGCGCCCTCGAGATGGTTCCCACCGAGCAGGAGATGGACCAGCAGCCCGTTTGGGACTACATGGTCGAGAACGTCTCCGAGAAGAAGGAGCTCATCGCGGCCAACGTCAAGGGTAGCCAGTTTAAGCAGCCCTACCTGGAGTTCTCGGGTTCCTGCGCCGGCTGCGCCGAGACCGCCTATGCACGTCTGGTGACCCAGGTCGCTGGCGACCGCATGTTCATTTCCAACGCCACCGGCTGCTCCTCCATTTGGGGCAACCCCGCTGCCACCGCTCCTTACTGCAAGGACAAGGACGGTCACGGCCCGGCGTGGAACAACTCCCTGTTCGAGGACAATGCCGAGCACGGTCTGGGCATGGCCGTTGGCTATGAGGCCGTTCAGCACAAGCTGATCGCCGCTACCCAGGACATCATCGCTGCTGATGGTCCGTCCGATGAGCTCAAGGCCGCCGGCCAGGCTTGGATTGACTCCGTCAACGACGCCGAGGCCTCCAAGACCGCTGCCGCTGCTTACGTTGCCGAGCTCGAGAAGTGCGGCTGCGACGCTTCCAGGGCGATCCTCGCCGACAAGGCTTACCTCACCAAGAAGTCCTTCTGGATCTTCGGCGGCGACGGCTGGGCCTACGACATCGGCTTCGGCGGCCTGGACCACGTCCTGGCTTCCGGCCACAACGTCAACGTCTTCGTCTTCGACACCGAGGTCTACTCCAACACCGGTGGTCAGGCCTCCAAGGCCTCGAACCTGGGCCAGGTCGCTCAGTTCGCCGCTGCCGGTAAGGTGACCAAGAAGAAGTCCCTGGCCGAGATCGCCATGAGCTACGGCTACGTTTACGTGGCGCAGGTCGCCATGGGCGCCAACCCGGCTCAGACCCTCAAGGCCATTCACGAGGCCGAGGCCTACGACGGCCCGTCTCTCATCATCGGCTACAGCCCCTGCGAGATGCACTCCATCAAGAAGGGTGGCATGCAGAACTGCCAGGCCGAGATGAAGAAGGCTGTCGAGTGCGGTTACTGGAACCTCTTCCGCTTCAACCCCGAGGCTGCTGCCGGCAAGAAGTTCTCGCTCGATTCCAAGGAGCCCGCGGGCGGTTATCAGGAGTTCCTGATGAACGAGGCCCGTTACGCTTCGCTGACGCGTTCCTTCCCCGAGCGCGCCGAGGAGCTCTTCAAGGAGAACGAGCAGGCCGCTATGGACCGCTATCAGCACCTGCTGAAGCTCAAGACGGTGTACAACGAGGCCTAAGTCTCCCACCGCAGGACCTGAGGGCTAACCTTCGCGGACGTCCTCGGACATGAAAGAACCCCTGCTGCGCATTACGTGCGGCGGGGGTTCTTTCGTCCTGCGGAGTGTCCGCGAAGGTTAGCCCTCAGATCCTGCTACGACTACGTCCTTGGATTGTGTGGGCGGATGAAGGACGTAGTTGGCCGGGTATTCCGTCCCTTTCGCTGTTTCGCGGCTTTGCCGCGAAACCTCGCGCCACTTTGGGGATGGATGGGGGACTTGGCTGTTGCCGCCTTTTCGGAGCGCTTCTTTATTCCTTTTGCTGGATGAAAAGCCCCTTGTTTTTGCAGGGGTGCATACTCGACTTATAAGTGCATAGAATCTCGTATAGCGCGAGTAAGATATTGCGCTGTCCGTTTTGTGTTTAGCAGAGATGTAGTTTGCATAATCCGACATAATCCTCGCTTCATTTAAATAAAGTCGCACGTAAATTACGTAAATATGTCTGAGCTGGTGTTCTGTACGCTGAGCGGACAAAAACGACCGTTCACCGTTCCGCTATTTTCAAAATGAATAAAATGAGCGATAAAGAGAATATAAACCTTAATAAACTCGCGTATCGCACGGACGCGGGTTATTAATGGGTTGTAGGCCTTTTACAGAAAGGATTCCAGCAATGTCTAAGCCTCTTGGCAAGCCCGATCGTATTGTCGTCGCCCTTGGCGGCAACGCCCTCGGCAACAACCCCGTCGAGCAGATCGAGGCCGTGAGCAACACCGCCCACGCTCTCCTCGGTCTCATCGAGCAGGGCAACGAGATCATCATCACCCACGGCAACGGCCCGCAGGTCGGCATGATCCAGAACGCCTTCGCCGCCGCCCACGATGCCATCGGCACCCCCGAGATGCCGCTGCCCGAGTGCGGCGCCATGTCCCAGGGCTACATCGGTTATCACCTGCAGCAGGGCATCGGCCGCGAGATGCACAAGCGCTATAAGCGCTGGCACGCCGCCACCGTCGTCACCCAGATCGAGTGCGACCCCGACGATCCCGCGTTCAAGAACCCGACCAAGCCGATCGGCCCCTTCTACACCGAGGAGCAGGCCAAGGAGTTCATGGCCGAGGATCCCTCCAAGGTCTTCGTCGAGGATTCCGGCCGCGGCTGGCGTCGCGTCGTCGCTTCCCCCGATCCCAAGAAGATCGTCGAGGCTGACTCCATCCTCAACCTGCTCGACAACGAGTTCATCGTCATCGCCTGCGGTGGCGGCGGCATCCCCGTCGTCCGCGACTACGAGAACAAGGGCTGCTACAAGGGCGTTCCCGCCGTCATCGACAAGGACCTGGGCGGCGAGCTGCTGGCCGAGGACTGCGACGCCGACGTTCTGTTCCTGCTGACCGCCGTTGAGCATGTCGCCATCAACTTCGGCAAGCCCAACCAGGAGGAGCTCGAGGACCTCACCGCCGACGAGGCCGAGCGCCTGGCCGACGAGGGCCAGTTCGGCAAGGGTTCCATGGAGCCCAAGGTCCGCGCTGCCATCAAGTTCGCCCGTTCCCGCAAGGGCCGCACCTGCATCATCGGCGCTCTGGACAAGGCCGCCGAGACCATGGCCGGCCTCTCCGGTACCCGCATCCACGAGTAGTCTCTACTCTGTTGCCTCTCTCGTGGGCGCCAGGCAAAGCGCCCACAAACTAGCCTCTCTTCCTGAGCCCCGCAGTCCGCTCCGGCTGCGGGGCTTTTGCTATTCACCTAGTCATTGGGTGTTCCTATAGTTTTGTCAACCGTCGGGGCTACTCCCGGTAGGG
>CALFDJ010000029.1 GCA_937950325.1 uncultured Collinsella sp.
AGCACTTAATGTGCTTTCCGTCTTGCGCAGGACTGTAGAGCAGCAAACTTAACCCGCCCCGGCCCCGATGGCCCCAGACCGGCGGGATAGACCAGTTCAGATGGGGCTTTGATGCATGGGTGGTCTGTTGTTGTGCAAATGGGTATCATGTTTGGGTTATTGCATCGACTCTGTGATGCATGTTTGTACGTTCCCGGCGGTCGGTTTGCCAGAAGCGCCCCGTCGGTTGTTTCAGACCCGTTTCGAAGAAAGGAAACAACACTCACCTATGGCAGCTAAAAAATCATCTCCTTTGAAGATCATCCCGCTCGGTGGCCTTGACGGCATCGGCAAGAACATGACGGTCTTCGAGTGTGGCGACGACATGGTGCTCGTCGACGCTGGCCTCATGTTCCCCGACGACTCCCAGCCCGGTATCGACCTGGTGCTTCCTGACTACACCTACGTTCTTGAAAACGAGGAGAAGCTCCGCGGTATCGTCGTCACCCACGGCCACGAGGACCACACCGGTTCGCTTCCGTACCTGCTGCAGGACCTCAACAACAAGGTGCCCATCTTTTCGAGCAAGCTGACGCTTGGCTTTATCGAGGGCAAACTTTCTGAGTTCCGCATCCGCGCACCCAAGTTCCGCGAGGTCAAGGGCGGCAGCCATGTCAACCTCGGCGGCATCTCGCTCGACTTCTTCTCGATGACGCACTCCATCCCCGGCGCTCTGGGCGTGTTCATCCGCACCAATCAGGGCACCGTTATGCACACCGGCGACTTTAAGCTCGACCAGACGCCCATCGACGGCGTCACGCCCGACTATGCCGCTATCAGCCGCTTTGCCAAGCAGGGCATCGATCTGCTGCTTTCCGACTCCACCAATGCCACGGTTCCCGGCTTTACCAAGTCCGAGGCCGAGGTTGGTCCCAACTTGCTGCACGCCATCAAGAACGCCCCGGGTCGCGTGTTCGTCGCGTCGTTCTCGAGCCATATCCATCGCCTGCAGCAGATCTGCGATGCCGCCCGCAAGTGCGGCCGTAAGGTCGTTGTGACCGGTCGCTCCATGCTCACGAACACCCGCGTCGCGCGCGAGCTGGGCTACCTCAACATCGACGATGCCGATATCATCGATGCCTTCGATATCGATAACCTGCCCGACGACAAGATCGTCGTCATGTGCACCGGTTCGCAGGGCGAGCCGCTGTCGGCCTTGTCCCGCATGGCCAACGGTGAGCACAAGACGCTCTCTATTCACGAGGGCGATACCGTCATCCTCTCGGCAACTCCCGTTCCTGGCAACGAGAAGGCCGTCCAGCAGGTCGTCAACAGCCTGGCCAAGCTCGGCTGCGACGTGTGGGATAAGAACCGCGCTCTCGTCCACGTCTCCGGTCACGGTAGCCAGGAGGAACTCAAGCTCCTGATGGCCATGGCCAAGCCCACGTACTTTATGCCGGTTCACGGTGAGGCCGTGCATCTGCGCGCCCATGCCCAGCTGGCCCGCAAGATGGGCATCAAGGACGATCACATCTTTATCCTCGATAACGGCGATACGCTCGAGATGCGCGGCGGTATCGTCAAGCGCGGTACGCCCGTCGAGTCCGGTGTCGTCTACGTCGACGGCCTGCGTATCGGCGATACCGACCCCATCGTCCTGCGCGATCGCCAGAAGCTCGCCAACGACGGTATGGTCACGGCCGTTGCTATCGTCTCGCTCAAGCACAAGAAGATTGAGGCCATCGAGTTCTCGGGCCGCGGCGTCTCGTTTGCCATCGACGACCAGTTCTCCGAGGATGCCTCCGCGTCCATTATGAAGACGATCGAGAAGGGCAAGTTTAGCTTTACGAGCAGCGGTTCCGATGCCATTCGCAAGGCCGTGCGCGACTCGCTCTCCAACTTTATCTGGAGCCGTACGCGCACTCGTCCGATGATCATCCCAGTCGTCATGGAGGTTTAGTTTGGCGCGCGGATCTGCACAAAACGCCAAAGGCAATAAAGCCAACAACCAACCGGCATCTGCTAAGGGTGCCGGTTCCCATCTGCGTGCCAATAAGGGCCATGAGGCCGACTTCGACGATTTCGAGCCCCTGGTCGAGCCTTCGGCCAACCGCGATATCGCCGGCGTGGTCATCGCCGTTTTGGCGATTGCGTCCTTCATTGCCGTGATTTCGCCGGCGACTGCACCCGTTACGGCTGCGGTTGCCGGTTTCTACCACCTGGGCTTTGGCCTGGGCGCCTACGTGCTGCCGATCGTCATTTTGCTGTTTGCCGCCACGCTCTTTTTAGGTGAGGACTCGCCGCTCAACATTCGCTCGGTCGCGGGCGGAGCCTTGGTCTTTATCGCCGTCGTCTCTATTCTTTCGCTGATGGTGCCGGGTACGAGCGACTCGTGTGACCTTATGTTTACGCCGCAAAATCTGTCCGCTTCGGGTGGCTACATCGGTGCGTTTATTGCGAGTGCGCTGCAGAATGCCCTGGGTAAGCCTATCGCGATGGTGGTCCTGTTGGGTCTGGCCGTCGTTGGTTTTGTCATCATCGGCTTTTCTGTGGGTGGCGTGCTGCGCTCTGCTCGCGACCGTGCGGCCGATTTTGCCGAGCGCCGTCGTGCCGACGTCAACGCGAGCCCGTGGGGTGACGACGAAGCCCTGTCGGTGCCCGGCGTTGCCCGTCCGCACTTGAGCATTCTTCGTCAAAAGGGCTCCGATGCTGCCGTGACCACGGTTATGGGCAACGATGTGGACCCGGTTTTGGACGATGACGATGAGGACGATGACCCGTTTGTCGACGTGTCCGAGGCCGTGGAGGCCGAGCGCGCTAAGACGAAGCTGATGCCGCGCCGTCATGTCAAGAAGGGCAAGGCCACACCCAAGTTGAATACAAGTGAGCCCGATCCGTCCTGGTCCGAGAGTGAGATTGAGCTTACCGAGGGTGATGACGAGGATGATGAGGCTCCGATCGAGACCGCTAAGACAACTTTGCTGCCGCGTCGCCATGCAAAGCGCGACCAGGTAACCGGCCAGCTTTCGATGGAAGACGACCCCGATAAAATCGACGAGTCCGAGCCGCCGTTTGCCGTGAATCCTGTTTCGGCTGCACCTCAGATTCCCGACTTCTTGAAGCATCCCAAGGTTGCCGATGCGCCTGCCTCGAGTGCTGTCGAATCGGCTGCGGCTAGCGATGGGGGAGCGGACGGCGGCGCCGCAGATAACGAGGGCGAAGAAGAGGACGGCCTCAAGCTTCCGCCGCTCGAAATCCTGCATGCCAACCCGCAATCTGCTTCCGCCGCGTCTTCGGACAAGGAGCTTGAGCAGACTGCCGAGTCGTTGCAGTCCACGCTGCTTGAGTTTGGCCGCAGTGCCCGCGTGGTCGGTTGGATCGCCGGTCCCACGGTGACGACCTTTAAGCTGCAACCTGGCGAGGGCGAGCGCGTGAGTAAGATCTCGAGCCTCGAGGACGATATCGCGCTTTCGCTCGCTGCCCAGTCGGTGCGTATCTTTGCGCCGATTCCCGGCACCTCGCTGGTGGGTATCGAGATTCCCAACCGCAAACGTCAGAACGTCAACTTGGGCGACGTGCTGCCCTATGTGAAGGGCGGTCCGCTCGAGCTCGCCATCGGCCGCGATGCCGAGGGGACGCCGGTCGTCGCCGACCTCGCCAAGATGCCCCACCTGCTGATCGCCGGTACCACGGGCTCCGGTAAGTCGGTCATGATCAACTCCATCATCACGTCCTTGCTCATGCGCGCCCTTCCCGAGGACGTTCGCCTGATTATGGTCGACCCCAAGCGCGTCGAGCTTGCGGGCTATAACGGCCTGCCGCATCTCTATGTGCCCGTGGTGACCGAGCCCAAGCAGGCCGCGAGCGCTCTGCAATGGGCCGTGTCCGAGATGGAGCGTCGCCTGAAGGTCTTCGAGCGTCTCAACGTTCGCAAGATTTCGACCTACAACGAAAAGCAGGCCGCCGGCGAGTTTGAACACTACGACAACCCGCCGCAAAAGATGCCCTACCTGGTCATCATCATTGACGAGCTCTCGGACCTGATGATGGTCGCCGGTAAGGATGTCGAGGCCTCGATCGTGCGTATTGCACAGCTGGGCCGTGCCGCCGGTATTCATCTTATCGTGGCCACGCAGCGTCCCAGCTCAAACGTGGTGACGGGCCTCATCAAGGCCAACATCACCAATCGCATCGCCTTTAACGTCGCCACGGGCATCGACTCGCGCGTCATCATCGACCAGATGGGTGCCGAAAAGCTCACCGGTTTGGGCGACATGCTGTTCTCCAAGGTCGACTGGGGCAAGCCTCGCCGTATCCAGGGCTGCTTTGTCTCGGACGACGAAATCAACGAGATTGTCGAGTTCGTCAAGTCGCAGAGCGAGCCCGACTACCACGAGGAGATCCTGTCTGCCGTGGCGCCCGCTTCCATGTCCATGGCGGGTGGCGGCGGCATTGTCCGCACCGGAGTAGCCGAGCCGCAAGACGATGATCCGCTCATTTGGGAAGCCGCCCATATTGTGGTGGAATCGCAGCTTGGCTCCACATCTGGCCTGCAACGTCGTCTGAAGGTTGGCTATGCGCGTGCCGGGCGTATTATGGACATGCTGGAAGAAAAGGGTGTCGTCGGCCCGCCCGACGGTTCCAAGCCGCGCGAGGTCCTGTTGGACGAGGAGGGGCTTGCCGCGCTGGAATCTGTCGACGCCGAGATGGCACGTGAAGATCGTGAGTTTGGAGGATTCTGATGGCTGCACGCTTTGGTGACATGCTGCTCGAGCAGCGTCGCCGAATGGGCCTTTCCATTCAGCAGGTCGCCAACACCATCAAAATCAGGCCGCAGATCATCGAGTTTTTCGAGACCGGTAACTTTGCTTCGATGCCGCCGCGCGGCTATGCGCAGGGCATGATTTCGAGCTATGCTCGCTTTTTGGGCCTCAATCCGCGTGAGGTCGTCAATGCCTACTTTGACGACCTGATGGCATACGAACGTGAGACGTCGCAGCAGGGCGGTCGTTTTCAGGACGCCGCCGGCTACGTCAATTCGCGTTCCTCGGTCGATAACGGGCGCTTCCTGATGGTTCAGGGCGGTCGTTCGACCCGCTATGGACAGCGTCCTCAGCAGGCCGGTTATATTACCGAGACGGGTTCGGGCGAGGAGATTCGCTCGCAGCGTGACCGGTTCCGCAGTACGCCGATGCCCGAGGACCGTGCACTTCCCGCTGCCCGCGGCGTGGCGCGTGACCCTCGTGCCGGCTACGGCGACGGCGGCTATTCCGATCGCGGTCACCGTGGTGTTTCCACCGGACGCTCTCGCGGTGGCTATGCGGATGCCGATACCACGCAGGTGACGCCGCGTCTTCGCTCTCAATCACAGCCGTATGGCCAGCGCTCTTCGGCTCCGCGTTCGGGCCAACGTGGCTATCAAGGCCGCGGTGAACTTGCGCCCCGCTCGGGTCAGCGCAGCCTTCAGGGCCAGGGCGGCTATCGCGGCCGTTCCGATAGCAATCGTGGTCGTATGCCTCAGGGAGGCGGCCGCAGCAGTTCCGGTCGTGGACGTGGCGGATCCCGTACTCCTCAAAACAACGGGCTCGATCCGCGTATCGTCTACGCCGGCATCGGTGCCGTGGCGTTGCTGCTGATCGTGCTCATCGTGGTGCTTCTGCGCGGCTGCGCATCTTCGGCGCCCGAGACCACGCCTGAGACGCCCACTGCTACCAAGACGACGACCAAGAAGTCTTCTAAGAAGACCGAAACGGTCGACGAGGACGAAGACGCCGATGAGGCGACAGATGAGTCGACTGATTCTGACGCTACCAAGACGACGGCCAAGAAGGAAGAGAACGAGGTCACGAAGGTCAAAGTCTCCGTTGCCAAGGGAAAGACCGCGTGGATTGAGGTCAAGGTCGACGGCAAGTCGGTCTATGGCGCCCAGGCGACTGGCCCCTTTGAGCAGGAGTACACGCCCGAGTCCTCAATCGAGATCACCACGTCCAAGCCTTCCGATGTCACCGTTACCAAGAACGGTGAAAAGGTCCGTTACGATACTAAGACCTCGGGCGTGGCGCGCGTGACGATCACCGTTCCTAAGAAGGAGACGTCTGATTCCGAGAATGGCGAAAGTTCTGATGGCACCGATACCACCGACGGTACCGATGCCACCGACGGTACCGATGCCACCGACGGTACCGATGCCCAGTCCGCGGATGGCGCCGATACCGCAACTGACGGTCAGACGCCCACCGATTCTACCGACTATTCGTACGATAGCTACTAAGCCGCTCGTACGCGAAAGGAAACATCATGGCTAAAGATTCCAGCTTCGACGTCGTGTCCGAGGTCAACATGCAAGAGGTCGACAACGCCTTTCAGCAGACCACGCGCGAGATTTCCCAGCGCTATGACCTTAAGGATTCCGGCGCTACGATCGAGCTTTCGAAGGGCGACAAGCTCTTTACGATTAACGCCCCGGCCGACTTTGTCTCCAAGCAGATTATCGACGTGCTGAGCTCCAAGCTCATCAAGCGCGGCATCGACCTCAAGGCTGTCTCGTGGGATGCTCCTCAGGCGGCATCGGGCGGCACCGTGCGCGTGTTCGGCCATATCGTCGAGGGTATCGACCAGGCGACCGCCAAGAAGATCAACAAGGACATCAAGGACCAAAAACTCAAGGTCAAGGTGACCATCGAGGCCGACAAGCTGCGTGTTTCCTCTGCTTCGAAGGATGCGTTGCAGACCGTGATCCAGTTCCTGCGCGACCAGGACTACGGCCAGCCGCTACAGTTCACCAACTACCGCTAATATCATTCGAAAGGATCGCTCTCCAACATGGATACACCGTTGGGCTCCGTGCTCTACATCACCCTCGGGTGCGCTAAGAACGAGGTTGACACCGACCGCATGCGTTCTCTTTTGACCGCCGCAGGCTACGAGGGAGCATTCGACCCGCAGGATGCCGATATCGCCATCGTCAATACATGTTCGTTCCTCGCCTCCGCAACGTCCGAGAGCATCGAGACCACGCTCGAGCTCGCCAATGAGGTTCAGGACGGCGTTCGTTCTTGCCCCATCGTCATGTGCGGCTGTGTGCCGTCGCGCTATGGCGACGACCTGCCCGACGAGCTGCCCGAGGTCGCTGCCTTTGTGAAGGCCGACGAGGAGGACGGCATCGTGGCGGTCATCGATGGCGTACTGGGTGTCGAGCGTGAGATCGCGGCCTATATCCCTCAGGTCAAGCGTACCGTCGAGGGCGCCGTTGCTTACGTCAAGATTTCCGATGGCTGCAACCGCTTCTGCAGCTTCTGCATGATCCCCTATATTCGCGGTCGCTATCATTCGCGCAATGCCGAGAGCATTATCTCCGAGGTACGCGACCTGGTTGCCGGCGGTGTGCGCGAGATCGTGCTGATCGGCCAGGACACGGGTATTTGGGGCACCGACTTTACTGACGAGGATGTCGCCGAGGGCTCGCCGCGCAATCTGGCACAGCTGCTGCGTGCCGTCGCCGAGGCCGTGCGCCCGCACAACGTCTGGGTCCGCGTGCTCTATCTGCAGCCCGAGGGCATGACCGATGAGCTTATCGATACGATTCGCGATACGCCCGAGGTGCTGCCCTATATCGATATCCCCGTGCAGCACTGCGACGCGCGCATCCTCAAGGCTATGCGCCGTTCCGGTTCGCGCCAGGAGCTCGAGGACCTGTTCCGCGATCTGCGTGAGCGTATCCCCGGCATCGTGATCCGTTCCACGGCTATGGTCGGCTTCCCGACCGAGACCGACGACGAGTTCCGCGACCTTATCGACTTTATGGACACCGTCGGCTTTGACTACACGAGCGTCTTTGCCTACTCGCAGGAGGAGGGCAGCTTGGCCGCTAAGATGGAGGGTCAGGTCGACGAAGAGGTCAAGCTCGAGCGCGCCCAGGAGGCCATGGACCTGGCCGAGTCGCTCGGTTTTGCCGCCACCGCCGCACATGTGGGCGAGCGCGCCCAGGTGATCGTCGACGGTATCGAAGAAACCGAGGACGGCACCGAGCTGATCGGCCATGCCTGGTTCCAGGCGCCCGATTCCGATGGCGCGGTCCACTTGGACGCCAGTGAGGCGTCCGTGGGCGATATTCTGACTGTCGAGTTTACCGATAGCTTCTGCTATGAGCTTATCGGCCATGTTGTGGAGTAGGAGAGCATCGTGGCAAACGAGAGCAATAAGGAACTGACGAGTGTTTGGACGCCCGCCAACATCGTGACGTGCGTTCGCATCGTCTTTATCCCGGTGTTCATGATCGTGTCGGCGCTTTCTCACACGAGTGTTGCCGGTACGGATTGGAGCACCTTCGACGGCCCGCTCGCCGCCGCTGCCTTCATTCTGTATGTGATCCTGTCGTGCACCGATAAGGTCGACGGTTATCTGGCGCGTTCGCGCAACGAGATCACCGACTTCGGTAAATTCTTGGACCCCATCGCCGATAAGCTGCTCGTGTTCTCGGCCCTGCTGCTGTTCTTGGATTTTGGCGCGGTGACCGTGTGGTCCGTGTTCATTATCCTGTTCCGTGAGCTTCTGGTGAGCGCCCTTCGCATGGTCGCGAGTGCGGCCGGTGTGGTCGTTGCGGCCGATAAGCTCGGCAAGTACAAGACGGCGACCACGATGGTCTCCATCTGCGGTTACCTGTGCGTTTTTGCTATGGCCGGCTTGCACCTTGGCCCGGTGGCGCTGACGCTCGGCATCTACTCGGTGTCGCGCTTCCTGTATGCCGTTGCCGTTGTCTTGACCGTTATCTCGGGCGCCCAGTACTTCTGGAACTGCCGCAAGATCGTCTTTTCGGTCTAGGTCCTGGTGGGTATGACGGACTCTTTTGAGCAGATTTCCGCACATAACGAGGAGCTGGCGCGCGATATCGTCGAGCGCGCGAGCGCTCGGGGTGTGACGGTTTCGACGGCTGAGTCGCTGACGGCGGGTATGATCGCCTCGACGATTGCGGATATCCCGGGCGCCTCGGCGGTGCTGCGTGGCGGTGCGGTGACCTACTGCGATGAGATTAAGCATCGCGTGCTGGGTGTTGAGCAGGAGACGCTCGACCGCTACACCGCGGTGTCGCATCAAACTGCGCGCGAGATGGCGTCGAGTTCGCTGGAACTGTACCAGAGCGATATTGCAGTGAGCGCAACGGGTTATGCCGGCCCCGGCGGTGGTACTGAGGACGATCCTGCTGGCACTTTCTATATTGGCTGGGCACATCGTTCCGCCGATGGGGGAGTGCCGGTCGTGGACTCTGTGCGCTGCCACTATGAGGGCGACCGTTCGTGTGTTCGTGCCCATGCGGTCACGGAGGCATTGGGTCGCATTGCCCTTGTGCTCAACTCTATGGAATAGACGTGTTTTAAGGGGCCTCCGGGCCCCTTAATTGTGGAGATAGGGACCTCCGGCGAATTTTATCTTTGTGCAGGTAGTTGTCGTATTTTTCCTCGCCATGATTTTCTTGGTTCGCCTGCGGTCAAGTATTTGGTCAGTGTTTGGTCGGCGTTTGGTTGGGTTTTGGAAAGACCGCCTGCATATGATTAGCCTGAACGGTTGACCACGAACAGCCGTTCGTTTATTATCGATGCAGGTTGTTAAGAGGAGGGCTATTCATGGCCAAGAATTCAGGTCCCGTACGTACCGTTCATGCTCGCACGACGGGTAAAGAGCGCGATGAGATGATCGCCACCACCAAGGCCGAGATCGAGAAGAAATTCGGCCAGGGTTCCATCATGAGGTACGGCGACGGTGGCCCCGAGCTCGAGGTCGAGGCCATTCCCACGGGCGCCCTGGCCCTCGATGCCGCGCTGGGTATCGGCGGCGTGCCGCGCGGCCGTATCGTCGAGATTTACGGTCCCGAGTCCTCCGGTAAGACGACGCTTTCGCTCGAGATCCTGGCCGAGGCCCAGGCAATGGGTGGCGTTGTGGCATTTATCGATGCCGAGCATGCGCTCGATCCCACGTATGCCGCGCGCATCGGCGTGGATATCGACGAGGTGCTCATTTCTCAGCCCGATACGGGCGAGCAGGCGCTCGAGATTGTTGACATGCTTGTGCGTTCAGGTGCCATCGATGCCATCGTTGTCGACTCCGTCGCCGCGCTGACCCCGCGTGCCGAGATCGAGGGAGAAATCGGCGACACTACGGTCGGTCTTCAGGCTCGCCTGATGAGCCAGGCGCTCCGCAAGCTCGCCGGCTCGCTGTCTAAGTCCAACACGACGTGCATCTTCATTAACCAGCTGCGTGAGAAGATCGGCGTCATGTTCGGCAACCCCGAGACCACGACGGGCGGTCGCGCCCTTAAGTTCTTCTCTTCGGTGCGTATCGACATTCGCCGCATCGACAGCATTAAGCTTAAGGACGAGGTTATCGGTAACCGCGTGCGCGCCAAGGTCGTTAAGAACAAGGTGGCAGCTCCGTTCCGTTCTGCTGAGTTCGACATCATGTACGGTACGGGCATCTCTAAGGAGGGCTCGATTCTGGACATGGCTGTCGAGTGCGGCATCTGCAAGAAGATGGGCTCCTGGTTTGCCTATGGCGAGGACAAGCTCGGCAACGGTCGCGAGGCCGCCAAGGCTTTCCTGCGCGAACACCCCGATTGCGCCGACGAGATTGAGCATAAGGTTCGCCTTGCCTGCGGACTTGAGTTTGATGACGATGCTCCGTCCGAGGTCGAGCTGACCGATCAGCCTGCGCCTGAGGAGTTTGATGAGCTTTACGCCATCGATGGTTCCGCTATGCTCGATGATGACGACGAGTAGCGGTTACGCTCATGTCGTATACGGTGACCGAGGCCACGGTCGTCTTTCCCGATAAGAAGGCGGCCTCCTCGTTTTCGAGCGGGTATGCGTCCAAAAAGCCTTGCGCACATATCGATTGTGAGCTTGAGGACGGTTTTGAGCGGTCCATTTGGATTCCCATGCGGGTCGCGCGCCTGTATGTCAAAAACCGCCCCGATCTTCCCTGTGATTGGGACAACTTTCGTGAGGCGGTGCAGCTCATCGAGCGTAAATGTGCACTTACCATGGTGACCGAGATGCTATCGCGCCGCGACCATGCGACGGGTGAGGTCCGTGACAAGCTGGCTCGCTACGGCTTTCACCAGCCCGCGATCGATTTCGCCGTCGAGCGCGCCACCGAGTATCACTTTTTAGACGAGAACCGCTTTTGCTCGTACTTTATCGAGGAGCGCAAGCGGCGCGGTTGGGGACAGCGCAAAATCGAGACCGAGCTCAAGCGACGTCATGTTGTGCTCGATGACATTCCCGGTTATCCCGAGGATTATTTTGCCGTCGAAGACGATTTGGCGCGTGCGTCAGCCCTGCTCGCCAAGCGGCGTGTTCCAGAGACGCGTGGATTCGAAAAACTGGTTCGGTTTTTGATGGGCAAGGGCTTCTCGTATCACATCGCCGCCGATGCCGTTAAGGCACGTCTCGATGCCGAACGCGAGGAATGTGCGGTTTAGGCGTATGCGTTTTGTGGCCCTGCCGTTCACCGCGTTTTAGCCGCCGTGCCGGGGCCATTTATTTGACAGTTGTTGTGGTTCAACGTACGATAAACACTGTCATTTGCTTTGTGATATGTGCTCATCTGTTATGAGTTTGTTTATATGTTTATCTGTATCCGACCCGCATAAGCTGCGCCCATATTACTCAAATGTCGCGAGCCGTTCGTAAGGACGGTTCGCTTTGTTGTGTAACGAATCCATAAAAAGGAGTGAGCATGCCTATCATCGCAGCGCTCGTTGGCATCGTTTTGGGTGCCATCGCCGCCATTGCCTACATGCGCACCGCCAAGCAGGGTAGTCTTCACGAGGCCGACGAAAAGATCCAGTCGGCACACGCACAGGCTGAGTCCCTGATCGGTGATGCTAAGCGTCAGGCCGAGACCCTCAAAAAAGAGGCTCTGCTCGAGGCTAAAGAGGAGATCATCAAGAACAAGCAGGCCGCCGAGGCCGAGGACAAGCAGCGTAAGAGCGAGATTCGTACGCTCGAGAACCGTGTGATGCAGCGCGAGGAGTCCCTCGATCGCCGAAACGACGCTCTCGACAAGCGTGAGCACCAGCTGTCCAGCCAGGCCGGTCAGGTCGAGAAGCGCTCTCGCGAGCTCGAGGAGCTCTGCGCCAAGCAGACCTCCGAGCTCGAGCGTATCGCCGACCTGACCCGCGAGGATGCCCACAAGGAGCTCCTCGATAAGGTTCGCGGCGAGGTCACCCACGAGGCCGCCACGATCATTCGCGAGTCCGAGCAGCAGGTTCGCGCCGAGTGCCACAAGACCGCCCAGGAGATTCTGTCCCTGGCGATTCAGCGCTGCGCTGCCGACCACACAGCCGAGGTCACCGTTACCTCCGTGCACATTCCCTCTGATGACCTCAAGGGCCGTATCATCGGTCGCGAGGGTCGCAACATCCGGACCTTCGAGCAGGTTTCCGGCGTCAACCTCGTGATTGACGACACGCCCGAGACCGTCGTTCTTTCGAGCTTCGACCCGGTCCGTCGTGAGACCGCCCGTGTTGCCCTCGAGAACCTCATCGCCGACGGCCGCATTCACCCCGCCCGCATCGAGGAGATGTATCACAAGGCTGCCGACCTGGTTCAGCAGCGCGTGCGCGAGGCTGGCGAGCAGGCTGCCTTCGATACCGGCATTCACGACCTGCACCCCGAGATCGTCAAGACCCTTGGTGCCCTGCGCTACCGTACCTCGTTTGGTCAGAACGTGCTTCAGCACTCCCTCGAAGTCTCTGACCTGTGCGGCGTGATGGCTTCCGAGCTTGGCCTGGACGTTGTGACCGCCAAGCGCGCCGGTCTGCTGCACGACCTGGGCAAGGCAATTGACCACGACGTCGAGGGCCCGCATGCCGTCATCGGCGCCGAGCTTGCCCGCCGTTATGGCGAGAAGCCCGTTATCGTTCATGCTATCGAGGCTCACCATGCCGATGTCGACCCTAACACGGTGCTCGATGTCCTGGTACAGGCCGCTGATGCTGTCTCTGCTTCTCGCCCCGGTGCCCGTCGCGAGTCTGCCGAGAACTACATCAAGCGTCTCGAGAAGCTCGAGGAGATCGCCAACTCCCATGAAGGCGTCGAGCGTACCTATGCCATGCAGGCTGGTCGCGAGGTCCACGTCATGGTTCAGCCGGACAAGATCTCCGATGCCCAGTCCACGGTCCTGGCTCACGATATCGCCCATCAGATCGAGGAAGAGATGGAGTATCCCGGTCAGGTGCGCGTCGTCGTGATTCGCGAGAGCCGCGCTGTCGATATCGCTAAATAACATGAGCGACGCGAACGAGCTCATCTCATTTATCGCGTCGATGTCGGGGGAGGGCAACCTTCGCGTCGAGGAGAACCTTGGCGAGGGGTATGTCCGCCTCCGCGTTTCGGAGGCCGAGCGGCGCCAGGCAAAGCACGACATTCAGAATGTCGAGGATATCGTCATCGAAATGCTCCGTAATGCTCGCGATGCTGGCGCCGACAAGGTCTATCTCGCCACGACCAAGGAAGATGGCGTCCGCACGCTTGTCTTTCTGGATAACGGTTCGGGCGTTCCACAGGATATGCAAGAGCGAATCTTCGATGCCCGCGTCACCTCCAAGCTCGAGAGTATGAAGATGGACCGTTGGGGCGTTCACGGTCGTGGCATGGCATTGTTTTCGATCAAGCAGAACACCGATGAGGCCCGTGTGGTCACGTCAGGTGTCGATCTTGGCTCGGCCTTTAAGGTGAGCGTTGCGGCCGACCGCCTCAGTGAGCGTGCCGATCAGTCCAGCTGGCCCCAGGCTGTCAAGGATGAGGACGGACGTTATGTCTGTGCTCGCGGTCCGCATAATATTATTCGCGCTGCTTGTGAGTTTGCGCTCGAGGAGTTGCGTGGTTGCGATGTCTATCTTGGTTCTCCGTCTGAGATTGCCGCGACCCTTTATGCTCAGGCGTCAAGTCGGCTCGATACGTCGCGTCTCCTGTTCATTGATGACGAGAGCGAGCTTCCAGTTGTCGATCGTTTAGGCCTTGCCTCTGATGCCGAGGACTTTATCCGTATCTGTTCGGGTTTGGGTCTTGAGATGTCTGAGCGCACGGCCCATCGCATTTTGGCAGGGCAGATTAAGCCCGTTCGCGGTGTGACTGCGCGTCTGCTGCGCGAGCGTGATTCGTCCTCGCATGCGCCGGCTCCTGTCGATCTCGCGAAGGATCGTCGCGGGCTACGTATTGCCAAGGATGACATAGCACAGTTTTCGCGTGCTGTGGAGCGCGACTTTAATGACCTTGCCGCTCGGTACTATCTCAACCTTTGCGGCGACCCAAAGATTCGTGTTTCGCGTGATCGAATCACCGTGACCTTCGATCTTGCCAAAGAGGAATAGTGCCTTTACCGAGTCCACTCGGTACGATAAAGTTATTGCAGTTAAAACGTACTTTTAAACGCAGGAGTTTCTTCATGGATTGCCTGAAGGTATCAAGCAAATCATCGCCCGCGTCCGTTGCCGGCGCCATCGCCGGCATGGTCAAGGATGGTGTACCCGTCAACATCCAGTGTGTCGGCGCCGGTGCGGTCAACCAGGCTATTAAGGCCGTGGCTATCGCGCGCGGTTTTTTGATTCCAACCGGTTTTGATATTTCCTGCGCGCCCGTGTTCTCCGACATCCTCATTAACGGGGAGTCGCGCACGGCCATCCGCCTTTCTATCTACGTTCACCAGATCAATCGAGCTGCTATGGATAACGTCGTCATGGATGATGTTAAGCCTGTGGCATAGCTTCTGCTTGTCTCGATTCGCCTCCCTTCCATCGTTAGGACTTATGCACATGGACCAGCGTTCCGTACGCGATATTCTTGCCGGTAAAACCTACTTTATCCGCACCTTTGGCTGCCAGATGAATCAGCACGATTCCGAGCGCGTGAGCGGTCTGCTCGATTCGTATGGTTGCCTCATGGCGCTCGATCCCGAGCATGCCGATATCGTTGTCTTCATGACATGCTGTGTGCGTGAGGCCGCCGATACTCGCCTGTACGGTCAGTGCAATTCCTGCAAAAGCCTGCCGCCTTCGCCTTCGGGCAAGCGTGTGGTTGCCGTGGGCGGCTGCATTGCGCAGCGTGATGGCGAGGGCCTGCTCACCAACGTCGATAACGTCAATGTCATCTTTGGCACGCATTCTATCGCACATGTGGCCGAGCTCATTGCCGAGGCGTTCCTTGACGGCAAGCGTCATATCCGCACCAATGAGCATGAGGATACGGATGCCATGAGCATGCCGTGGCATCGCGAGACCCAGTATCACGCCTGGGTGCCCATCATGACGGGCTGCAATAATTTCTGCACCTATTGCATCGTGCCGTACGTGCGCGGTCGCGAAAAGAGCCGCCCCTTCGAGGAGATTGTCGACGAGGTGACCGGTTTGGTGCGCCAGGGCGTGCGTGAGATTACGCTGCTGGGCCAAAACGTTAACTCATATGGTCGCGATCTGTTTGGCAAGCCGCGTTTTGCCGATCTGCTGCGTGCCGTGGGCGATACGGGTGTGGAGCGCATCTTCTTTACGTCTTCGCATCCCAAGGACCTGCTGCCCGAGACCATCGACGCCATGGCCGAAACGCCTGCCGTTATGCCGCAGCTGCACTTGGCCGTCCAGTCAGGTTCGACGCGGATCCTCAAAGAGATGAATCGCCGTTATACACGCGAGGACTATCTGGGCCTGGTCGATCGCATCCGCAATCGCATGCCCGATATCGCGCTCTCGACTGACATTATCGTTGGCTTTCCGGGCGAGACTGAAGAAGACTTTGAGCAGACGCTCTCACTTGCCGAGATGGTCCGCTATGCTCAGGCCTATACCTTCATCTATTCCAAGCGCGCCGGTACCCCGGCCGCCGAGATTGACGATCCTACGCCGCATGAGGTTATTCTCGAGCGTTTCAACCGCCTGGTTAAGGTTATCGAGACCACGGCACATGAGTATAACCAGGGTGAGCTTCATACTGTGGTGCCGGCGCTCATTGAGGGCACGAGCAAGAAGAACGATGCGGTCCTGCTGGGCAAGAGTCCCAAGAATCAGACCGTGCATGCGCCTATCCCCGAGGGTTACAGCATCGATCAGCTTGTTGGCAAGATCGTTGATATTGACGTTGACGTTGCCAAGACCTGGTATTTGTCCGGCTCCGTTGTGGGCGAGCCGCGCTAATGGTTGCTCCAGGGGCAGGTTTTTCCGCCGTTGCGATCGTCGGTCCGACGGCGGTTGGTAAGAGTGATGTTGCCGACCGTTTGGCCGCTCGTCTTTCGTCCGAAGTGCTGTCGTGCGATGCGATGCAAATCTATCGCGGCATGGACATCGGTACCGCAAAGATGGCGCGCGATGAGTGTACGGCGCCGCTGCGTCTCGTCGACATTGTAGAGCCGGGTGTGGCATATTCTGCTGCGCTTTATCAGGCTGACGCTCGCGCGCATGTTGAGGGTTTGCTTGGCGAGGGCCGCCTACCGGTGTTTTGCGGGGGCACAGGCTTGTATCTCAAGGCCGCCCTGGATGAGATGGATTTTCCCTCGGGCGAGCTTGAGGACGATCGTCGCGCGGGGTATCAGGAACTTGCCGAGCGCATAGGCGAGGAAGCGCTGCACGCGCTGCTTGCCGAGCGTGACCCCGAGTCCGCTGCGGTCATCCACCCCCATAATGTTCGTCGCGTGATTCGCGCGCTCGAAATGCACGATGATGGTGTGTCCTACGCGCAGCAAAAGTCGCAGTTTAGTGTTCCGCGCGAGCATTATCATGCTCTATGGTTTGGTCTGACGCGTAATCGCGAGGTGCTCTACGAGCGCATTAATCTGCGCGTCGATCTGATGTTTGAGCAGGGTCTTGTCGATGAGGTGCGCGGTCTTATGGACCAGGGACTGGGAGATGCCCTGACGTCGATGCAGGCTATTGGCTATAAAGAGATCATTGATGCTTTCAATGGCGTGATTTCTATGGATGAGGCTCGCGAACTCATCAAGATGCGTTCGCGTCGCTATGCCAAACGTCAGCTTTCGTGGTTTAAACGCGATGATCGCATCGTGTGGTTCGATATGGATGAATGTACGATCGATGAGGTCGTTGAGGAAATCCTGCATCGTATTGAGGCTGCCTAATGGCCCGTTTCCCCCTTGTTCCCACGGCACCCGAACCCGAGCGTGCCATATTAGTTGGTGTTGAGTGGCGCGACAATGCATGGCCACTCGATCGATCGCTCGATGAGCTGGAGCGCCTTGCCCACACGGCTGGTGCCCAGTGCGTGGCTCGCTTGTCTCAGCGTTTGGTAAAGCCGTATCCCAAATCATTTATCGGTTCCGGTAAGGTAGAGGAGCTGTGCGGTCTGGTACATCGCATGGATGCCGATGTCGTTATTTTTGACGACGACCTGACGCCCTCGCAGCAATCCTATTTGGAGAAAGCCGTGGGCGAGCCGGTAAAGATTATCGATCGTACGGCACTGATCTTGGATATCTTTGGGCTGCATGCTCAGACGCGTGAGGGACGCCTACAGGTACAGCTGGCGCAGCTTCAATATCTGTTGCCTCGTCTGCGCGGCATGTGGAGCCATCTCGCCAAGGAACAGACGCGCGGCGGCATCGGCTCACGCTTTGGTCAGGGCGAAAGTCAGCTCGAGGTCGACCGTCGCCTCATTCGTAATAAGATCGCTGCGCTTCGACGTGAGATCAAGCAGGTTGAACAGCGTCGTGATGTTCAATCCAAGAGTCGTATTGAGTCACCGGCGTTTCGCGTCGCGTTAGCCGGTTATACCAATGCCGGTAAATCGACGTTGCTCAATCGTCTGACCGGTTCTACGGTACTTTCGCAGGACAAGCTGTTTGCTACGCTCGACCCGACGACGCGTTCATATCGCCTGCCTGGCGGTCGCGGCATGACGATTACCGATACCGTCGGCTTTATTCAAAAGCTGCCGCATGGTCTGGTCGATGCCTTTAAATCGACGTTGTCCGAGGTGTTGGGTGCCGATTTAATTCTCAAAGTCGTGGATGCGTCTGATGAGGACTATGAGCGACAGCTTGAGGCTGTCGACCGCGTGCTTGATGAGATCGGTGCCGGAGAGCGTTTAACGCTTACGGTGTTCAATAAAATCGATCTTCTCGATAGCATCGATCGATTGAGTTTCCGTCGTCGTTATCCGGAAGCTGTTCTGTTCTCGGCCCAAACGGGCGAGGGGCTCGACGATCTCGTCGATCGCATTGCTCGCGAGGCGGCCGCCACCGATGTGCTGCTTTCCGCCGACATTCCATATCGTGAAGGTGCACTCATCACAGTCGTGCATGAGCAGGGGACCCTTTTGCACGAGGAATATCTTGAGGATGGCGTTCGTATTGTGGCGAAACTGCCGGCTCGTATTGCACCGCGGCTCGAGCGTTATCGCACCGAGTAGGCGAGCTCCAAAATGCCCAGTATGATGGGCTGATGTAGCAGATAAAAGGGGAGTGCATGACGTCCAAGGCTGGCGAGCGCCGGCAGGGGGTTGGCGTAGGCCCAGCTTGGGGCGGGATGTTCGCATCTTTGAGCGGTGCGCGCAGCAAAGTATCCTGTGAGATACATGAATATGAACGGGATGATTGGATAATAGTCGCCTGAAACAAACCGGGGGCCGGGTAATCCTAGCCACGCCAAATAGGGGAATGAATAGGTCGATTTCGGGATGCCCCATGTCGCTGCAAAGAGAGCGAGGCATATCGCAATGCCCCACGTGCTGGGCACTTTCTTAAGCATCGGTCGTGCTACGGCTGTCACAGCGGTACACGCCGCCATGCAATAAATGATGCCAAAGTTCACTGAATCGTCGACCGATACGAGCGTTGTTGCGATCCAGACGACCAAAGCTGCGGCAGCGTACTTGGCCGCTCGTTTGGCATTGTTGCGTGAGAGCGTGCACATCCAACCCGCGATAAACAAAAATACCCAGCTGATGCTGGCGCGCCAGATGTCTTGAAAGACGGTCTGGGTAAACCAGGGCATATCCCAGTCGTACAGGTAGGCGAGATCGTAGCAAGCGTGAAAACCTGCCATTGAAATCATCGTAAACCCGCGGACGGTATCAAAGATGGTGATGCGTTTTTGCATTACGAGAACCGGCGCATCAAGCCGACGACTTTGCCCAAGATAACGGGATTCGTTGCATAGATAGGCTCCATGGTGTCATTCTCTGGCTGCAGGCGTACGCGTCCCTGCTCCTTGTAGAATGTCTTGACGGTCGCTGAACCATCAATCATGGCCACGACAATTTCGCCGTTCATGGCACTCTTTTGTTCACGGACGATGATGTAATCGCCATTGAAGATGCCGACATTGATCATTGAGCTCCCATGCACCTCAAGGATAAAGGAACCCTGATCAGTGGCGATTTCGGTCGGGATAGTAAAAGTGTCTTCTATATTCTGCTCGGCCAGAATGGGAATCCCAGCCGCGACGCGACCAACGAGCGGTAGCGAGACCGTTCCGCGAGGTGCGGTGGGTTCGTCAGATTTAGAAATTGAGACAGAGGAACCGTCCTCGTTAAAGAGTTCCAGGGCGCGCGGTTTGGTGGCATCGCGCTTGAGTAGCCCGCGCGCCTCCAGGGCAGAGAGATGGGCGTGCACGGTGCTGGGGGAGGAAAGGCCCACGGCAGAAGCCATCTCGCGCACACTGGGCGGATAACCTTTCTCCTGCTGATATTCCTTGATGAAGTCGTAAATTTGCTGCTGACGCTTCGTAATTTTGCGAGCCATCAGGGCATCCTCTCTACCCATGTCAAACAAATGTTCGGATTTTGCTTGACAGGAACAACTGTTCGAAGATAATAATAACCGAACATTCGTTCTCGCGCTAGACATTTTTGTCCGCGCGGCTTGATAAAACTGTTCTCAGCAAAACACGCGAGAGGAGAACATGATGAACGCAACGAATATGGTCCAGGGAAACCTTGCCCTTAAACTCGAGACGCCTGCAGAACCCACTTTTACGGTTGTTCAGGGTGGCCGCTCCGGCTTTCAGCCTTTGACCGTAAAGCCTGCTCGCAATCAGCAGGCTGTAGTTGCGCCGGCCCGCGTTGCCCTGAAGGTTCCGACGATTGTCGCCGTTGCCGTTGCGCTTACGCTCTTCGTTGTCCTCGCTACGTCGGTCTTTAGCGCTCGTCACGCCGCGTATGCCGAGTCCGTTTCCAACGTTACCTACGAGACTATTCGCGTTCAGCCTGGTGATTCTCTTTGGTCGCTTGCCGAGGAATATCCTATCGAAGGCCTTTCCACGCAAGAGACTTCCGACATGATCCGTAACGTCAATCATCTGGAGCATGGTTCGCTCGCCGCCGGTGCGCATCTTAAGGTTCCTGCTCGTTCGTAATCATTATCGCGCTGCGCATGGTACCCTTGTTATCGTTTAAGAGGAGGTACCATGCGCTGTCCCAAATGTGGCAAGGCACATACCCGCGTCGTTGATTCCCGTATGCAGGAGTCAAATAACACCATTAAGCGCCGTCGCGAATGTTGCTCGTGTAACTATCGCTTTACAACGTTTGAGCGATGCGAAGACCCAATCGAGGTCATTAAGTCGGACGGAACCAAGCAGCGGTTCGATCGCAATAAGCTGCTCGTCGGCTTGATGCGCGCCACTATCAAGCGTGATATCGACACTAAGAAGCTTAATGAGATTATCGACGACATCGAGGTCGAGCTGCGCTCTCGCACGCTGACGGCTGTCACGTCCCATGAGTTGGGTGACATGGTGCTCAAGCGCTTGGCCAAGATTGACAAGGTGGCGTACATCCGCTTTGCCTCGGTCTACCGCGATTTCAAAGACGTCGATGAGTTTCTGCAAGAGCTCGACAAGCTAAGGTGATTCCATGTCCAACATTACCGTCAACATAAAGCGTCTCGACCCCACCGTCGAGCTTCCCAAATACGCCCATCCCACCGATGCCGGCTTGGATCTGCGCTCCAACGAGGACTGCGTCCTGAAGCCCTTCGAACGCCGTCTGGTCTCTACTGGGCTGGCCATCGCCCTGCCCGACGGTTACGCCGGCTTCGTCCAGCCCCGCAGCGGCTTGGCCATCAAGCAGGGCCTGTCTATAGTCAACACGCCGGGCCTCATCGACGCCCACTACCGAGGAGAACTCAAGGTTATCCTCATCAACCTGGATCCCTCCAACAACATCAAAATCAACAAAGGCGACCGCATAGCCCAACTCGTCATCCAAGAAGTCCCCACGGTCAACCTCATAGAGGTAGACGAGCTAGACAAAACCGACCGAGGCAACGGAGGCTTCGGCTCCAGCGGCGTCGCCTAGGGCGCTCGTATCCCTCCCGCCCGGGGCTTACCTATATCATTCCATGCTCAAACATTCTCGCTTCGCTGCGAAACTGCGCGCGGGACGATATGTATGGGGCTCAGGCGAAAGGGCTACATGCTTGACATAAAACAATCTTTCTAGTTAGCCGATGCGATAAAGGGATGCCTCCTTTGTCGCATCGGCTAACTCTATTTATATTTTCCTGTTTTACCTTTGCAGGTTCTAATGGAGGGGATACCGAAGTAGCTGCTAGTAAGTAAACGTAGCCGCTCAGCGGGAGCCGCCCATATATCGTTCCACGCGCAGTTTCGCAGCGCAGCGAGAATGTTTGAGCATGGAATGATATATGGGCGGCTCCCGCTGAGCGGCGGACTTTCGTCTACCTGATATGAGCAGGTTTTCCGCCCCAGTAGAAGCGGCAGAAGGCTCGTTTGCGCTTTTGGGGTTTGCCTACGAGCTCCATGGTTGCGATGGCGATGTCCTCGGCTGCGCGTGGGCGGCGCAGCACTTCGCCATTGATGAGCAGTGCCTTGAGCGACTCGGGATGATCGTGGAGATGGCGTAACGTCACGATGAGTTCTCGTGCGGTGGTGACATGCATGCTGGCGCCCATGCCGGTGAGCATTGTTGTGTTGGCCTTTTCCTGGCCATATGATTTGCCCAGCAGGATCATCGGCAGATGCGCGCACAGGCATTCGGTGACGGTGAGTCCGCCCGATTTGAGGATTGCCAGGTCGCAGCCGTGCATGAGGGCCGCCATGTCGTCCACGTAGTCCAGAACCGTGACGTTTTCGAGCTTCATGGCGTCGAAGAGCGTCTTGAGGCGGGTGGCGTATTCCTCATCCTTGCCCGGCAAAAAGACAAAGTGCATGTCCTCGAAGCTGCGCAGGAAGGGGAGTGTGCGGTCCATCTCCGCGCGAAAGCGAACGTACGGTTGAGGCAAACTGGCACCGGCCATCACCAACACAACGGTCTTGTCAGCGGGGAGATTGAACTTCTCGAGTTCTTCCTCGCGATTGTAGTCCGTATCAAACCCGGCGCGAATGGGGATGCCTGTAATGCGGATTTTGGTCTCGGGAACTTTACGGGGGCGAAGTGTCTCGGCCATAAATTCGTTGGCTACGCAGAACAGATCGGTGTCCTTGTGGGGCCAAAAGCCTTCGACTTCATAGTCTGTTGGTACGCAGATGACGGGATAATCGATACCCGTGATGACGCGGGCACCCACAGCGACGTTGGCCGCCGTGATGTGTGTTGCGACCACGGCTATGGGCCTGCGGGTGCGGACATATTCGTTGAAGGCAGGGAACATAATACGTGACCATGCCGTGCCTCCGCCCCAGAGCAGATGTCCCGTAAACGTGTATCGCCAGGTTAGGTCATATATGGGACGCGTGGCGCCGGTAAACGACGCTGCTGTTTTATTACCATCGAACCTAATGCGTCCAAAATCGAGGATATCCAGGACTTCGATCTCAACATCCTCAGGGATTCCCTTGGTGCCGCGGATAAGGTCAAATGCTTGTGCAATCGCGTTGGCGGCGGCTTTGTGGCCCGATCCAACCGATGCGTGTACAATGGTTACTAGGGGTTTTTGTGCAGGTGAAACGGTCATTTGCTCCGGTTGGGGAGTGCTTTGCGTTGGCAGGGGAGCGTCGTTGCTCGTCTGCGTTTGATCCATCGATAACTCCCCTTCATCTTTGTTTCGCAATGAATCATTGTAGTGCATGAGTGTCACGTTCGCCTAAATTTGGGTATGAGCGCAAAGAACGCCAATCTTTCGACAGGAGGTCTCTTCATGACTACCGATCAGCCGATCGATGTTGCGATTATCGGTGGCGGCCCTGCGGGCTATGCTGCGGCCATTTATGCGGCGCGCTCCAACCTAACGACGACCGTGATTGAACAGGGCATGTCGGGAGGGCAGATCGCCACAACCAATGAGGTCGAGAACTATCCGGGCATTCCGCTGCTGAGCGGTGCTGAACTTGGTGAGCGGTTCCAACAACATGCTGAAGGCTTGGGGGCTCAGGTTGAATGGAGTATAGTGACGGGCGTCGACTACGATGCCGATGCAGCGCTGTTTACGGTGCATCACGATATGGGCGATACGCTGGCCTCGAGCGTTATCGCTTGCATGGGTGCCACGCCGCGTCCGGCAGGTTTCGCTGGCGAGGATACGTATCGCGGTCGTGGCGTTTCATATTGCGCAACATGTGACGGCATGTTCTTCCGCGGCAAACAGGTCTTTGTAATCGGTGGTGGCAATTCGGCATGCGAAGAGGCTCTGTTCCTGTCAGAAATCGCCAACAGCGTGACCATCGTGCTGCGCCGCGATCAGTTTCGTGCGCCTGATGGTGTCGTTCAGAAAGTACTCGCAAAGGACAATATTACAGTTAGGTACCAAACTAGTATTGTGGAGCTATCGGGCGAAGTCATGCCAACGACGATTACCTTTAAGAACAATGCATCCGGCGAGACTCATACCGAGTCATTTGAGCCCGGCTCGTTTGGCATCTTTGTCTTTACCGGAACGCAGCCCCATACCGAGCTCGTTGAGCATTTAGTCGATCTGGCGCCTGATGGCGGCATTCTGACTGATGAATCCATGGCGACCCGCACGCCAGGTCTATTTGCCGCTGGCGATATCCGTTCCAAACGTTTACGCCAGGTTGTGACCGCTGTTTCGGACGGAGCCATAGCAGCAACGAGCGCATACGCGTTTCTCCGTGGATAAGTACGATAATATATCTTATGTAAGGTTGCTATCTTTAAACAAAGTGGTTGGACGGTGCATCAATGTGCTGTCCAACCACTTTTACTTGTCGGCTATGTGGTATGCAAAACTAGATAATCTAGAATACAATATAGAAATGAACGGAGGACCTTTATGAACCACGTTAAACACGTTATTCCGATGTCTGATTCGTCGGTCAGCATTAAGCCTGAGGATATTCAGCCCACTGTGCTGCCCGATGCATTTATTGAGTCCGATATCGTTCGCAAACTCAATACGTTGAGTCTGCCGCGCTATAATCAGTTGCCCAATGTGACGCTCTACCGCGACCAGGTCATTGAGTATGTTGCACTGTGGATGGAGCCACTGTCCATTTGCGTTGAGCAGCCCGTCATTACGCCATCGATGATCAATAACTACGTGAAGGTCGGCCTGGTGCCTGCTCCGGTCAAAAAGCAATATGGCCGCGAGCAGATTGCCCGCCTGATTGCTATCTGCATCTTTAAGCAGGTGCTACCTATTGCTGCGGTGCAGGCACTCTTTAACATTCAGCGTTTGAGCTACGATGCCCCTACGGCCTTTGATTATGTGGTCGATCAGCTCGAGGCATCGATTCGTTCGGCGTTTTCCGTCGAGCAGACGCCGGTTCCCGATACGGCGCATCAGGTAACGCGTGAGTCGCTGCTTGTGCGCAGCGCGGTTTCATCCTTTGTTTCGAAGGCTTACTTGATGAGCTATCTCAAGTTCAACGGGTTTAATAGCTAGCCGACGTATAAAACGGGCGGGACAAAGAGCCATCTGTCGCTTTGTCCCGCCCGTTTTTTTGCTTGGTTGGACTTTATTTGCCTGAAGCTACGCCCATGCCGTAGCCGATAATGAGCCCATGCATTTCGGCGTAATAGGAATCCAGGCCGTTGCAGGGCATGATGATGGTCTTGGAACCGGGCCAATGCTCGACTATGCGGTCAGCAAGCGCCTGGGCTCCAGCTTCGTTCTCAACGTGATCGATAACGACCTCGCCGCCCGTAAAACCCTCGGCTTCCATGGTGTCGATGATCTTGTTGAGCATCTTCTTTTCGCCACGAGTGTGTCCGACGAGTTCGATTTTACCTGCCTCACTCGCCGTGCCCAAAATGCGGATATTGAGCTTGTTGGCAATGACGCCGGCTGCCTTAGGGATACGTCCGGCTTTGGCGAGGTTTTCGTAATTGCACAAACTGAAGAGGATTTTGCTGTTCTGTTCAAGGCTATCGAAGTATGCGCAAGCATCCTCGAATGAGACATTCGGATTGCTTGCAAGATAGCGGTCGAACAGCAGGAAAATGAGGTCCATTTTACCGCCAGCTGCGCGTGAATTGACTAGATGAATCTGTCGGTCCGGTTCCTCGGCAAGAACCATATCGCGAGCCGTGGCTGCCGCGTTGTAGCTGCCCGACACGCCCTCAGAGATTGGCATGCAGATGGTCTTGTCTGCCAATTTGAAGAGCTCGGCCCACTCCCCTACGCTGGGACAAGCGCTTGAAGAAGCGTTCGTCTCCGCCTGAACAGCGCAGTTGAGCTCATGAACATCGAGCGAAAGGTCATCGACGAATTCACGCTCCCCCACTCGAATTTTGAGGGGCGCAAATGCAAAGGTGGTATGGGGTGCGGTCGGTTGCCAATCGCGGAGGTTGCAGCTTGAATCTGAGATAAGTGCCCAGCTCATAGAGGGTCCTTTCTAATTGTTCCCATACAATTATAGCCTTCTTGCTGACCGATTGGGCCGCTATCTAGTATTCAAAACTAGATAGCGGCCTGCACGAAAGGCAAAAGAATGGACCCCATGACTCAAAGCCACGAGGTCCACATTCACACGCCGTGTAAGATGACTTAGTAACGCACGAAGATATAGTTATTGTTCATGCCGGCGGCAACGGAGCTGATGATAACACCCGTGTTGTAGTCGGAAGCATGAATCATCTGACCACCACCGATGTAAATGCCGGTGTGGTACGAGTTGACCACAACGTCACCGGGCTGCGGATCGGACACACGCGTCCAGCCCATAAAGGTACCCGTGGTGCCCAGGCGGCAATAGCGACCAGTGAGGCAATAACTAACAAAACCAGAGCAGTCGAAGCTGTTCGGGCCAATTCCGCCCCAGGAATAAGCGCAACCAAGCTTGCTGTATGCACGCGAGACAACAGAACCGCCATCGACTGACTGGCTCGGAGCAGAAGGCGTCGGAGCCGGGGCAGGCGTAGAGGGCTGCGGCGTCGGAGCAGGTGCCGGCGTAGGAGCCGGAGTGTTGCCGCTCTGGTTGTTATTATTGCTGGTCTGGCCACCGTTGTTGGTGTTCTCGGTCGTACCGGCAGTCTCGTTGCTCACCGTGGCCTTCTCGGCGGTACTGGCGTTGATGCCGGCCTGCAGCGCGGCGTTGGCCTCGGCCTCTGCGGCAAGCTCGGCTTGCAGCTGCGAATCCAGGGAGTTTACGACGTTCTGGGCTTCAGCCTGCTGGGCGTTAAGCTCGTCGACCTTCTTTTGCGTGGCTGCGACGTTCTTTTCCTGCTCGGACTGCTTATCGGTGAGCTGCTGCTTAAGCTCCTTGACCTCTTGAATGGTCTGAGCTTGCTTATCGGAGACTTTGCCGTAGTAGAACAGACGGTTGAGCATATCGCTCAGGTCGTCAACGCCCGTTAGAACCTGAAGCAGGCTCAGACCGCCGGTCTTGTACTCGCCGGCGACATAGGTCGAGAGCTTGGCCTGACCGTCAGCAATCTCCTGCTGCTTTTGCGTGATCTCGCCAGCAGTCTGATCGAGCGCCTGCGTCTGCGTGGCGAGCTCATCGTAAATCTGCTGGGTTTGGGTACCGATCTGCTCGAGCTTCGTACGAGCAGCGGCAAGGTCGGATGCGGTATCGGCGTAGGCAGGAGCCGCGAGGCCCAAGCCTAAAACACAAGCGAGGGTTGCCGTAGCAGCGCAGCGTGCCATGTTTTTGTGCGTGTTTGCTGTGCGCATGTAGCTTCCTTTCCAGTAACTAAGGGTAACGGCTAGTCCACCGTCACCAGGCTAAAGAGCTCAACATCGTCGTCAGTCGACGTGAGCTTCTCGCGCGGGTTGAGAAACGCAAGCTCAAGGATACACCCGTAGCCCACAAGCTTTGCGCCCATATCTCGCACCAGTTTACCTGTTGCCTCGACGGTTCCGCCCGTCGCGACCAAGTCGTCCAGAATCAACACGGTATCTTTAGAGCTGATAGCGTCGGCATGGATCTCAATTGAATCGGTGCCGTACTCGAGCTCGTAGCTCTGGCTTACGGTCTCGCGCGGCAGCTTGCCCGGTTTACGTGCGGGAACAAAGCCGGCGCCCAGAGCGACGGCCACGGGAACGCCCACCATAAAGCCGCGAGCCTCGGGACCTACGACCTTGGTGATTCCCATGCCGGCAAAGTGCTCGGCGAGGGCATCGGTCATGGCTTTGAGCGCCTCGGGATTGCCGAAGAGCGGCGTGATGTCTTTAAAGATGACTCCGGGCTCGGGATAGTCGGGGATGTCGACGATTTGAGATTCGAAGTCGTACATTGCATGACCTTTCAATGGGTTGCCGGATAAGCGGCAGCTGTTACTTGCCCGCGGTGACGGTGCCGGATTGCGAAGGGGCGACGACCTTGAGCGGCTTTACGAGAGAATCCTCGTGTGAAGCCGGCGCGACTGTCTCTTCGTTTTTGGCCTTGGTGGACTCGGAGCGAGTGATTTCCTCATCGAGTGCATCGATGTCGGCGTCTTCGACCACGGCGTTGAGCGACTCAAAAACGCGGTTCTTGAGCAGCGCGGTGTGCACGCCCTCCGTCAGGTCGTGAAGCTTCTTAAACGCACGCTCGAGCTTGGCGTCGCGCTCGTCATCGGAGGTGTCCATGCCGAGCATGCTCACGAGCACCTGCTCAAACATCGAGGACTCGCGGTTGGCGGAAGACACGTACTGACGCAGGTTGCGCGGCTCGATATGGAAGCGTGACAGCTCGGAGCAGTAACGGATGATCGGAAAATCGCGACCATCGACGAGCTCACGATTCTGCGGACTCTTGATGATGCGAATGAGGTCGTTCTCGGCGAGCGAGCGGATAAACGAAATCTCGACGCCCAGCATATCGGGAATGGTCTCGATGGGATGCAGCTTTTGCTTAGTCTCCTTGGGCTCCGTCTTGAGTGGAACATCGGACAGCAAGCCCACCTCGTAGGCGAGCGTTGACAGGTCCGTGGCGTTTTCCAAGCGCTGCTTAATCACGTTGAGCGGCATGTAGCGAGTCTTCTGCAAGTGCAGAATGACCTCCAGGCGATCAACGTCCTCCTTGGAGTACTGACGGTATCCCTTAGGCGTACGATGAGGGGTAATGAGCCCCTCATCCTCTAGAAATCTTATTTTTGAGTTCGAAAGATCGGGGTATGCGCCTCGAAGTAGGTTGACGACTTGGCCGATACTCAGATAGTTGCGTTCGGCCATGCCCTACTCACCGGTTTCGATGCGCTCCGGCGTGCTCTCGTGGTAGATGAGCGTAAACGTACCGATCTGAACGGAAGAACCGTCGTGCAGCGGGGCTGCATTGACGATGGCACCGTCGACCCAGGTGCCATTGAGCGATCCCAAGTCCTCGATGCGAGCGCCGAGGCCCTCGCGAATAATGCGCGCGTGGCTGCGCGAAACAGTCATGTCGTTGAGGAAGATGCCGTTCGCGGGATCGCGGCCGATGGTGGTCACGTCGTCCTCGAGCTCAAAAGCGGCACCCGTCTGCGGACCCTTGACGATGGACAGAACGGGGGCGGTGATGCGCACGTTGGCCATGAGGTCGGGAACGGTGACGTCGCTTGAAGGCACGCGGAATACGCAGGTAGCGTCAGCAGTCTTATCATTCTGAGGCATATTGTTAACCATGTTGTCCATGACAACCCCTAACTTATCGCGGACGTGCCGCAAATAATGAACCGTACGTAATCATACCCCAACGAATCAGTCTTCGATTTCAGGGTTCAGAAAGTCGATGTCCTCGTCCTCGGGATGCGCGAGAGCCTGTTTAATGGCCGCTCCGCCCTTAATGGAGTAGATGACAGCCGTGAGCATGGAGAAGATCACGCCGCCGTACACAAAGAAGATGCCGAGGGGCACCGAGCTTCCGTTGAGGCCCGGGAAGGCCGTGAGGGTTGAAGGTAAAAGATGCAGGCCGTCAATAACGGGGAACCCGAGCAGCATGAGCGAGAAGCCGGTCATGAGCAGCGCTGTCGCAATCTTTCCGGGGAAGACGACGTCAATGGGACGAGGGTGGTAATGGCGAACGATAAGTGTGCCGATGCCCAGATAGATGTCGCGGCCAATAATGAGCACGCAGACCCAGATGGGAAGCTCGCCGCGGACTACCAGGCCCAACACGCCGGTAAACAGCAGTGCACGGTCGCAAATGGGATCCATGACCTTGCCGAGCCACGAGACCGTCTTAGTCATGCGGGCGATCTGACCGTCCATCCAGTCGGTGGAGGCGGCAACGGCGAAGATTGCGATGGCGATGACGCGATTGTTATCCGTCACAAACAGGTACAGAAATACCAGGGTGAGGATCAGGCGCGTAAAGGTGATGAAATTGGAGATCGTAAAGATCTTATTCGACGGGTAATCGGAAGTGCCGATAAGCTCCTTTTTGATCTTCTTTTTGATGCCCACAGGACTCCCCCGCTGGTTAACGACAAAACTTTCGATACTATACCCGTTCCGGCGATGTCTATCCAGCGCAGCCATAGAGAGTCCAGACATGTGGAGGGCGCCTCTGGGCTGCGCTGGATTCTGCATTTGTGTACATCAGCCTCCAAAAGCGACATTTTTCGGCTTCTTTGGTGGCTGGTTTACACGTTTTGATTCGGTGATTACATCGATCGGGAAAGATGTTGCTTTAGCAAATGCGTGCGGGTCGAGATTGGCTGGCACCAAAAGAGCCCATCGGCCGTTACGGCTTCGTTAGAAACGCGCCCCACCATGGATGGTGAAGCCGAAAGGTAAGACGCGCGGGCACGGTGAATCGGCCCGCGCGCCCGGAAGAGAAAGGATAAACCCATGGGTTACATGCTCGAGACGCGCGGGCTCACCAAGCGCTTCGGCCGCGGCGACCAGGCGCAGGACGCCGTGGCCGACGTGAGCCTTCATATCCGCGAGGGCGAGGTGTACGGGCTGCTCGGTCCCAACGGCGCCGGCAAGTCGACAACGCTCAAGATGATCTGCGGGATGCTGCGGCCGACGGCCGGGGAGATCCTCTTTGCCGGGCACGCCTGGCGCCGCGAGGACCTCTACGCAATCGGCAGCCTCATCGAGGACGCGCCGCTCTACCCCAACCTCACCGCGCGCGAGAACCTGCGCGTGCGCACCACGCTGCTGGGCCTTCCCGAGAGCCGCATAGATGAGGTGCTCGCCGCCGTGGACCTTACGGACACCGGGAAGAAGCGCGCCGGGCGCTTCTCGATGGGCATGCGGCAGCGCCTGGGGCTCGCGCTGGCGCTGATCGCCCGGCCACGCCTGCTCGTGCTCGACGAGCCCACCAACGGCCTCGACCCCATCGGCATCGAGGAGCTGCGCGACCAGATCCGCGGCTTCGCGGCGGCGGGCACGACGGTGATCGTCTCGAGCCACATCCTCTCCGAGGTGCAGCAGATGGCGGACACCATCGGCATCATCTGCGGGGGGCGCCTCGCCTACGAGGATGCGCTTCGGCCCGGGCAGGACCTCGAGGAACTCTTCATGAGCTTCTGCCGGGAAGGGCGACGAGCACGCGGGGAGGTGGCGGCATGACGGGCGAGAAAGGCGGCCTGCTCGCGGGCCTGCGCGCCGAGGCCCTGAAGTCGCGCCACGCGGCACCGGTTCGCCTGGCCGTGCTCATGGCGCTGCCGATGCCGCTGCTCGGCGCGATGCCCTACCGGGGCGTGCAGATCTTCAGCGCGTGGAACTACTGGTACGCGCTCTTCCTGCCCGTGTCTCTCTCGCTCGTGGTGGCGTGCGTCGCGCGGGCGGACGCTCGCACGCGGATGCGGGGGCTTCTGGGCCTGGGCTTCCCGCTCGGGCGCGCCTGGTGGGCCAAGGCTCTCTGGTGCCTCGCGCTCTGCGCGCTCTCGAACCTCGTGGTCTTCGGCATCTACCTCGCGGGATCGGCGTTCTCCTCGCAGGGCCTCACGGTCGCGGGCACGCTCACGATGCTCCTCTGCGCGCTCGTCAACACGGTGACCGCGGCGTGGATGATCCCCGCAGGGCTCTTCCTCACGGCGCGGCTCGGCATGCTCGCGGGCATCTTCTGCCCGCTCGCCACGCAGCTCGTGGGTGGGTTCGCCTGGTCGCTGATGCCGCTGCCGCAGCTCTTTCCGCCGTCGGCGAGCATGGTCATCCCCACGAGCTTCATCCCCGTGCTGCCGAGCGGCGAGCCACTCGCGGCGGACATGGCGCTCGGCGGGGCGCTCGCGGCGGACGGCATGCTCACACTGGCGGGCCTTGCGGTCTGCGCGCTCGCGTTCGCCGCGCTCACGGCGGCGGGCGCGGCCTGGTTCGCGCGCTCCGAGGAGAGGTGATGGCCGTGACACGACTCTCCGACCCGACGCCACGCATGACTCTCTCGCGGGCCCTGCTCTCCGAGGCCCTGCGCCTGGCGCGCTCCCCGCTCGCAGTGGTGCACCTCGTCTGCGGCCTGGCAGCCGGTCTTGCCTGCGGCGAGCCCAACACCATCTCCTGGGACATCCTGCGCAACCATGTCTCCGCCTTCGTCTCCTGCCCGGACTGGGTGGCGGCGAAGGGCATGAGGATGCTTGGCGCGCCGGTGAAGGGCGACCCGCAGGTGGTCTCGGGCGAATCCGGCGCCGTGGGCATGGGCCTCGTGGCGACGCTGATGAAGGACCCCGAGTACGCGGAGCTGAAGGAGGCCATCGGCCTCGACGAGAACAGCGTCGTGCTCATGTTCTCCACCGAGGGCGACACCGACCCGGACAACTACAAGGCGATAGTTTGGGGCGGCAAGCAGGTGTGAGGATGCGGGGGAACCCCCGGCGAGGGTTCCCCCGGACCCCCTCCTGCGCTTTGTTAAGTAATAAGAGAGTTCCGCGCTTAAGCGGAGCGCGGCCAGGGACGCTGTCCCTGGACCCTGCCACCTTTGAAAAGGTGGACGAAACTTTCAAACGCGCGCGAAGCGCGCAGCGCGATTAATTCATTATGTCGCGGGTGAGGGCCTCGATGCGCTCGGTCCACTTTTTGAGATCCTTGTTCGGCCGGCCCTCGGCGCCCTTTACGGCGCGCAGCAGGGCTTCCGCCGCGGCCACGAGCGCGGCAAAATACTTGTTCATGGGCCTGCGCTCCGGCGCGGGCTGTTTCTGCGGCACCGGCACGCCCTCGGTCACGGTCACGAACTCGCCCTTCGCGAGGTCGTACGACGT
>CALFDJ010000030.1 GCA_937950325.1 uncultured Collinsella sp.
GACGAGGACGTGCAGGATGCGCCCGTGCCAGCGTTCATCATCCAGCCGCTCGTCGAGAACGCGGTGCGCCACGCGATGCGTGACGAGGGCACGCTGCACATCCGGGTCTCGGTGCGGGCGGCGGACGAGAACGCGCTCGCCATCGAGGTGTCGGACGACGGCGTGGGCATGGACAAGGCCACGGCGGCGCGGCTCTTCAGCGAGACGGCGCTCGCGGGGGTCTCCGCGCCCCAGGGCGGCGGCGCGGGGGTCGCCATGCACAACATCTCGGAGCGCATCAAGCGCTTCTACGGGCCGCGGTCGTTCGCGCATGTGGAATCCGCCCCGGGGAAGGGCACGACCATAACCTTGCATCTAGATTTATTGGGAAGTATCTTCGTTGACGGTTAAAATAGACGCGACGGCTCCATGGGGCGCTCCGGGCAGGCTCGCCGCCATGAGGTGCCGATCGCTTCTGCGCGGCCGCTTCGGCCGATCGATTCTGTGTAGGGACGAAGGGAACACAAGGATATGCTACGTGCGATGATCGTTGACGACGAGGCGCCCGCCCGATCCGAGTTGCGATTCTTGCTCGAGCAGACGGGCAAGATCTCGTCGATCTCCGAGGCGTCGAGCGTGCGGGTCGCCATCGAGATGCTCATGGAGAACCGTGTCGACGTGGTGTTCCTCGACATCTCGATGCCGGGCGCGTCCGGCCTCCAGCTCGCCGAGGCGCTCCATAAGCTCAAGAACCCGCCCGCCATCGTGTTCGTGACGGCCTACAGCGACCACGCGGTCGAGGCGTTCGATGTGGACGCCGTCGACTACCTGCTCAAGCCCGTGGAGGAGGCGCGGCTCGACCGCGCCATCGAGAAGGTGCTCGCGCGCACGAAGCCGCAGGCCGAGAGCAAGGTGGCCATCGAGCGCATCCCCGTGGAGAAGGGCGGCCGCAAGGTGCTCATTCCCGTGGACGACATTCGCTTTATCATGGCCAAGGACGATTACTCCTGCATCTATACCGTCGATGATCGCTTTTTGTCGACGACCTCGCTGGCGCAGTTTGAGGCCAAGCTCTGCGACTTTGGCTTCTTCCGTGTTCACCGCCGCTATATCGTCAACTTGGCGTGCGTTACGGACGTCGAGACGGTGCCCTCGGGCGCCATCCAGCTGGGCATTACGGGCGTCGACGAACGCGTGCCGGTTTCGCGCCGCCGCGTCGTGCCGCTCAAGAAGGCTCTGAGTCTCTAGCACACTGGCCCCGCAGCCCTGTAGACCCATCGTCTGCGGAGCCGTGGGGCCTTTTTGTATGTATCTGCCGAATCGTTTTTTGCGGAAGGGATCCCATGAACAGTGCAAGCGCCAAGCGTATCGACATCATCTCGGACACCCACGGCTATTTATCGCCTGCGCTCTTGGATGAGCTTGAGGGCGCAGACCTGATCATCCACGCCGGCGACCTCACGTCAGAGATAGACTACGAGCACCTATGCACCATCGCCCCCGTGCGGGCCGTACTGGGCAACAACGATTACTACCGCGACTACGGCCCCGATGTAGACCGTCTTGCGCTCTTTACCTACGAAGGCCTCAAATTCGCCGTAGCCCACTACCGCGAAGACCTTCCGGTGGGGTCCGTAGACGTAGCCATCAACGGTCACACCCACGTAACCAAAGAAGCCCAAGTGGGCCGCTGCCTGGTCCTCAACCCAGGCAGCGCCAGCTACCCCAGAGGCACCCGAGGCCCCACCATGGCCAGAATGCTCGTAAAAGACGGCAAGATCATAAGCACCAAATTTATTGACCTAGACTAACCGCAACAAAAACGGGGGATGCACAATGCATCCCCCGTTTTTCTTTAAGCCAAAGGCCGAAGTTCAACAAGATCCATCAGACCAACCCCGCCGAGGAGCACGCGGGCTAGCCGCGCAGCGGCGCACGCCCGCAAAACTGGTTGAATAATGTGACGGCAGGGAGGGTCTCCGGGGTTGAGGGCGGGGGTTAAGTTTGTCGCGAGTTCCGCACGCAAAGGAAAGCACTTAATGTGCTTTCCGTCTTGCGCAGGACTGTAGAGCAGCAAACTTAACCCCCGCCCTCAACCCCGGAGACCCTCCCGGATGGCCCTGAAAAATTTTTTCAAAAAAGTTGTTGCGCGCCGGACAGACTTCTGTGTATACTAATCCCCGCAGCGCACGCGAGCGGAAACAAACGCGAACGACTGCCTGGGGAGTTAGCTCAGTTTGGTTAGAGCGCCGGCCTGTCACGTCGGAGGTCGCGGGTTCGAGCCCCGTACTTCCCGCCAACGCAATTAAAGCCACGTCTTCGGACGTGGCTTTTTGCGTTTGATGCGCTTTGTTTCGATAGAACGATCGCCCTGGTGCATCTTCGCCCAGAATCCCCGCGCCTTCGGGAACGCAAGTAAAATCTAATAAGTATATCTGTCTGAACAACAGCTTTGTTGCGCAACACCTGTTCTACGAGACAGGGGGTTAGGTTATACTAAATTGCACTGTGCGCCGCATCTGATGCATTTCGCTCCAAGCGCGGCACTCAGTGGATATCCGATTTACCATTTGGATGTCCTGGCGGTCATTTAGCGTCTCGACACAAGCTCGGCCCCGGAGCTCGTTCGAGCTGTTCGTATTCCTTGAAAGGGGAAAAATGGACATATCGAGGAAGACTGATTACGCCCTTCGTATGCTGGCGATGCTTGCTGAGGATCCGGAGCGTTTGCTTCCTGTTCGCACCGCTGCCGAAGAGGTCAATGTCCCGTATTCGTTTGCCCGTTCGATTCAGCATGGTTTGGTCCAAGCCGGTATTGTGGAGAGCCTGCGTGGCGTCCACGGTGGCATGCGTCTCAAGGTCAGTCCGGACGACGTCACTATCCGCCAGGTCGTCGAGGCCGTTCAGGGCCCTATGGTTATGAACGACTGCACCGCCCCCGATGGTGACTGTGCGCGCATGGGCGCGTGCTGCTATCATCCCCTGTGGGCCGGAGCCCAGGCGTTGATGCGCGACTACCTCGATTCCGTTTCGCTCGGCGATATCGTCGCCCATCGCCAGTTTCCGGCTGTCGATCCCAAGTTCGCCGATCGCGATGCGTTTCCCGAGTACGCTGCCTGCGCGTACGCTTGCCGGGAGGAATAGCGCCGCATAAGGAGTATAGCTATGATTCAGGACCCCTTTCGTTCGATGATTCGTTCGGAAGGGGTCTTGCGTTATCGCGACCTTCCGTGGCGCCGAACGCACGACCCGTATATCATCTGGCTCTCCGAGGTCATGCTGCAGCAGACGCAGGTGCCGCGCGTGGAGACGCGTATGCCGGCGTGGCTCGATCGCTTTCCGACTGTTCAGGCGCTCGCTCAGGCTGTCCCTTCCGATGTCTTGGATGCGTGGCAGGGGATGGGCTATAATCGCCGCGCCTTGGCGCTTCACAGGGCTGCACAGTGCGTTGTAGAGGACTGGGATGGGGAGTTTCCGCGCGAGACGCGTGACTTGGTCGCTCTGCCCGGCATTGGCCCGGCAACGGCGCAGGGCATCCGTTCGTTTGCATTCGATCTTCCGGGCGTGTATTTGGAGACCAATGTGCGCACGGTCTTTTTGCATCATTTCTTTCCCGATGTGCCGGCCGTTCCCGATCGCGAACTGGTGCCGCTGATCCAAGCTGCCTGTCCGGCGGCCCCCGGTGCGGC
Source organism: uncultured Collinsella sp. (assembly GCA_937950325.1). GTDB lineage: Bacteria > Actinomycetota > Coriobacteriia > Coriobacteriales > Coriobacteriaceae > Collinsella. The sequence goes on from CALFDJ010000030.1 coordinate 3,669, forward strand.
GGCGGACGAGATCGCGCCCTTTGCCGCGCCTCAAGACGATGCCGACACGCCGCGCGCGTGGTATTACGCATTGCTGGATTACGGCGCGTATCTTAAAAAGACACTGCCCAATCCGTCCAGGCGGTCGGCGGGCTATAGTCGTCAGTCCAAGTTTGAGGGCTCGCGCCGCCAAAAGCGCGCGCATATCGTGCGTATGTTGTTGGCAGCGCGCGATGGGCAGCCGGCGGGGATTACGCTTGCTGATGCCGTGGCGGGCGTTAACGAGATGGAAGCGGCAGCCGGTCGCGGGCCGGTCGAGTGCGACTTGATCGCGGGCATTCTAGCTGACCTGGAGCGCGAGGGCTTTTGCCGAGCCGAGGGCGATTGCTGGTTGAGTGTGTAGCCCGCTCAAATCTGAAGAACGGGATTGTAAGGTTTAAATTCGCGGCTTGAGGGCATCCTAAAGACAAGGTCGCTCAAAGCCTATGGGCGGCACGTGTTGAAGGGAAGTACACCTATGGATTTTGAGAACTCTCAGACCAAGAAGAACCTCGAGACTGCTTTTGCCGGTGAGTCCCAGGCACACACCAAGTATCGCTACTATGCATCCAAGGCCAAAAAGGACGGCTACGTTCAGATCTCGAATATCTTTGCCGAGACGGCGGGCAACGAGTCCGAGCACGCCAAGCTGTGGTTTAAGTATCTGCACGACGGCGCCGTTCCGGGCACTCTGGACAACCTGCGTGACGCCGCCGCGGGCGAGAACTACGAGTGGACCACGATGTACGACGAGTTCGCCAAGACCGCCGAGGAGGAGGGCTTTGCCGAGATCGCCGAGAAGTTCCGTGGCGTCGCCGCCGTCGAGAAGGCCCACGAGGAGCGCTACAACAAACTCGTCGAGCGCATCGAGTCGGGCGAGGTGTTTGAGCGTGAGGGCGTGAAGGTGTGGAAGTGCCTGAACTGCGGGCACCTGCACGTTGGTGCCGAGGCGCCTGAGGTGTGCCCGGTGTGTAACCACCCCAAGGCGTACTTTGAGGAGCAGGTGGTGAACTACTAGCGCTTGGCGCTAGCGTGAGCTGGGCCGGGAGGGCCGGACTACCTTCCCTCCTCGCTCACGGCTTCGCAGGGTCGCGTTGAGGGAAGGTAGTCCGGCCCTCCCGGCCCGCTTTGGGTCGTCGCGTGCTCGCTACAGAAAAGTTGATAAAAAAGTTTGCGTGCTGCCCCTTATGGGGCGGCACGTTTTTGTGGGGGCCGGTTGGGGCGGTGACGTTGCTTAGAGGGTACACTGGGTAGCGTTGGCTATTCGTTTCCTCTTGTGAGGTGTTGGTTATGGGTAAGAAGTCTCGGGCTCGGGTTGCTGCGGCGGGGACTCGCAAGGATCCTGGTCGTCGGGTTGCCGAGGGTAAAAAGGCCGATCGTGCCGAGAAGGACAAGAAGGTCGGCGCGCATGCTCATCCTGAGTGGGCGCCTCACCTCAATACGGCTAGCGAGGATCTGACTGCTAAGTTGTTTACTCTGGTCGAGGTTATCTTGGGCGTGGTGCCCGTGGTGGTCATTGGCTTGTTCTTGGCTTCGAAAGATGCCACGAGTGTCGATAAACTCACCGATGTCTTTTCTCAGGACCCCTCGATGGTGGTTACGTTTATCTCTGCGTGCCTGCAGCCGTTTGTGGCGTACATGTTGTACATGATTTACCTACAAATACTGCGAGGGCGACGCTGGTTTTGCCGCCGGCAACCTGATCGGTCTTTTGTGCTCCGAGATCCTACTGCTCAATATTCCGGGCGTCATCGGTATGGGCATCTTGCTGTGGCGTGTTTGGCGCAACGTCGCTCCGCACTTTGAGAGCTGGTTGTTTGAGCGCCGTGCAATGGGCGTGCTGGCAGACATCGCGGGCTCGCTCGTGATTCTAGCCTTGGCGTTTATATGCGCCACCGCCGCCCGCGGTCTCGCGGGCATGTAGTCTGTCCTCACCGACCACGGAGCGCAGGGCGGGGACACCTTTCCCTCTCGCTCACGGCTTCGCAGGGTCGCATGAGGCAAAGGTTTCCCCGCCCTGCGCTCCGGCGTTGAGTCGTCGCATGCTCGCTACAGAAAAGCTGATATTAAAGATTGTGTGCCGCCCCTTTTTGGGGCGGCACGTTTTTGTGGGGTCCCGGTTTCCACAATTTTCGTCAAGCTTTTGGTTAGATTTTGGTCAGTTGGCGTAAGGGTGGAAGGCCAAAAGATTGCTGGCGAAAAAAGCTCAGAGAAAGTGCTGGTAGGGGAGTTGTTGAGCTTTTCGACAGCTTTTGAGCAAAAGAAACTTTGTGGCTATTGCCGGCGATTGCGTTGTCGCGGTCATGGCGGTGCGGGATGCTGGTCGTAAGCGTCGAATGCTCCGATTTTGGAGGCCAGCATGGATCTGTTTCTTGAGACTCCGCAGCAACAGGCTGAGCGCATGCTGCGTCAGCAGCAACGACTCATGGAGATGCAAATGCAGGGGGCGGCAACCCAGCCCCCTGCGCAAAACGTTACACCCGCGGTTTCGCCTGCGGGCGAATCGGCACCAGAGGCCTATTCCGTACAGCAAGATTCATATGCGCAGGAGCTCGCGTTCGACAAGCGTCGTGCGCGTCGTCGCCGCGTGGGCCAGCGCCTGCGCACATTGGCGATGATCGTGCTCATTCCGCTAGGACTTGCGGCGATTTTCTTGGTCTCGTATGCGCTCACCTGCATCCTCAACGGTGCTTCGCCCGGCGAAGTGCTCCAACATCTGTCAGCCCTCGGCCAGCGCCTAGGCGATGTCATAACAACAATCCGCGCCGGCTGGGAGAGTTAGCGTTTGTCACATTAGGACTTCTAGGGTGTAGGGATTATCGCCACGAGCGGAATTCTTGCATCCTGTTGGTCCTGTCGTGCGACTGAATAGTATTATTGAAGATGAATAATAATAGGATTTGTTATGTATAAGCAGGATTTAGAACAGACTCTTTTGGGCATTGACGAAGAGGCGGAGCTGGAAATAGGTCCAAGAGACGACAGGCCGAACGTTGTATTGGTGGGAGGAAGCGCCTTCATGCTAAACGATGTGACGAATCGTTCGGTTACACATGACATTGATGTGTTTGAGGCAGATAAGTGCCTCCGCGAGATCATAGCTCGATACCCCGAGGTGAATGGTATGGCGGTGGCATATTGTAATCAGATGCCGTTCAATTACGAAGATCGTTTGATTCCCTTGGATATTGGGGCGCGTTTTATCAGGTACCTTACGCCATCCTTGGAGGACCTGGCGGTAATGAAGCTCTATGCCTACCGTCCGAACGACATCATCGACCTTCATAGTCAGGCATTCGTCGACCGACTTGATTGGAGGTTGCTCGAACGGCTTATATTCGACGAGGGAGAGGCGCTGGCGTCGTCGCCTTCGGAGCGGAGTTATCAAGAGATGGTCTGCGCATACAGGCAATACAAAAAGGAGGTGCTCGGTTGAATCTGACCTTTGAGGGATTCTTAAAAGGCTATTGCCGAGAGCTATCCGGACAGCAGTCGCTGAGTTTTAGAAAATTGGTTGAGCAGGCGATGACGGATGCGCCGCGCGTGGCGGAGCCTCTGTTTTTGCTCGCTTTGGCGCAAGGAAAAGCCGAATACGTTCTGGGTTTATCCGAGGGCTCGTGGATGGAACGGGATTACCGAGACGTTTTATCCTTGTACGGTCAAGCGGGTAGCATGGCGTCTCTATGCGCCAAAAGTGAGCTCCCTAATCGTTATGCCAACGTTTGGCGTGCGTATAGAGCGGTGAAGGAAAAGCCGGCGGCCGATAGAAGGGTGAACGCCCTGATGAGAAAGAAAACGCTGGAAGCATTGGAGGAATCGGGTGTAACGCGCTATGGCCTCTGCCGTGCTCTGCGCCTGAATAAAGGAAACGTATACGCATACTTGGCCGGCGACGACTCAAAGGTGAGCAGGAAAACGGCGCGCCGCATTATGGAATATGCGGAGGAGAGGGGCGCCCAAGAAGGGGCCGGGCGCCCGGTGTGTGTGGCGGGGTAAGATTGATCGCGGTTTTGATTGGTGTTCGATTGGGTTTGTTGGGCGGAGTTTATGTCTGCTATTGATATTGTGCTTGTTGTGATCGCCTTGGTGGCGGTGGGGGTTGCTGTGGCTTGCGCCCTCCAGCTCAAGAGCCTGCGTGCCGAGTTGCGGGGGCGTGGCGACAGTAGCGTGGAAACGCTGGCAGCACTCGAGCAGGCCAACAACGCGCTCGATGCCCTGAACGTCGCGCTGGCCGAAACCCGCCGCACGGCCAATGCCATCGCGCAGCAGCAGACGACAGATGCGGCCGTGGAGCAGCAACGTTACCTGACCATCGCACGTGAGTTTTCGCAAGCTGGTGACCGGATGGATGACCTGCGCCGCGAGACGGCCCAACAGCTCGGTGCCAACCGCGAGGGCATCGAGCACCGCCTGGACAAGGTGCGCGAGACGGTCGATGCCCAGCTGGGCGCCATCCGCAAAGACAACAACGTGCAACTCGATCAGATGCGCGCGACGGTGGACGAGAAGCTCTCCCGCACGCTCAACGATCGCCTGTCGGCATCGTTTAAGCAGGTGAGCGACCAGCTCGAGGCCGTGTACAAGGGCCTGGGCGACATGCAGTCCATCGCCACCGGCGTGGGCGACCTTAAGCGCGTGCTGGGCAACGTGAAGGCGCGTGGCATTTTGGGCGAGGTGCAGCTGGGTGCAATTCTGGCGGACATCCTTACACCCGACCAGTATCTGGAAAACGTTGCCACCAAGCCCGGCGCCTCGGAGCGCGTTGAGTTTGCCGTCAAGCTGCCGGTAGACGAGGGCGATCCCGTGCTGCTGCCGATCGACTCCAAGTTTCCGGGCGACGCGTACGAGCATCTGCTCGACGCCCAGGAGTCGGGCGATGCGGAGGCCGTTGCCGCGGCACGCAAGACGCTCGATATGATGGTCAAGCGCGAGGCCAAGGACATCTGCGAAAAGTACCTGAGTGTGCCGGCAACGACCAACTTTGGCATTATGTTCGTTCCGTTTGAGGGACTGTACGCCGAGGTCGTCAGCCGCCCCGGGCTTATCGAGACCCTGGGCCGCGACTATCACGTCAACGTTGCCGGTCCCAGCACCATGGCGGCCATCCTCAACAGCCTGCAGATGAGTTACCAAACGTTTAAGCTGCAAAAACGCACCGACGATGTACTGCGCGTGCTCTCCGCTGTCAAGGCCGAGCTGCCGCGCTATCAAAAGGCGCTGCGCCGCGCCCAGCAGCAGATCGAGACCGCGGGCAAAACGGTCGAGGGCATCATCACCACGCGCACCAACGTCATGGAGCGCAAGCTCAAGGACATCGACGCCCTGGAAGATGCCGAGGAGGCCGACGAGATCTTGGGGCTTACGTCTGCGAGCCTGCTCGCAGACCAAAAAGACGAGGACTAGCTTCATCTGACGGCGGGGCGCCTGCGCAAGCGCGGGGCGCGGGCGCTTTTCGCGTCGCACTTGCCTGAAGTGCGCTTTAGTGTGCAACAATGGCGTTTCGCCCTATCAGACGCGAAAGGAAGCCCATGTCTCAGAGAAACACCAGTCCGCTCAAACGCTCCACCGTGCGTCGCACGCTGCAGCGTTTTTGGGACGTCACGCGCACGCAGCCGCTGATCGTCTTTCTCTCGGTGTTCTCGTCGGCGGGCTACATCTTTTTGCTCACGTTTGCCAACACCTATGTGATGGCCCTCATCGTCGACCGCGTCCAGGCCGGTCCCGTGGCAGGCGACCAGGTGTTTGAGGTCTTCGGCCCCTATATCCTGGCGCTCGTGCTCGTTAACCTAGTGGGCCAAATCCTCTCCAAGCTGCAGGACTACACCGTCTACAAGCTCGAGATTGCGGGCAACTATCACCTGGCGCGCCTGTGCTTCGACACGCTCTCCAATCAATCCATGACATTTCACACCAGCCGCTTTGGCGGATCGCTTGTGAGCCAGACAAGCCGTTTTATGAGCGGCTACACGGGTCTGGTCGACGTGACGGTGTATTCGCTCATCCCCACCATCACCTCGGTCATCTGCACCGTGGCCGCACTCGCCCCGGTGGTACCGACGTTTACCGTGATCCTGGTGTGCATCATGGTCGTCTACATTGCGTTTGTCTGGCTTATGTACAAGCGCATCATGCCGCTTTCGGCCGCGACGTCCGCCGCGCAGAACAAGCTCTCGGGCGTGCTCTCCGACGCGGTCACGAACATCTTGGCCGTCAAGACCTGCGGGCGCGAGGACTTTGAACGCGATCTGTTCGACGCCGCCGATCGTGCCGCGCGCGACGCCGAGACGGTCTCGATGCACGCCATGATGCAGCGCAACTTTACGACCTCGGGCCTCATCGTCATCACCATGGCCGTGGTGAGTGTGTTCGTGGCGGGCGGCAACGCGTGGTTTGGCATTTCGGCCGGCTCGCTCGTCATGATCTTTACCTACACCTATAACCTCACCATGCGCCTGAACTACGTAAGCTCCATGATGCAGCGCATTAACCGCGCGCTGGGCGATGCGGCCGAGATGACGCGCGTGCTGGACGAGCCACGTTTGGTGGCAGATGACCCGGACGCCCCTGAGCTCAAAGTGACCGAGGGCGCGATTGATTTTGAGCACCTGAGCTTTGCGTACCGTGACGCTGCGGCGGGCGAGAGCGTGTTCGATGACCTGACACTTCATGTGGCGGCGGGCCAGCGCGTGGGCCTGGTGGGCAAATCGGGTTCGGGTAAGACGACGCTCACCAAGCTGCTGCTGCGCCTGGACGATGTTCAGGGCGGCCGCGTGCTCGTGGACGGTCAGGATGTCTCGCGCTGTACGCAGCAGAGCCTGCGCCGCCAGGTTGCCTACGTGCCGCAGGAGGCGCTGCTGTTCCACCGCTCCATTCGAGAGAATATTGCCTACGGCCGCCCCGACGCCACTGATGAGCAGATTCGCGAGGCCGCGCGCCTGGCCAACGCCCTGGAGTTTATCGACCGCTTGCCCCGTGGCTTTGACACCATGGTGGGCGAGCGCGGCGTCAAGCTCTCGGGCGGCCAGCGTCAGCGCGTGGCTATCGCCCGCGCCATCCTAACCGACGCGCCGATTCTGGTGCTCGACGAGGCGACCTCTGCCCTCGACAGCGAGTCCGAGGCGCTGGTGCAGGAGGCGCTCGAAAACCTGATGCGTGGACGTACCTCCATTGTGGTGGCGCACCGCCTGTCCACCGTGGCGGCGCTCGACCGCATTGTGGTGCTGGCCGATGGCGAGATCGTCGAGGACGGCACGCATGCGCAGCTCGTCGAGGCGGGTGGCGAGTACGCGAGCCTGTGGAGCCGTCAGACCGGCGCATTCTTGGAGGCGTAAGCGTCTCGGACGTGGGACAATTGTGCCCATAAGTTTATTGTGCCGTTGAGCCGAGGAGTCGTTATGCCACGCGAGACCAATGCCGCCAAGCGCGAGCGCGCCATCGAGGTGTGTGAGCGCCTCAACCGTCGCTATGGCCCGGTCGAGTGCTTTTTGGACCACGAGAATCCCTTCCGCCTGCTGATCGCGGTGCTGCTCTCGGCGCAAACGACCGATGCGCAGGTCAACAAGGTGACGCCGCGGCTGTTTGCCCAGTGGCCCACGCCCGAGGCCATGGCCGGGGCGAGCGTGGCTGACGTGGCAGACACCATCAAGTCACTCGGCTTCTACAAGAGCAAAGCCAAGCATGCCGTCGAGGCCGCGCAGATGATCGTCGCCGACTATGGCGGCGAGGTGCCGGCCGACATGAAGGAACTCGTGAAGCTGCCGGGCGTGGGACGCAAGACGGCGAACATCGTGCTCAACGTGGGGTATGGCATCGTGGAGGGCATTGCGGTGGACACGCATGTCAACCGCATTGCGCACCGCCTGATGCTGAGTCCCAAGACGCATGCAAAGGAGCCGCTCAAGACCGAGCAGGATCTGCTCAAGATTTTGCCGCACGAGTATTGGGAGTCGGTCAACCATCAGTGGATCACCTTCGGTCGCGAGATCTGCGACGCCCGCAAACCCAAGTGTGACGAGTGTCCGCTGGCAGATTTGTGCCCCAGCGTGCGCGTAGCGGGGTAGGGCGGAACGCATCTTCGTCTGGCGTTTTTTGCGGGGCTGGGTTTGCCCTTGAACCGGAGTCCTCTCCATGCGTTACCATGACAGACAATGTATTTGACGTACGACCCGCCGAGCTTGCCCCGGCGGGCTTTTGGCGTTGCAATGCCGGAGGAACAGCATGCTCATTCACCGTATAGCCGCGCAGCTCTACACTGCCGAGGCCTTGCAGACCGTCGAGGCCGGGCTCGATGCTGGCGAGGACGTGACGCTGGCTGTGTCGCAGTCGGGCCGCACGCTTATGGCGGCCGCCCAGTTTGCGCGCCGTCCGCGCCCGACGGTCTATATCGTGAGCGGCGAGGATGCGGCCGATCGCGCCGCGCGTAGCCTTGCCGCCTACGTGGGCCTGGCGCACGTGTGTCGTTTTCCCGAGCGCAAGGACTATCCGTGGCGCGAGCAGGCGCCCGACGACGCCGTGGTGGCGCAGCGCTGCGAGGCATTGGGGCGCATCGTGCGTGGGGACAACTGCATCATGGTTGCCTCAGCCCGTGCGCTGCTGCGCTGCGTGCCGCCGGTCGAGAGCCACTACTGGGAGTCCACCACTTTTGCGGTGGGCGAGGAGATTCCTTTTGACGAGGTGCCGCAGCGCCTGGTGGGCATGGGCTACACCAATGCCGGCGCCGCCGACGCGCCCGGCCTGTTCCGTGTGCACGGCGACACCGTCGAGGTGTTTCCCGCGCAGGAGAAGGCGCCCGTGCGCATTGAGTTCTTTGGCGACGAGATTGACCGCATCCGCCGCATGGTGAGCTCAACGGGGCAGACCATCGGCAACGAGGACAGTATCGAGATCTCCCCCTGCCGTGAGCTGGCGCTTACCGACGAAGCCGTCCACAACATGCATGTGGCGCTCTATCGCGCCAGCCAGGACGACAGCAAACTGGCGGCGCTGCTCGAGATGGTGGATGCACGCATCGTCACGCCCGAGCTCGACCGCTTTTTGCCGGTGATGTACGGCCAGACCGTGAGCCCGCTGGCACACGTGAGCGGCAAGGCGCTCGTGGTTCTGTCCGAGCCGCGCTCGCTGTTCGACGACTGCCTGCGCGCCTACGAGGATATCGAGGCGCGTGCCGGCGAGGCGGGGATTGACCGACTGGATGGCCTGTATGTACGTGCCCAGCAGCTCGATTTTGGTGCTCAGCAGCGCCTGAACTATGTGAGCCTGATTCGCGCCGGCGGCGCGGTTACGGCCGAGCTCAAGATTGAGCAGCCTGCTATCGCAGGCTCGGACAACCGCTTTATGACGCGTATTCAGGAGGTCGTGGGCAAGCGCTACGCCTGCGTGTTTGCCATTCCCGACCGCGGGGCGCGCGAGTCGATGGAGCTCACCTTTGGCGACGAGAGCATTACCTTTGAGGAATCGCTGACCGCGGCGCCCGAAAATGTCGGCGCTATCGGCGACCGCGTTCGCGTGGCAGCGGCGGATTCCGCCGACCGTGCCGCACGCCAGGAGGCCCATGCTTCCATTCGCGAGCGTAAGGCCGACGCGCTCAACGCCCGCTCGCTCGAGGCGGGCGCCGCGCAGGCTGCCGCCGGCGCTGCCGTGCCCACCATCTCGCGCGGGCGCGTGACCTTTGTGGACGCTGCCCTGCCGCAGGGCGTGGTGGTGCCCGACGCCAATTTGGCCGTGTTCTCGATCGCCGACCTCAATGCCCGCATGGATGCCAACCGCGCGCGCAGCCGCCGCAAGGTTGACATTACGCAGATCACCTTCCCGTTTAAGCCGGGCGACTACGTGGTGCACGCTACCCACGGCATCGCGCTCTTTAGCGAGATCGCGCGCCAGGAAGTGGGCGGCAAGGAGCGCGACTACTTTTTGCTGGAATATGCCGACGGCGACAAGCTCTACGTGCCGCTCGAGCAGGTCGACCGCATCACACGCTATGTTGGCCCCGACGGCGACAAGCCGCGCCTGACCAGGCTCAACACTGCCGACTGGACGCGTGCCACCAATAAGGCGCGCAAGAATGCCAAAAAGCTGGCGTTTGACCTGGTCGACCTGTATACGCGCCGCTCGTCGATCGCAGGCATCGCCTGCCCGCCCGATACGCCCGAGCAGATCGAGATGGAGGAGAGCTTCCCCTACGACGAGACGCGCGACCAGCTGGAGGCTATCGCCGACATCAAGGCCGACATGGAGGCGCCCAAGCCCATGGACCGCCTGCTGTGCGGCGACGTGGGTTTCGGCAAGACCGAGGTTGCCCTGCGCGCGGCGTTTAAGTGCGTGGACTCCGGCCGCCAAGTCATGGTGCTCTGCCCCACGACCATTCTGGCCCAGCAGCACTACGAGACGTTTTTTGAGCGCTTTGCCCCGTTTGGCCTCGAGGTCGAAGTGCTCAGCCGCTTCCGCACCCCGGCGCAGCAGAAGCGTGCGCTTAAGGCGTTTGCCGAGGGCACGATTGATGTGCTCATCGGCACGCACCGCTTGCTTTCGGCCGATGTGAACCCCAAGAACCTGGGCATGGTGATCATCGACGAGGAGCAGCGCTTTGGCGTTCAGCACAAGGAGCAGCTCAAGAACCTGCGCGAGCAGATTGACGTGCTCACGCTTTCGGCAACGCCGATTCCGCGAACCATGCAGATGGCCACGAGCGGCGTGCGCGACATGAGCCTGATCACCACACCGCCGACCGGGCGTCGTCCCGTGATCGTGCACGTGGGGGAGTACGACCCCGACGTGGTGAGTGCGGCGATTCGCCTGGAGGTGGGCCGCGGCGGTCAGGTGTATTACGTGTCCAACCGCGTCAAGACTATCGACGACGCCGTGGCGCGCGTGCACGAGGCCGCGCCCGAGGCGCGCGTGGGTGTGGCACACGGCAAGATGAGCCCGCGCGAGGTCGAGGACGTGATGATCGAGTTCGCGACCAAAAAGATCGACGTGCTCATCGCCACGACCATCGTGGAGAGCGGCATCGACAACTCGACCGCCAACACACTGATCATCGAGGACTCGCAGCGCCTAGGTCTGGCGCAGCTCTACCAGCTCAAGGGCCGTGTGGGCCGCTCTGCCACGCAGGCCTATGCGTACTTTATGTTCCCGGGCGAGCTGCCGCTTACCGAGGAGGCTACGGCACGCCTGACCGCACTTTCCGAGTTTCAGGACCTGGGCAGCGGCATGCGCATCGCCATGCGTGACCTGGAGATCCGTGGTGCCGGCTCGCTCATGGGCGCCGAGCAGCACGGCAACCTGTCGAGTGTGGGCTTTGACCTGTTTACGCAGATGCTGGGGCAGGCCGTGGCCGAGGCGCGCGGCGATGACGACGCCGGCGTGGAGGCGGCGAGCGTGGGCATCAACCTGCCGGCCGATTACTTCTTGTCCGAGGAGTACCTGCCGGCGGTGGATCAGCGCGTGCTGGTGTACCGTAAGCTCGCAGCGGCCGAGGACCTGGAGAGCATCGATGGGGTGCAGGAAGAGACCGAGGCCGCGCATGGCGAGCTGCCGTTGGCGGGACTCAACCTGTTCAATCGCGCACGCATCCGCATTCGCGGCGAGCGTCTGGGACTCGAGAGCGTCACGCTCAGCGGCGGTCGCATCACGTTTTTGGGCGTCGACGTGCCCAAGAAGGTGGCCTTTGAGCTTAAGACCCGCTATGGCGCGGTGAACTTTCCCAAGAGCCGCAAACTGTCGGTGCCCTACAAGGCGGGCACCGGTGCGGGCAGCGGCCTGGGTCGTGGCCTCGACGCCAACGACGGCACCGGTCCCGTGGCCGCGGCACTCATGCTGCTGCAGCAGCTGGGTGCGTCCGACGATGATTAACGGGTCGACGCTGCAAACACCCCATTTGGGCATTCTGGCTCCATCGAAAGGAAAGCATGTTCGGGTACATCTACAAGAAAGACGCCGCCGCTATCGCGGTTGTCCTGTGTCTTTGTCTGGGCGTGGGCAGTTTCTTCGATTATCAGATCTCGAGCGTGCTGTTCAACATCGGCAGCATGTACGGCCGCTTTATCGAGGCCGCTGGCGAGTTGCCGTTTGAGCTGACGGCGAGCATCGCGGGCGTTATGCTCGTGCGCGCGGTGCGTCCCGACTCCAGGGGCAGCAAATGGCTTGCCGCGCTCGGCATCCTCGTCAACGTTGGCCTGACCGGCTACGAGATCGTTTCGTCCCTGAGGGTTGGCGGTAAACTCATTGCGGCTCAGTTGGTGCTGACGTTTGTGCTGGTCATCGCTGCCAACCTTATCGTCTATCGCCTCACGCGCACGACCGAGCCCGACGAACTCACGCGCTGGGCGTTGATGGTGCTTGCCGTGTGGATCGCTCAGGCCATCATCCTCAACGTGATCGTCAAGCCACTGTGGTCGCGCCCGCGCATGCGCGTGATCGAGGTCACGCCGGGGCTCAATTTTCAGCCGTGGTGGGTGATCGGCAATCCCGACAAGTGGACCTATATCGCCGCCGGCGTGATCAAGGACGGGTTCAAGTCGTTTGCGAGCGGACACACGGCGCATGCGGCGATCGGCCTTATGCTCGCCGGGCTTCCCGCGGCAGCCTTTAAGGAAAAACCGTCGCGTAGCCGCGTGATTTTTTGGGCGGCGGCTGTGATCGCGGCGCTCGTCGCCTTTGGGCGCATCGTGATAGGTGCGCACTTTTTGAGTGACGTGAGCTGCGGTTTTGCCCTGGTACTGGCACTTGAGTGCCTTGCCGCGCGCATTGCCTATCCCAACGGCGTACAATAGCTCCGTTTGAATCATCTGGCCGATACCCGGTAAGAGAGGATTGCCATGCTCGCGTTTAACAACGATTATTCCCACGGCGCACATCCGGCAGTGCTGCAGGCGCTCGTCGACACCAATATGGAGCCGCAGCCCGGCTACGGTACCGATGCGCACACCGAGCGTGCCAAGCAGCTTATCCGTGAGGCCTGTCAGGCCCCCGATGCCGACGTGTTTTTTCTGGTGGGCGGCACGCAGGCCAACGCGACGGTGATCGACATGCTGCTTGCGCCCTACGAGGGCGTCGTTGCTGCCGAGACTGGCCACGTCGCCTGCCACGAGGCAGGCGCCATCGAGTTTGGCGGCCACAAGGTGCTCACCATCCCCGGCTACGAGGGCAAGATGCACGCCGAGGATCTGGAGGACTATATCCAGGTGTTCTACGAAAACGAGAGCTACGAGCATACGGTGTTCCCGGGCGCCGTGTACGTGAGCCTATCGACCGAGTACGGCACGCTGTACTCCAAGGCCGAGCTCGCGGCGATTCACGCGGTGTGCCAGAAGCGCGAGATTTCGCTGTTTGTGGACGGTGCTCGCCTGGCCTATGCGCTGGCGGCCGATGAGTGCGATATTACCCTGCCCGAGCTGGCACAGCTGTGTGATGTGTTCTACATCGGCGGCACCAAGTGCGGCGCGCTCTGCGGCGAGGCTGTGGTGTTCTGCGGCATGCGCGCCCCGGCGCATCCCATTCCGCGTATTAAGCAGCACGGCGCGTTGTTGGCCAAGGGCCGCCTGACGGGCGTGCAGTTTGAGGCGCTCTTTACCGACGGCCTGTATTTTGAGATTGGCCGTCAGGCGATCGAAACCGCGCAGGCGCTTCGTCGCGTGCTGCACGAGCACGGCTACCGGTTCTTCTTGGAGACGCCGACTAACCAGCAGTTCGTGATTCTGCCCAACGAGGACATGGCGCGCATTCGCGAGCATGCGGCGATCGAGTACTGGGAAAAGTACGACGAGACCCACACGGTGGTGCGCTTTTGCACCAGCTGGGCCACGACGCAGGAGGATATCGACGCGTTGGCGGCTGTCCTGTAGCCTGATGTAATGACGGGGGGCCGCCTTGCGCTGGGTTTGGCGCAAGGCGGCCTCTGTTTTTGAGGGGGAAGGGTTGTATGACCGAGATGTCCGAGCCGACGATTCGCCTGGCGACGCCCGATGATGCGCCGGCGTTGCTTGCCATCTATGAGCCGTATGTGCGCCAGACGGCGATTACCTGCGAATACGAGGTGCCGAGCGTTGAGGAGTTCGCCGGGCGTATTGAGCGTACGCTCAAGCGCTATCCGTATTTGGTGATGGAGTTGGACGGGCGTCCGGTAGGCTATGCCTACGTGAGTCCGCTTAACAGCCGCGAGGCATACGACTGGTCGGTCGAGACGTCGATCTACCTGGCACGCGATGTGCGCCATGGCGGGCTGGGTCGCAAGCTGCACGCTGCGCTCAAGCAGTGCCTGATCGCGATGGGCATCACCAATATGTGCGCCCTCATCGCCGTGCCGCACGACAAGGACGACGAGTACCTGACGCACAACAGTCAGGATTTCCATGCTCATATGGGATATCGCCTGGTGGGCACCTTCGATCGCTGTGCCCAAAAGTTCGGCCGCTGGTACGACATGTGCTGGATGGAGCTGGTCCTAGCCGAGCGCACACCCAACCAACCCAAACCAACCTGGTTCCCCGACCTCCCCAAACCTACCATTTAGGGACAGGTTTATTTTGGCAGGTTAGCCGATTGGCTCGGTGTATTTGGCGCGGTCGGTGCGTTGGATGCGCTTAGAGACATGGAGCGGTCGGCCGTCGGTGTCGTAGACGTAGTCGGTGATCAGGATCAGCGCCTGCCCGCGCTCGACGTTGAGCAAAAACGCCTCGTTTTGCGAGGCATAGCACACCTCAAAGGTCTTATGTCCCTGTGCTGGCGCGCGATGGAATTCTTGGCGCAGCGTCGCGTAGAGCGAACCGTTGATATCGCGATCGATGAGCGACCCAAAGCTTGGCGGCAGATAGGTGGTCTCCAGGCACAGTGGCGCATCATCCAGATAACGCAGACGGACAAGTTTGACGAGCTTGCTGCCCACGGCGGCATCAAAGAACTTAGCTATGCTGCCGCCCGCCTTGGTAAAGCCCGAGTCCACCGTGCGCGTGGTGGGCTTCATGCCCTGGCCCTCGACCTGCTTGGTATAGCTCGAAAACACCAGGTTGTTCTCGTGGAGCGCGGGCGTGTCGGCCACAAAGGCGCCACGCCCGCGCTCGGTGCGCACCAGGCCCTCATCAACGAGAACCTTAAGGGCGTGGCGCACGGTGCTGCGCGACAGCCCCGATTCGTCCATGAGCTCCATCTCGGACGGCAGCTTGTCTCCGCGTGCGTAGATGCCGGCGGCGATGCGGTCGCGAAGCGTACCCGCCAAGCGCTCGTATTGGCTCAGTTTCTTTTTAGATGAAGCGTTCATGCGATCAGCCTATATCTAACTTGTATGCTTATCTAAGCAAGCATGTATTCAACACAACAATAAAACCGCTGGTAGCCAGTTGTCGAAAACCGCATCAGCAAAATATCTAAGACAAATATAGCATACAACTAGTCGACATAACCAAAACATGTATGTAACTTGTATGCCTGTGATGAGCATCAAACGAGAAGAAAGGCTGATGCACGATGACTACTCAGGAACAGGTTAAGGATGTCGTTTCCCAGGTTTTGGCTGACAAGGCTGACAAGGGCGGCATCAAGCGCGTCGTGTGGATTGGCGCCGGCGGATCCAACGGCGGTAACTATCCTGCCCAGTACTTTATGGAGCACGAGGCCACGCAGGTCGTGAGCTCCAGCTACACCAGCAACGAGTTCGTGCACGCCACCCCGGCCTACGTCAACGAGAACACCCTGGCCGTCGTCGTGTCCATGCGCGGCACCAAGGAGACCATCGTTGCCGCCCAGGTCGCCAAGGACCACGGCGCCAGCACCATCGCCATCTATGTTGACGAGTCCGGCCTCACCGAGGTCTGCGACTACAAGATCCAGTACGACAGCCTGGCCGTCGACGAGTCCTGCATGGGCCGCACCAACTCTGCCGTCGTGACCATGATCGCCATGGAGCTTACGCAGCAGACCGAGGGCTATGCCGAGTACGAGACCGCTATGGCCGCCTTCGACTTGGTTGACCCCATCTATCGCAAGGCCGTCGAGTACACCCGTCCGCTTGCCGCCAAGTGGGCCGAGCAGAACGCCGACAAGCCCTGCATTAACGTCATGGCCCAGGGCCCGCTCTTTGGTGCTGCCTACGTCTTTAGCATCTGCAACGTGCAGGAGATGCTGCAGATCGACTCCTGCACCATCAACACCTGCGACTTCTTCCACGGCCCCTTCGAGATCCTGGACAAGCGCACCTCGCTGTTCCAGCTCATCAGCGTCGGCCGCAGCCGCTGCAACGACGAGCGCGGCATCCGCTTCGTCAACCAGTACGGTGGCGAGCGCGTCTATCAGCTCGACGCCAAGGAGCTCGGCCTCAACGACATCAAGGACAGCGTGAGCGAGTACTTCAACCACCTGATCTTCGCCCCGATCCTCAACAACGTGTATATGCGCGCGCTCTCCGCCGTCACCCACAAGGACTACATGACGCGCCGCTACATGTGGAAGCTGGACTACTAGGGGATAGAGCGGCCTAACAGCTCGATGTCCTCATAAGTTGCGGTGGAATAGTTCCTGCTTGGGGGCTTGAAGCCTCTATTTAGGAACTATTTCACCGCAACCGCCCAGTAATCCGCTGGGGGCGGAGGAAAACGGATCACTTATCCGCTCGCCGATTTGTGTCTTGAAAAATGTATATAACGACTATAACGTAGTGTGAAACATATTGGAAACAATACCGAGGAGGCTGCGTTGAAGAAAAGCAATCTGGGCTATGTGCTGGTGCTGATCGCCGCGCTTATGTGGGGCAGCATCGGAATCTTTGTAAACGGCATCTCGGCCATGGGTGTTTCGTCTCAGAGCATGGCGGCCTTTCGCCTGTTGTCGGGTGCCGTCTTAATGGCTCCGGTCTTGGCGTTCATGGGTTGCCAGGGAGGCGATCGTGAGGGAAAAGCATCGGGTCCCCTGGCACTGTTCAAGGCAAGTCCTAAAGAGCTTGTTCCCTGTGCGCTTCTTGGCATTATCGGCCTCGCCACCGCTAACACGCTATATTACGAGTGCATGGGCGAGGTGGGCATGTCCACGGCCTCGGTGCTGCTCTACACCTCGCCGGTGTTTGGCGTCATGCTCGGCCGCGTGCTTTATCGCGAGGATGTGACTCCCAACAAGCTCGTTGCCATCGCTTTTAATATCGGTGGCTGTGTACTTGCAGTGACCAATGGCGACCTTTCCGGTTTCCATTTTTCGGTTTGGGGCGTCACGTCGGGCGTGATCGCGGGCTTTTGTGGCGCGTCGCTCGCGGTGTTTAGCCGGATAGCAACCAAGACGGTCCACCCGCTGGCTGTCACGTTTTGGGGCCTTGTTTTTGGCGGTGCGGTTATGGCGGCTATCGCGGCTCCGTGGCCAGATGTCGCCGCGGCAATGTCGCCACAGCTGCTGCTGCTGTTCTTTGGTTTTGGACTCATCCCCACAGCCGTGGCCTATGTCTTATATATGCAGGGTCTGTCCATGGGGCTCGAGACGTCGAAAGTTCCCGTCGTAATGTCATTCGAGACGGTCGTCACCGTACTGGTGGGCATTGGTGTCTACGCCGAGCCCGCCGGCGCGATTAAAGTCCTGGGCATCGTGCTGGTGCTCGCGTCCATCCTGATTATGAACACCGACTTCTCCAAGCTGCGCAACAGTGTGTTTGTCGGTCATATCATTGAGAGCATGACCTTTAAGCCCAACGCGTGGTGGACCGAAAAATCTCAGGACATGGATTTGTTTAAGGAACGCATCGGCATTGCGCTGGAACCCACCGTACAGGAAAGCCCCTGGTACTTCGTGCGATAGGGGATTGCGCGCAGGGTCTGACCTGGGGTTATCCAGCTAGCGCCGGCCTACCCAGCCAAACGTTTCGGGTACGTTAAACCCGTCAACGGTCGATTTTCACCCGCGAACGGTCTTTATACTAATTAGCAATATAAGCAACGTATAAGACGTTATAATGACCATAACGAAAAGGAGGAGGCAAGATGAATCAGATCATTCTCGCATCTCATGGCGGCCTGGCCGCAGGCGCCAAAGACACGCTCGAGATGGTTCTCGGCGACGTGTCGAACGTCCACGTCGTGTCGCTTGCTCGTGACGACAAGGAGCCCATCACCAATAAGGTGGACGCCATGATCGCCACGTTCAACGCGGACGACACCGTCTATGTGCTGACCGATATGCTCGGCAGCTCGGTCAACAACAACATGGTCGAGCTTTCCAAGAACGGCACGAAGTTCACGGTTGTTAGCGGTTTCAACATCCCGCTGGCGCTCACGCTCGCTATGAGCCCCGTCCCCGTCAAGGGCGCCGAGCTCGCGGCCCTCATCAATGAGGCCCGCACCGGTCTGACCAACCCCAACGCGCCGGTCGAGGCCGCCGCGGCTCCCGCCAAGAAGGCCAAGGCGTCCCGTCACAGCTCCGGTCCCGCCAAGATCGTCCTCGCACGTCTTGACTACCGTCTGCTGCACGGCCAGGTCGTCTTTACCTGGACCACCAAGGTTCAGGCCGAGCGCATCATCGTCGTCGACAACGCCGCCGCCAACGATGACATCAAGAAGGGCGCTCTTAAGCTGGCCAAGCCCCAGGGCGTACGCCTGAACGTCTTCACCGTCGAGCGTGCCCTCGCCAAGATGGACAAGCTCAACACCCTCGGCGAGCGCGTCATGTTCGTCTTTGGCAACACTGCCGAGATGCTGCAGTTCTGCCAGGGCTACAAGCTCGACGCCATCAACCTGGGCGCCACCGCCAACCACGACGGTGCCGATCAGGTCGGAGGCAAGGACAGCTCCGTCTTCCTCGACGCCACCCAGAAGGCCGACGTCAACCAGCTGCTCGACATGGGCATCAAGCTCTACGTCCAGCAGACCCCTACGTATCAGAGCGTCGACATCGACGCCAAGCTGTAATCAACCAGGCTTTTGCCTGACTGAAAGGAGAAGGGTATGAATACGTTCATCAGTGCGGTGCTCGTCGGCCTCGTCGGCGTGTTCTGCATGTGGGACTCCCGCCTGCTCGGTCGTCTTAACTTCGAGCAGCCCCTCGTTGGCGCTACGCTCGTCGGTCTGCTGCTGGGCGATGTGCCCACCGGCCTTGCCGTCGGTGCCGCCGTCGAGCTCGTGTCCATGGGCCTGGTGCAGGTCGGCGCCGCCGTTCCGCCCGATATGGTCCTGGGCGGCATCGTGGCCGCTGCCTTTGCGTGCCTGACCGATGCTTCCGCCGAGACCGCCATGACGATCGCCATCCCGGTCGCCGTCCTGGGTCAGCTCCTCGGCATCGTGTTCCGTTCCATCATCGCCGCCCTCACCCATGTGGCAGATAGCGCGATCGATAACGGAAAGTTCAAGACCGCCTACCGTATGCACATCTGCGCCGGCTCCGGTCTGTACGCCATCATGTACTTCCTGCCGATCTTCCTCGCCGTCTTTGTTGGCACCGACCTGGTTCAGGCCATCGTCAACATGGTTCCCGAGTGGCTGTCCACTGGTCTTAACGTTTCGACCAAGATCATGACTGCCTACGGCTTGGCCCTGCTGCTCACCATGATGATCAAGAAGGGTATGACTCCGTTCCTGTTCATCGGTTTCCTGCTCGCCGCTTACCTCAACCTGTCCGTCATCGCGGTCGCTCTGATCGGTGTGTGCCTGGCTGTCGTCTTCATGGGCTTCAAGTTCAACGGTTCCCATGCAGCCGCCGGTGTCGATTCCGACTACGATCCGCTCGAAGACGACGAAGACTAAGGAGGAACACACTATGGCAACCGCAACCAAGGACGTGTCCCTGAACAAGAAGGTCAGCCAGTTCTTCTGGCGCTCCTGGGCCATCCAGGCCTCTTGGAACTACGAGCGTCAGATGAACATGGGCTTCCTCTACGGCATGGTTCCCACGCTCGATCGCCTCTATCCGGATGAGTCCGACCCCAAGCAGCTCGCTGCTAAGAAAGAGGCTTACCACCGTCACATGGCGTTCTACAACTGCACCCCGCAGACGAGCGCTTTCATCCTGGGCCTCTCCGCCTCCATGGAGGAGGAGTACGCCAAGGATCCCGAGAACTTCGATCCCGATTCGATCAACGCGGTCAAGACCTCCCTCATGGGTCCGCTTTCCGGCATCGGTGACTCCTTCTTCCAGGGCACCATCCGCGTTATCGCCTTTGGCCTGGGCGTTCAGCTGGCTCAGCAGGGCTCCATCATGGGCCCGATCCTGGCCATGCTCATCTCCATCGTCCCCTCTGTGCTGATCACTTGGTTCGCAGCCAAGATGGGCTATCAGGGCGGCCACGAGTACCTGAGCAAGCTTCAGGGCGGCGACCTCATGGAGAAGCTCATGTATGTCTGTGGCATCGTGGGTCTTATGTCCGTGGGCGGCATGATCGCTACGCTGATCGGCGCCACCACCCCGCTGCAGTTCGCTGAGGGCACCGTCGTTATCCAGGACATCCTGGACGGCATGATGCCCCAGATGATCTCCCTTGGCCTCACCGGCCTTATGTACTGGCTCATCAAGAAGAACGTCAACACCGGTTGGCTTCTCGTGATCGCCATCGTGGGCGGCATCGCCCTCTCCGCGGCCGGCATCCTGGCCTAGTCGCGACCAAGCGTCTAACCGCTTTCCCCCGGGGGCCTGCCTGGCATCCCATACCCCAGGCAGGCTTCCATCCCTAAAATGCGACAATGGGACAGTCCCTTTGTCGCATCCTTAACGGGCCGGCGACTCGGTCCAAACCACGGTAACCCTGCGAGCGCCCGGCAATGTGGCGCCGCAAAAATCGAAAGGAATGTGTCAGATGTACGAGATCGACCTTAACCTCCCTAAGCAGATCGTCGCTGACGTCCTGTCCAACCACGAGATCCACAGCGTCGCCTTCGTCGGCTGCGGTGCTTCCATGTCCGACCTCTACCCTGCCAAGTACTTCCTGGCCAACAACACGGACAAGCTGAACGTTCAGATCTTCACCGCTAACGAGTTCAACTACGACACGCCTTCCTGGGTCAACGAGCACACCTTCGTGATCACCTGCTCCCTCGGTGGCTCCACGCCCGAGACCGTCGAGGCCAACAAGACCGCCAAGAAGCACAACTGCCCGGTCGTCTCCCTCACCAACAAGGCTGGCTCCGCTCTGACCGTCGACGCTGACTACGTCATCGTTCACGGCTTCCACGCCAACTTCGCTGCCAAGTGCGAGAAGCCCGGCTATGCCATCGCTCTTGCTGTCGAGATCCTTCAGCAGACCGAGGGTTATGACCACTACGAGGACATGATCACCGGCCTCACCAACGTCTTCGAGCTCTGCGAGAACGCCGCTCAGTCCTGCAAGAAACTCGCCAAGAAGTTCGCCGAGGACTTCAAGGACGACAAGATGATCTACTTCATGGCTTCCGGTGCCTCCGAGAAGATGGCTTATTCTCACGCTGCCTTCCTGTTCACCGAGATGCAGTGGATCGACGCCGCCGCCTACAACACCGGCGAGTACTTCCACGGCCCGTTCGAGGTTTCCACCGAGGGTAAGCCCTACGTCTTCTTCATGTCCGATGGCGCTACCCGTCCGATGGACGCCCGCGCCCTCACCTTCCTTAAGCGCATGGGCGCCAAGGTCGCTCTGATCGACTCCAAGGACTACGGCCTGGCTGACGCCGTGCCCGCGAGCGTCGTCACCTACTTCAACCCGCTGCTGCACCTCGCCGTTATGCGCGAGTACGGCAACCAGATCGCCGAGGCCCGTCAGCACCCGCTGACCATGCGTCGCTACATGTGGAAGCTTTCCTACTAATCACAAGTAAGTAGACCTTACGGGTTGATTGAGAGGGGATGGGGTTTGCGCCCCGTCCCCTTTTTTGCTTTGGGGAGGGCACGCCTGTCGCGTCGCAAAACCCAAGATAAAACCTACCATAATAAACCTGTCTCTTTTTGGCAGGTGGGAGGAGATGCGTATGATCAAAGCAGTGCTGTTTGACATGGACGGCGTGCTGGTCGATACCGAGTGGTTCTACAACCGTCGTCGCGTGGCGTTTATGGAAGAGAAGGGGTTCCACTTTGACGAGATCCCCGATCTTTCGGGGTCTAACGAGCCTGCCATTTGGGAGGCACTGGTGCCCGACGATGTTGAGCTGCGCGAGCGCCTGCGCGTGGAGTACAAGCAGGTTTATAGCCCGGACCATCCCGTTCCGTATGCCGAGCTGCTCAACGAGCAGACGGAGCCGGTGATGCGCAAGCTGCACGAGCGTGGCGTGAAGTGTGCCATCGCGAGCTCGTCCTATCGCGAGTTGATCGACGAGCTGGTGGAGATTGCCGGTATCGCCGACGTGTTGGACTACACCATCAGCGGTCACGAGTGCAGTGCGTTTAAGCCCGACCCCGAGATCTACCTGCGTGCCATGGAGGCGCTAGGGGTGGAGCCTGCCGAGTGCCTGGTTATAGAGGATTCGCCTTTGGGCATCGAGGCTGGTAAGCGCTCCGGCGCCCGCGTCCTGGCGCTGCGTCCGCACGAGGGTGTCAACCTCGATCAATCGCGAGCCGATGCCGTTATCGATAATCTGACCGACATTTTGGCCGCTTTGTAGTGTCAATCCGCCGCGAGAAGCACTGATTCACGCGTCTTTTGCTGCGGATTGGCTTAATTTGTCATCTATTTGGATCCGTTTGGCTTCGATTCGGACTAAGTGAGTAGACTTTTTGGTGCAAGACGAGCACAAAGCGCATCTGCTCTAGTAAAACCGCAGGTCACAGGGGTGGCGGTTTTGGGTGTGCTCTGCAGGTCGCGTAAAGTCTACTCACTTGTTATTTGGGCCTTTGGTCGTGGGGTTGCTGGTCCCGCTTTGGTTGTCGAGGGAGGGTGAATTGAAGCGCCCCCGCATGCTCCGTGCTACAATCGCCGACATGCCTCACAACCAGATTTGCCTTCGAAAGGAGCCCGCGTGGCGAACGCCATCGATCAGCTCACGGACCGCGTGCTCGTGCTCGGCCGCCTTACCATCGTCCGCCGCGCCATTACTGCCGTGGCGGTCACGATTTCCGCCGTTCTCCAGACATTCCTGATCCAGGCGTTCATTCAGCCCGCCGACCTGCTTCCGAGCGGTCTTACCGGCGTTGCGGTCCTGCTCGATCGCGTTACCTCGCTGGGTGGCGTTCACATCGATATTTCGCTCGGTATGCTCGCGCTCAACATCCCCGTGGCGCTCCTATGCTGGAGCGGCATTAGCAAGCGCTTCGTCATCTTCTCGATGATGCAGGTCGTGCTCTCGTCGCTGTTTCTCAACGTCTTTCACTTCGCGCCGTTTTTGGGCGACAAGATCATGCTCATCATTTTTGGCGGCGTGGTCTCGGGTCTGGGCGCTGCCATCGCACTTAAATCCGGCGCATCCACCGGCGGCACCGACTTTATCGCGCTGTGGGTCTCCAACCACACGGGCAAGACCATCTGGGGCGTCATCTTTGGTTTCAACTGCTTTATCCTGGCGATCTTTGGCTTTATGTTTGGCTGGGACAAGGCGGCGTATTCCATCGTGTTCCAGTTTATTTCGACCAAGACCATCGACAGTTTCTATCGTCGCTACGATCGCGTGACGCTGCAGATCACGACGCGCAAGGCAGACGAGGTCATGACCGCCTATGTTGACCATTTTCAGCATGGCATTAGCTGTGCCGAGGTCATTGGCGGATATAGCCGCGAAAAGATGTATCTGCTGCACGCCGTTGTCTCGACCTACGAGAGCCAGGACATTATCAAGCTGGTGTGCGACGTTGATCCCGGCGCCGTGATCAATGTGTTCCACACGCTCAACTTTGTGGGCGGCTGGTGGGGTGGTCATGTCGACGAGCCCATGCCCACGGCCGTTCCCGATCCCGACAAGCCCGCACGCATGGCCAGCAGGCAGGCGCGCCTCAGCGAACAGGACAGCCTGCAGCAGGACGACGGCAAGTAGGGTATTGGCATTTTGCCGGTCCTGCGCAACCCATCCGAACGAGCCCCCCCGAAAGCCCCGTTGCTTTCGAGAGGCTCTCGTTTGCCCAGATAAAACCTACCAAAATGAAGCTGTCGCTTTTTGGTAGGGAGGGTGTATCGTTTTATCATTATAAGGTAATATGAAACTAGACGTTATATACGTATTAGTTATTTCGATATTTCGATAAGAGTGATTAGATATGCCTGCGCCCAAAAATGCACCGCTTTACCAGCAGATTTACGACGAAATCAAGGATGCGATCGAGAAAGGTGTTTATGCACCCAAGGAGCGTATTCCGTCCGAGCTTGAGCTAGCCGAGCAGTACGACGTGAGCCGCATTACGGTGCGCCGCGCCGTCGAGGAGCTGTGCTCCGATGGCTACCTGGTTAAGCAGCAGGGCCGTGGCACCTTTGTCTCCACGCCGCACATCAACCGCCAGTTTCACGCCTCGACGCTGCAGACGTTTACCGCGCTGTGTGCCGGCAACGGCATGAAGGCCGGTGCGCACGTGATCGATCGCCAGATCGTTCCGGCGCGCCAAAACGAGATGGAGTTCTTTGGCCTGCAGAAGGATGCGCTGCTGCTGCATATCAAGCGCGTGCGTACGGCCGACGGCGAGCCCATCTTTGAGGAGAACATCTTTGTGCCGTTTGACGCCTACCGTGAGCTGTTGACGGCCGATCTTGAGGACAAGTCGATTTTTGCCGAGGTCGAGCGTGTTGGCGGAACGCCGATTGTCTCGGTTGGCTACCGCACGGTCGAGGCCGTTCGTGCCAATACCGAGCAGGCGGCCGAGCTGGGCATTGCTCCGCACGATCCGCTGCTCAACCTGCGTGCCGGCTTCACGGGCCCCAATGGCGAGCCGGTCCTGATGGGTAAGCAGTACTACGTGGGATCGCGCTACGTTATGGTCATGTAGCTCTAGTTGCGCGGTTTTCCAAACCGCGCAACGGCTCGACGCTGCAAGCCCGCCAGAGCGGCAATCTGCCTTTCAACTTCGGCGGCATGACCAGAAGGTCAATGCCGCCTCGTTTCAAGGCACCTTGCTCGCTCTGGCGGGCTTTCGCT
>CALFDJ010000031.1 GCA_937950325.1 uncultured Collinsella sp.
AATCGCAAGAAGATGACGGGGCGGAATGTCAATCCTGGTCTAACAGAGCCTTAAAAAATCATCGAGAGGATTGCCTGCTCGAAAAGTTGTCAAAATAGCCGCGCCCCAAAAAGACTGGTTATTGGGCGTTGACAGTTGGCGAGCCGTAGGTAAAATATCGACTTGTCCTGGGGACGTAGCTCAGTTGGGAGAGCGCTGCCGTCGCATGGCAGAGGCCGAGGGTTCGACTCCCTTCGTCTCCACCCTTGGATTTGATAAGCCGCTGACATTGTGTCGGCGGCTTTTTTTAAAAGAAAGGGCTGTACCATGGCCGAGCTTGAGTCCCAACCATTGTCCGACGAGGAGCGCGCTGAGTTGGAAGAGCTCCGCGCTGAGAAGGCCCGCCGCGAGGCTCGGGAAGAGGCCCGTCGCGAGCGTGAGGAGCTGGCTACCCTGCGTGCCGAGCGTGCGAAGGCCGAGGAGGTCGCCTCGAACGCCGCATCCGCATCGGCGCCCGCGCCCGCACCCAAGCCCGCTGCTGCGAAGCCTGCGCCTGCCGCGCCCAAACCTCAGCCTAAAAAGGCCGCTCGTCCCAAGTCCGTCGAGCCCAAGTCGAGCCGTGACGAGATGACCTTTGCCCAGCGCATGGTTACCTCCAAGGAACCTACGGGCGAGAACGAGATCCCTGGCATGGCGCCGGCTCAAAAAATCATCATTGTCCTTGCCCTCATCGCGTTTGTCATCTTTATGGGCTACACGATCCTGACCAGCATGGGCCTGCTCTAACCGATTTGCATCGGGCGTCATGTCCGCATCCTCTGCTCTCGTCTAACCCTCAAATTCTGTACCACACATCCGAAAGGTCGCCCCATGGCTTTGACCGACATCTCGCATCCCACCGACATTGCAATGCTCACCGATCTGTACGAGCTCACTATGGCCCAGGGCCTGTGGGAGAGCGGCAAGGCCAATGAGCAGGGTTGTTTTACCGCGTTTTACCGCGACCATCCCTTTGGCAGCGCCTATGCCGTCATGTGCGGCACCGCCGAACTGCCCGAGCTGGTCGAGAATCTGCGCTTTACGCCCGAGGACATCGACTACCTCGCCTCGCTCCAGGCCCCTGCCGGCGGCGCGATGTTCAAGCCTGGATTCCTCGACTACCTGCGCGATTTTCGTGCGCATGTAAACATCGACGCCGTGCCCGAGGGCGAGCTCGTCTTTCCGCGCGAGCCCATGGTGCGCGTCACCGGCCCCGCGCTGGAGTGCCAGTTGCTCGAGACGGCGCTGCTCAACATCGTCGGGTTCCAGACGCTTGTCGCCACCAAGACGGCGCGCGTGGTGCTCGCCGCCGACGGTCGCCCCGTGGCGGAGTTTGGCCTGCGCCGAGCCCAGGGTCCCGATGGCGGCCTGGCCGTTGCACGCGCGAGCTACGTTGCCGGCTGCTCCTCTACGTCCAATGTGCTCGCCGGCCGCCGCTACGGTATTCCCGTCTTTGGCACGCATGCGCACAGCTGGGTGATGAGCTTCGATTCCGAGCTCGAGGCCTTCCGCGCATTTGCCAAGTCGAGCCCCAAGAACTGTACGCTGCTCATCGACACCTACGATGTACGCGAGGGCTGCGAGCATGCCATTACGGTTGCCAAGGAGATGGAGGCGGTGGGCGAGCGCCTGTCGGCTATTCGCATCGACTCGGGCGACCTCGCCAAGCTGTCCAAGTATGTCCGCGGCCGTTTTGATGCTGAGGGCCTGCCCTATGTGGGGATTTCGGTCTCCAACGACCTGGACGAGTACACGATCCAGTCGCTGCTCGACCAGGGTGCGCCCATCGATAGCTTTGGCGTGGGCACCAAGCTCGCGACCTGCTACGATCAGCCGGCGCTGGGCGGCGTGTACAAGCTTTCGGCCCGCCGCGCGAGCGAGACGGACCCGTGGACGCCGGTGGTGAAGCTTTCCGAGCAGCCCTACAAGCGCACGATTCCCGGCGTGCAGCGCGTGCGCCGTTATTACGATGGCTTTGGCGGCCCGGTCTGCGACATGATCTATGACGAGGACCATCTGGCAGGTGAGGGCGCCGCGCGCGGCAATACCCTCGTGGCCGTAAACGATGCGGCGCTGGTGACCGACGTGTCCGAGCTTGAGTATCGTGAGCTGCTGGTGCCGATCGTGCGCGACGGCAGTGCGGTGGCTCCGCGTGAGAGCATCCAGGACGCGCGCGAGCGCTGTGCTTGGGCGCTCGATCATCTGGACGCAGCTTTCAAGCGCTTCCTGTACCCGCAGACCTATGTGGTGGGCATGGAGCAGGGCCTGGCTCAGGTGCGCGACGAGCTCGTGCGCAAGAACATGGCCGCGGCTTCTGCCTTTCCTTGGGCTCACTAATTCCTTGGGCGGTAGGGGCGAGTCACGCTCCCTTGGCCGCCAGCTCGGCCGTTCGCTGAACAGTTGATTGGTTTGACGTATGACGACTTCTTATAAAACTATGGTGGTAAAGATCGGTTCGTCCACGGTGGTGGGCGCCGATGGCAAGGTCAACCGCGCCTTTATCGGCGGACTTGCCGATCAGGCCGCAGCGCTGCGCAAGCTCGGTTGGCGTCTGGTCGTGGTGAGCTCGGGCGCTATCGCCTGTGGCTATCCCGTGTTGGGCTTCGACCGCAAGCCGGTCGGCGACCTTCCGAGCTTACAGGCTTGCGCCTCGGCCGGTCAGTGCATCATCTCGTCGGCCTACGACGAGGAGTTCCATGCGCGCGACCTGCTCACCTCGCTCGTGCTGCTCACGCGCCACGATACGGCCCGTCGCACGTCCTACCTGCATGCGCGCGACGCCCTGCTGCGCCTCGTGGAGCTTGGCGTGGTGCCGGTCGTCAACGAGAACGATACCGTTACCGTCGATGAGATTAAGTTTGGCGACAACGACACACTGGCGGCGCTTGTGAGCTGCCTGGTTTCTGCCGATCTGTGCGTGACGCTCTCGGACATCGATGGCCTCTATACTGCCAATCCGCATGAGGATCCCACGGCCGAGTTCGTCCCAGTCGTGCATAAGATCGATGCCAAGATTATTGCCTCGGCGGGCGATTCTTCCACATCGGTGGGCACGGGCGGCATGATTACCAAGATCCGCGCGAGCCGCATCCTGATGACGGCGGGCATTCAGAGCGTGATTTGCTCGGGCGAGGAGCCCGATGCGCTCGTGCGCCTCGCCCGCGGCGAGAGCGTGGGCACGCTGTTCGATCCGCCGGCGGAGCGTCTGGACATCGCACCCCGCAAGCTGTGGATCGCACTGGGCGACAAGGCGCATGGCTCGGTGACGGTCGATGATGGTGCTGCGAAGGCGCTGGTCAGCCGTGGCTCTTCCTTGCTTGCGGTGGGTATTCGCGAGGTCGATGGCCAGTTTGCCGAGGGCGATGTGCTCGATGTGTGCGATCCGAGCGGTATGGTCGTCGCCCGCGGTATCGCCGAGGCCGATTCGGACGTGCTGGAACTTGCCGCCGGCCGCCGCCAGGACCAGATCGCCAGCAACCGCCTGCTCGCTAACCTGGCCGAGAAGCCCGCGATCCATCGAGACAACTTGATTGTGTTTGCATAAAGAAAGACGGCGCTGCAGGCCGTTTTGAACTGCAGCGCTGTCTGACTAGATGTCTCTGAGTTGCGGTGAAATAGGGACTGTTTGGCGGTTTGAAATGCTAAAACAGTCCCTATTTCACCGCAACTTATTGAGGGGATGCCGTGGGGCAAGCGTTTCTGATTTATTTGTCCCACGGCTCCTTTGCTAGAAGATCTGGCGCAGGTCTCCGCGGTTGAGGGCTTCGTTGTAGAGGTGTTTGAATATCACGCTGCCGTGCAGCCCGTCGTGCTCAAACTCGTTGGTCACCCAGGCGTGCGAGTTGCCCACGCGGCCGAGCGTGTCGAGCTGCAGGCCCGAATCGACGTACATGTCGTCGAAGTACACCGCGGCCTGGAGTGGTACTTCGTTGTAGGCCAGGCGCTGCGGGTCGTAGATCTTGTCCCAGCTGGTGTCTTCCATCAGCAGATCCATCGCGGGCTTAAAGGGCTTGAGCTCGGGCATCTGCTCAAACATCCACGGGAACATGGCCTCGCCGGTAAACATGAGCGGGCGCGCGAGGGTGTCGAATTCGGCGCGGTGTGCCTTCTCTTCTGCTGCGGCCCAGCGAATGGGCATGGTGTCGCCGTCGGCGTAGATGAACTCCTGCAGCGTCCAGTACAGCGGGTTTGTACGCGTGTTGGTGCGCTCGAAGGCGCGCATCAAAAAGCTGTCGGATACCGAGGAGCCGCAGCTCAGCGTACCGTCGCCATCAACAAACGCGTGGTCGATAATCCAGTGCATGCGCTCAAAGCTCGGCTTCATGCCAAAATCGCTGCCCATGAGCTGCAGGCGCTCGACCGTCATCGGCGCGCCGTCGGGCAATGCGGGCTTTTGCTCCTCGAGGGCATCTGCCAGGGCCGCCACGCGCTCGACGTCGGCGGGGTAGCGGTCGTAATACTGCTGCGTCTTGGCTGCCATGCGCGGGAAGGTGTGCGCATAGACCTCGCTGGCGCTCGCCGGCACGTGCGGAATGCCGCCACAGGTAAAGCTTGCCGCCACGCCCTCGGGGAAGAGCGACAGATAGCTTAACGTCAAAAAGCCGCCGTAGCTCTGCCCCAGTGTGACCCAGGGCTTGCCGCCAAAGCCCACGAGGCGCAGGTACTCAAAATCGCGCACGATGGAGCTGGCGAGGTGGCGTTTGAGAAAGTCCGCCTGTGAGCGGGCCGCATCGGCTCCTGCTGCCTCGGCACGATCGCCCAAGGCGGCAATCGTGCGCCCGTCCACGCAGCTGCTGCGCCCCGTTCCACGCTGGTCGGGCAGCACGACGCGGAAATGCTTGACGGCCTCCTCGATCCAGCCATCGCTTGTGGGCGACAGCGGACGCGGGCTCTCGCCGCCGGGGCCGCCCTGCAAAAAGAGGAGGAGCGGCAAGTCGTCGTTAATGCAGTCGGGCGCGCAAATCACGCGGTAGAAGAGCTTGATGCTCTCGGGCGCACCGGCGATGGGCGCCGGCATGGCGCCGCGGCGCATGGTGCTGCCGACGGTCAAAAGCATGGGCTCCAGGCCGCGCCAGTCGAGGGGGACGTCGATGCTGTGGTCCTCGACATAGAGACCGGGGACGTGGTACGAAGTGATGAGGGCCATGTGATGCTTCCATTCGTTGCGGTGTTTCGGGTTGACCAATTCTACCGCCGTCTGCGAGGATGCGTGCAAATCGGCTACCATGGTTGGCAAACATCTAAGAGAAAGGGCCGTTCATGTCGGTCGATATAGCCACCTACGTTCACGATCTTGCCGTTGAGGCCAAGGCCGCTTCGGGCGCGCTTGCCACGGCGAGCGATGTCCAGCGCCAGGAGGCCGTGCGCGCCATGGCCGCGGCGCTGCGCGACGGCGTCGATTCCATCGTTGCCGCCAACGAGCTCGATATGTCCGCCGCGCGTGATGCAGGCACCTCGGCTGGCCTGCTCGATCGCCTGTTGCTGACGCCCGAGCGCGTCGAGAGTATGGCCGCCGGTCTGGAGAAGCTCGCTGAGCTGCCCGATCCTGTCGGCCGCGTGCTCGACCACCGCGTGCTTGCAAGTGGTGTGGACCTGACCCGCGTGAGTGTGCCACTGGGCCTGGTCGCCATGGTGTATGAGGCCCGTCCCAACGTGACGGCCGATGCTGCGGGCATCTGCATCCGCACTGGCAACGCCTGCATTCTGCGCGGCGGCTCGCTGGCCTATCACTCGTGCGCCATGATTGCCGAACTGCTGGCCGATGCGCTTGAGGCCCAGGGCTTCCCGCGCGAGGCCGTCTCGATGATCGAGTCTACCGACCGCGAGGCAACCGGCGAGCTCATGAAGCTTCGTGGCATTGTCGATGTGCTCATTCCGCGTGGCGGTGCGGGCCTGATCCAGCGCTGTGTGCGCGAGTCGCTCGTGCCGGTGATCGAGACGGGCACGGGTAACTGCCACATCTACGTGCATGAATCCGCCGACTTTGACAAGGCACTCAACATTATCGTCAATGCCAAGACCCAGCGCGTGGGCGTGTGCAATGCCGTCGAGTCGCTGCTGGTCGATCGCGCCGTGGTAGATTCGTTTTTGCCGGCGGTCGTGGCCGTGTTGCACGACCACGGTGTGCTGATTCACGGTGACGAGGCCACGTGCGCCGCATGCGCCGATGCTGGTCTTGCCGAGGGCGGTGATTTTGTTGCCGCAACCGAGGAGGACTGGGGCCGCGAGTATCTGGCGCTCGAGATGAGCGTGAAGGTCGTGGCGAACGAGGACGAGGCCATCGCGCACATCAACCGCTACGGCACCATGCATTCCGAGGCCATCATCGCCGAGGACGAGGATGCCTGCGAGCGCTTCCTGGATGCGGTCGATGCCTCGGCCGTGTACGCCAACGCCAGCACGCGCTTCACCGACGGCGGCGAGTTTGGCCTGGGCGCCGAGATCGGCATCTCGACCCAAAAGCTCCACGCCCGCGGACCCTTTGCTGCCGAGGCCCTCACTACCTACAAATACAAGCTCCGAGGCACCGGCCAGGTCCGCCCCTAACGACCGCGCAAGAAAAACCGCCACAAAGGTGCCTGTCCCCTTTGTGGCGGTTTTAGCTGGCGCGGGCGGTTAGGCCTGGAAGGTATCGCGATCGGGCGCGAAGGACTGCATGGCCGCGATGGTGCGGTCAAAGAGCTCGGGGAGCTCCCAGCCCAACATCTCGGCGCCCTGCGAAATCACGTCGCGCGAGCAGCCGGCGGCAAAGCGTTTGTCCTTGAACTTTTTCTTGAGCGACTTAGTCGTAAAGTCCATGACGCTTTTGCTCGGACGCATGATCACGGCAGCACCGATCAGGCCGGTGAGCTCGTCGCAGGCAAACAGGATCTTTTCCATCTGCAGCTCGGGCTTGGGCAGCGAAGAGTTGAAATCGGACGTGTGCGTCTGGATGGCGCGGATGAGCTCAGGCGATGCGCCCTCGCCCTCAAGAATCTCGGCCGCATAGATAGTGTGGTTCATGGGGTCGTCCTCATGTTCCTCCCAATCCAGGTCGTGTAGCAGGCCGACGATGCCCCAAAACTCCTCGTTCTCGGGGTCGAACTCGCGCGCAAAGTAGCGCATGGTGCCCTCGACCGTTTCGCCGTGGGTGATGTGGAACGGGTCTTTGTTGTGCTCGTTGAGCAATTCGAACGCACGGTCGCGGGTGATTCCGGCGGAAAGCAGCTCTGCCATAAAAGACTCCTTGTGTTCGTAGGTATCGCTAAGAATGAATACTACTAGAACGACTAGAACGAAAAAACCACCACAAAGGTGCCTGTCCCCTTTGTGGTGGTTTTGGCGTGGGCAGGTTAGTTGAGGGCGGCTTGGGCTAGGCGGGCTTCGGCGGCCTCTTCGGTGACGCCCAGGGCCACGGCGAACTCCTCGATGGAGCGGCGCTTGGCTTCCTTGAGTACGCGCATGTAGTAGGAGCTGGGCTTTTTATCTGCTTCCTCGGCCTGGCGAATACGGTGCATCATGGTTTTTGCCACGCGAACCGTCTCGGGCGCGCCCAGCTTGAGCTGCTGCTTAAAGTGCGTCTCCTCGAGCGAGCTATTGCGTTCGGTAAAGGTGTCGCACTCCAGCTCATCGTAGTGGCTCAGCAGGTGCTCGGCATCTTGCTGGGAGATGGCGGCATGCAGACGGTCGGCCTGCGCCACGGGGTACATGAGAATCGTCTGCGCATGTCCCTGTTTGGTCTCGAGCAACAACATGGGCTGCGGCGTGTCGTCCCTAAAGCCGACGACGGTGCAGACTCCCTGACCCGGATGAATGACGTGTTGACCGATTGAGAACATGCTACCTCCAACTTATACGAATTTACGTATGTTAAGAATACCACGCTGACGTGCGCAAA
This sequence comes from uncultured Collinsella sp., assembly GCA_937950325.1. Taxonomy (GTDB): domain Bacteria; phylum Actinomycetota; class Coriobacteriia; order Coriobacteriales; family Coriobacteriaceae; genus Collinsella. Next base: position 7,895 of record CALFDJ010000031.1, read on the forward strand.
CCATCACTTTATGCAGGAAAAGCACACAACTCCGATAGGTAAGAGTATTCGATAAATAGAATGGCTTATTCATACGTTTATGCATTTCTAGAACGTGTATAAACAGCAGGCAAACCGCCAACTTTGTACCGCTGCGCTAGAGCGGTAGTCATTTTTGTGCATATGCAATATCTATTAGCTTTACCCTGCGACAGTAGTTACCGCTTGTGATAGAGTGCTACAAACTCTGGCTTTTGCCCTACGAGTGACCAAGAGCTCGGGGGCTTTAACACAAGGAGGATCTATGCCCGAGAAGATTGAAGAGCTGGTACGCGCTGCGCTTGCTGCGGCCCAGGAGGCCGGCGACCTTTCCGCATTTGAACTTGACGATTGCGCTATCGAGCGACCGGCTGATACTTCTCATGGCGAGTGGACCTCCACCATGGCCCTGAAGTCCGCCAAGCTGGCTCACTGCGCCCCGCGCAAGATCGCCGAGGCCGTCGTTGCCCATATGCCCGAGGACCCCGCGATCGAGAAGGTCGAGATCGCCGGTCCTGGCTTCATCAACTTCTACCTCTCCGTCGCCGTCAAGAACGCCATCTTTGGCGAGGCCCGCGAGAAGGGTATGGACTTCGCTAAGTCCAACGTCGGTGGCGGCCTGAAGACCCAGGTCGAGTTCGTCTCCGCCAACCCCGTCGGCCCCATGCACATTGGCCATGGCCGCTGGGCCGCTCTGGGCGACTCCCTTTGCCGCGTTATGGACCACGCCGGTTACGACATCCAGCGTGAGTTCTACATCAACGACCACGGTTCTCAGATGAACACCTTCGGCAACTCCATCAGCACGCGCTATATGCAGCTTGCCGACATCATCGCCAAGCAGGGCGTGGATATCGACGAGGCTCACAAGCTGCTGATCGCCGACCGCGACGCCTTTGTTGCCGACGAGAGCGACGAGCACCCCGAGACCCATCCGTATCAGGACAATTTTGCTGAGACTCTGGGCAAGGACTCCTACGGCGGCGACTACATCATCGACGAGGCCGCCGAGTTCTGGCGCACCGACGGCGATAAGTGGGTCAACGCTGATCCGCAGGAGCGCATGGAGAGCTTCCGCGAGCGCGGCTATGTAAAGATGGTCGACAACATGCGCGACCTTTGCCATGCCGTTAACTGCGACTTCGATCGTTGGTTCTCCGAGCGCTCCCTGTACGTGAAGGACACCGAGGGCGAGACCGCCGGCACCTCCGCCGTCGACCGCGCTTTTGAGAAGCTCGACAAGATGGGCTACCTCTATACCAAGGACGGCGCCCTGTGGTTCCGCTCCACCGACCTGGGCGATGACAAGGACCGCGTCCTGATCAAGTCCGATGGCGAGTACACCTACTTCGCCTCCGACGTCGCCTATCACTGGGATAAGTTCCAGCGCGTCGACCACGTCATCGACATCTGGGGCGCCGACCACCACGGCTACATCGAGCGCGTCCGCTGCGTCTGCGACGCTCTTGGCTATCCCGGCAAGTTCGAGGTTCTGCTGGGCCAGCTCGTCAACCTGCTGCGCAACGGCAAACCCGTCCGTATGTCCAAGCGCAAGGGCACCATGGTGACCCTGCAGGAGCTCGTCGACGAGGTCGGCTCCGACGCCGCTCGCTACACGCTCATCTCCAAGAGCTCCAACCAGATGGTCGACTTCGATATCGAGGCCGTTAAGAAGCGCGACAACTCCAACCCGGTGTACTACGTGCAGTACGCTCACGCTCGCGTGTGCTCCATCCTGCGCCGCGCCGCCGACGTAACGCCTGAGCAGGCCGACGAGATGGGCATGAAGGCCGTTGCCGCCAAGGCCATCGGCGAGAACGTCGATTACTCGCTGCTGACCGACCCGACCGAGCTTGCTCTTTCGCGTAAGCTCAACGAGCTCACTGACCTCATCGCCAGCTGCGCTCGCGACCGCGCCCCGTTCCGTCTGACGCACTTTGCCGAGGAACTCGCCGGCGACTTCCACAGCTTCTACGCCGCCTGCCAGGTTCTGCCGAGCGAGGGTCGTCCCGTCGACTCCGAGCTCTCGCGCGCCCGTCTGGCCGCATGCGATGCCGTCCGCGTGACGCTCGCCCTGGTGCTCACCCTCGTTGGCGTTTCCGCGCCCGAGCAGATGTAAGCTACGGGTCATTTGACCGTACAGACTTGGTTTAACTAAGCCTTGAAAGCCCGATCTCCCACGGAGGTCGGGCTTTTTGCAAACGCCGACGTATTGACGAATTTGGAACTGCTGGAAATACGAAACTATGCCGGTTTACTACGATGAAATGAGAAATTCCAACTACGCCGGCTTTTCGCAAAAAAGTGCAAGGCATCTACCTGCGGTTTTAGTTCAACAAGTTTCGGAGTGATCGCGGTTGAGCGATTCATCGTAGTAAACCGCCACAGTTTTGGCGGAGGCAGTCAGATTTGTGGGTGTTAAACCAAAGATTGTCCCTTTTGACTAGTCGTTTAAGAACGTCCTCAATGACTAAGTTGCAGGTGGTTGCGGTTGTGTTACACTAACGCTGCGTATATGACGCAAATATCTCGATACAGATCAATGATGTCCGTCGGTATTTGACGGAGCTAGACTGTTTAGCCGCCCTGAAGGTTTATGCAGGGAGCATGTGATCACAGGGCTTGAAAAGAAAGTTGAGCAAACACTGTGTCTGATCAACAGCAAGAAAACGAAATAACGACGACGCAAGCCGCTCCCGCTGCACCGGTTGTGTCGGATCAGGTCGCGGCGCCCGCGCATGCCTCGGCTCCTGAGACGCCTAAGGCTGCTTCGACGCCTACGCCTGCAACGGCTGAGAAGGCCGTGCCTGCAACTGGTGAGGAGGCTGCTCCGGCAAAGCCCAAGCGTACGCGCCGCACGGCCAAGCCTGCTGCTGACGGCGAGGAGGTCACCAAGCCCAAGCGCCGTACCACGCGCATGACGCGCGTCAAGCGCACCGTTGCAGCTGACTCCTCGGCGCCGATTTCCGATGAGGTCGCGCAGGCACGTGCGTTGGCGCAGATTAGCGAGGCTCAGGTGGTGCGCGCCCGCCGTCGTGCTGCCGAGCGCGAGGCCGCGGCTCTGACCGAGCTTGCAGCTCCGTCTGTGCCCGAGACGCCTGCCGCCACCGAGACCCCTGTCGCCGACCAGCCGACCGAGAAGCCGGTACCGCGCACACGCCGTCGCACGGCTGCTAAGGCCGAGCAGGTTGCCGATCAGGTAACCCCCGAGCTCACTGAGGCTTCGGTCCGTTCCGCGGCAGGGGAGGGCACATCGCCAACTGAGCCCGCTGCGCCTGTCGAGGCCAGCGAAGTTCCCGTTGTCGATCCGGCTTTGCGCCCGCACCGTCGCGGTCGCAAGCCCAAGGCCTTCGTCGAGGCAGAGAAGGCCGCAGCCGCAGCTGCGGCCGCTCGGGATGCTGCGGCGACCGCCGAGTCTGCAACCGCCGCCGACGCGCCCGTCCAGGATGCTACGACTTCCGAGGCCGCTCCCGCCGATGTCGAGCCCGCCGACCTCCGTCCCGGTCGCAGCCGTCGCACTGCTGCTAAGCGCACGTCCAAGGCTAAGGCTGCCAAGAAGGTTGCGTCCGAGGATTCCGCCGAGACGACCGCCGATGCATCGACTGACGCCGCCGAGCCCCAGGACGTCGAACAGCCTGCGTCTGAGAAGCCCAAGCGCGGTCGTAAGAAGTCCGCTAAGGCCAAGGCGTCCGAGCAGCAGGCCGAGGCCGAGCTGCAGGGCGATTCCAAGGCCGAGGCCAGCGATGATACTGTGGCTAACGCCGACGCCGCCGCAACCGATGGCGCCGCGCCCGCCGAGGCCGAAGACAACGCTCGCCCCAACCGTCGCCAGCACAAGCGTAACGACGAGCGCAACAACGACCGCCGCAACCGCCAGCGCGATCGCAAACAGCGCAACAAGGAGCGCAACGCCGCCCCCACCGAGCCCACGCTTTCGCGTGAGGAACTCGCGGCCATGAAGGTCGCCGAGCTGCGCGAGAAGGCCAAGGAGTTCGAGATCGAGACGACCGGCAAGAAGAAAGCCGAGCTCGTCGAGGAGATCTACGTCACCGCCGCGAAGGCCGAGGGCTTCCGCGACATCAAGGGCATCCTGCAGATTCGTCCGGACAGCTCCGGTATCATCCACGCCCACGGTTACATGAAGTCCAACGACGACGCCTTCGTCCCCGCCTACCTCATCCGCTCCGCGCGTCTGCGCACGGGCGACGTCATCGAGGGCTCGCTTCGTCCTTCGCGCGGCGGCGACAAGCGCGCCGGCCTCGCCAAAATCACGACCGTCAACGGTCTAGACCCCGAGCAGATTCGCAACCGCCCCAAGTTTGGTGACCTCACCCCGGTCTATCCCAACGAGCCGCTGCGCATGGAGCACGGCAAGGACTCCATTACCGGTCGCGCCATCGACATCGTGTCGCCGATCGGCAAGGGTCAGCGTGGCTTGATCGTGTCTCCGCCCAAGGCCGGCAAGACCACGATCCTCAAGAAGATCTGCCAGTCCATCTCGATCAACAACCCCGAGGTGCACCTCATCTGCCTGCTCGTCGACGAGCGCCCCGAAGAGGTCACCGATATGCAGCGCTCCATTAAGGGCGAGGTCGTGGCCTCGACCTTCGATATGCCCGCCGACAACCACACCCGCGTGGCCGAGCTCGTCATCGAGCGCGCCAAGCGCATCGTGGAGCTGGGCGGCGATGTCGTGGTGGTGCTCGACTCCATCACGCGTCTTGCCCGCGCCTACAACTTGGCGGCGCCCGCCTCGGGCCGCATCCTTTCGGGCGGCGTCGATTCGGCGGCGCTGTATCCGCCCAAGCGCTTCCTGGGCGCAGCCCGCAATATCGAGAACGGTGGCTCGCTCACCATCCTGGCCTCTGCCCTCATCGACACCGGTTCCAAGATGGACGAGGTCATCTTTGAGGAGTTCAAGGGCACCGGCAACATGGAGCTTAAGCTCGACCGCGACCTGGCCGACCGCCGCATCTTCCCGGCTATCGACCCCGTTGCCTCCGGTACGCGTAACGAGGACCTGTTGGTTGACGAGCAGATGCGTCCGTTTGTCTTTGGCCTGCGTCGCATTCTTGCCGGCATGAACAACACCGAGCGCGCGGCCGCATCGTTTATCAAGGGTCTTAAGGGCACCAACACCAACCAGGAGTTCCTGGTGCGTTCGGCCAAAAAGCACAGCGACTACGAGCAGACGTTCTAGGTTGTCATCCACGCGCAGCGATAGTCATCAGTGCAATAAAGGGTCGGGGCTTTGAGCCTCGGCCCTTTTCTATATTGCCGCTCCGCGCTTTTTTGACCATAAGACTGGCAAGCAGCAGGTTTCCCGTTTCAATCCGACATCGTCGCTTGCAATCGACAGGGCGGTTTCGCATAATAGCTTTTAAGCTTCGCGACGGAAAACGCAGATGAAACGAACCATATACCGTTGCTTTGGGGCATAGCCCCGCTTCATCTTCTCTCGCGCAGCCAACTGAATGATGCGATTTGGGTGCTGGAAGATGGGGAGAGCTCATGGCTTCTTCTGATGCAACACAACGAGCAGTCCTTGCCGGACTTTCGTGCGGGATCGGCCTTGCCGCTCCCGTGGTTATGTATGCCGCGACGCTGCCGTTTTCGTCTGTGAACGAGACGGTCGTGGCGGGTGCGGTTCCCTTCGCCGTGGGCGCGGTGGCGGGCGTGGGTATCTATGCCGCCTCGCTGGGTATTTCCGAGTACCGTGCGCGGCGTGAAGAGCGTCTATTCCAGCCTGATGCCATGGGCGGTGCCGCCAATCTCAATCAGCATCAAAGCGAGTTCAAGACCGCCTCGATTCCAGCTCAGCAGCAGGATGCGACTCCTTACGCTGCGACTTCTGCTTCTCAGGCTCAGGCGGAGCAGTCTACCTCGGCATTCCTTTCCGGCCTGACTGGTGCGTTCCAGCGCCGTCATGCCGATGATGGTGTCCCTACCATCGCTCGAGCCGCAGATGCCATGGACGAGGACGAGGCTTGGTCCATGATCGACAGTATGCTCGACGACGATTCGCCGGTGAGCTGCGACCCTGCACACTCGCGCGACGTCTATCAAGTCGCCATCGACGAGCTCACCAACGGCGGGCAGACCGGCTCCTTCAATCGCGACGACATCGCCGCCGCGGCACGCGCCGTGTCTGGTTCCCAGGCCGCCCCTGCGGGCAGCACGGCGGCTTTCGTGGCACTCGTTGCCAACGCGGCAGCCAATAACGCCTACAACGCTACCTCGGCGGACGCGAACGCTTCTGCCGACAATTCGTACGTTGATGAAGCCATGACTGCGGACGAGGAGGCCGTTGCCGCCCGCCGTGCCGCCGAAAGCTCGCTTTGGGGCGCTCCTGCCCAGCAGCAGGCGGCTGAGGCTGCGCCGTACAATGCAAACCTCGCCAGCATGCCTATCATCTCCGGTGCCGTGGACATCGATCTCGATGACCTCGATGAGCCTGCAGCCATCACCGCATCGATTGATGCCCAAGATCGCATCGACACCGGCGACCTTCCGGACGCCTCGCTCGAGGTTGATGTTCCCATGGCCGATTACTCGGGCCACGAGGACATGTGGGCCGCCGCCACCGCGATTCTGGATGAGATTGACGAGCCTGCTCCTGTTGCAGCCCCCGCTCCCGTCGTTGCCCCTCAGCCTGCTGCCCCCGCCTATGTCGGCCGTCACAGTGCTGTGTTCCCCGAGGATACTGCCCGTATCTCGCGCGAGAGCATCGAGCGAGCCGAGGCTATTGCCGCCGGCATTATGGAAAATCGTCGTCACGAGCGCGTCAATCAGATCCTCGAGGAAGAGATCGAGCGCCTGCAGTCCTCTACCGCCAAGCGTACGGGCCGTGCCTATCTGAGCGTTATCGAGGGCGGTACCGCCAGCTTTGCGCCGCTCCGCGCGGAGGCATAACTTCTGCATGGTTAAGATCAATCGAAAATGGGCGGTCGTGACCTGCCTGATGGCGCTCTTGATCTGGGGCAATTCGCTGGTTCCCGGCTCGGGGTCGGGCTCACTGAGTCTAACGGTCATGGAAGCTATCCGCGGTTTCCTGCACGGCGTGGGACTTCCATATGAATGGGTGACCAACTTTGTTGTTCGCAAGTGCGCGCATTTTACCGAGTATATGGTGCTCGGCATCCTGGCAACGCACGCCTTTGATTTTGAGGGCCGGCGCACCTTTGACGTGCTGCTGCCCACGGCGGTGTTCCTGCTGCTGATTCCTTCGATCGACGAGACGATTCAGCTCTTTGTGCCGGGACGCGCTGGAATGATCACCGATGTGATGATCGACTGCTGTGGAGCGGCAACGGGCGTTGTGCTCCGATATCTCTTACGGTCGCTGATGTGCGCCAAAAAGGCCGCCTAGGACGTATTGTTTGGTCCTAGGCGGCCTTTTTTATTTGAGGGCTTATATGAGGCGTGGTGGCGTCGTTCCGTAGGTCGGATTTGCCGGGCGTGCCACGCCCCGTGGGTGCGTCTGCTACTGAAGCGCCTGTGCGCCCAGGGCCAGGCAGCCCATGATGCCCTGCTTGCCCTCGAGGCTGTTGTTGACGATGTAGCTATCGATGTCGTTGACCTCGGGCGTGACGATATAGCCGTTGAGCATCTCGGCGCACTTTTTGCGTGCGAGCGGCACGATGGGAGTGTGGTCGGCCACGCCGCCGCCGATGATGATCTTTTGCGGCGCGTAGCACAGCGTGTAGGTCATGAGTGCCTGTGCCAGATAGCCGGCGAGCAGGTCCATGGCCTCCGAGTCATCGGCCATGTCTCCGGCGCTCTTGCCATCCCAGCGCTTTTTAACGCCGGGGCCGGCGATGAGGCCCTCGAGACAGTTGTCGTGGAAGGGGCAGGCGCTGTGCTCGCCAATGGTGTCGCGCGGGTCGCGCGTGACCAGGATGTGGCCGGCCTCGGGATGCATCATGCCGTGCACGAGCTGGCCGCCCGAGAGCACGCCGGCGCCCACGCCGGTACCGATGGTCAGATACACAACGTCAGTGAGGCCCTGGGCGCAACCAAAGGTGACCTCGCCCAGGCAGGCGACGTTGACGTCGGTGTCGTAGCCGCAGGGAATATTGAGCTCGTTTTGGATGGTGCCCAGCAGGTCAAAGTAGCGCCATGCCGTTTTGGGCGTCTCCAGGATCTTGCCGTATTGGGGCGAGGCAGGGTTGACTGCGGTGGGGCCAAAGGCGCCGATGCCCAGCGCGGCGATGCCCTTGTCGGCAAACCATGCGTTGACGGCCTCGACGGTCTCCTGCGGAGTCGTGGTCACGATCTGCTCACGCTCCAGGACCGTGCCGTCTGCATAGCCCGTGGCGCAGACCATCTTGGTGCCGCCGGCCTCGAGCGCTCCGATAAGTTGCTGCTCTTCCATAATATTCCTCTCACTGGGACGAGTTGCTCCATGACTAAAGTATAGAGCTCTAAACCATTTAAGAAAGCGCCATAAAAAGAAGCCTCGCAACGCGGCAGGCGGTGCGGGGCTTCTTTAGTTACTTTAGTTGCCGGGCCGTCCTTACCCGCGCGGTTTGATTTTATCACGCAGGGACTTGAGGTTCTCCAGTGCCGCGTTAAGCGTCTCGTCTCGCTTGGCAAAGTGGAAACGAATCAGGTGGTTGACGGGCTCGCGGAAGAAGCTCGAGCCGGGCACGGCGCCCACGCCCACCTTAGACGCGAGGTCCTCGCAGAATTCGAGGTCGCTGTCATAGCCAAACTCAGAGATGTCCATCATGACGTAGTAGGCGCCCTGCGGCACGTTATGCTCAAGACCGATGCTGTCGAGTCCCTGGCAGAACAGGTCGCGTTTGGCGGTATAGAGGTCGAGGACCTCATCGTAATAGCTGTCGTCGAAATTGAGGGCGGTGACGACGGCTTCCTGCAGGGGAGCGGCGGCGCCCACGGTGAGGAAGTCGTGGACCTTTTTGATACGCTCGGTGATTTCGGCAGGGGCGATAGTGTAGCCCAGGCGCCAGCCGGTGATGGAGTAGGTCTTGGACAGCGAGCTGCAGCTGATGGTGCGCTCAAACATGCCAGGCAGCGTGGCCATGTAGACGTGCTCATGGGGTGCGTAGACGATGTGCTCGTATACCTCGTCGGTGATGCAGTAGGCGTCGTACTTGTTGCAGAGGTCGGCGATAAAGGTGAGCTCCTCGCGCGTAAAGACCTTGCCGCAGGGGTTGGAAGGGTTGCACAGGACGATGGCTTTGGGGTCGTTGTCGCGGAAGGCCGCCTCGAGTGTCTTGCGGTCAAAGTCGAATGTGGGTGGGTTGAGCGGCACGTAGATGGGCTCGGCACCCGAAAGGATCGTGTCGGCGCCGTAGTTCTCGTAGAACGGCGAGAAGATGACGACCTTGTCGCCGGGGTTCGTGACCGTCATCATGGCGGCCATCATGGCCTCGGTGGAGCCGCAGGTGACTACGATATTCTCGTTGGGGTTCACCGGCATGCCCATAAAGTGCTCCTGTTTGGCGGCGAGCGCCTCGCGCATGGCCTGGGAGCCCCAGGTGATGGAGTACTGGTGATAGAGCGGCTTGGGGTCGCTGGCGATGGTGCTCAGGCTATCGAGCAGCTGCGCCGGGGGATCGAAGTCGGGGAAGCCCTGCGACAGGTTGACGGCGCCATACTTGTTGGAGATGCGCGTCATGCGGCGGATGACGGAATCGGTAAACGTTGCCGTGCGGTTGGAGAGTTCTTTCATGCCGGTCCTTTCGAGCATTTGCAGTGGGGCAAGTTTACTCCTATGAAACCGGTGGGATTTGCTCGAAATGGTCTCGAAAAACTCTTTTCAAAATTCTTGAAAATTGGGGCTTGCATCGCGTGGCGTTCCTTGCAATAATAGTCGAGCGCGAAGCGCACAGGACACGGTGGGTGTAGCTCAGTTGGCTAGAGCGACGGGTTGTGGTCCCGTAGGTCGAGGGTTCGAGTCCCTTTACCCACCCCAGTTCTTGCTTCGTGTTGATATCGGGTCGTTAGCTCAGTTGGTAGAGCAGGGGACTCTTAATCCCAAGGTCCAGGGTTCGACCCCCTGACGGCCCACCCAAAGATTGTTAAAGCGACTGGCTCAGGCTGGTCGCTTTTTTGTTGACCTCGTATGGGGTCGAACCCGTAAGGGCGCGGAGCTGAGGAAATACGTAAGCATTTACCAGCGTAGCGCGCAAGGCGCCTTGGCGCCGCAGCGGCCGCCTGCGCAGCAGGCTGACCCCCTGACGGCCCACCAAAGCATGTTAAAGAGACTGGCTTCGGCTGGTCGCTTTTTTTGTTGACCTTTCATGGGGTCGAACCCGTCGGGGCGCGAAGTTGGGGAAACTGCACCGTGATTCCCTTAGGGAAACACGGCTAAAGCCCCATAAACGTGCTCTCCTTATGAGAATTATGCTCACGGGGCTCGATGCATGTTGAGAAGTTGTGATCAAACTCAAAGTGAGAATCGATTTAGTCTGCTCGATAGTGCGATCCGAGACTTTCGGTTCGCTTGCGCATGGCTTTGACCATCTCCATCGACAGCTGAATCTGCGACTGTAGGCGGGCGAGGGCTGCGATCTCGCTGTCATCGGCATGCGGCTTGTTCAGCGCCATGGCCTTGTCTTGCAGGCTTTCAAGCTGTTGCAGAGCCTCGGATAGGCCCGTCTCGGTGCGGTTGATCATGCAATAGGTGCTCATCGTGTGCTTAAGGCTGCGGGTCAGGCGCTCGGCATCTGTTGTGGCAATGCCGTGCTGGGGGAGGGCGATATCCGCCTTCAGGGCTGTCTTAGGCTCTTTCTGCGCTGCAAGGGCTGCCGATGCGCCTGCGATGCGCCCGAACACGATGCCGTTGGCGCTTGACAAGCCACCAATGCGGTCGGCTCCGTGCATGCCGCCTGTCGCCTCGCCGCAAGCGTAGAGACCCTCAACGCCTGTGTACGCGGTCTTATCGATCTTGATGCCGCCGTTAGCGGCGTGGGCATACATCGCAACGCGCATCTCGTCAGTCGGGGCGATGCCGTGCTCGTCTTGCAGCCAGGTGGCAAAGGTCTGCACAAACTCTGGGACATCCTCGCGGGGGAAGTCGTAGTGGAGTGCCAGGCCTTCGACACCTGCCTGATCGATGACGAGATCGATAGCGCGGGAGGCCAAGCGTGACGTGAAGGGACCATATCCAGAGCGCTGCTCGAGCAGGTCGTCCAGCTTGTCGTCGGCAATATCTGCCGGCTGGTCTACATGTACGTAGCGCCAGGTCTTCTCGTTAAAGACAAGGTTGCGCTTGGGCTCGATGAAGCCGGGCATCATCTGCATGAACTCTATATTAGTAAGCGATGCGCCGTGCGCCAGCGCGATGGCCTGTGATGAGCTGAGCACGTCGGCGGAAGTGAGGCTTCGCTCGAACAGGCCACCCGTGCCACCGGCTGCGATGATCGTGGCTTTGGTAGCAAAGGGCACGATTCGATCTTCGGTGAGGTTGTAGAGCACGGTTCCGGTGATTCTGCCGTTCGTGTCCTCAATAAGGTCGATAAGCTCATGGCGGGGGAGCAGGCGAATGCCGAGCGACTCGATCCGGGCTGTCAGAGCGTCCTCAAGGGGCTTGCGGGTGAGGCCGCGCCACATGCGCGTCTTGTGGTCAAAGCAGGGGATAAACTGCTTTTGCTGAGCGCTCTCAGCGTTTTGCGGACGCTTGAGCTCAACGCCCAGGTCTTGCTCGAGCCATTCAATTGCCTGGGGAATGCCGTGGACAAACGTCTGGACAAGCTCGGGGTCGGCGACACCGCCGCCGACGGTCTGGATGGTGTCGATGAGGTCTTGTTCGTCGTCTTCGTTAACGGGTCCGATAAGCCCTAGGCCCCAGGTTCCAGGGAAGAAGCTCGATCCACTCATGGTCTTGCCGGCGCTTGCCACAGCGACGGTTGCGCCCGTGCGTGCCGCTTCGATTGCGGCACAAAGGCCCGCAATGCCAGATCCAATTACCAGTACATCAGTCGATTCCATCGGATTCCTTTCTCGTCCGGCGCATTGTCGCACGGGTGATCGGCAATGGGGCCGCAAAGACCCGGCAAATCGGTAAAGGGCAAATATGGCAGGTGGGCGTCAGGTGGACTCGGCCACTTCGGTCGGCCCATTTGATAAGTTGCGGTGGAATACGGACTGTTTTGGCCTGTATGGATGCAATTCAGTCCGTATTTCACCACAACTGATACATCGGACCCTTTAATAAGAGTAACCAATTTGAGACGGGGCAAACAAAAAGAGCCGCTACCTCGAAAGGTAGCGGCTCCAAAGCTCAACTATATGAGCATCGCGCGGGCGCGATTAGGCCTTGAGGGCCTCCTCGACGGCGACAGCGCAGGCGACGGTGGCACCAACCATGGGGTTGTTGCCCATGCCGATGAGACCCATCATGTCGACGTGCGCAGGCACGGAGGAAGAACCGGCGAACTGGGCGTCGGAGTGCATACGGCCCATGGTGTCGGTCATGCCGTAAGAGGCAGGGCCGGCGCCCATGTTGTCCGGGTGCAGGGTGCGGCCAGTGCCGCCACCAGAAGCGACGGAGAAGTACTTCTTGCCAGCCTCGATGCGCTCCTTCTTGTAGGTGCCAGCGACGGGGTGCTGGAAGCGCGTGGGGTTGGTGGAGTTACCGGTGATCGAGATGTCGACGTTCTCGTGCCACATGATGGCAACGCCCTCGCGGACGTCGTCGGAGCCGTAGCAGTTAACGGCAGCGCGGGGACCATCGGAGTAGGGGATGGTCTCGACGACCTTGAGCTCGCCCGTGTAGTAGTCGAACTGGGTCTTCACATAGGTGAAGCCGTTGATGCGGGCGATGATCTGAGCGGCGTCCTTGCCCAGACCGTTGAGGATAACGCGCAGCGGCTTCTTGCGAGCCTTGTTGGCGTTCAGAGCCAGGCCGATAGCGCCCTCAGCGGCAGCGAAGGACTCGTGGCCGGCCAGGAAGGCGAAGCACTCGGTGTCGTCGGAGAGCAGCATAGCGCCCAGGTTGCCGTGGCCCAGACCAACCTTGCGGTCCTCGGCGACGGAGCCGGGAACGGTGAAGGCCTGGATGCCCTCGCCGATGATGGCGGCAGCCTCAGAAGCGGACTTGGCGCCACGCTTGACAGCGAGAGCGCAACCGAGGGTGTAGGCCCACTCGGCGTTCTGGAAGGCGATGGACTGGGTGTTGTTGACGATCTCACGCGGGTTGAAGCCCTTGTCGGTGCAGATCTGCAGAGCTTCCTCGAGGGAGGCGATGCCGTTGTCGGCGAGGCACTTGTTGATCTTGTCAGCGCGGCGCTCGTAACCTTCGAACGTAACAGTCATAGTTATTTCCCTCCCTTTCTACTCGTGAACCGGGAACACGCTGGCGACGGAGTGAGTCTCCTCGTCGGTGCGCGGGTCGATGTACTTGGCAGCGTTCTCCCACTGACCATAGTGGCCCATAGCGCCAGTGATGGCCTCCTCGGGGGTCTTGCCGGCCTTGACGGCGTCGGTGAACTTGCCGAGGTTCAGGAACTCGAATGCGATGATCTCGTTCTTGTCGTTGAGAGCCATGCGGGTGACGTAGCCCTGAGCGAGCTCGAGGTAACGAGCGCCCTTGGCCTTGGTGCCGAACATGGTGCCGACCTGAGAGCGAAGGCCCTTGCCGAGGTCGTCGAGGGAGGCGCCCACGGGCAGGCCGCCCTCGGAGAACGCGGTCTGGCTGCGGCCGTAAACGATCTGCAGGAAGATCTCGCGCATAGCAACGTTGATAGCGTCGCAGACGAGGTCGGTGTTGAGGGCCTCGAGGATGGTCTTACCGGGAAGGATCTCGGAAGCCATGGCGGCAGAGTGGGTCATGCCCGAGCAGCCGATGGTCTCAACGAGGGCCTCCTCGATGATGCCGTCCTTGACGTTCAGCGTGAGCTTGCAGGCGCCCTGCTGAGGTGCGCACCAACCCACACCGTGCGTAAGACCGGAGATGTCGGAAATCTCCTTAGCCTGGACCCACTTGCCCTCCTCGGGGATGGGTGCGGGGCCGTGGTATGCACCCTTGGCAACGGGGCACATGTTCTCCACTTCCTGTGAGTACTGCATGCCTCTCCTCTCTATCGTGTTGGCGTCCCGTCTGGGGGTCGTGGCTGGCGATTGCCGGGCGACCCTTCGAAAGGGACATGACATGCAGCCCCTATAATACCGCGAAATGCACGGAATATTCGGCGAACGGCTCAGTTTTCGTAGCGAGAAGTCCGGAAGTTTTAATTGAAACGGTTTAACTCTATGTTCTGTGGTCGTGAACTTCCGTAGAGGGGGTCCGTCTTGGGCAAGCTATTGGTCAGCTCTTGTAAGCATTGCGGGGGTTGACCTGTTGCAACGATGCCGTTCGCCGCCTGATTACTGCCTTTGGCCGCGCGAGTGTATTGTTTTGCGTGAATGTTTTGATGGCACGCTTCAATCGTGCTGTATTGGATGGCAAGCAGATCCCGGCGAAGGGAGCGCCATGCAGCGCGTTTGGAGAACGGTTACCGGCTTTTACCATGTCTGTGCCCGCGGTACGGGCAAGCAGCTCATCTTTGAGGGCGATGAGGACCGGTGGGAGTTTTTGGAGCTGATGCGCGAGTGCTGCCGCGAGGAGGGTGTGACGGTTATCGCCTGGTGCCTTATGGGCAATCACGTGCATTTGGTGCTTGCAGATTACGAGGACAGGATGAGCGCGGCGATGCACCGGCTGCTCTTGACGTACGCGCGGCGGTTCAATAAACACACGGGGCGCACGGGCCATCTGTTCCAGAACCGTTTTGACCGGCGCTCGCTCGATACCGACTGGCAGGTGATGGAGGCTATTCGCTCCGTACACGCCGATCCGCAGGAGGCGGGCGTTAGCCTAATCGAGCGTTATCCCTGGAGCAGCTTTGCGGAGCATTTGTGCGCTTACGACGGTGACGCGGCTGATGTCGCGAGGGGATTTTCCGACCCTTCTTGCGTGCTTGAGCTCTTTGGTTCTGCCGAGGGCTTTATTGCCTATTCGCTTTCGACGCCCGACGGCAGTGAACCAGCGCTGTGCGATATGAAAGAGACGGAGTGGGAACGCCATGCCTTTGCCGGCAAGTTGGCGAAGAGTCTCGGGGTTCCGCTCAACGGGGTTAAAACTGCACCGCTGGCGCAGCGCGATACCGTTATTGTTGGATTGAACAATGCCGGTTTTACGGTGCGCCAGATTGAGCGGTATACCGGGATTGGCAAAAGTACCGTCTCTCGTATCGTGCGCGCCCGCGCGCGAACGGCGATGCGGGCTGGCGGAAACGTGGCGTAGGACTGCCTGTGCACCGCAGCTGGGGTCGCCCATATGTCACAACCATTAGTTCTAAAAGCCTGGTACGGTAACTGCACTTCTTAATATGCATAGAAAAATCGCCATCTTGCATAAAATAACGGCTCGGTCCGGGTTTGCCCGTGCCTACCCCCGTCTGCGCCGTGCAAATAACGGAGTTTTCAGCATCGTGTTGCTGTCGGCACCGCCGCAATCTTGCAACATACGGGTCCCGAAGCTATTGATTTCTGCCGTTGCGCCCCCGAAGCACGTGCCTGCGTCCCGTCAGACCGCGATGCTTGTTCTAAAACACAATATATATGCGCCTAAAGACATTGATTAACGCTTTCGATGCGTATACACACAGCTTGGCGTGCTGAATATTCGCAAAAATGCACGCCGCTTCCTATGGGACCCGTCTGCGGCAGGCGCGAAGCGAGTCGGAGCTTCGCAGAACGGGGCTTGGCGCATTGCTTGGCGGGCCCGGGGCCCTGCCGCAGGCCTTTGGTACTGTGGAAAACGCCCGTGCTCGCGTCTGGCTGTGTGGCAAATGTCAGACGGGGCGCCGGACGCGCGGACTTTGTGCATCTGTGCTCATTAGGAAAAAACAGAGCCGCCCGTATCGGGCGGCTCGGCAATCAAAAACCTTGGATTCGGGGCATACGCTACTGGTTAGCTTGCCCCTCGAGCATGCCGTCGAGGGTGCGCCAGGCGAGCTCGGCGCATTTGACGCGGGCGGGCATGTGCGAGATGTCCTGGAGCTGGGCGGCTTCGTCCAGGTCTTCCAAGTCCTCCTCGGAGAGCTGCTCGCCGCGGATCATGGCGAGGAAGAGCTCTGCCAAGCGGTGAGCTTCCTCGACGGTCTCGCCGGTGATGAGGTCGGCCATGATGTCGGCACTGGCCTGACTGATGGCGCAGCCGTGGCCGGTAAAGGAGGCCTCCTCGATCACGCCGTTCTCGACGCGCAGCTGCAAGGTGAGCTCGTCGCCGCAGCTGGGGTTGATGCCGTCGTGCTCGTGCGTGGGGGCATCCATCTCGTACTTGTAGTCGGGGTGCGAGTTGTGCTCCATAAACGTGGTGGAGGTGTACAGATTACCCATTGAACGTGCTCCAAACGTGATGCAGGCCGGCGATGAACTTGTCGATGTCGGCCTTGTCGTTGTAGAAGGCCACGCTGGCGCGGCAACAAGCAAGGTTTTCGACACCCAGCCAGGTAAGCAGCGGCTGCGCGCAGTGGTGGCCGGCGCGTATGCAGACGCCGTCCATGTCCATGATGCTCGCGACGTCGTGCGGGTGGATGCCCTTGACGTTAAAGCTCACAACGCCGTGGTGGTTGTCCCAATAGATGGAGCCGATGATCTGGACAAAGTCGAGCTGCATGAGTTCGCCCATCAGATAGTGGACGAGTGCCTGCTCGCGGGCCTGGATGTTCTCGTAACCCACCGTGTTGACCAGGTAGTCGAGTGCCGCACCCGTGGCGAAGATGCCGGCGGCGTCCTGCGTGCCGGCCTCGAATTTCTCGGGGACGGGCGCCCAGACGGCGTCCTGCTCGGTGACCGAATCGATCATTTCGCCGCCGGTGAGCATGGGCGGCATGGCGTTGAGCAGGTCCATCTTTCCCCACAGCACGCCGATGCCCATGGGGCCCATGGCCTTGTGCGCGCTAAAGGCAAAGAAGTCGGCGCCCAGGTCGGCCACATCGACCGGCATGTGCGGCAGCGACTGCGCACCGTCGACGACCAGGTAGCCGCCGTACTTGTGCACGAGCTTGCCGAGGTTCTTGACCGGGTTCTCGACGCCCAGCACGTTAGAGACCTGACCCACGGCCAGAATCTTGGTTTTGGGACCAACCTTGGCAAGAACCTCCTCGGTCGTGAGCTGGCCGGTCTTGGTGGGGTAGAGGTAGACGAGCTTGGCGCCGGTCTCGCGGCAGACCTGCTGCCACGGGATTAGGTTGGAGTGGTGCTCCATGATGGAAATGACGACCTCGTCACCGGGCTCGAGCACCGTGGGCGCAAAGCTCTTGGCGACCAGGTTGAGCGACTCGCTCGTGTTGCGGGTGAAGACGACCTCGTTGGCCTGGGGAGCGCCGATGAGGTCGGCGATCTGCTGGCGGACCTTCGCGATGGCCTCAGTGGCCTCGACGGACAGCGAGTACAGGCCACGCAGGGGGTTGGCGTTCATGCGCTGATAGAAGTCGCGCTCGGCGTCGAGCACGCAGGCAGGGCGCTGCGCGGTGGCGGCACTATCGAGGAAGGCGATCTCAGGGTGCTGCTGGAACAGCGGGAACTGTGCCTTGTAGGGATTGGTCTCGATGTCGACGGTAGGCCAGCCGCGCGAGGCCTCGTCGCTGGCGTCGAGCTCCATAGGCTCCGGTGCGGTACAGGTATCGCATTTAACGCGCTCGGTGTCGATCATGCGAGCTCCTCTTCAAAGTTGTCGATCAGGTTGTTGCCCAGGCGGACGACGGCGGCGCGGGTGCGCTCGTCGGTGGCGGAAAGCGCGGCGTCCTCCAGCTTGGCGCGGATGAACAGGTCCTCGGCGGCATTTTGGTCAAGGCCGCGGCAGGCGAGGTAGAACAGCTGCTCGTCGCGGACGTGACCGATGGTGGCGCCGTGGTTGCCGGCGACGTCGTCCTCGTCGCAGAGGATGACGGGGACGGTTTTGTTGTCGACGCCCTTGTTGGCGAGCAGCACGGTCTCGCGCTCGGTGCCGGTTGCGCCCTTGCAGCCGTGCACGAGGTCGATGGTGCCGCGGTAGACCTTCTTGGACGTGCCGGTCAGCACGCCGTTGGCGTCGATCTCGCACTCGGTCTTACGACCGCGGTGGCGCAGCTCGTAGTTAAAGTCGTGCACCTGCTCTCGGGCGCCCAGGTAGTCAGTATCGATGGTGACCTTGGCGGTATCGCCCAACAGGTCGCCGGCGAGGCCGGTGGCGCTGGCACCGGCACCCAGGACGGTGTGCTGCACGTTGACGCGCGCGCCCTCGTCTAGGAATAGACCGGTGTCGTCGAGCGCGATCCAGCTATCGTCGAGCGTCTGCGTGCAGGTCACGTTGACGGTGGCGTACTCGTGGGCACACACGCGTAGCACGGATCCCACGACGCCCTCGCCGGTAACGGGGGAGTCTAGGGCGATCTGCAGATCGAGCGTCGACTGGGGACGAGCGACGACGTCGACGGCGGCGATGGCCGCGGCGGCATCGACACCGCTCACGTGCACGGTAACCGTGGCGTGCTTGTATGTGGGCACATCGATGACGATGTGCTTGGTGGCGTGCTCGGCCAAGTAGGCGTAGGCAGCCTCGCCCATGCCGGTTTCGAAGGCCTCGGCGGGGGAGAGCTCCTCCTCCAGCTTGATGGCACCGGCCTGGTAGATGGAGGTGGCGGGCACGTCAAGCTCGGTCTCGGGCGTGATGCGGGCGCGGTCGGCGGCATCACCGGGGGCGGAGGCGCGGCGCTCGGGGAAGCGCTCGGCCATGGTGTCCATGGCAGCGTCGAACGCGTCGGCCGTGCCGGCAAACTGCTCGTCCAAGCCCTCGACCTCAACGGCCTCGGTGGGAGCGGCGGCAAGCTCGTCCGAAAGCTCAAGCTTGGTCTGGTTCATCTTGAGCCAACCCCAAGTCGCCGCAGGCATCGCATTAACCTGCTCGAGCGTGGTAGCAGCGGTGTTGGTGGTCTGCTTCATTATCCGATCGCTCCTTCCATCTCGAGCTTGATCAGGTTGTTCATCTCGACGGCGTACTCCAGCGGCAGCTCCTTGGAGACCGGGTTGGCAAAGCCGTTGACGATCATAGTACGGGCCTCTTCTTCCGAGATACCGCGGCTCATCAGGTAGAACACCTTGTCGTCGCCGATGCGGCCGATGGTGGCCTCGTGGCCGATGTCGACGTTTTTGGCGCGGATGTCCATGGCGGGAATAGTGTCGGAGCGGCTTTGGTCGTCGAGCATCAGCGACTGGCAGCTCACGGTTGCCTTGGAACCCTCTGCCTTGGGCGTGGCCACGATGGAGCTGCGGAAGGTCTGGATGCCGCCACTCTTGGAGATGCCCTTGGTTTCGACGGTTGCCGAGGTCTCGGGCGCGTTGAGCACGACCTTGCAGCCGGTGTCGAGGTTCTGCCCGGCGCCGGCAAAGGTGATGCCGGTAAAGCTCGAGCGGGCGCGACGGCCGTTGAGCACGCTCATGGGGTAGAGGTAGCCCACGTGGCTGCCGAAGGAGCCGCTGATCCACTCGATGTCGCCGTCCTCGTCCACGCGCGCACGCTTGGTGTTGAGGTTGTACATGTTCTTGGACCAGTTCTCGATGGTCGAGTAGCGCAGGTGCGCACGCTTGCCCACAAAGAGCTCGACGGCGCCGGCGTGGAGGTTGGCCACGTTGTACTTGGGCGCAGAGCAACCCTCAATGAAGTGCAGGTCGGCATCGTCCTCGACGATGATGAGCGTGTGCTCAAACTGGCCGGCGCCCTTGGCGTTAAGGCGGAAGTAGCTCTGCAGCGGGAAGTCCAACTTGGTGCCCTTGGGTACGTAGACAAACGAGCCGCCCGACCATACGGCTCCGTGCAGGGCCGCAAACTTGTGGTCGGTGGGCGGGATGAGCGTCATAAACTTCTCGTGGATGAGCGGCTCCCACTGCGGGTCGTGCAGGGCCTCCTCAATGCCGGAGTAGACGATGCCCATCTTGGACGCGGTGTCCTGCATGTTGTGGTAGACGAGCTCGGAGTCGTACTGCGCGCCGACACCCGCCAGGTAGCTACGCTCGGCCTCGGGGATGCCTAGGCGCTCAAAGGTGTTCTTGATGTCGTCGGGCACCGACTGCCAGTCGTGCTTTTGGTCGGTGTTGGGCTTGACGTAGGTGACGATGTTGTCCATGTCCAGGCCCTCGATGGAGGGGCCCCACGTCGGATCCGGGAAGCGGTTGAAGATTTCGAGGGACTTTAAGCGCAGGTCGAGCATCCACTGCGGCTCGTCCTTTTTGGCGCTGATCTCGCGCACGATGTCGGGCGTGATGCCGGCGTCGAGGCGCTCGAATCCCTCCTCGCCATAGGTGAAGTCGTAGAGGCTGCGGTCGATGTCCGCGACCTCGGTGCGGTTCTTGGTCATTGCGTCGCCCCTTTACGCCTGCTGCTCGGCAGCGGCGGCCTCGGCCTGGGCGCGCTGCTCGGCGGCCTCGCGCTCGAAGGTCTCAAAACCGTTCTTGTCGATCCAGGGGATGAGCGAGGCGTCGTCCTCGCGCACGATGTGGCCCTTGACCATAACGTGGACGCGGTCGACATCCAGGTGCTCCAAGATGCGCGTGTTGTGTGTGATGATGAGCATGGAGCCGTCGCAGCTCTTGCGGTAGGCGTCCATGCCGTGGCTGACGGTGGACAGGGCGTCGACGTCTAGGCCCGAGTCGGTCTCGTCGAGGATGGCGAGCTTGGGCTGCAGCAACAGGAGCTGGAGCATCTCGACCTTCTTCTTCTCGCCGCCCGAGAAGCCCACGCCCAGCTCGCGGTTGAGGTAGGCGGTATCCATGTTGAGCTCTGCCGCGAGCTCCTTGACGCGACGGCGGAACTCCTTGCCCTTCATCTCCAGGCCGGGGCGGCCGGCGATGCTGGCGCGCAAAAAGCTCGACAGCGGCACGCCCGGAATCTCGACCGGGGCCTGGAAGCTCAGGAACAGGCCGGCGCGCGAGCGCTTGTCGGTGGTGAGTTCAGTGATGTCCTGGCCGTCAAAGACGATGCGGCCGTCGTTGACCGTGTAAACGGGGTCGCCCATGACCAGGTGGCCGAGGGTGGACTTGCCGGCGCCGTTGGGTCCCATCAGAACGTGGGTCTCGCCGGCGGCGACGTTGAGGTTGACGTTGTGGAGGATGGTCTTCTCGTCCACGGAGGCGGTCAGACCTTCGATGGAAAGCAGCGGATTTGCGCTCATGCTGTCCCTCTCTGTATATGGTGTACTCATAGGTGTACTAAACCCTAGGAATCTTCTCGGAATAAAGTTACTATGGGTTCGGCGTTAGTCAAGGGAAAACCCGACTAATCCACTCGACTTTTCAAATTCTGGGACAAAATAACCTGTTGTGTTTGTCCCACTTACTTTAAATTTGGGACAAACAAACCTGGTTATGTTGTCCCAGATGCGATGGGAGGGTAGGTATGCTCATTTCTTCCAAGGGCCGCTATGCCCTCCGACTGATGATCTATATCGCGGCGCTGGGCGACGCCGAGGGCAAGATTGCCTTGCGCGAGGTTGCCGACCGCGAGCGCATTTCGCAGAAGTATCTGGAGCAGCTGGTGCGTCCGCTTATGAAGGCGGACCTGCTTAAGAGCGTGCGTGGCAAGGGCGGCGGCTACATGATGGCCAAGGACCCGGCCGAGGTGCGTGCCGGCGACATCTTGCGTGCCGTTGAGGGCAGCACGGCTCCGGTGGCGTGCGATGGCATCGACAACAGCTGCGCCCGCAGTGACTTGTGTTCCACCGTCAAGTTCTGGCGTGGTCTGGATGACGTGATCGAAAAGTACGTCGACGGCGTGACGTTGGCCGACCTGGCCGCCGTCCCCGAGATCAACTTTGACATTAAGCTGTAGGTTGAGCACAATTCCTTAAGATTTCGCGGAGGGTTGTTGCCGTTTACCGAGGGGTTGTTGTGCAACAACGGACGAGCTGCAATACTGATTCTATCTTTGCAAACTGCACTTTAACTACACCAATGCAGGGAGGATCTTATGCAGCCCAAGCATTCTGCGATTGTCGCGGGCCTGACGCTGGCGCTTTCGTTTGGTGCCGTTTCCGCGCCGGCACCCGCCGCTGCCGAGGAGCCCACGCCGGGCGTTGCCTCGGATGCCACCGATATCGATAAGGGCCTTTACACCCAACAGTCCTTCTCGGGCGTGTTGAGGTCGGTTCAGGGTGTCTCGTTTGTCAACGTGACTCCCGAGATGAAGTACTTTACCAAGTACGAGAGCCATGGTAACTACAACCAGGGATTTTCGTATGGCGACGGTTATAACGCGCTGGGCTATTACCAGTTCGACCGCCGTTGGTCGCTCATTCCGTTTATGAAGCAGGTCTACAACTACAGCCCCGAAAAATACAGCATGCTCAAGGATGCGATTGATCGCGGCAGCGAGATTTCCAACGCGAGCAATGCTATGTTCGAGAACGGCCAGCTCACCGAGTTGGGCCATATCGCGCAGGATGCCTTCCAAGGCGCGTACAACACCGATCCTGCTGAGTTTTCGGCTCTGCAGGATGCGTATGCGTACAACTCGTACTATGCGGTGACCGAGGCGTGGCTTAAGAGCGCTCTTGGCATTGACATCTCCGGCCGCGCCGATTGCGTCAAGGGCATGGTGTGGAGCATTACCAACATGTGCGGCACTGGTGGCTGCAGGGACTTTTTCCGCTGGGCGAATCTTTCCAACGATATGTCCGACCGAGAGTTTGTGACGGCGCTCTCCAATAGCGTGGTCAACAATGTCGCCACCAAGTTTTCAAGTCAGCCCCAGTATCATGAGGGCTGGAAGAATCGTTATAAGAATGAGCTGAAGGACTGCTTGGTTTTTATCGCCGAGGATGAGGCTGCCGCTGCGACGCCCGTGCAGCCCTAGCCTGCGCCGGCGCCCTCGCCGACACCTGATTCGAATGACGACTCGAGTGACGATGCCAACGATGACAGGATGGATGCGCCCTCGACCGATGCTGACGGTAATGGCTCTGCTGGTGGCACTACCAACGACGGCTCTACCTCGAACGGCTCCGATTCGAACGGCTCTGCTGCGGGCGATTCGCCTTCAAGCTCTGCCGGCAATACGGACAGCGACGCTTCTGGTTCGACCGGCGCTGACACCTCTAACTCATCTACCGGCTCGAGCGATTCGTCCGTTGACACCGGCTCTAACAACGGCTCCGGCTCTGACACGACCCCTGATTCCGATGCTTCCAAGGATGACTCGAATAAGGCGCCGGATGCTCCCGTTGCTTCGCCGGACAAGAAGCCTTCTTTCTCCGAGCAGCTTGGTTCTACGCTGGGTTCTTCGCTGATGGCTGGCGTCAATAACGGCTCGACTCAGAACAAGGACAACTCTGATCAGGTTTCCACGGAAAAGATCGAGGCCGCAAAGGGCGACTCCAAGGACAAGGCTTCCGAGAAGACCGAATCCGATAAGGGCTCTAGCTCTGAGGGGAAGGACGACAAGTCCGGTCAGAAGAAGGACGAGAGCAAGACCGAGGGCGAAAAGAAACAGTCCGAAGACGACGACAAGAGCGGCGCTGACAACCAGGTCCAGGAGCAAAATGACTCCAAAACGGTGACCACCACGACCACGACGACTACAACTACCAAGTCCTCGGGTGGCAACATGCCCAAGACGGGCGATCTGATTGTGATGGCGAGCCTTGCCAGTGCAAGCTTGGCCACGCTGGGTGCCACGTCTATTGTGAGTGGCAAGCATAAGCTCGATCAGCAAAAGAAGGCTGCTGGGCAGAACGACTCCGAGGAGTAGTCCCTTTCGGTTGCCCGACAACTAAAGATTCGCAATGGGGGCCGGTGCAGTTGCATCGGGCCCCATTTTGTTGCACAACGATTTGTTATGCCCCCTCAAGGCCTTTGTTCCTACCGTTGCCCGATGCCTTTGCACGGATCCAGCGTTGCACTTGAACTGCTCGCTACAATGGGCTTCGTGCTGCGTTTTAGGGAGAAGTTACGGTGTCTGAACAGGAGTATTGCAACAGTGCCGATACTTTTGGCGTACGGCTTGTCAACCATGTCGATGATGCGGCTTTGCCCATTGGCATGCACGACTATGCGGAGGCTCTTGGTTGCTGCACGCTGGTCGACAAGACCATGTTTATTGCCGATGTGTTGGACTGCGACGCGTCTGTTGTGGTGTGCTGTCGACCCGAGGGTTTTGGCAAGAGCATGAACTTGTCGATGCTCAAGGCTTTTCTGGAGTGTCCCGCGGTCGGCCGCGTTGGTCAGCGTTTGTTTGCCGATGCTCAGATTTGGGATGCGGACGGCGGGCGTTATCGGGACGAGTACGCTTGCTATCCGGTGATATCGCTGGATTTTTCTGGCGCTGCGAGGCGTGGCGCCGCTATTGCCGACGTCGTGCGCGATGCTCTTTCGGGCGAGTGCGTCCGCCTGCTGGCGCTTTTGGAGGCTCCGGATTTAGCTCGAGACAAGGTGCGTCACATCGAACGTGTTGCGCGTGGCGCGGCGAGCGAGGACGAGGTCGCCTCGGTGCTTGGCGTGCTCATTGAGCTGCTGGAGATGGCCTGCGATGAGCAGGTTGTATTGCTCGTTGATGGGTACGATGCGGCATGGTTGGGCCGTGCAAGCGCGAGGGGCGCTTCCGGTGCTGACCCGGCAGGGCTATTCGATCGCGTGCTGTTCGACGCCATTGCCGCTGCGCGCGATTCGTTGCGGCTGACGTGTCTGATGGGGGAGTGTCCCGGCCCTGCCGAAGCGGCGCTTTCTTCGCGCGGCTGCTCGTATTGTCTGACGACGCCGCTGTCAGCGTGGTGTGACCGATGTTTCGGTTTTTCGGATGCCGAGGTCGAGGCTCTATTGAATCATGCTGGGCGCGAGGAATACCTGGATGATGCGCGTGAATGGCTCGAGGGGTATCGGTTTGGCAGGGCCTATTGCTCGAGTCCAGAGCGTGTGATCGGTTTTCTGGACCGAGGCTGCACGGCTCCTGTGCGTGCCGATCTGTATGGATATGCCGATTGCCTGAGTAGGGTAGTTGCCGGGTGGAATCTCGACCGCCTTTCGGTCTTGTTTGATTTGCTCGAGGCCCATGGGTGCGCTGAGGTCCCGCTTTGTTTGGGCACTGCAGAGCCAGATGTCTCGCCTGACGATGGCATGTGGACAGCGCTGTATCTGTCCGGTTTTCTCACGACGGATATGACTGAGGAACCAGAGCATGGCGATCGCCTCCGTGCTTTGCGATTGCCCAATAACGAGCTTCGTCAGGCCTTGCGTCTAGTGATTATTGAGTGGTTTGAGTGTGCCGCAGAAGACATTCGAGACGTCGATGCGTTTCGCGACGGGCTGTGCCATGGGAACGAGGATACCGTGAGGCGGGCGCTAAGCCGCATCTTGGGAGATGCGGGAATCGGTGCGACCGACCCAGATACGCCGCTGCCATATCATCTGCTCTTGCAGGGGCTCTGCTTTGGCTTGCCGGGCTATGCCAATCCTGCCTCGAGGCGAAAGTGTGGCGCGGATCGCTGGGACATCCAGGTTTTTCCCACGGGCGCCGTGTTCGACATAGCCGATACGATCGGTATGCTCGATGAACGTCCGCTGATAACGATCAACATGATGTATGACCCCGGTGTGGATGCGCTGGGCCTGGAATTGCTGGCCGTGCAGGCGCTGCTCGACATAGAGCGCGACGGCATCGACGAAATCCGTGTGCCGCGACCCGGCATTGGCCGCATGCGCTGGGGGTTTGGGTTTGATGGACGGCATGTGGCTACGGTGTACCAGCGGCTTTAAGCGCCGAGGTGTTTTCGGCTCCGTTACTCGGTGTCCTTCATGGGCGGCATGGGCTTCCAGTTGGGATCCTTAACGATCTTGCGGGCGTCCTTCATGCCACGGCGCAGCGCCGGAATTCCGGTCTTAAAGCACTTGTCAACGGCGGCCAGGCGAATGAACTCCTTGCAGAAGGTCGCGGCGTTGCCCAGGCGGAACAGCATGGGGTGGTAGTCACCGTAGATCTGCATATAGCGAGCGAGGAAGCCTCGGTTGCGCATGATGTAGTAGCGGTTGGTGTCGCTCGTGGAGTTGAGCTGTCGTTTGCCGGCGATGTCCCAGTTGGAGACAGCGCGGGCGCGCTTGAGCACCACGTCGGCAACAACGGCGGCGGGGAAGTGCTGGCTGGCCACGTAGCCATAGCAGGCATCGTCGCCGTAGATGAAGAATCGCGCATCGGGCAGGCCGATCTTGTCGACCACGCGGCGCGAGAACATGCCGCCCTCAAAGCACAGCTGGTTCATGGCGCGATAACCCTCTGGACCCAAGTCCCACTTGGCGACTGGGTTGGGAATGCCGAGCGAAAGGATGAGTTGGTATTGCCAAAAGAAGGCGCCGCCGTCAAAGTCCAGGCGCGAACCCTGGATGACATCGTAGCGGTCGGTCCACTTGGCAAGACGCTCGATGCCTTCGGGGATGACGAGCACGTCATCGTCCATTACCCAGAACCACTGGGCGCCTAGGTCGTAGGCGCACTTGGTACCGGCGGAGAAGCCGCCCGCACCACCGCCGTTTTCGAGCTGCGGGGCGTAGATGACACGGTCGGTGCCGCCCTGCGCGTCGAGCTGCTCGGTGTCGATGCCCCACAGGTTGGCCAGGCGCTCGTTGAATGCGGCGCACATGGCCTCGGTCTCGCGCGAATTCTCGTTATCGACAATCACGATGCGCCAGGGCGCGGCCGTGAGCTCGGTCATGGAGTCGAACAAGTTGGCCAGGAGTTCCTGGCGCTTGTACGTAACGACGACGATGGCGAGCTTATCGATGGGAGCGGGAAGGGTTGAAGGCATGGGGCAATATATCCTTTCACGCGCGGCGCGCATGCGCTGCACGGAAGCTATCGAATACGTCCTTGGGACTGTCCTATTGTAAAGGCTCGGCGCACCTTAGCGGCAAGCTTTGAATAAAACGCAGGAACCTGCCATGGGCCCGCCGCATGACGTGGGGCTGCTTTGCCCGCAAGAGGCTCCATAGATTATATAAACGCCCGCTGGCGCGCTGACCCTTTGATACCATGAAACGACAGGTATTTCCTAAGGAGCACATTTGTCTACTAACGCCTCTGGCAGCCCTGTTCTGTCGCTGCTTATTCCCATTTACAATGTTCAGCGCTATCTGCGCGAGTGCCTCGATTCCGCTCTGGCGCAGACGCTCAAGGATATTGAGATCATCTGCATTAACGACGGGTCGACCGACAACTCGCCCGCGATTATCCGCGAGTACATGGAGCGCGACCCCCGTGTAAAGATGATCGACAAAGCCAACAGCGGCTACGGCGACTCGATGAACCACGGTCTGGAGATGGCGCGTGGCAAGTACGTTGGCATCTTGGAGTCCGATGACTTTATGGCGCCCGACGCACTCGAAAAGCTTGTCTCGGCCGCCGATAGCAATAATGCCGACTTTGCGAAGGCGAACTTTGTTTTCTACTGGTCTAAGCCCGAGGAGCGCCGTTCACTGCACGAGATGTTTAAGGCCAAGGACTGCGGTAAGCCGGTGCACCCGAGCGACACGACGCAGTTCTTTAAGCAAAAGCCGTCGATTTGGTCGGCAGTGTACCGTCGCGATTTTCTTGAGCGCAACGGCATTAAGTTCCTGCCGACTCCGGGGGCATCCTTTCAGGACACGTCATTCGCCTTTAAGGTGATCGCGTGCGCCGATAAGGCTGTTTACCTGCATGATGCTGTTTTGTCGTATCGACAGGACAACGAGAATTCCTCGGTCAATTCTTCGGCTAAGGTCTTTTGCGTCAATACCGAGTATGCCGAGATTGAGCGTTGGATTCGAGAGGATTATGCCCGCGACCACGCAAGCGTCGATGTCGCGCGCATGCTCAAGTTCAATCAGCTCATTAAGTACGATTCGTACATGTGGAACTACGTGCGCCTGGCGCCTAAGTTCTATAAGGAGTTCCTGGTGCAGATGGCCAAGGAATTCCAAGCGGCCTTGGACGCCGGGGACTTTTCGCTTGACGACCTCAAGCCGTGGAAGCGCGCAAATCTCGCTGCCATCCTCAAAGATCCTGAGGGCTGGGTTGACGAGCACCCGAGTTTTGCGACGGATGGTGCCTTGGGGCGTGCTAAGTATTACGCCTCGGTTGGAGGCCCAGGCGTGGTTGCTGCCTTCCTCATCGAATCGCTGAGGGGGTAGGTCGGCATGGGAGAGGCCTCGTGTCCTAAAGCTACCATTGTCGTCCCCGTTTACAACTCTGCGCGCTCCATTCAGCGATGTCTCGATTCGCTGTTGGCCCAGTCCGAGCGCTCGATTCAGGTTGTCTGCGTCAACGACGGTTCGACTGATGATTCGTTGAACGTGTTGCGCCAGATCGCGCAGGCCGACGATCACGTACTGGTGATTGACCAGGAAAACGCGGGCGTCTCGTTCGCCCGAAATGCCGGAATCGATGCCGCCAAGGGCGAGGTGGTTTTCTTTGTAGACGCCGACGATTACATCGACGCCCAGACGGTCGAGCGCGTGCTGCATGCCATGGAGTCTTCAGATGCCGAGGTCGCCGTTTTTGGCGGCGTTTGCGAGCCGTCCGACGCCGCACCTAAACGCGTCCAGCAACTCATGAGTCCCAAGGCGGGCATTTTTGGCGCACGAGATCCCCAGTTACTGTTCCACGCAAACGCACAGCCCTATGCATGCCGCGCGGCTTTTTCACGCGAGCTGCTCAATCGCGAAGGCATTCGCTTCGCCCCCGGTTTGGCTTTGGGCGAGGACGTCGTCTTCCAATTTGCGGCTTATGCGCTTGCCCGCAAGACCATCGTCATGCCGGATAAGTTCTACCACTACGTGATGGAGAGTGAATCGGCAACGCACGAGTTCAACAGTGCCGATGCTCGCGCCAAAAAGCTTGACGCTCATATGAGTATGCTCGAGGAAGTTTTGGAGGACTGGGCGGCCTACGGCCTTTTGGATCTGTGTCCCGGCGAGCTGATAACTTGGTTTTTGGACCTAATTGTGTTCGACCTGGCGCGTCTGGACGCCGATGGTTTCCGTCGTGTGGCCGGTCGCGTCAATATGGATTTCACGACGTTTTTGGGAACGGAGTGGGCGGATATGCCTGCTAAGGGCGCCGTTCGCCGTGTCGCCCATAAGCTCGTTGCGGCGACCTCGGGCGTTTCGATGGCAGACGCCACGTTGTTCTATCTTTCGACTCGTGGTCTCAAAGCCTGTCTGGAGCGCTTTATCTAATTCCAAGCGCTGCCGCCCGCCGCAACCCGGCTGCTAAAATAACCCTGTTACACGCTATTCAACAGGAGGTTCTCTTGCAGAACTCTGATACCCCTAAAGTTTCGCTGCTTGTCCCCATTTGCAATGTCGAGCGCTATCTGCGCGAGTGCCTCGATTCCGCCGTGGCGCAGACGCTCAAGGACATCGAGATCATCTGTATCAATGACGGTTCCACTGATAGCTCGCCGGATATCATCCGCGAGTACATGGAGCGCGACCCCCGTGTAAAGATGATCGACAAAGCCAACAGCGGCTACGGCGACTCGATGAACCGCGGTCTGGAGATGGCGCGCGGTGAGTACGTGGGCATTCTTGAGTCCGACGACTTTATGTTTGAGGATTCGCTCCAAAAGCTGGTCGCCAAGGCCGATGCTGAGCATGCCGATGTGGTAAAGGGCGACTTTTATCTGTATTGGTCCACGCCCACCGAGCGCCGTGAGCTGTTTGGGATCATCGGCGAGTATATGACGGGCGCCGCGTATCGCCCCGTCGATCGCCCGGGCATCTTCTACCGCAAGCCTTCCATTTGGTCTGCCATCTATCGGCGCGAGTTCCTCATCGACAATCAGATTCGGTTCCTTCCCACGCCGGGTGCCTCGTATCAGGACGCAGGCTTTAACTTTAAGGTTTGGGCTTGCGCCGAGCGCGCCGCGTTTATTGCGGACCCCATTTTGTGCTATCGCCAGGATAACGAGAAGAGCTCCGTTAATTCGCCCAACAAGGTGTTTTGCGTATGCGACGAATATGCCGAGATGCAGCGCTTTTTGGATGAGCGTCCCGAGCTCAAGGCTCAGCTCCAGGGGATTTTAATGCGCATGAAGGTCGATACGTACCGTTGGAATGATGAGCGCCTGGTCGATGAGCTGCGTGAGCAGTTTTGGAAGAAGGCATCTCCCGAGCTCAAGGCCGATTGGGATGCCGGTCGCTTTGACCTGTCGCTGTTCGATCCGCGTGGCGAGACCGACTTGCGCCTGATGGTCAAGTCGTCCCGCGCCTATATCGATTCACGCTTTGACTTTAAGAAGCCGGGCAAGCTCAATACGTTTAAGCATTACTTTAAGATTGGCGGCTTGCCGCTGGTCTGGCGCGTGCTGACGTATCAGCGCACCTACGGCGACAACCCGCACCCTGATGACGTTCCGGCCGCACAGTAGGAGCGAGTGACTATGGCTACCCCCAAGATTTCCGTTGTCGTTCCCATCTATAAAGTGGAGGAGTGCCTGGCCTGGTGCCTGGACTCCCTGCTTGCGCAGGACATGCCCGATTGGGAAGGTGTGCTGGTCAACGATGGCTCGCCGGATGGCTCGCGCGATATTGCGGCTGCCTATTGCGAAAAGGACGCGCGCTTTACGCTGGTCGATAAGGAGAATGGCGGCCTGTCGAGTGCACGTAATGCAGGCATCGCCGCGTCCACGGCGCCTATCGTCGCGTTCTTGGATTCCGACGACCGATTTACGCCCGATGCATGCCGTGTGATCGTTGATGCCTTTGAGCGCGAGGACTGCGACGTTTTGACCTTTGGTGCGAATCCGTATCCGCTGGAGGCGGGGTATCCGTGGCTTAACTATGTGCTGAGCCCGCGCGATGTGTCGTTTGAGGGCTATAGCTCCGACCTGCTGTTTAAGGAAGCGTCTCGTCCCTTTGCATGGCGCACCGCCTGCAAGCGCGACTTCTTGCTGGGCAACGGGATCGTGTTCGACGAAACCGTTAAGTATGGCGAGGACCAGGTCTTCGACTTTGCCGTGTACGGTCGTTCGCACAAGACCGCGCTTATCTCGAACAAGTTGTACGACTATCGCGTGGCTCGCAAGGGTTCGCTCATGGACACCATGCGCTACGACGACGAGACACGTCTGCTGGAGCACGTGAAGATTTACTCCGCTATGCTGGCTGACTGGCAGCGCGACGGTCTCGACGCACAGCATGCTGATGACCTGGCGTACTTCCTGTGTGATCTGGTGCTGTACGATGCGCTGAGGTTGCTGGGTTCGGACTGCGGCAAAGTGTTTGCTGCCGTTGCCGCGGCGCTTAACGGTTCTGCCGTGGACAACGATGCTGCGCTCGCACAATGTGCTCCTTCGGTTGCCGCCATGGTGCGCGCGGCACTTATCGGTAAGGCCCCTGCTGCTCGTTTGTGCAAAAAGCTCATGTTCGATTACGACGTCTTGAGGTTTGGGCGCCTGGGTGCCTGCAAACGCATGGCAGCGAACGCCCTGGGAAAGCGAGAAGTGTAGATGAGTATCAAACGTTTGGCACTTTGCCGCAGCCAGGGCCGTCTGTTTGTGCTGCTTCGTTTTGCCGGTCAGGATGTCGCCGCGCTTATTGAGCGGGAGGGTTCTCAAGCGTTTGTCCATGCGACGACGAGCGGTTCTCGTGTGCCGTCGCTGGTGCTCCCGGTCGATCATGGCCGTGTGCTGGCGCTTTGCCCTTCCGTTTCCGGTTACGAGCGCGAGCTCGCCGTCATGGTACTTCCGTTTTTGGATGGCTCGTCGATGGATGTCGTTTTTGCATCCGGTGGTCAAAGGTTGGGCTCTATTCGCCTCGATAGCCGCGTGGCCAAGCTGGAATCCAAGATTAACTACAAAGCAAAGCCTGCGCTGTGCGCGCTTATCCGCGATGCGCAGCGTGGCGAATGCTGCGGTCGCTACGAGATCGATGCCATTCGCTATTTGCCGGCAGACTCCGGCGCGGTGTGGCGCTATGAGGTTACCTGGGCGGGAGACCCCCAGTGCGCACCCGAGTTCCAGATCTCCGATACGCATATGAATGCCATCGATGTCACCGTGCATGTGTTTGAGTCGCAGGTCGATGTGCCGCAGCAGGACGGATGCCGCGTCAATAAAACGTTTCTGAGCGTTGAGATGCCTCAGGATATACGAGATTTTGTCGCGATTGTGAGCGATCCCACAGAGCAGATCCAGAGCGGGTTTTGCGCCATGGATGGTCGCCTGTACAACGGCATGGTCGACGACAGCTGGAACCGTATGAAGGACGCGCGTGCAGACGACGCAGCTTATCGACGTTGGTTTGAGCAGCATCGCGCAAAGCCGGGCGATTTGGCGTGCCAGCGTGTCGCTTCGGCGGCCTTTGCCTATAGGCCGCTCGTGAGCATTGTGGTGCCGTGCTACAAGACCGATCGAGTCTACCTGCGCGAGCTGCTGGACTCGGTGCTAGCCCAGAGCTATGACAACTGGGAATTGCTCCTTATGGATGCCTCACCTGAATGGGATGCGGTTGCCGACCTTGCGGCAGGCGCCCACGACGAGCGCGTTCGTCGCTTTGGGCTGCCCGGCAACGGCGGCATTGTGGTCAACACCAACGCGGGTATTGAGCAAGCGATGGGCGACTACATCGCGTTCTTGGACCACGATGACATTCTGGAGCCGGACGCGTTGTTCCACTATGTTGCCGCGCTGAACAATGCTGCCGAGGGCGAGCGTCCCCAGGTCCTGTTCTGCGACGAGGACATGTTTCAGAAAACGGGGGAGTGGGGCCAGCCGGTCTTTAAGACCAAGCTCAATGTAGACTTGCTCTATAGCCATAACTGCGTGACGCATTTCCTGATGGTGGAGAAGGCGCTTATCGATCGTATCGGCACGTCCCCAGAAGACGTTGCGGGTGCCCAGGACTACGACCTGACGCTCCGCTGCCTTGCGGCGGGCGCGCGGTTTGAACATGTTGCGCACGTGCTGTATCACTGGCGCGTTCATCCGGGGTCGACCGCCGATGGCTCTGCCGATAGCAAGCCGTATGCTATTGAAGCCGGTCGTCTTGCGCTGCAGCGCCACTTTAACGCGCTGGGCATTTGCGGAACGGTCGAGGAGACCGAGACGCCGTTTGTCTACCGCATGCGCTTTGCGCTGCCGGAGCCTGCGCCGCTGGTGAGCATTGTGATTCCCACCAAGGATCACATTGAGACGCTTGACGCCTGTGTGATGTCGATCGCCCAGAAGGCCACGTATACCAATTACGAGATCGTCTTGGTGGAGAACAACAGCGAAGCCCCGGAGACGTTTGCGTATTACGAAACCCTGTCAGAGCGCGTGGCTGCAGCATCCGAAGGCAAGGGCATCGCGCGCGTTGCGTACTGGCCGGGTGAGTTCAATTACTCCCAGATCATTAACTTTGGCGTGGAGCATGCCAAGGGTGATTACCTTCTGTTGCTGAACAATGATACCGAGGTCATAAGCCCCGACTTTATCGAAGAGATGATGGGCTATCTGCAGCGTCCCGATGCGGGCGTGGTGGGCGCCAAACTCTACTTTGCCGACCATCTGGTGCAACACGCTGGCATATTGGTTGGTGTGCGTGGCGCACTTGCCCATGCCAACCAGGATTTCTCGGCAAAGCGCGAGGGCTATCTTGCCCGCGCCGTACGTCCGGGTAACTTTAGCGCCGTAACAGGTGCCTGTCAGATGGTGCGACGCGACGTATTTGAGCAGGTCGGCGGCTACAACGAGGAATTTGCCGTCGGTTTTAACGACGCTGACTTTTGCCTGCGCGTGCGGGAAGCTGGCTACCGCACCATCTTTACGCCCTATGCCGAGCTGTACCACTACGAGTTCACCTCGCGCGGCAGGGAAGAGGCCAACGAGGAAAAGATGAGTCGCTGGAAGCGCGAGCAAGCACTGTTCATGCAGCACTGGCCAGAGTTCTTCCTCAACGGCGACCCATGGCTCGGACCAAACCTATCTGCCGATAGTGAATACTTCTCGCTTTAGCGCGAAGTAATGCCAAGTTCCGGCAAAGTATCCTCAAGAGCTGCAAGGGCGGTGGGGTTCAAGTACTCCTCGTTCAAGCAGCTCTTGTCATATCGAAAACATGCGTCAGGAGTTCTCCCTTAGGCATTTTGCGGCTATAGGGACAAGGTCGAACATCGTGTGAACGACATCACCCGTGTTTGCAACGGTTGCCGTGAACTTGCCGTTTCCAAAATCCATCAGATGGTAGAGGTTGATTGTCAGATCATGCTGCGCGGCGATTCTTAGAATCCAGTAAGCGCAATTGTCGCTACAGGTTGTGGCGTTGTATATGTTCTGAGGCATGAAGTACATGAGCAGCAGCGTCTTAGTTCCACCCGATAGCCTTTCCGGTGGGATAATGTCTAGGATCTTGGTGTTTATTGCGCCGGGTCCAACCACGCTGCCCTTATCAATGGATTTAATAATTCTCTGCGCAAAGGCATCCTGAAACCACTGGGGCGAATAGACGTTATCGAAGTACACCGACGTATTGTAGATAACGTTATCCATGTCGCCATAGTGAATCGTTAGCACGTTGGTCCCTTCGGATTGTTGGCTTTGCATTTGATGCGTATGATTATATCGCAGCGCATGAGATGGGCGTTATTAGCCGGTAACGTATGCGACTGATGATCAAGGATCAAGGATCAAGGATCAAGGATGGGTTACGAAAGCTCGATACTTCCACGATAAGTTTATACAGGCATATATAACTCGATATAATCCGATATAAATATAAAGTTACGATTGACCGATTATTGAGTCCCTTGAAAGGCAAGCAAGTGAGCGCCACGGCTGAAGTTGCCAATCAAGGGAGGTGGCGCTTTCTATGGGCGACAGCTTTAGCGCTACTGGCTTGACCATAGAGGACGATCTGCTGTCGAGGTCCGCTAAGGCTACTAAGGGCTATGCCTATCTGGTGCAACTGGTCGGTTATTCCATTTGGCAGCGCGCTAATTTGCATCGTGCCAAAAGTGCCATTGTGAGCGAGCGGGATGTCTCCGAGGGCATTGCGCTTGCAGGGGCTCGTTTTCACGATGTTGTTCACGAGCCCGCGATTTCCGGGCTGGGACTCAACGATATCAAATATCTTTTGGCCATGTGCGAGGATAAACAACAGTCCAAATCAGCCGAGTTTGCTAAGCGCATGGGTAAAAAGACCAATGAGATCAGCTCTATTCGGGCCAAGCTTCTACAAAGAGAGGTTGTTCAGGTACCGCAGAGGGGCTATGTGCAGTTTGCCGTGCCGGATCTAGATATCTATCTGCGAGAGAATGCCGAGGAGATTCTCAGGCGGTTCTAAATCGAGGCTTCCATCCAGGTCCACGACTGTCGAGGCAACCGTCGTGAGCTCCCTAAAAATGACGTTGACGAGTGGTTTGTATTATCTTCTGCGCTTGCGGGCCGGGTGTACTGCTGGTTGCTGCCTGAGTTAGTGATTAATGATAAGGATTCGGGAGGATGAGCTAATCGAAAACCGATGGGAATGTCACTCAGAAGGACGTAGCGCCTTATGCTTCGCTTTTCATGGCGGCGCTCTGGGTGCCTGGAAAAAAGAAGGGCCCGAACTTGTCGGGCCCTCCCAGGTGTCGCCCGAAGGCTACCACCGCTGTTGTTAGCAAAGTCTACCACAACATTTTGTCCTCTACGATTTCGTGACATATATCTTCAGAAGTTTGAGCTTTTTCTGGGTTTCGGTGCGCACAAAGCTGCCGTAGATTCCAAGAGGAAGCTCCTTCTTGTAGCGAAGTAGAATACCCTCGTAATCGGAAACAAGCCGCTTCCTATTAGTCTTGGGCAGCTTCAGAAGTCCAAGAAGATAGACGACGAGAATAACGTAGTCGGTGATATCGGAGAAGTTGATTAAGCCGATGTTTGTCTCACTTTTCAAGAGCTTCCCGACGTTCTTCGAGATGTCGCCTGTTTTGAATCGAACATCCGAGACGATGGCGTTGTGAGCGATGGCGTTCCTCAGGTCCTTGAGCGCAAAGATGATGGAGAGAAGGAGGGACTCTGAATCATATTGGGAAGGCATCCCCATGTCGGTGACGATGGCGCCTTTAATGGGACGATCGAGGCAGGCGTAGAAATTGCCGAACTCTCCCAGGGTCATGGATTCGAAGATAGCCCAGATCGGGATTGTTCTCCCTCGATCGCGAAAGTGTTTGAAAAATGGCTTTTTGTCCTGCTCACGGGAAATTAGCCCGTCAACGTTTTGCCGCAGTCTGAGCCTTTTCGCCCAAGACTTCTTGTAGTCATCCGTACGGGGATTATATCCTCTGTATGCCGTCAGACAGCTCCTGTAGATATCATCGAAGTCTTCGCTTTTGGCATAGCTAAGCACTGCTTCTAGCGTGTAGTTCTTTAGGGCGGTTTCAATTGTCATGATATGTGGATAGAGCAGGGTCTTGATCTGCATATCCATGGCGTGGAGAGATATAATCTGGTTGAAATCGCTGATGGGGAGCCTATTCGACGAATCTCCCACGAACCGAAACCCTTTGTATCCATGGTAGTAGCCGATGTTCTTGAGCTTTCGTTTTTGCCCTGAACCACCGATTGAAATCCCTTGGTTCCGGAGATGCTTCATAAGGGAGTTGATGGATTTGGGCGGCACGGTAGAGCCTTTCTGTCAACAGTTTAATTTGATGGGATTGTATCACGGGGGGGGGTCATCGTTTCACTTTGCGTTTGCTGCCTTTGTAAGGGCTAGGCTAGGCTTTCACGTTTATGATGACAACAGGACGCCTCAATATCGGTGGCCCATGGTGCTGGATCTAGATTATGTTTGCCATGTTTGATAACGAGTAGCTAATACTAAGTGGTTTCGATTGCTACTCCAACGCAAGCGGTGCATGGTTGAATGCGTCTGGTTCTGTTTTGAGAAAAAAGGCCCAGACTGGTCAATTGGCTTATGATTCGCGAAAGCGACGGCTATTACCGAGGAGCATGCTGCGGTCCATTGGCTTAATCGCGAGAACGAGAATTGCCTACTCTATCAGCAGCGCAGTATATTATCTTTGAAACTGATGCTTAGTGGTTCCGCGTTTCTGCCGTCGAGCCCTTATTCTTCCCCCACATGTGGAGGCTTGCCCTTGATAGAGATTTGGCACATTGAAAAAGACAATGCGGCGGGCATGTTCGCACAAAGCGTTGATAGTAACGGTACAGATTTGCCGCCAGCCCTCCCTTGGGTCGAGCCTTCCCTCAATAACCTATGGCTTGAGGCGTGTAGCTCTCATTTGTGCGGAAACTACCAAGCTGCAATTATTACTACCTCTGTTCTTCTTGAATTTACCTTAAGAATGGTTGTTTCGAACCTTGATGAAGTGCCATCAATACGAAAAGACCACGGTGAGATGTTCGAGAACCAAACCTTGAGGCCAGTCATCAACTCTGCGAAAAGTAAAGGGCTTTTGTCGGGCAATACAAAGAAATGGTGGGAAGCTTACTGCGAGCATATTCGAAACAAGATTTGCCATGGCGATTTGCTGCATATTCTTGACGACTGCAGAGATGTTCCTCAGTTCGTTGATTATTTTAATCCCATAGAATCGAGAGTGAATACAGAGCGGTATTCTTACGAGCAAGTTATTACACATCCTGCGGTATTTCATCATAAGACAGGCAGAAGATTCTCAAAGCATTTTCTCCACGATGCCTACGGCAAGCTATCCGAACTTATAGGGCAAACGGAATGGGATGAGTACGATGAGTGGTGGGAATCGCAAAAGGTTGCTTACGATAGCTTTTTTGCATACCGTTGGAATTATCCATCTCTTAAAAGTGGCATACAATCCGCGCGTAGGCCATTTGGATCCGAAGGCGAATGATGACTTAGCTTAGTTGCGTTTCTACTGCTTATTGCGGTTGGCGGTCGTTTGTTCCTGCCAAGATTCAACCGAATTGCATCCGCGAATACCTCAACCAAAGGATTACCTCTTGCTTTCTTGTGGTCAAACACCTAGCTAACGCGCGCCAGGAGAACCTCCTCATCGGGACGCTGCATACATTCTCGGCGCCGTGTGCGTCATTGGCTGTGCTCACTGACAACATGAGGAGCATGGTCCTCCGCCGCGGCGACGGATGCGATGGTCCTCACGAGCAATATCGCCCTGAGCGGGCGGGATGAGTTCTTCATGAGAGGCGATACGTTCCTCCGCGCCCTTGACGGACTGTTCGACAAGGAATCGGGGCTCGTGATGCGGAATCCGAACACCGCGGCAGGGAGCTCGACCCTCGATCGGTGGAAGTTGTCCCACAGGCGACGAAGGTAGGGGGGGCTAGTTCAGGGGGGGGCGTAGGAAAGCACCAGGAAAGTCATAGATGCAAAAAATTTAAACCCTTTCTATTGTTTGCTCTACTATTCGGATTTGCTTCACGGAGTATTGATATTCAAAGGAAGTAACAACAATCCCCGCGCTTTAAGTAACTGGACTTCCGATGTGAGACTGATTGTTAGATAATCATTCTTCAGTAACAATTATTTGTGACGGGGGATTCGATATGAAAAACGCGTTGCGTGCCTCAACTGTTTTTTCTATGGCTACACTTTTGGCTGCCTCATCTTTGATGGGTCCTGTAACTGCTGCTTATGCTGCGAATAACGTGCAGTCTATGGATGTTGCGTCTGGTACTGTACCCGTAGATGATAGCGTGGCCTCGCGTGACGAGAGTTCCATCGACGGTGAAGACACGGCCGTTGATCGGTCGCTGCCAGCGGATGCTACGGAATCAGAGGATGAGGGTTTCAGCGTAGACGTTTCCGCGCCCGAACACGAGGTCGAATCGGTTGATTCCTCTTTCCAATATGTATATCTTGCCTACCCGAGCCTTCCCAGCGGGACTGATCAAGTTGTCGCCTTTGCTACTCCCGATGACGGCGACATCCTTGCTTCCGCAACGCTTAACTATGTAAGCGCCAATGGAGTACAGGGAACCACGGTTGCATCTGAATCCGCTGGTAATTCGGCTGCTTTTGTATTCGGCTCGACGTTGAAATCCAATACTTACTTTCTGACTTCGATAACCTATGTTTTGCAGGGTGATGGCACTGAACATGTAGTGGATCTCTCTGACAGGGATTATTCGTTTACGATTATCGATAGCTCCATGAATTCTGAGAGCACTTCTGTTTACTATGCGGACGGCGATGGCAATGCCGTTGAAGCCCAGTCGATTCAGCAGGCATTGGAATACGCCGATTCGCCCGATGGCATTTCCACCTATGCTGAGCGCTCCGCGCGTAATGTGGGGGTTATTGCACTTGACGCGGGACATGGCGGGGTGGATTCTGGCGCTCAGGGTAATGGCAAGAGTGAAGCCGACCTTACCTGGAAGATCATGACAGCCTGCAAAAATAAACTTGAAGCTTACGGCTTTAAGATCGTTCTTGCGCGCGAGCAGTCTGGCTACTATCCCAGCAATGATTATCTTTATCGCGTACAGCGCTGCATTGATCAGGGCGCGCAGGCCTTTGTTAGCTTTCACATCAACTCTGGGTCTTCTGGAGCTCACGGCGCAGAAGTTTATGCTCCTACCGCAAATGGCACCGACTACACGCAGGTCTCTGTTGAGCTTGCCAACAAGGTCATGAACAACCTTGCTGCTATGGGACTAACATACCGCGGCGTATTTCAAATGGAGGTAGGCGACGAGTTCGCCGTTATCCGCTGCGCTCGCGAGCAGGGAATTCCAGGTATTCTTATCGAGCATGGTTTCATTTCGAATTACGGTGATGTGGCCAACTATTTCTCGGACGATGGTTGCCGTCGTCTGGGAGAGGCTGACGCTGCTGCTATCATCGCGCAGTTTCCGCATCCCTACTCCGTCAATGGAATTTCCTTCTCGGAAGAACTGGGACATGCGGGGTCAACGGTAAAAATCG
Source organism: uncultured Collinsella sp. (assembly GCA_937950325.1). Classification (GTDB taxonomy): domain Bacteria; phylum Actinomycetota; class Coriobacteriia; order Coriobacteriales; family Coriobacteriaceae; genus Collinsella. The sequence goes on from CALFDJ010000031.1 coordinate 47,765, forward strand.
GTGTAAATGTTAGCGGCAAGACTGATGGCCTTAGATATAAGTTTGTTTGGCATAGGGCTGGGTCTGATTGGAGTGATTCCAATTGGGGTGTAATCGGTCAAGACTTAACTTCGCCGTCGATTTCTTGGACCCTGCCCCAGGCTGGTGAATATGAGATCTATGCTGATGTCATTGACTCCAATGGGTATGTGACTAGCACTTCTAAATACAAAGTTGTTAATTGGTCTCTTGAGTCGCTCGAAGTCTCGGGCTCCGCCCTCTGCGGCAAGCCGGTCAAGCTGCAGGCCAAGGTGTCCGGCGACGCCTCCGGCCTCAAGTACAAGTTCGTCTGGGAGAAGGGCGGCTGGGCCAAGTGGGGCGTCGCCCAGCAGCCCTCCGCTTCCTCCTCCTGCGAGTGGACCCCGACCGAGCCGGGCGAGTACACCGTCTACCTCGACGTGATCGACGGCTCCGCCGAGAGGCACCTGACCCGCAAGGTCACGGTCGGCGAGCGCTACTCCGTCGAGTCGCTCGAAGTCTCGGGCTCCGCCCTCTGCGGCAAGCCGGTCAAGCTGCAGGCCAAGGTGTCCGGCGACGCCTCCGGCCTCAAGTACAAGTTCGTCTGGGAGAAGGGCGGCTGGGCCAAGTGGGGCGTCGCCCAGCAGCCCTCCGCTTCCTCCTCCTGCGAGTGGACCCCGACCGAGCCGGGCGAGTACACCGTCTACCTCGACGTGATCGACGGCTCCGCCGAGAGGCACCTGACCCGCAAGGTCACGGTGGAGGGTACTCCAATTATGGGAAGTCTGCAGACTTCAGTTGATGCTATGGTGAACTTATATGAATCAACGGGACATACATATCCCTCAGACGCATTTGTTTCAAAGGGAGCACCTACTATTCGTGATTTTTGTTCATTAATTGTCGAAGCCGCTGTTTCTGAAGGGGTTCGCCCGGAAGTTGTTTTTGCTCAGGCTATGCTTGAGACTGGATGGTTGCAATTTGGAGGTTCCGTAAAGCCGAATCAGTGCAATTTCGCCGGACTGGGCGCCGTCAATCAACAATCGGGAGGCGCTAGATTTGACGATGTATATCAGGGCTTGCTTGCCCAAGTCCAGCATCTTAAAGGATATGCTACTGGTGCGGCGTTGAATAACACTTGTGTGGATCCTCGATATGAAGTCCTTCAGTCTAAGGGTTTTCTCGGAGTTGCGCCATATTTGGAAGATTTAAATGGCCGCTGGGCTGTTCCGGGTGACACATATGGTCAGAATATTGCGCGCATTATTTCTTTAATTGGCTAATATCAATATGAATTCTCTAGGTCGACTGCGCTGGTTGTAGTCGACCTTACTTGTATGGTAAATCTTGGCCTTAAATTGTTACTTGCTAGCAATATTATGTTGGAGTGAACTATCGGGGAGGTTCTATATGCATTTCTTTAGAAGTAAGGCTGTCCGTGTCGCTTTTTTCTTCTTTTATTTCTGTTTGGCCGTAACTCCTTGCTTTGGTTTGAGTGAAGCGGGCCTGTCTCCATCACAGATTGAAGATTCAACACGGGCCGATGATTTAAGTGCAACTTCGCCGGTTTCAGAGGACTACTCTGTCGACGGCCTCTCGGCCAAGGCGTCCGATGGCGGGTCTCCTCTCCTGGGCGACCGCTGCTCGCTCGGCCTGACCGCGTCCGGCAACTCGGGCTCGGTCCGCTATAAGTTCGTCTGGGAGCAGGGCGGCTGGTCCAGGTGGGGCACCATCCGCCAGCTCGGGCCCGAGGCCTCCTGCGATTGGGTGCCGGAGGTCGCCGGCGACGTCAACATCTTGGTCGACGCAGTCGATTCGGCCGGCAACGTGAGGACCTGGAGGTTCCCCGTCAGGGTGGAGAGAAATCTATCTAACTTCACTTCAATAGATTTGAAATCTGATTCATCCAATTTGTGCGTAGGGGATACGCTTTCAATTACACCTCGGATTACCATCCGAAAGAATAACCAGATTTCATACAAATATGTTTGGATGCGGAACAACTGGGCTGAATGGGGTGTGATTGACTCCGGCAGAGGTAAATCCTCAATTGACTGGAGAGTCGATAAATCTGGCGCTGTCACCGTTTTTGTTGATGTTATTGATGAGGCCAACGATCAGACGATGACCTCGAAGACTGAATGCTCGATTGGCTCCGAGAAGTGGAATTACGAGTCCTTGAGTTCTTCTGCAACGCTTGTCAGGCCTAATGAAAGCACTGAGATCGATGCCAGATGCTCGGGTGATACTAATTACTTACAGTATAAGTTCGTCTGGAATAAGAATAATTGGGCTGACTGGGGCGTTGCTCAACAGGGCGCAAGTTCACACTTGCAATGGGCTCCAAAAGACGCCGGAGACTATGAATTGATCTGTGACGTTTCGGGGTCAGATGGAGTTGTCCAAACAAAAAGAACAATCATTAGCTGTTGGGATTTCTCGAGGATTACTGCAATTTCGACTGATGGCAATAATTCTTGGGGAGTTCGAGCTGATTTGGGAACGCTTGCAGCTGAAAAATCTGGGCAATTTCAGTTTAAATTTGTTTGGGCCAAGTCCGACTGGAGTAAATGGGGTGTTCTAAAAGAATTTTCCAGTGTGAATGACGCTTATTTCAATCCCTCTGCACTTGGATTGCAAGATGGTTATTACGATCTTTACTGCGATGTCTTGCTTCCTGATGGCACTCTCCAGTCGAAGTCGACTCAGATTTACTACAGCCCATTTGGTAGCTCAACGGTTTTGGGGGTTAGTCGTATTGGACTCGTCACTTGGCTTACGTCGCATCAATTTGATGGCTATTATTTAGGAACGAGATATTCCGGTGGCTTCTCCTATGATAGTTGCCTTTACCCAAAAGGTGCCCCGAGATGGGATGGCTATACTGGCATGAATTGCACTGGCTTCGTGGCTCATGCTTATGCTGCGGTTGGTGGCGATGTCAATCGTATTGCGCAGAATAATAATCACTCTCCTTGGGCTGGGGGGCCAGGCGGTGGCGGCTATATTAACGCTTGGAGATGGTATGGCTATGCTCGAGATTTGGGATGCAAAATGTATGAGTTCCGTACTGTCCAAGATATGCTAAATAGTGGTTATGCTCAAAAGGGAGATATTATCTTCTTTAAGACTGACGGATCAATCGACTGTCATATTGGGTTCTTCTGGGGAGATAATCCGCATGACAATAAAATGTGGCATCAAATTCTGCCTGGGAATTTAATCGGACCCTGCTTTAACAATGCGAACAAAGGAGAGGTTCGGCAATCGGTTGTTCTGATTAAATAGTGCTTTAATTTCTGAATGGTATTTGAAGCAACTAATTGTGAAACGGTGATTCTGATAAGTAGCGCAAGCAGAAGACTTACTGGCATAATAATTACATATGGTTATATACTGGCTCAGGCTTTAGTCGGCTTTGTATATGTTCCGATGTTGTTGCAAAACATTGGTCAAGACGAATATGGACTCTATCAATTGATAGGTTCTATCATGTCTTATATAGTTTCCATTAATGGGATTTTGTCTGCCGGTGTTGGGCGTTTTTATTGCAAGTATATGGCAGAGGGCAAAAATGACTTAATGGAGAATACTCTCGCAATAGCTAGGCGTCTGTACTGGGTCCTATCTGTGTTCGTGATGCTAATAAGTTGCGTTCTCGCCGTGGTTGTTCGGTTTGTATATTCAGCCAGTTTTACAAACTCACAGCTTGATGAGTGTTCCGCAATGCTTGTTGTATTAGGGATCAACACAATTGTTATCATGAACAACACTATTAGCGTTGCGGCGATAACTGCTAATGAAAGGTTCGTTTTTTTGAAGGGCTCGCAATTGGCCGCCCTAATAGCTCAGCCTTTCATTGTGTATGGACTTACGACAATTTTTAAGAATGCATTAGCCGTATGTTTAGTTGTGCTTGTTACAAATGTGTTGTGCGCGGTGAGCCAGCGTTTGTTTGCTAAATATAATCTGCATATTAGTTTCAGATATCATGGCTGGGACATGAAACTGGCTAAAGGTTTGCTATTTTTTAGTGGCGCGATTGTATTGGTGACGATTGCTGACCAGATTTTCTGGAAAACCGATCAATTAATTGTCGGCTATTATTTTGGTGCTGCCGCCGTTGCGGTATATTCTGTTGGATCTCAAATCTACACGATTTATATGACAATCGGTACGGCAGCCTCTTCAGTTTTTCTTCCTCGAGTTTCAGAACTGTATTGCCAGAATAAGGATATGTCTGAAATTTCGGATCTCTTCATTAAAGTTGGTCGCATTTCCTTTATCGTCTGCGGATTTGTTCTTAGTTTATTTATTGTTCTGGGGAAAGATTTCATCATTATTTGGGCTGGTAAGGACTATATAGACGCTTTCTATATCGCCTTGATCGTAATGGTTCCATTTACCATTGACTTAATTCAGAACCTGGGACTTACCATAATGCAGGTTGCGAATGTTTACCTGTATAGGGGATATATGTATCTTGCGATTGCGCTTGTCAACGTGGTCGTGACGATTATACTGCTCAAGCTTATGGGCATAGTGGGCGCAGCAGTTTCAACAGCCATCGCTATGGTTATAGGCAACGGTTTCTGTATGAATTGGTATTATTCTGAAAAGCTTGGGTTGAACATAAAGAAATTTTGGCTTGAAATTGCCAAACTTTCCGTCTTGGTTATTGTCGGTACGGGGGCTTTGCTGCTGCTCTATAACCTAATTAAAAGCCTTTTATCTGGCCTTGTGGTGGTTTTGGTTTCAGCAATAATTTATTTCTTTATCTATTTCTTCTTGGTTTTGATGTTTGGGCTAAACGAATCCGAAAAGACGAGCATATCTGCATTTATCAAGCGATAATCTGCTACGCTTATTAAGCAGAATAGCCTAATGTACTTTCATTACTTTTATGACCAACCGGCTTGCCTGACATGATCGCGTCGAAAATGTTGGTGTAAGGGTGACGCCCTAGCGCCCGTTTAACGAAG
>CALFDJ010000032.1 GCA_937950325.1 uncultured Collinsella sp.
TTCCGACGCAAGCCGAGCCGACGCGCACGTGTACGAGACTGAGGAGGCGCTGTAGTGCAGCCGGGTGGAAAAATCGAATGCAAAAATTCAGAAATAGCGGTTGCTCGATATCAATCGGAGGAAACACGTGAAAGTATCCTGCATAACCAGGCACGCAATCTCTAATTATGGCTCCCTGCTCCAGGCATATGCGACACAACGAGCGGTAGAGAGCTTGGGGCATGAGTTCGAGATTATGGACTATGTACCTGCTTGTGAGGACGTATCCCAGCAGGTGAGGACGCTTCTTTCGACAAAGCCGTCCTGGAACGGGAACCCGTTGAAGAAGTCTGTCTACAGACTTCTGATGGAGCCTGAGACAAGGGTGGCGGGCAAGCGGTTTGCGCGTGAGCGTTCCCAGCTGCTTAAGATGAGCCCTCACTATGCATCCCTGGAGGAGCTGAAGGCTAATCCGCCCAAGGCCGATGTCTATATGACTGGAAGCGATCAGGTGTGGGGTCCCATCAGCTCGGGCGCATACGACCTGTCATACGCGCTTGAGTTTGCTCCCGAGGGCGCAAGGCGCATCTCATATGCGGCAAGCTTTGGTAAGAAGAATATCCCGGATAGCGTGCGCCCCAGGTTTCTCGAGGACCTTCGAGCATATGAGGCCGTGTTCGTACGCGAGGATGCCGCGCGCGAGCAGCTTGCCTCGTGGGGCATAGAGGCCGGACAGGTTGTCGATCCCACGCTGCTGCTTGATGGCGAGGCGTGGAGAAGGATGGCGGCACCTGCCCCGAAGGGCGAATACATCCTCGTCTACCAGATTCACAGCGACCCGACGGTGGGGCAGTACGCCGTGAAGGTTGCCAAAAAGCTTGGCTTGCCCCTGATACGGATCTCTGCAAGCCTGCACCAGGCCTCACGCGAGGGCAAGTTCAAGTGGCTGCCGACGCTTGCTGAGTTTCTCTCGTATGTCGACAACGCAGCATGCCTAGTCACGGACTCGTTCCACGGTACGGCTTTTGCCATAAATCTCAATACGCCGCTGGTAGAAGTGCTGCCCAAGAACGGAACCTCGAGCAGGAACGTGAGTATTCTGCGACTCACGGACCTCACGGACAGAGTGCTTCAGAATCTAGATGATGTCGAGTTAGCATCCAAGCAGATTGACTTTGGTCGGGTCAACGACGTGATGGGTGCGGAGAGGGAGAAGTCCCTAGCGCAGCTCAAGAGCATGATTGAGGAGTAGGGCATTGTCAAACGTTGGCACTAGGACGGTATGCAAGAAGGATATGTGCGCTGGCTGTATGGCCTGCGTCGATTCATGCCGACATGGAGCGATTGCCATTGAGGATACGATTGAGGCGTATAACGCCCGTATTGATCCTACAAGGTGCGTGGGATGTGGACTGTGCGAGAAAACGTGTCCCCAGATGGTATCCCCATCTTCGTTGCGTCCTCTCGAGTGGCTACAGGGGTGGGCGAAAGATACATCGCTCAGAATGTCATCTTCGTCCGGGGGTCTGGCTACGGCCATCTCGGAGGCGTTTGTGGCGTCAAATGGATTAGTGTGTTCATGTGCACAGGAGGGCGGTGAGTTCCGGTTCCACCTCACTTCTGATGCGGATTACTTGAGGAGGGCCCAAGGCTCCAAATACGTCAAAAGCAATCCGCTTGGTGCGTACCGCGAGGTTAGGGAGGCCCTGCAAGGTGGTCAAAGGGTTCTCTTTATCGGTCTTCCTTGTCAGGTTGCTGCGATGCGTAACTTCGTTGGAAGCCGTTTAGCCGATTCCCTTTACACCATCGACCTTATCTGTCATGGTTCACCGTCCCCCAAGGTCCTGAGCCGATTCTTGGAAGAGACAGGTAACAACCTGTCTAATGAGCTGATACTGGACTTTCGAAAGAAAGTCCAGTTTCAGCTCCGCTATCGCGGAGCTGAAACTGTGGGTAGGACGGGTGTCCGCGATCGCTACTCGATTGCTTTCCTCTCGGGTTTACCGTATACGGAAGGCTGCTACTCCTGCCGCTACGCCAAGGGTGATCGTGTCTCCGATATTACGCTTGGCGATTCATGGGGTAGCGAGCTTTCTGATGAGGTCGCGAACGGGATATCCCTCGCACTTGTGCAGACAGACAAGGGTCGAGAACTGTTAGAAATGACGGACCTTGAGCTTTTGCCGGTTGATCCTGGTCTAGCTGTGGCCAACAATGAACAGCTTCAACGTCCTTCGACGAAGCCTATAGAAAGAAATACCTTTATGGACGGCTTTCGTAACGGGGTACGGGTTAACCGACTCGTTCTCAGGGCGAGGCCAAAAGACTGCGCCAAGTACTTGGTCAAGGATATACTGCTTGCACTGGGTTTGCTCAGGGGTTAACACATCGAGAGCGTTTGCTTTAGGCATTAATGATAAGGTAATCCATATGTTGAGTAATTCCAAGGTGCCAAAGTGCGTCGTATTAATGGCGTCATACAACGGCATCCCATTTATTTCAGAACAAATTGACAGCATTCTCTCGCAGGCTGAAGTTGACGTACGTCTTTTTGTCCGTGATGACGGGTCATCTGATGGTACTCGTGATCTTCTGCAGCGCTATGCAGATGAGGGCAGTCTGACTTTGTTAACAGGAGAAAACCTAGGACCTGCTTTAGGGTTTTTGACGTTGTTGCGGAATGCTCCCGAAGCTGATTACTATGCGTTTTCCGACCAAGATGATATTTGGGATAGCGATAAACTGATAACTGCGATTAAACAGCTTAAGAAGCAGGAGAATTTGGCTCTTTATCATTGCAATTCAAGACTTGTAGATTCAGCTGGTAATGAGATGGGCCGGTTAACCTATGGGCAACAAAGGTGCATATCTTATCGAGATAACGACCCTCTCAACCAGCTTTGCATTGGGTCACCTATGGGATGTACGCAAGTATTTGATAGGCGTATTTGGGAAGTTGTTTGCTTGCATGAGCTGCCCCATCCCGTCATCATGCATGATAAGCTGATAGCTAATCTATGCGTGCTGCTGGGTTATCGGATTGTTTTCGATGCTTCTCCTCATATGGGATATCGCCAGCATGGTCGTAATGTGGTCGGTGTGAGTACTGATTTACCATCTAAAGTGATTGAGAAAATCAATAGTTTTTGTCATCCGCGAGAGATTACTCTTGCAAAGCAAGTTACTGGACTTCTTTCAACTTATTCCGACTGCATTCTTCCTCCAGAGCGTGCTCTTGGAGAGTTGGTATCGAAAATGGACGCTTCTTTCATGGCTAGGTGCAGGGTTTCTTTCTCTTCGAGGCTGAATTTCGGCAGTCTACAAGAGGGCCTTTTCAATAGATCTCTCCTCTTGTTTGGGAAGCGATGATATGAGTAAAAGCATCCCCAAACCGCACAATAGTGGGTACGTCCTAGCGCTTGCCTTTTGCGACTATCTCAAGGACAAGACCGGCACCCCAAAGGCTATTATGGCGAGTCAGCAGGCCATGGCGTCGCACGGCATAAGTTACGTCTATCTCCACTCGGTTAAGAAGACCCTGTTCAGGGACGACCAGATGCTATTTTGCGAATTCGGGGTTACGGTCGACGGGGTGGAGGCTGGTGTTTTCAGTATTGCCCAGGTGTGCGAGGCCCTTTGCAGCTGGCAAAAAAGCGGCTTCAGCCTTCTTGAGCTTCATATCCACCACCTTCTGTACGTGAGCCTTGAGAAAGTCTCCGAACTGCTAAAAGTTACAGGCAAAACACCGGTCAGGGCCTTTCTCCACGACTATTACCTGTGTTGTACAAGCTATAACCTCCAAAATAGGAGCGGCTTTTGTGACAGCTCAAGGCTCGGCGACGCTCCCTGCGAGAAATGCCCCCACTTCAGTAACAGCCTTCGTGTGGAGTCGAAGATCCAAGGGCTGTTTGACTCCATCAAAAATCTCCGTTTTGTTGCACCTTCGACCTATACGAAGAATCGGTTTCTCTCATTCAGGCCCCAATACGAGGGCCTTGTTGATGTAATACCGCACCAAAAGCTGCTTGGAGAGTATCTGGGCAACAGACGTCCTCTGAACGCAGGGGAGCGCATCAGGGTTGCCTTTCTGGGGATGCCGAGGAAGACAAAGGGCTGGGAGACCTGGCTTCGCCTCGTATCTGCGGTCGATGAACAAGAGTACGAGTTCTTCGTCTTCAACAGCTCGAACGATATGTATCCAGGGATGAACAAGCGGTTTGTCGAATTTGATGAGAAGCACCCAAATGCCATGACCGACTCTCTCAGGGAGTGCGAGATTGCCATCGTTGTCATGTGGCCATCTTGGCCAGAGACCTATAGCTACACCTGTATGGAATCTTACTCCGCAAACGCTTATACGATTTCGAGTGCATGTGCAGGCAATGTCGCCGACTTTGTCGTTGAGCATGGGTCCGGTTTGGTGCTGAATAACGAGGAGGAGCTAATCGGGCTGTTTAGGGATAAGAGCCGGCTTATCAGGGAGGTCAATCGTTTCAGGAGCGGAAAGCCTGGTCCGCTCGATCTTGTCGATTCAGATGAGATCGTAGACCTGCTTCCATGCTCCTCGGTAGGTCTCAACACGGGAGTTCACATGCACACGAGGCTGATTGAACGTGTGCTGCTGGAGGTACTCAATGCAAGATCATAGGCATGCGAGGCTCGTTATAAATAAAGCGGAGGAGCGGGCTGGTCGAAGAGGTCGTTGGTATCTCCCTAATAAGCAAGGCGTTCTAACCGTTTGCATGGGTGACCTGGCGGATGCGACGATCGTTATAGGTATCTTGGCGCAGGTTTTCTTCCTTGAGTACTATGGTCTGGGGCGATACCTCAACTGGGTAATTACCGGCATGATTTGCGTGAGGGCGCTCTTCTCCGGATGGAAATATAGCGGTAGAGCGCTACTACTTGGGCTGATTACCGTTGCAGGGTGGCTGTCTGGTGCCCTCTTGGGTGGCAATATGGAAACGTTTAGGGCGAATATTTTGCTGCTCCTCTACCCGTTTGTCTATACGCTTTACTTCTTTCTTTTGGTCACTAACAAGAGGGATTTTCTTCTTGGACTCTTTGATGCAGGTTTTCCGGTCTTCAACGCCATATTGCTTCTCAATATGGCGATCATGTTTATCCAGTACTCTACCCATGGGATGATCGCTGCGACAACGAACGACATCAGTTACTTCGAGGACAATATCTCCGGCCTGTTCTCTTATGCGTCCGTCCATGCGGTGGCCCTTTACACTTCATTCGTCGTGCTCTACAACTTCGTCTGGATTAGGAGGCTTCGGGGTCCTCTCTGGCCATCCCTTGCCATCGCTTACAACGTCTGCCTTATCGTCCTGTCCTTCTATCTTGCGACACTCAACGATAATAAGGCGCTCTTCATAATCCTTCCTCTCGTTTTAGTGATGTTCTGGCTTATTTCAGTCATGAGAGGAGAAGCGGATGTTTCGGGTCCCTTCTTTTGGCTTGTCGCCTTGTATTTTATCCTGACAATTGCATACGCCTCGGTGCCTGCGTTCCAGATCCTCGTGGATACGCAAGTGTTTGGTCTGTTCGATATGGTTGGCAGTTCAGCTTCCGTCGGTACTGCTGCCGACGGCAGTAACGAGAGGATTGCTATCATCGGCTTCGCTCTCTTGAGACCGGCTACATGGAGTCTCGGAGAGGGTCTTGGAGCCTCAAGCTTCTACGCGTCCGGGTTCATGTCGTTTAACCACTTTGGTCAAGCGGATATGGGGTCTTTCTTGATTCTCATGGGGGTTTGGGAGACGGCAGCGTATGTAGCGTTTTTCCACTCCGTGGTTAGTGAGTTTATGGAGCAGGAAAAAGGATCTAATGGCCGGATTGTTCGTTTGCTCCTTTTGCTAACAATTCTTATTACCTTTCTGTATACGCAGTGCTTTACAAGGGTGAACTGCTGCTTGTGCCTACTGCTGCTCTGTGGAGCGCTGGCTTGGTCGTGGAATTCCTCGGCTGCAGACTATTTGATTATTGATAGAGACGAAGAACAGGTTTGAACATGAAAATAGGCATTTCCACATTTACGCATGGGGACAACTATGGGCAGAGGCTCCAGAACCTTGCTGTCCAAGAAACTCTCAAACTCTCGGGTGCAGATGTCCTTACGTTCAGACAGAAGGACTCGAGATCTGCCAAATACAAGCTCAAGTCTTTGGCTTCGCTCATTCCAAAGGGGCTTGCCGTTGCCCACATCCAGAGGCATCGTTCGTTTGAGGATTTCAATTCCCGTAACATTTCCTTTAGCCGGGAGGTTATATCTGATTCCAACCCTCCACGTGACATTAAATCCTATGACTTTTTCGTTGCTGGGAGCGACCAAGTTTGGTCTCCGTATTCCCCTGACGCTAACTCCACTATGTTTCTCACGTTTTCGCCAAGAGAAAAGCGCATTGCTTTTTCGCCAAGCTTGGCAGCTCCGACGATTCCCGAGGAGAAGCGTGAGCTGTTCCACGGCTATTTCGACGGGTTTGATAGGCTGTCCGTTCGTGAGCAGAAGAGCGCCGAGCTTATAAACAGTCTGTACGGCTTAAAGGCCGAGGTGTTGATTGACCCAACACTGATGTTTGACGGCTCCTGGTGGGAAAGGTATGAAAAAGAGCCGCACTGCGGGCTTCCAAATGATTATGTATTGACGTACTTCCTCGGGAGTGCAGCTTACGAAGAGAGGGTTGCCGAAATCTGTGATTCACTTAGCTGCAAGAGGGTCGATTTACTAGGGGATGCGCGCTACTACGCCCTCGGGCCTTCAGAGTTCCTCTATGCCGTCCGTCACGCAAAGCTTGTAGCGACAGATTCATATCACGGATCAATTTTCTCGATCTTGTTCGGGAAGCCGCTGATTTATTGCCCTCGTGAGTCCACTGGTCCAGACATGAGCAGCCGATTCGACACGCTAGCCAGCGAGCTGGGTGTTTCTTTCGTTGAGCGGTCAATTCTTTCCGTATGTAATTCGGAACTGCTCGAGAGTGACTATTCAAAGGCGTATGACAGGTTGGCAGCTCAGAGGAAGATCGTTGTTGAATTCCTCGATAGATGTGGATTGAGCATTCCCTCGGAGGCCGCCCGTGGCTAGCCAGCGTAAGGCGGGCGCCCTCCTCGGCTACGCCAACATCCTCGCAAAGAACCTCGTCAACCTCGTCTACACGCCGATGCTACTGTCCTACGTGGGGCAGGCGGACTACGGCGTCTTCCAGAGCTCGAACTCCTTTGTCTTCTCGCTGACGCTCCTGTCCTTCGGCTTCTCCGAGGCCTACGTGCGCTTCTACACGCAGACGGTGGCGCACGGCGGCGAGCGCGACATCCGGCACCTGAACGGCATGTACCTCACGCTTTACGTCGCCGTCACAGCCGCGGCGGTCGCCCTCGGCATGGGCTTCTCCGCAAACGCCGGCGCGGTGTTCTCGGCCGGGTTCACCGAGGCGCAGGTCTCGCTCGCCCGGGAGCTGCTCGCCATCATGACGCTCAACGTCGCCTCGACGTTGTTCACCGTCGTGTTCAATTCCTACATCACGGCGCACGAGCGCTTCGTCTACCAGCAGACCAGGCAGCTCGTCACCACGCTTGCGACGCCGCTGTGCGCCTGGGCCCTGCTGGCCGCCGGTATGGGGCCCGTGGGCGTTGCCCTAGCACAGCTCGCGGTGAACCTCGTCCTGCTCGCCCTCAACGCGCGCTACGCCATCGTCGTGCTGGGCATGCGCTTCGAGCTCAGGGGTGCCGACTGGGGCGTCATGCGCGGCATCGCCGCCTTCAGTGCCTGGATCTTCGGTAACCAGGTCTGCGAGATGGTCAATCAGAGCGTGCCCAACATCATGCTGGGGGCCATCTCGGGCGCGACTGCGGTATCTCTGTTCGCGGTGGCCGTGAACATCCGCCAGGTCTTCTACTCGCTCTCCACCACGATGTCGAACGTCTTCATTCCGAAGGTCAACCGCATCGTCGCCACCTCGGACGACAACGCCGAGCTCACTCGCCTTATGACGCGCGTGGGCCGCTACCAGATGGTACTGTTTTGCTGGGTGTACGGAGGTTTCGCTATTCTCGGGAAGTTTTTCGTGACGAGGTGGGCGGGCCCGGGCTTCGCCGAGGCCTACTGGCTCGTGCTCGCCATGACGCTACCCGTCATGGTGCCCCTCTGTCAGAACGTCGGCATCGAGATCCAGAGGGCCAAGAACATGCACCACGCCAGGAGTCTCGTCTACCTTGCGATGGCGGTCGGGAACGTTGCCTTCACCGCCGCGGCCGCCCCGGCGCTGGGGCCGTGGGCCCCCGCGATCGCCTATGTCGTCAGCATCGTGCTCGGCAACGGACTGTGGATGAACTGGTACTACCAGAAGCGGGTCGGTCTCGACATGCTCTTTTTCTGGAAGCGGAACCTGCCGGTGCTGCTCGCCTGGGCTGCCGTCACCGTCGCCTGCCTCGCTGGCACGGCGGTCCTGCCCGTCAACGGATGGCCCGCGTTCCTCGAGTGGGGCGCCGTTTACAGCGCGCTTTTCGCCATAGCCCTTTGGCTCGCCGTCCTAACGAAGGACGAACGTATCGCGGTCGTCTCTCGTCTCCCGTTCCTTAGATAGGGTCCATCATGAATGATTCCGAGAAATCCCCGAGGGTCGTCTCGCTTGGCGACCGTTGCTGCGGCTGCGGCGCGTGCGCTGCCCGCTGCCCCAAGTCATGCATCTCCATGGAACCCGATGATTGTGGCTTCCTACACCCCACCGTCGACGCCTCCGGGTGCGTAGGCTGCGGGGCGTGCGACGCCGTATGCCCGGCGCTCAACGCCCCTGGGGAGGACGGGTGCGAGTTCGCCCTCTGGGCGAAGGCTCATGACGTCGGCTTGCTCGATAGATCGTCGTCGGGCGGCGTGTTCGGTCTACTCGCCGGTGACGCTCTCTCGCGCGGCGGTGTTGTGGCGGGCGCCGCGTGGACGGACGGTTGCCGCGAGCTTCGTCACGTGCTCGTGGAGGACAGGCCGGCGCTCGGCGCCGTTATGCGCTCGAAATACGTTCAGAGCGCGGTTGGCCGCGGCGTCTTCGAGGGCGTCCGCGCTGCCCTGCGTGAAGGCAGGCCGGCGCTCTTTGCCGGTACTGCATGCCAGGTGGCTGGCATGCGCTCATACCTGGGGAAACTCGCCGACTCTGACCTCTTCCTCGGCGTCGACGTCATCTGCCACGGTGTTCCGTCTCCAGAGCTCTGGTCGCGCTGGGTCGACTACCGTGGTGAGGCCTTCGGGTCGGACGTCTGCGACGTCAATATGCGGAGTAAGACAACCGGATGGTTGTCTTACTCCGCTATGTACAAGCACATAGCGGAGAAAGACAACACCGGGGACACCGAGTCCCAGATATTCGGCAAAGACTGGTACATGAAAGCGTTTCTGGCCAATGCGAGCCTTCGTTCGTCCTGTCTGGCATGTCCAGCAAAGCGCTCCAGCGGCGCCGATATCACGCTCGGTGATTTCTGGGGGTTCCAGAATACCCATCCCGAGGTCGACAACTCCAAGGGCGTATCTGCCGTCCTATGCAATACCGAGAAGGGCGTGCGGGCATTCGAGGCTATTTCTGGGCTTACTGCAAACGGTCCGGCGACGCTTGATGGGGTAATCGCGGGCAACCCTAGCCTCGTCCATTCTGTCACGCCTTATCCAAAGCGCGACGAGTTCTTGAACGACGTGTCTGCCGGGCTTTCCATCCCAGATCTCATGGACAAGTGGGATTTCCGTCCCACTCTCTGGCAGCGTGTCCGCGGCAAGCTTGGTGGTATTAAACGACGACTAAAGAGACTCGTTGGAAGGAGAGCCTAGATGGCCAAGGATCGCTACCTTCAAGCTCTTCGTGGGCTTGCGATTTCCGCAGTGGTGCTTATCCACTGTCTTCCTCAATGTGCCGCGTCGGTCGCCATTCGCCCATTCCTCAACTTTTCTGTTGCGTTGTTCTTGTTTTTATCCGGTGTTCTTACCGACGAGCGCAAATTTAATGCGGGGGGGGTCTTCGACGCCGCATTAGCAAGGTTGCCGGACCTTATGCGTTCTGGAGCGTTATCTATCTTGCGGCGTTTCCCGCCCTTCATGGGCGTCTGGGTTTCTGGCGTTCGCCGTGGGCTCCGTATCGGCTCAGATGTACTATCTATTGGTCTATTCACAGCTTGTGCTGCTTACTCCGGTACTGTTCAGGCTCCTTTCACGGTATAGGTTCTTTGTCTATTGTGTGACACCGGCTTGCTTGCTTCTAAGGGAGCTCGCTGCCGTTGCCGGTATCGCATTGCCTCTAATACAGGTTTTCTGCCCCATGTGGCTCATCTTTTATGTTTTCGGTCTCGACTGGAGGCGTTGGGCTGCGCTCATTGAAGGACGAACCACTCAGCTTGTTGCAGTGCTCTTTATATTTTTAATAATTCAGGAGGTCGCAGGCTTCTGGTGGTATTTGACTGGCGATTTCAATATGGCCACAACTCAGCTTAAGCTCGGTTCTGCCGCGACCTCTTTAGCTGTGATCGCGCTTCTTATGGCGGTTCCGGGATCATTCAAGTCGCGATTATCTTCTACTTTGCTTGTTGACCTTGGGAACGCCTCTTTTGGAATCTACCTCTGCCATATACTTGTTCTCAAGGCCGTTTGGAAACTGCTTGAATTATTCGTCATTCCACTTGGTGTTTCGACATTTGCTGTTTGGGCGCTAACTCTTGCCGGATCTTATTCGCTTGTATCACTTTGCGGTCGTTATTTGCCCGAACGAATTCACATCATTGTGGGATTATAAATTGATTTTCGATACTGGCGCTTTTCATAGCGTTGAAGCAAAGTGAGTCCATTACCAACATTTGGCACGCGATCATCGGTGAAGATACCGGACTTCCTGTTTTCGAACGAGAAGATGACTTTTTACTCAAAATGGCTGATTGGATTAACCAACCTGAAATAACCGGAATCAATCTCCCTTGGTCGAGCATTGAAAAATGGAAGGGGCAATTCAGGTAGCCATATTCCGCAGTCATTACCTTGCCTATTTCGTTAAGAATGAGGGGGTTTAGCAAAATAGGATACCCAAGTCTTATTTATCACTCGATCTAAAGCGCATTTCGATTGTAGAGGTCAGATTAAATGAAAGGCATCATCCTCGCGGGCGGGTCCGGCACGCGACTGTACCCGCTCACTCTCGTGACCTCCAAGCAGCTGCTGCCGGTCTACGACAAGCCCATGATCTACTACC
>CALFDJ010000033.1 GCA_937950325.1 uncultured Collinsella sp.
ACACCGGACTTCATAGCACCCTGGATACCGTTGTCGATAGCCGGGATGTATTCCTTCGGGATGGCACCGCCAACGATGGCGTTGACGAACTCGTAACCCTTGCCGGGCTCGTTGGGCTCGATCTTGATCTTAACGTGACCGTACTGGCCCTTACCACCGGACTGACGTGCGTACTTGGTCTCCTGGTTGGCCTCCTTGCGGATGGTCTCACGGTAAGCAACCTGGGGAGCACCCACGTTTGCCTCGACCTTAAACTCACGCAGCAGACGGTCAACAATAATCTCCAGATGCAGCTCGCCCATACCAGCAATGATGGTCTGGCCGGTTTCTTCATCGGTGTAGGTCTTGAAGGTCGGATCCTCTTCGGCCAGCTTTGCCAGCGCGATGCCCATCTTCTCGTTGCCAGCCTTGGTCTTGGGCTCAATTGCAACGCGGATAACGGGCTCGGGGAACTTCATGGACTCCAGAATGATGGGATGATTCTCATCGCACAGAGTATCACCAGTGGTGGTGTTCTTCAGACCAACAACAGCAGCGATATCACCTGCGTAGCAGCAGTCGATATCCTTGCGGTGATTGGAGTGCATCTGCAGGATGCGGCCCATACGCTCCTTGTTGTCCTTCACGGAATTGTAGACGGTAGTACCAGCCTCAACCTTACCGGAGTAGACACGGAAGTATGCCAGCTTACCAACAAACGGGTCGGTAGCGATCTTGAAAGCCAGAGCTGCGAAGGGAGCGTCGTCAGAAGACGGACGGGTCTCCTCTTCCTCAGTCTCGGGATTCACGCCCTTGATGTCAGGGACATCGGTAGGAGCGGGCATATAGTCAACGATAGCGTCCAGCAGCTTCTGCACACCCTTGTTCTTATAGGAAGATCCGCACGTCACCGGCACGATTTTGTAACCGATGGTCGCCTTGCGCAATGCGGTCCGGATCATCTTCTCGGGGATTTCCTCACCCTCGAGGTAGAGCATCATGATCTCTTCGTCCTGGTCCGAGATGGACTCAAGCATATGATCGCGGTACTGCTTCGCAAGCTCCGCCATATCCGCAGGAATTTCCTCCTCGCGCATATCCTTGCCCAAATCATCGTAGAAGACATACGCCTTCATCTTGATGAGATCGATCACGCCGCGGAAGGTATCTTCGCTTCCGATGGGCAGTTGGATGGGAACGGCGTTACACTTGAGTCGCTCGTCCATCATCTTCAGGACATTGTAGAAATCGGCACCCATCATGTCCATCTTGTTCACGTAAACAAGGCGCGGGACATGATACTGGTCGGCCTGTCTCCATACAGTCTCGGTCTGCGGCTCAACGCCGCCCTTGGCGCACAGAACCGTCACAGCGCCGTCGAGCACACGCAAGGAGCGCTCGACCTCGACCGTGAAGTCCACATGACCCGGGGTGTCGATGATGTTGATCCGCACGCCCTTCCAATGGCAGGTGGTAGCGGCAGAGGTGATCGTGATGCCACGCTCCTGCTCCTGCTCCATCCAGTCCATCGTAGCAGCGCCGTCATGAACTTCACCGATCTTATGGTTGATACCGGTGTAGTACAGGATACGCTCGGTAGTGGTCGTCTTGCCGGCATCGATATGAGCCATAATGCCGATATTTCTCGTCATCTGAAGAGAAACTTCTCTGGGTGTAGCCATGAAATTAACCTCCTACAGAACAGATCAATAACGGAAATGTGCGAAAGCCTTGTTAGCTTCTGCCATCTTGTGAGTGTCCTCACGCTTCTTCACGGCGTTACCAGTGTTGTTGGCAGCATCCATGATCTCAGCAGCCAGACGCTGTGCCATGGTCTTCTCACCACGGGTGCGGCTGTAGGCAGTCAGCCAGCGCAGACCCAGAGTCTCGCGGCGAGCGGGGCTGACCTCCAGGGGAACCTGGTAGTTAGCGCCACCAACACGGCGGGTCTTGCACTCGAGGCTGGGCATGATGTTCTCCATCGCCTTCTCGAAAGTCTCCAGAGGATCGTTGCCGGTCTTTTCCTGAATCATGGAGAAAGCTTCGTAAACGATCTTCTGAGCGACGCCCTTCTTGCCATCCAGCATGACGCTGTTGACCAGGCGGGTGACCATCTTGGAATTGTAAATAGGATCAGCTAAGACATCGCGCTTAGCAATGTTACCTCTTCTAGGCATCTTTCTTCCCTCCTTCACAGAATGATATCATCGGTACTCGAAAGTAATAAAACTCCCGTTGTGTCACAAAGAGCTGACCTTACATAAACCGTTACCCTCCGCTTTTAAGCGGACTTGTTATTTATATAAAGGAAAGCCGTTTATGGCGGTTGTCCTCAATTACTTCTTTGCAGCACCGGCCTTAGGACGCTTTGCGCCGTACTTGGAGCGGGCCTGATTACGGCCTGCCACACCCTGAGTATCCAGGGTACCACGGATGATGTGGT
>CALFDJ010000034.1 GCA_937950325.1 uncultured Collinsella sp.
CTCGTGACCTCCAAGCAGCTGCTGCCGGTCTACGACAAGCCCATGATCTACTACCCGCTGTCCACCCTCATGCTGGCGGGCATCCGCGACATCCTGGTCATCTCCACGCCGACCGACCTGCCCAACTTCGAGCGCCTGCTCGGGGACGGCTCGCGCTACGGCGTGAACCTGTCCTACGCCGAGCAGCCGAGTCCCGACGGCCTGGCGCAGGCCTTCACCATCGGCGAGGAGTTCATCGCCGGCGAGCCGTGCGCCCTGGTGCTCGGCGACAACATCTTCTACGGCAACGGCCTGTCGCGCCACCTGACGCGCGCCGTCCAGAACGCCGAGTCGGGCCGCGCCACGGTCTTCGGCTACCACGTGGACGACCCCGAGCGCTTCGGCGTCGTGGAGTTCGACCGCGAGGGGAGGGCCGTCTCCATCGAGGAGAAGCCCGCCCAGCCCAAGAGCTCCTACGCCGTCACCGGCCTGTACTTCTACCCGGGCGACGTGGCCGCCAAGGCGCATAGGGTCGAGCCCTCCGCGCGCGGCGAGCTCGAGATCACCACGCTCAACCAGATGTACCTGGAGGAGGGGACGCTGTCCGTCGTCACCCTCGGCCGCGGCTACGCGTGGCTGGACACCGGCACCATGGAGAGCCTGCACGAGGCCGCGGAGTTCGTCCGCGCCGTGGAGCACTCCCAGGACCTTCCCGTGTCCGTGCCCGAGGAGATCGCCTGGGAGAACGGCTGGATCACGACCGATGGGCTCAAGGAGGCCGCCGAGGCCTACGGCAAGTCGGTCTACGGGCAGCACCTGAAGAAGGTCGCCGCCGGCGAGATCGTCAACAGCCCGCGCGAGTACTAGCGCCAGCTTGTTTTCTTTTAGGGGTCACCGTTTATCTGGTGGCCCCTTTCGTTATGATTACGTTGACCATAAAGACAATATGATTGGGAGTGGATGTGTTAAGCGTCTACTTTGGCGATATGCCAGAAGCGATTTACAACACAGCGACATATTTCAAAAACTCTTACCGGTCTACTTGGATTACGGATCCCTATGCAGTCTCGATAATTAAAGATGTCGATCGATCGGATGTTGTCTCCGAAAACGTCATCGAAAGCCCCGTGCTTGGATCCATCTCCCCACTCCAGCTTTCTGGTGGCGTGAAAACGCTGCTGCTTATGAGATTTGATCGTAAGCATATTTTTAACGCCTCTACCTGTGGTGACAACTGTGCCAAGTGGATTCTTGACATGGCGAAAGACCGCAAGCTCGTTGTGAATCTCTATCATGTGATGGACTTTGGTCGCGAGGATTTTAAAATTAAAGTCGTGAATAGCGGCCGAATCGTTCACAACATGGCCGAATTGATTCACGAGTCGATTCCGTATCTGTAGGTACTGCTTATGAACGGTTCGCATCTCGTTAAGATTTCCCGCCGCAGGGGAACTAAGTACACATTTACCATCAAGCGGAACATCACTATTGTGCGTGGCGATAGTGGCACGGGTAAGACGACACTGTTTGACATGGTCGCAGACTACATGCGAACGGGCGAGCAGTCGGGTGTCTCCTTGCAATGCGATTGTCCCTGTGTCGCCCTGACCGATTATGATTGGCGAAACCAGCTTTCGTCCGTTCATGACTCGATTGTATTTGTCGATGAGGGCTTAAAAGAGATCCATTCTGATGAGTTTGCCCATCATGTGCTGTATTCCTCGAATTATTTCGTGCTGATCTCAAGGGCTGATTTCCCCAATCTTCCGTATAGCGTGGATGAGATTTACAAGATTAAGACGAGCGGAAAATACCATTCCTTCGTCCCTGTTTATCAAGATCGCGGAAATCATCGTTATGCTATTTCCCGATCGGCGCCAAAACAGGACTTTTCTATCCTTCTATGCGAGGACAGTAAGTCTGGTTTCCAGTTCTTTGAACGGCATTTCGCTGACAGTGAGCTTACCTGCGCTTCGGCCATGACGAACAGCGCGATTTTGGGCTGGTTGGATCAGCATTTCGACGATCGCGTGTTTGTTGTCGCGGACGGAGCGGCATTTGGGTGCTATGCGGACCGCGTCCTTAAGCTGCAAGACATTCACCGCGATACTGTTACGGTTTGTCTTCCCGAGTCATTCGAGTGGCTTCTGCTGAGCTCCGGCGTAATTTCAGGGTTAGATGTTAAGGCGGTTTTGGAAACCCCAGAAGCCTTTATAAACAGTGAGAAGTTTAAAAGCTGGGAGGACTTCTTCTATAAGTACTTACGCGATAAAACTGGGAATTCGGTCTTCCGTTACGACAAAGACTGCATTCCGGAGGCGTTTTGTAGGGGAAGTAATTCTGCGAAGGTTATGGCTCTTATCGCATGCCGAAATGTCCGATAGTTTTGTTGAATAGTGTCGCGGCGTCACTTCCTGCGGCATACTAAAGAAGCTGTACATGCTTCAGATTGGATTTTCATGTCTGAGATCTTTGAACCTAAGAACATCATCGTCACGGGCGGCTGCGGCTTCATCGGCAGCAACTTCGTGCACCACGTCGTGAACAACCACCCCGACGTGCACGTCACCGTCCTGGACAAGCTGACCTACGCCGGCAACCCCGAGAACATCGCCGGGCTGCCGTCGGACCGCGTGGAGCTCGTCGTGGGCGACATCTGCGACGCGGAGCTGCTGGACAGGATCGTCCCCGGCCACGACGCCATCGTGCACTACGCCGCCGAGAGCCACAACGACAACTCCATCGCCGACCCGGAGCCCTTCCTGCGCACCAACGTGGAGGGCACCTTCCGCCTTCTGGAGGCCGTCCGCAAGTACGGCATCCGCTACCACCACGTCTCCACCGACGAGGTCTACGGCGACCTGGCGCTCGACGACCCGGCGAAGTTCACCGAGGAGACGCCGTACCGCCCGTCCTCGCCGTACAGCTCCACCAAGGCGTCCTCCGACATGCTCGTGCGCGCCTGGACCCGCACCTACGGGCTGCGAACCACCATCTCCAACTGCTCCAACAACTACGGCCCCTACCAGCACGTGGAGAAGTTCATCCCCAGGCAGATCACCAACATCGTCGACGGAGTCCGCCCCAAGCTCTACGGCCGCGGCGAGAACGTCCGCGACTGGATCCACACCGAGGACCACTCCTCGGCCGTCTGGGACATCCTCACGAAGGGCCGCATGGGGGAGACCTACCTCATCGGCGCCGACGGGGAGAAGAACAACATCACCGTGCTGCGCATGATCCTTGCGGCCATGGGACGCGACCCCGAGGACTTCGACTGGGTCGCCGACCGCCCCGGCCACGACCGCCGCTACGCCATCGACTCCAC
>CALFDJ010000035.1 GCA_937950325.1 uncultured Collinsella sp.
GGCGGGGTGGGGGAAGGGGTGGGGAAAGGTGTTGAAAAATGGGGCGGTTCCCCATATTATTGATGACGTCGACAGGCGGGGTGGTTCCCCGCGTACGTGCCATCTGAGTAACCGAGGGGAGGGCGCACATGGGAATGACGGGTGCATACGAGCGCAATCTCGATGCAAAAGGTCGTCTATCCCTGCCTGCACCCCTTCGTGAGGAGCTTGGAGAGCACGTTCGCGTGTTCAAAGCCCTGGATGTCGATGCTCTGTACGTGTTCTCTGCCGAGGCCTTCGATAAGTGGGTCGAAGGACTCTTCGCGGGTCGTGAGGGCCACGAGGGTTTTAACCCGCGTGACATCAACGACCAGAAGCTCATGAGGGCGATCAACAAGCGCACCACGTCGATGGACGTGGACAGCGCCGGTCGTATCGGTCTTTCCGAGTCTCTCCGCAAGCAGGCGAACCTCGACCGCGAGGTCACGGTTGTGGGCAACTACGACCACCTTGAGGTTTGGGATCGCGCCGCGGCCGATGAGGACGATGACGATGAGGCCCTGCTGGACCTCTTCTTCTCGTAAGGGCAAGGCACGGGTAACGGATGGAGCGTGGGATCTTGACACAAGAATATCGGCATGAACCTGTCATGCTCGGCGAAGTGCTTGAGTCGCTGCGGCTAAAGAGCGGCTCCGTTGTCTGCGATTGCACCCTTGGCGGTGCCGGCCATTCGGTAAAGATGGCCGCGCAGGTGGGGGAGACGGGCCTTTTGCTCGGCGTCGATCAGGACGACATGGCCCTCGAGGCCGCTGGCGCCCGTCTGGACCGCGAGGTTCCCGGCGTTCCGCACCAGCTGCTGAAGGGCAACTTCGGCGACTTGGACGAGCTGCTTTGCTCGGCCGAGGTGCCCGGGGTCGATGGCTTCCTGTTCGATTTGGGCGTTTCGTCGCCGCAACTCGATATCCCTGGCAGGGGCTTTTCGTATAACGAGGACGCCCCATTGGACATGCGGATGGATCCGGGTAATAACACCTTAAACGCAGCTGAGGTCATCAACACCTATAACGAACACGACCTCGCCCGGATTCTACGCGTCTACGGCGAAGAGAAGTTCGCCTCGCAGATCGCGCGCGAGATCGTGCGCCGCCGCGAGCAAGAACCGATCGAAACCACCGGCCAATTTGTCGAGATCATCAAGGCGGGTATCCCGGCTGCCGCTCGTCGGCATGGTGGACACCCGGCCAAGAAAAGTTTCCAGGCCATTCGCATCGAGGTCAATCACGAGCTCGATGTGCTCGAACGAGGGCTTGATGCCGCCACCAGGTGGCTCAACCCGGGCGGACGTATCTGCGTCATCTCGTATCACTCGCTCGAGGACCGTATCGTAAAGAACCACTTTAAGGAGATGAGCCAGGGGTGCACGTGTCCGCCGGAGATTCCGGTGTGCGTGTGCGGCAACGTGCCGATACTCAAGGTCATCACCCGCAAACCCTTGGTTGCCCAGCCTGATGAGGTTGAGCGCAACCCTCGGGCGAGATCAGCCAAAATCCGCGTGGCGCAGCGTCTGTAGACGCGACCGCGCGATATTGGACCTCCCGCTCGCACCATAAACGAAGCTTAAACACACTACCAACGTACTCGGGATGGGAGGCGGCATATCATGGGCTACAACACTTCAAGCGCAGCACTCGCCTATGATATGAACGCCATGCCCGCCTATCGTGAGACGCCGCAGGCGCCCGTTGCTCCCCGTGAGCAGCGCGCGCCGCGCTTTGATGTCTACACGGGCGCGGGCCGTCAGGCAAACCAGGTGGTAAGCCCGGTTTTCATGAGCGTTCTTAAAACGTTTTGCATCATTGCGGCTATCTTCATGACGATCGGCGTCGCCCGCGTGGCGCTCGCCGGCGTTACGGCCCAGGTGCTCAACAGCAACGCCGAGCTTACCAGCACGCTCGAAAAGGCGACCGATGAGAGCTCCGACCTGGAGGTCATGCATTCGGTCTATGGCGCCGACACGCGCATTCGCGACCTTGCGGGCGCTTATGGCATGGTGGAGCCCAGCGAGAGCGTTACACTTGACTTTTCGCAGGATGCAGCCGCGGGCGCCAACGCGACCGCGACCGCTTAGTAGCAAGACGGTAGCTGAGTATGACAAATGACTATCGCCGCGGTTCCGATGGGGGCCGCGGTTCTGGACGTCCCTCGTCGCGGGGACGTTCTGGTTATCAAGGAACGGGTCGGCAATCTTACAACGCCGGGCAGTCCCGTGGCAACGACCCGGCGTCGCGACTTCGCGGCTCGGACGGCCCTCAAATGCATAACACCAGGTCGCGCAAGAGTTCGTCGACCGAATGGCTCACAGGCGCACCTCTGCCTCGCCGCAAAGCCGTCATGGGCTTCATCGGGCTTGGCTTGGGCTTGGGCGTCTTTCGCCTTGCCGACTATCAAATTGTCGAAGCCGATAAACTGCGCGAGCGTGCCGATGCGCGCCGCCTGCTTGCGCAGACCCTCTATGCCAAACGCGGCACCGTCTACGACCGCAATGGTAACGTGCTGGCGTCGTCGGTCGAATGTCGCAACATCGCCGTGAACCCGCAGCTTGTCGAGGATGTCGACAAGACGGTGTCGGCGCTGGTCAAGGCAACTGGAATCGATAAAAAGACCTGCCGCAAGCTCGTTGAGTCCGATGGCACCTGGGTGTATATCAAGCGCCAGGTGGACGAAGACGATGCTGTGGCGCTGGAGAAGAAGAACCTGCCCGGCGTGCTTTTTGAGCAGGCCATGAAGCGCGTATATCCATACGGCAATCTGGCATCGCAGGTGCTAGGTGTAGTGAATGTAGACAACGACGGCTTGACGGGTCTCGAAAAGCAATACAACAAGCTTCTGACCGGCACGAACGGTTCTCTCGTACGCGAGCGCGCGAGGGACGGCAGCTATATCGCGGGCGGTGCCTATAAAAAGGTGGCTGCGGTCGACGGCGTTGATATCGTGACGACGCTCGACGTCAATATCCAGCGTGCGGCCGAGGATGCCCTGGCAGAGGCAGTTGAGAAGACTAAGGCCAAGAACGGCTCGGCGCTGGTCACCGATCCTACGACAGGCGAGATTTTGGCAGCCTGCTCGTACCCGACCTACGACCAGACCGATCTGGAGAATGCCAAGACCGAGGATATGAATCTGCGCCTGGTCACCGACGCCTACGAGCCCGGCTCGGTCTTTAAGACGCTCGTGGCGGGCGCCGGCTTCGACTTGGGCGTCGTGCGATCGAGTACGTCGTTTGAGGTGCCGGCGAGCATCAAGGTGGGCGACGATACCGTCACCGATGCCGACAAGCGCGACTATGCCATGACCATGGATGTGCGCGAGATGATGCGCCGTTCGTCCAACGTGGGCTTTGTTCTGGTGGGGCGCAAGATCGGTGCCGACGACTTTGCCGCCTATGTGGACAAGTGGGGCATCGGTCACAGCTCGGGTGTCGATTTTCCGGGCGAGAGCCTGGGCATCGTCAAGGAGCGTGACCAGTATGACGGCGCCACGCTGGGCTCGATGAGCTTTGGACAGGCACTGTCCGTCTCGCCGATTGAGATCGCACGTGCCGTGGGCGGCATCGCCAACGGCGGCGTGATGATGACACCGCACTTCTATAAGTCCAGCAAAGGCGACGAGAAGGACTGGGGCGAAGGCGAGCGCGCGATTTCGGAGGACGCCGCATCCCAGGTGACATCGTGCATGCAGACGGTCGTGTCCGAGGGAACGGGCGTTGGCGGCGCGGTTGACGGCTATGACGTGGCGGGTAAGACCGGTACGGCCGAACGTGCCGACGAGAACGGCGGCTACCTCAAGGAGAACTACATGTCGTCCTTTATGGGCTTTGCACCGGCACAATCGCCCAAGGTGCTGTGCTATATCACGCTCGACGGAACGCCGAGCGGCTCAGATGCCGCTGCGGTGCCGTTCCAGTCCATTATGGCCAACGCGCTCGACGTGCTGGGTATCCCGCACACGAAGTAGGGGGTTACAATCTTTGGGGCGTGGTTTGTTGTCCCATATGAGGGTGTTCACATGCCCTGCACCACGCATGTGCGGCGCTGGGATACAATACGCCGATAGCATTATTAGGTTTACAGGGGAGCTGCAATGATAGAGATCGCCGTCAACAACCTCGCGGCCGCAACAGGGGCCCGAACCGTGACGGGAGAAGCCGATCGGGTATGCCGCGGGTGCGTTATCGACTCGCGCCAGGTCGAGGAAGGGACGATTTTCGTCGCCTTTCCCGGTGAAAACGTCGACGGCAATGATTTTGCTTCCCGTGCCGTCCAGTCGGGTGCCGGCGCCGTCGTGATGACGCGTGAGCCCGAGGCCGAGCTGGTCTCGCTGGCGCAGGACAAAGGATGCGCCATCCTGCTGACCGATGATCCCGAGGAGTTTCTGCTGCGTTTGGCGCACGCGTATCGCCTGGAGCTTGGCTGCCTGGTCGTTGGCATTACCGGTTCCATCGGCAAGACGACGACCAAGGACGTGCTCGCCGCTGTGCTCGCCAAGCGCTATCGTGTCTGGGCCACCAAGGGCAATTTCAATAACCTGATCGGCATGCCGCTCACGGTGCTTTCCGCTCCGGCCGATACCGAGGTCCTGGTGCTCGAGATGGGCATGAACCATTTCCACGAGATCGAGCGCCTTTCCCAGTCCGCCAATCCCAACTTTGCCATCGTGAGCAAGATCGGCACCTCTCATATCGGTATTTTGGGCAGCCGCGAGAACATCGCCCGCGCCAAGTCCGAGATTGTCCAGGGTATGTGCGCCGCCGGTGACTATTTGCCGCTGCTGGTTTTGGGTGGCGAGGACGACTTTACGCCGTTCATTCGCGATACGTTCGCCCAGCCTGCTGGTATCGATGTGATGCTGGCCGGCGTCTCGGACGACGATGAGGTCCGTGCCCGCGACATTCGTGTTGATGACGAAGGACGTCCGGTCTTTACGCTCGATTTTGGCCAGGGTGAGACGATCGATACCATGCTTGCCATCCCCGGCGTGCAGTCCGTTCCTAATGCCGTTAAGGCCGCCGCGGTTTCCTATCGCCTGGGCGTGATGCCCGAGCAGATCGATGCTGCTTTTAGGGGCCTCACGATCACCGGTCACCGCCAGGAGATCAAGCGCGCCAAGAGCGGTGCCCGCGTCATCGACGATTCCTATAACGCCAGTGCCGAATCCATGGCTGCTGGCCTCGATCTACTGTGCTCGCTTTCGTGCACGGGGTCTCGCATGGCGATCCTGGGCGAGATGGGCGAGATGGGCGATGAGGCTCCTCGCATGCATGAGCTCGTGGGCGCCTATGCCGCCGCCAAGAAGCTCGACATGCTGGCGTGCGTGGGTGGTGAGCTGGCCCAGCTTATGGCCGATGCCGCGCGCATGATGGGCATGGACGAGGACCGCATCCAGGTGTTCTCCGATTATCAGCAGGTGCTCGACCGCATGGGCGGCGCGCTTGAAAAACATGATGTTGTACTGGTCAAGGGTTCCCGCTTTGTTGAGCTCGACCGCTTTGTGGAAGGTGTGTGCTAGCCCATGTTCGGCAATCCCTCGTATCCAACGTATCAGGCTTTTTTGGGGCTTGGCATCGCCGCTGCCATTGCGCTGCTGCTCATGCCGTGGTGGATCAAGCTGCTCAAGGTCGAGGGTATCGGCCAGCAGGTTCGTGCCGACGGCCCCAAGCGTCATTTGGTTAAGCAGGGAACGCCCACCATGGGTGGCGTTGTCATCCTCGTCGCGATCTCGCTGACCTGCCTGCTGATGGGCAAGCTCACCACCGAGCTCGTGCTCGTGCTGCTTGCCACGCTGGCGACCGGCGTGCTGGGCCTGATCGACGACCTGACCTCCGTTACGCATGGGCGCTCTCTCGGTCTGACGCCCCATGCCAAGATGATCGGCCTAACCATTATCTGTGTCACCTTTACGGTGCTTGCCGTCAACTGGTGCGGCGTCGCCCCCGAGATTCGTTTTCCCGGCGGCCTGACGATTGACCTCGGTGTTCTTTCGACCACCATCTGCGGCCTTTCGTTCCCGTGGCTCTACATTGTCTTTTGCTGGCTGATGATCGCCGGTCTTTCTAATGCCGTGAACCTGACCGATGGCCTTGACGGTCTTGCCGGCGGCACCTCCATGATTGCCATGCTCGCCATGGCTGCCATGGCGTTTTTGCACGGAGACGTGAACCTGTCCATCTTCTGCACCGCGTGTGCCGGTGCCTGCTTGGGCTTTCTGTGGTTCAACTGCTATCCGGCGAGCATCTTTATGGGCGATACCGGCTCGCTTGCCCTGGGCGCCGCGTTTGCCTGCACGTCCATCATGACCAACACCGAGGTCGTCTCCCTCATCATCGGCGGCCTGTTTATCGTTGAGACCCTGTCGGTCATGATTCAGGTTGTCTACTTCCACTTTACGCACAAGCGCGTCTTCCTTATGGCGCCCATCCATCATCATTTCGAAAAGAAGGGCTGGGCCGAGACCAAGGTCGTCATCCGTTTTTGGATTATCGCTGCGGCCTTTGGTGCCGTTGGCCTTGCCCTGTTCTTCCAGTTGGGATAGTGGTCTTTCATGCCTCTTGCTGATGTCTTTAGCCTGCTCGTTTTGGGTCAGGGCAAATCCGGTCTCGATGTCGCCCGCTGGGCGCTGGCACATCCCGAGCGCGTAAGCGCCGTTACCGTGTATGGCGGCGGCACCTCTGAGCCCAATGACGCCACGCGTGCGCTCGAGGCTGCTGGTGTGTCGTTTGTCTATGGGACCGAACAGGTCGAGGGCGCCTATGACGTATGCGTGACGTGCCCGGGCATCTCGGAGTTCTCGGGCTTCTTTAAGGCCGGGCGCGAGCATGCCGCCCAGATTATGGGTGAGCCCGAGTTTGCCTATCGCCTGTCGCCCGATAACTGGATTGCCATCACGGGCACCAACGGCAAGACGACCACCACGTCGCTGACTGATTATCTGCTCAAGGCTGCCGGCGAGGCCAGCGTTGCTGTCGGCAACATCGGCGAGCCGCCGGTCAACGAGATTGACGGCCGAGCCCACAACGAGTGGTTTGTGGCTGAGCTCTCGAGCTATCAGATTGCTACGACCACCGAGCTCCACCCCCGCGTGGCGGTTCTGCTCAACATCACTCCCGACCACTTGGGCTGGCATAAGAGCCATAAGAACTATGCGCTTGCCAAGGTCAAACTGTTTGACAATATGGTCGATGACGATCTGGTGGTTGTCGACGTCGAAGACGCCGGCATTCACGAGTTCGATGAGTACATCTACACGCCGGGTCGTCGCATCTGCAAGGTTGCCTTTGACGAGCCTGAGGGCGAGGATGCCGCCTTTGTGCGCGACGGCAAGATGATCGTGCGTCTGAAGGGTGTCGAGACCCCGCTCATCGCTACATCCGCGCTCAAGATCTCGGGCCATCACAATGTTATCAATGCCCTGTGCGCTGCCACGGCTGCCTTGGCGGTCGGTGCCGATGTCGATGGTGTCTGCCGCGGTCTTGCCTCGTTCCAGCCGCTCGAGCACCGCGTGGAGCCGTGTGGCGAGATTGACGGCGTGCGCTACGTCAACGATTCCAAGGCGACCAACACCGATGCGGTCGAGAAGGCACTGACGGCATTTCCCGATGACGACGTGATCTTGCTGCTCGGCGGCCACGATAAGGGCACGCCGCTCACGGATTTCGCGCGCGTCGTTATGGACAACGTGCGCTCGGTTGTCTGCTTTGGCGATGCGCGCGAGCGCTTCACCGCCGCTATGGACGAGGCTGATGTCGATGGCGATGTGGATATCGCCCAGGCGGATGACCTGCGCGACGCTGTGGACGTCGCCCGTTCGCTGTCGAGCCGTGGCGACGTGATCTTACTTTCTCCTGCCTGCTCTTCGTTCGATGAGTTCTCGGGCTATGAGGAGCGCGGCCGCGTGTTTAAGGACTATGTGGCCCAGCTTGCCGCTGCGGCGAAATCGCAAATGGAATAGGGGTTGCGGTGAGAGAGGAGAGCCCCCGACAAGGTATGAGGAGGCCCGACTCGGACCGTGCTTCCTCGCGGCGCAGCACACCGCGTTCCGGTCGCGGCGGGCAGACGTTTAGCGAACGCTATATTGCCGGCGTTCCCGCCCGTATCATGCGCCCCCGTTTGATATTCATGGCCTGCCTGTTTACCTTGGTGTGCTTTGGCCTGCTGATGGTGTACTCGGCGTCTTCGGTCGAGGCGCTGCACGAGAATGGCTCGGCGACGTTTTTTCTGTTTCGACAAGCCGCGTTTGCCGGAGTTGGCGTGCTGGCTATGGTTGCCATCGTGCGCATCTTGCCGGACAGTTGGTTTGGGGAAGACGTGCTCAGGATCTTCCTCATAGGCATGATAGGGCTACTGTTTCTGGTGTTCTTGGTGGGCAGCGGCAGCCGTGGCGCCACGCGCTGGCTCAACATCGCCGGCATTCAGTTCCAGCCTTCCGAGTTTTTAAAGCCATTTGCCATTGCGTATTCGGCCATCATGCTCGATCGCTTCTTTTCGCCCGGTGGCAACATCAACGAATTCCTTCGCAAGATGGGCATCTACCTGGGCATTTCGCTCTTTCTGATCTTTATCCAGCCCGATTTCGGTACTGTCCTGATCATCCTGTTGACCCTCATGTGCATGGCGTTGTTTGCGGGTCTCGACCCCAGATTTATCATCGGCGTGCTAATCTTCGGCATTCTCGTGATCGTGATTGCGCTTGTCGCAGAGCCGTACCGTATGGTGCGTATTCAGGTTGCCTTGAACCCTTGGGCCGACGAGTATGGTGACGGCTATCAGGCCACGCTTGCCATCATGGCCTTTGCCTCGGGCGGTCTGTTCGGCCGTGGCATCGGCAACTCAACCATGAAGTACTCGTATCTGCCCGAGGCGCACAATGACTACATCCTGGCTATCATTGGCGAGGAAGTCGGCTTTGTCGGAACCGTGCTGTTCTTCTTGGTGTTTGCGATGCTGATCTACTCGGCGTTTCGCATTGCCGAGCAGGCGACCGATCGTCGGGGCGCGCTCATGGCGTCTGGCTCCGCGGTCATTCTCGCAGTGCAGTTTTTGATTAACGCGCTGGGCATCCTCAACGTGTTTCCCATGACGGGCAAACCGTTGCCGTTTATTAGCTACGGCGGTTCGTCGATTATTGTGTCGCTTATGCTTGCCGGGTTGATCCTGCGCGTTTCGTACGAGAGTGCCCGCCGCGATGAGTATGACCGCCGCCGTGAGAGCTTTGCCGTTATGGACGAGAGCACCGCCGGCGTAGCCCATGTGCGCGGTGAACGACCTTCGCGTAGCGGCTTTACCGTTCTGGATGGTTCTGCATCCGAGCCGGCAGCTCGTCCACGCCCGCGAATGGCTCCGCAAGGTCGTCCGCAGCGCCCCAGCCCTCGCAACGCGGGCGGCGGATATAATCGAATCGATTTGAACTCGGACCCGTCGGCGCGTCTGCGTACCGACGACCAGGGACCGCGTGTACGAAGGGACTACCATGACCGATAAAATGACCGTTGCTATTGCAGCCGGCGGCACGGCAGGACACATCAACCCCGCGCTCGCCTTGGCCGAAGAACTGCGTGACCGTGGCCACCACGTTGTGTTCGTGGGCCAGTCGCGCAAGCTCGAGGGTCGTCTGGTCCCCGAGGCTGGGTTTGATTTTGTGCCCATTACGGTCACGGGCTTCGACCGCTCCCGTCCTTGGACGGCGCTGACCTCGCTGTGGCGTGTCAACAAGGCCAAACGTGCGCTCGCCAGTCATTTCTCAAAGGTCGGCAAGCCCGATGCTGCCGTCGGTTTTGGTGCCTATGTCGAGGTTCCGCTGCTGGGGTGGTGCAAGGGCGCAGGCGTTCCGTATCTGCTGCATGAGCAGAACTCTGTTCCGGGCCTGGCCAACAAGATGATGAACTCCCACGCCGCCCGCGTGTGCATCTCGGTGCCGGCAGCGCGTTCGGTCTTTGAGCGCGAAGGTGACCCTGACCACGTGCTCATGACCGGCAACCCCGTACGTCGCTCGGTAATCGAAGGCGATCGCGCTCGCGGCCGCAAGGCACTTGGCGTTCCCGAGGACGCTACGCTGCTGCTCGTCTTTGGCGGTTCACTTGGCGCCCAGCACCTCAACGAGCGCGTGGTTTCGCTCAAAAACGAGCTGCTTTCGCGCAAGAACCTCTATGTGTTGCATTCGACGGGTGCCGACGGCTTTGAGGAGACCGAGCGCGCTTTGGCGCTGACGCCCGAGGAAGCGAAGCGTTACCGCGTCCAGCCTTACATCGACAACATGGGCGATATGTTGGCTGCTGCCGATTTGGTGCTCTCGCGTTCGGGCGCATCGAGCGTGGCCGAGATCGCTGCGCTCGCCGTGCCCTCGGTGCTCGTGCCGTATCCGCATGCGACGGCCGACCACCAAACCACCAATGCCCGGTATCTGGTCGACGCCGGGGCCGGCGTGCTCTGCGCCGATGCCGATATCGACGGTTCTGCCTTTGCCGATGAACTGCTGCACCTGGTCGATGACGCGGCGGCGCGCGACGCCATGCGTCAGGCGGCGCGTGGTCTGGCTCAGGATAGGGCCGCCGCTCTTCTGGCGGATGCGGTAGAGGGTTTGCGTTAGTTAGACGGGATATCGTCGGTCGCCCTCGCGCTGATGCGGTAGGTGCGGTACAGTTAACGGGTTACAGGCAGTGTTTACGCAAGGAGTACACGAGCACATGGCTGATTCCCAGACTGCAACCTCCGCGCCCGAGTTTAAGAGCGCCCACTTTATCGGTATCGGCGGCGCCGGCATGAGCGGCATCGCCCTCGTTCTGCATGAGCGCGGTTATGCCGTTACCGGCTCCGACCTTAAGACGTCACGTTATATCCGCCAGCTTACCCGCGCTGGTGTGAAGGTACATGTGGGCCATGAGGCCGCCACGATCGACGAGGTCAAGCCCGACGTGGTTGTTGTCTCCACCGCTATTCCGGAGTCCAACCCCGAGCTCGTGCGCGCTCGCGAGCTTGGTATTCCCGTGTGGCCCCGTGCCAAGATGCTCTCTGCCTTGGGCCACGGCTACACTACCGTCGCTGTTGCCGGCACGCACGGCAAGACCACCACGTCTTCGATGTGCGCCACCATGCTCGACCGCATGGGTCTGGATCCGAGCTTCCTGATCGGTGGCATCGTCGAGGGCTATGACACGAACGGCAAGAACGGCTCGGGCGACTACTTTGTCGCCGAGGCCGACGAGTCCGACAGCTCCTTCCTGTTCCTGAACCCCAACGTGGTCATTGTGACCAACGTCGAGGCCGACCACCTCGATCACTACTCGGGTATCGAGGAGATCGAAGCGACTTTCGCCAAATTCATGAGCCTGGTGGGCGAGGACGGCACCGTCATCGTCTGCGGTGAGGACCCGCATCTGGTCGAGCTCGCCAAGTCGACGGGCCGTCACGTGCTTTCCTACGGCTTTGCCGAGAGCAACGACATCGTCTGCATGCACCCGGATGTCAAAGGCATCCAGAGTGACTTTATCGTTCGCTTTGAGGACGGCACTGAGCATGCCGTGGAGATCAAGAGCAATCCCGGTCGCCACAACATGCTCAACGCCACGGCGGTGCTCACCGTCGCCCATGTCCTGGGCCTTGACATCGACGCCGCCGCCAAGGCGCTCTCGAGCTTTGAGGGCGTCCGCCGTCGCTTTACCCACGTGGGCGATATCGATGGCATCACCGTGGTCGATGATTACGGCCATCACCCCACCGAGATCAAGGCGACGCTTGCTGCCGCTTCGTCGCTGGGCTACAAGCATGTCGACGTCGTGTTCCAGCCGCACCGTTATTCGCGCCTGCAGGCCCTGTGCGACGACTTTGCCGATGCATTTGCCAATGCCGATAAACTGCTGCTGATTGATGTGTTCTCGGCTGGCGAGGTGCCCATTCCGGGTGTTACCTCTAAGATGCTCGCCGATACCGTGCGCGCCAAGCATCCTGGCAAGGAGGTCGTGTACTGCTCCAGCCGTCTTGAGCTCAATCAGGAGCTCGAGCAGATGGTGGGCGAGGGCGATCTGCTGCTCACTATGGGTGCCGGTGACGTTACGACCGTCGGTCCCGAGTTCATTGAGTATCTGACTGCCAAGAAAGACGCTTAAGTCTAATGGGTCTGTTTAACGCCGTCATGGCGCTCTCGGGCATGATCGACACGGATGTGATCGAGGACGAGCGCCTTGCGCGTCATACGAGCTATCGTATCGGCGGCAAGGCCGACCTCTTTGTGACGTGCCATAGCTATCATGCCCTCCGCCGCGCCGTGGCGGTGCTCGATCGCGAGCAGGTGCCGTGGGTCATCATCGGCAAGGGCTCCAATCTGCTGGTTGCCGATGGCGGTTATCGCGGCGCCGTCATTTCGCTCGGACGTGAGTTTCAGCGCACGGTTGTTGCCGATGACGGTTGTACGCTGACGGTCGGTGCGGGCGTGATGTTTGCGCGCCTGGTCAACGATGCCCTGTCGCGTAGCCTCTCGGGCCTTGAGTTTGCCGTTGGCATCCCTGGCTCGGTTGGCGGTGCGATATCTATGAATGCCGGCACACGGACCGAGTGGATTGGCTCGCTGGTTGAGGATGTCGTAACGTTTGACCCGGCATCCGGTATCAAGCATTATGCGGGGTCCGAGATCACTTGGGGCTACCGCGAATGTAGCCTTCCCCGCAATGAGATTATCCTCGAGTGCGTGCTCAAGCTTAAACCGGCGCCCAAGGCCGACATTCGCGAGCGCATGGAGCGGTACCTGACGAGGCGCAAGCGTACGCAGCCCATGGGTCGCGCATCCTGCGGGTCGGTCTTTCGCAACCCGCCCGATGCGAGTGTGGGCAAGCTTATCGAGGATTGTGGATTAAAGGGTTTTTCGATTGGCGGCGCGGAAGTTTCGCCCGTTCACGCTAATTTTATCGTTAATAACGGAACCGCCTCGGCCGATGACGTTGCCGCGGTTATCAGACATGTGCACGGAAAGGTGAGGGAGGCGTATGGCATCGAGCTCAGACCGGAAGTTAAATTCCTCGGCTTCTAGAGCATCGAAACCCACCTTCCGCCGCGCCGGAGGGCGTTCCGGCGCGCCTGCCAAACCTCAACGCAATACCGTCGCGCACTCTAAGTCTGTCGGGCATGCTCGACAGACCAGTCGTCCGGTCGTCGGCTCTCAGCTCGGTAATCGTCCGGCCGCAAAAAAGTCCTCGCGTCCCTCGGTGACGTCAAAGCCTGTTATGGGCGCCAAGCCTGCCCGTCCCATGGCAACTCCTAAGCCCTCGACGGGAACTAAGGCGGCGCGTCCGGGTCGCACGCTGGGCGCATCGAAACCGCGCTCGCTGACATCGGTGCCGGCTACCGCCAAGAAGCCTTCGGGTAAAAAAGGCGTCAACCCGTTGTCTTCACTTGGGGCGATGGCAAATAAAACGTCAGACGCCGCTTCTCTCGTTACAGGCAAAGGCAAAATCGTGGGCGGCGTTCTGGCCGTCTTGGCCGCGCTCGTCGTCGTTGCCGTCGTGGTGATCAACTCTGGATTGTTTACCGCCACTGATATTCAGATTCAAGGCAGCGAGCATGTGACGAAGCACGATGCTATCCAGCTGATCGATTTGCCCGAGGGAACGTCGCTTTTTAACGTCGATCCCGACCAGATTACCGAGGACCTCAAGCAGAACCCGTGGGTCTCGGGCGTGGATGTCCAGCGCCAGTTCCCGCATACGCTCATCATTACGCCTATGGAGCGCAAGGTCATCGCAATTGCCTATATCAGCTCCGATGACCTTGCCTGGGCCATCGGGGATGATGACACCTGGATCGCCCCGCTGTCGACGTCGGTCGAAGTGGATGGCCAGGGCAACGTCATCACGACAGGGCAGGGCTCAAATACCCTGACCGGCATTGATGCCGCGCTGGCGCTCGCTAAGCACTATGGCGCGGTGTTGTTGACTGATGTCTCGGCGGATGTCGCTCCGGTTTCCGGCCAGGCGGTGAGCTCCAAGGCCGTTAAGGCTGGCTTGGATTATGTGCGTGGTTTTTCGAGCGAGTTCTTGGGACAAGTCAAGGATATTTCCACGCCTTCGGTCGAAGCCATCTCGGCAAACCTCAATAACGGCATTGAGGTGTCGCTGGGCGATTCGAACGATATCGTCAAGAAGGAGCGCGTAGTCACCAAGCTGCTTTCGCAGGTAGAGGGCGTAACGTATATCAATGTGCGCTCTCCGGGTAACTATACATTTAGGAACGCTCCGACCTCGTAGCGCTGGTTGATGCTTTGTTGAGGGGCCATACCACGCCGTTTATCTGGTTTGTTTGGTTTTCACGGTCAATTATTTGACTGATACGTTCATAATGTGCAAACATAATACGGTTTACCTTTGCATTTACTTTCAACCTGAAGGTTAATGTGCGCAGGGGTCGACCCATGCTATGGCTATAACCTTTGTTCGGAGGACCGACATGCACGAGACAGAGATCAACAACTACCTTGCCGTCATTAAGGTGGTCGGCGTCGGCGGCGGCGGTACCAACGCGGTCAATCGAATGATCGAAGAGGGCATCCGCGGCGTCGAGTTTGTTGCCATCAACACCGATGCTCAGGCACTCGCGATCTCTGATGCCGATATCAAGGTGCACATCGGCACCGACCTTACCCGCGGCCTGGGCGCCGGCGCCAACCCCGAGGTTGGCCGCAAGGCTGCCGATGAGTCCCGCGACGACATTGAGGAGGCGCTCGCTGGCGCCGACATGGTGTTCATCACCTGCGGCGAGGGCGGTGGCACCGGTACCGGCGCTGCTCCCATCGTTGCCGATATCGCGATGAACGAGGTCGGTGCGCTGACCGTCGCCGTCGTGACCAAGCCCTTCACCTTCGAGGGCCGCAAGCGCAAGAAGAGCGCCGAGGAGGGCATTAAGACCCTCTCCGATTGCGTCGACACCATGATCGTCATCCCTAACGATAAGCTGCTCGACATCGCCGAGAAGAAGACCACCATGCTCGAGGCCTTCGCGATTGCCGATGGCGTCCTTTCCCAGGGCACCCAGGGCATCACGGACCTCATCACCGTCCCCGGTATCATCAACCTGGACTTCGCCGATGTTAAGACCATCATGAAGCAGGCCGGTACCGCCATGATGGGTATCGGTACCTCTTCTGGGGATACCCGTGCCGTCGACGCTGCCCAGCAGGCCATCTCCAGCCCGCTGCTCGAGAGCTCCATCGATGGTGCCACGCGCGTGCTGCTCTCCATCGCCGGTTCCAAGGACCTGGGCATCCAGGAGATCAGCGACGCCGCCGACGTTGTCGCCAACGCCGTCGACCCCGAGGCCAACATCATCTTCGGTACCGTTGTCGACGAGTCCCTGGGCGATCAGGTGCGTATCACCGTCATCGCTACGGGCTTCTCCGACTCCAACGTCAACCGTCAGGACGAGCTCTTTGCTGCTCAGCAGTCTCAGAGCAAGGCCGCTGCCTCCGCTGAGCCGCAGCGCACCGCTCCTGCCACGAGCCCGGCTCAGGCCGCTCCGACCCGCAACGTCGGTGGCACCGAGCTTCCTAACTTCGGCAACGATCAGTTCGAGCTTCCCGACTTCCTGAAGCGCGGTAGCTTCTAAGTCGTTCTTTGCATTGTTGTGCACAGGGGCGTGTCCGTATGGACGCGCCCTTTTTATTTCGACTTTGTAAACTAGAACCTCCAATCTCTTTACGTTCCCTTTACGATTGCCTCCAGCGCAGCAGGTATCCTTTTAGAGAAGTATGACAGCCGTATAAACGCGGGCTGTAGCGGCGATGCCGCGGTACTTGTGTTATTAGGAGGCTTTAGTATGGCAGCACGTGCGGACAAAGTTTCGCGTGTCGACCATGATGGAGTTACGTTGGTGGAGGGCGCGACATCCGATGTTCGCTTTGCTTTCACCGAGCGCGCCGGTGGCGTTTCCGAAGATGCGTACTCCTCACTCAACTTGGGCTCGCATGTTGGCGATGACCCCTTTGCTGTTCAAGAAAATCGTTGTCGTGCGCTCGAGGCTATGGGTGCCGCCGAGTGCGAGCACAACCTGCTCGTTCCCAATCAGGTCCATGGTGATCATATCGTTGCGGTGACCTCGAACGGCGCCGATGACCTTGAGGACGTTCGCGAGCAGATTGCCGAGGCCTGTGATGCCATCGTCTGCACGGCGCATAACGTGCCCGTGCTGCTCTGCTTTGCCGACTGCGTTCCCGTGGTGCTGGTGGCCCCCGGCGGATTTGCCGTGGTGCACTCCGGTTGGAAGGGCACGATTGCACGTATTTCCGCCAAGGCGTGCCAGGCGCTTTGCGATGCTGCCGGTTGCGATGCGAGCGACGTTTCCGCCTATATCGGCCCCCATATCTTGGGTGACGAATATGAGGTATCCCAGGAACTCATGGATCGCTTTGCCGCCGAGTTCTCTTGCATCGATGCGAATACCTCTCGCATGCTTGATCTTTCCGCTGCCATTCGCGAGGCGCTGGTAGATGTCGGTGTCGACGCGGATAATATCGTGGATACCCAGCTTTCGACCGTGCGTCAGAACGACCGCTTTTATTCCTACCGTAACGAGGACGGCACCTGTGGGCGCCATGCTGCGATCGGCGTGATGCTATGAGAAAGATCGTATCGGTCCTGAGCGCCGCTGTGCTTACGCTTACGCTGTGCGCCTGTTCTTCGGGATCTTCTACCTCTTCCATTACCGTTGCCGGCTCCACGACCTGCCTTCCTATCGCCGAGATTGCGGCCGAGGGCTTTAAGGAGGAGACCGGCATCGACGTGCTCGTTTCCGGTTTGGGTTCTTCCGCTGGGATCGAGGCCGTCAGCGCCGGCACGGCCGATATCGCCAGCTCCTCCCGTGGACTCAATGCCGACGAACAGGATCTGGGCCTGACTCCCATCGTCATTGCCCACGACGGTATTGCGGTCATCGTGAACGACGACAACCCCGTCGATAACCTCTCGACCGAGCAGCTCCGCGATATCTACGCCGGCAAGATTACCAATTGGAAAGAGGTCGGTGGCGAGGACCTGAGGATTCAGGTCATCAACCGAGACGAGGCGTCCGGTACGCGCGAGGCCTTCCGTACCATCGTGATGGATGGCACGCCGTTCGATCGCCGCTCGGCTGTTCTTTCGGGTACGGGCCAGGTGCGCGACGTGGTATCTCGTTCGCGTGGGGCCATCGGCTACATTTCGCTGGGCTTCGTCGATAGCCTCAACGCCAAGACCTCGGTCAAGGCTGTCTCGGTCAATCATGTTGAGGCGTCCGAGAAGACGGTCGCGAGTGGCGGCTATCCCATCTCGCGCGACCTTTACTTCTTTGTGAAGGGTGCGCCTTCGCAGCAGGCGCAGGATTACATCGACTACGTGACGTCCGAAAAGATGGACAAGCAGATTCGCGAGGCGGGCTTTATTCCCGTCACCAACGACGAGAAGGGGAGTGAGTAGCATGGAAGCACAGGAAAACTCCCAGACTGAGCAGAATGCTCAGGCACCCAAGAAGCGCGAGCTGGCGCTCGTATCGCGCAGTACCTATATCAAGGAGAAGGCGCTGCAGTGGATCTTCTTTGCCTGCGCGTTTTTGGCGGTCGTTACCGTCATCCTGATTTTTGTCTTTACCACGTACTCGGCGCTGCCCGTCTTTACCGACATCGGTCTGGCGGACTTCTTTAGCTTTACGTGGGCGCCCTCTGAGGGCCACTACGGCATCATGTCGCTGCTTGCCGGCTCAGGTCTGGTGACCGTCGGTGCGCTCGCCATGGGCGTGCCGCTAGGTGTGGGCACGGCCGTGTACCTGGTCGAGATCGCCGGCAAGCGCGTGCGCAAGCTCATCAGCCCTGCCGTCGACCTGCTGGCCGGCATCCCTTCTATCATCTACGGCTTTTTCGGCATGATCATCATCCGCCCGTTTATCGCACAACTGACCGGCGGCCTTGGTTTTGGTGCGCTGACGGCGTGGTTTGTGCTCGCCATCATGATCGTCCCTACCATCACCACGCTCACCATCGATGCCCTCAATTCCATTCCCATGGGCATTCGCGAGGCATCGTATGCCATGGGTGCTACTAAGTGGCAGACCATCTATAAGGTCGTGCTACCTGCCGCTAAGCTGGGTATCGTGGATGCCATCGTGCTGGGTATGGGCCGTGCCATCGGAGAGACCATGGCCGTGCTCATGGTCGTGGGTAACGCCCCGGTTATTCCCGACAGCATTGCGAGCCCTATCTCGACGCTCACGAGCCAGATCGCGCTCGACATGAGCTATTCCTCGGGTCTGCATCGCTCGGCGCTGTTCGGCATGGGCGTGGTCCTGTTTATCATCTCCGCCACGCTGGTGGGCATCGTCCGTCTGATTTCCAAGAAGAAGAGGGGGTAGGCTATGTCCGATTCCGTTGACACGACGGTCGATACGACCTCGTCGCGCGAGCGCATCAAGCGTGCCCTTTCCCACGGCAAGAAGGGCCGCATCAACAAGGACCTGTCCAACAAGATCATGCTTGGCGTGTTTCGTGCCGCTGCCTACATCACCACGCTGGTGCTGGTCGCTATCATCGCCTACGTGGTCATCAACGGCCTGCCACATATCTCGCTCGACTTTATCTTCGGTT
The DNA here is from genome assembly GCA_937950325.1 of uncultured Collinsella sp. Taxonomy (GTDB): domain Bacteria; phylum Actinomycetota; class Coriobacteriia; order Coriobacteriales; family Coriobacteriaceae; genus Collinsella. The sequence goes on from CALFDJ010000035.1 coordinate 18,622, forward strand.
GGCCCCAAGGCGTCAACGCCGAGGGCGGAATTTGGCCCACGATCGTCTCGACCGTCTACGTGACGGCGCTCGCCATGCTTATCTGCACGCCGATCGCTGTGCTGGCAGCCGTCTATCTGGCCGAGTACGCCAAGCAGGGCAAGGTCGTCGAGCTCATTCGCTACGCTGCTGACGCTTTGGCCTCGGTGCCCTCCATCGTTATGGGCCTGTTTGGCTACGCCTTGTTTGTCGAGGCCATGGGCCTGGGCCTTTCGATGGTCTCGGCCGCCCTGGCACTCGCGCTCTTGATGCTTCCCATCGTCATGCGTACCACCGAAGAGGCCATTCGCGCCGTTCCGCGCTATATCCGCTGGGGCGCATATGGCCTGGGCGCCACCAAGTGGCAGGTTGTCTCCAAGATCGTGCTTCCTTCTGCCTTTGGCCGTATTGCCACGGGCATCGTTCTCGCCATCGGCCGTGCCATCGGCGAGACCGCGGTGGTGCTCTATACCATGGGGCAGGCCATCAATCTACCTATTTCGCCGCTCGATTCCGGCCGCCCCATGACGGTTCACCTGTATCTGCTTGCCAACGACGGCATCAACATGAACGCAGCCTACGGCACCGCGCTCTTGCTGATGGTGATCATTCTGGCCTTCAACCTGTTTGCGCGCTTCCTGTCGCGCAAGCGTCGCTAGTTAAGGAGTCCCATGTCCGTTTATCAGTCCGCTCCCACGTTGGAGCAAGCGGCCATTACGGCCAAGGATTTCAACTTTTGGTACGGTGACTTTCATGCGCTGACGGGGCTTGACCTCAACATCGCCAAAAACGCCATCACCTCCTTCATTGGCCCTTCGGGCTGCGGCAAGTCGACGTTTTTGCGCTGCATCAACCGCATGAATGACCTGATCGAGGGCACGCGCGTCGAGGGCACCATGACGCTCGACGGCAACGATATCTATGCCGAGGGTGTCGACCCGGTCGATCTCCGTCGTCGCGTGGGCATGATCTTTCAGCAGCCCAACCCGTTTCCTAAATCCATCTTCGAGAATGTCGCCTTTGGCCCTCGTCTGCAGGGCGTGACTAGCAAAAGTGACCTCGATGACATCGTGGAAGAATCGCTCAAGCGCGCCAACCTCTGGAAAGAGGTATCCAATCAGCTCAACAAGGATGGTTTGGCGCTCTCGGGCGGTCAGCAGCAGCGTCTGTGCATCGCGCGCGTGCTTGCGGTGCAACCCGATGTCCTTCTGATGGACGAGCCCTGCTCCGCCATCGACCCCACGTCCGTCTCTAAGGTCGAGGATCTGATGGCCGAGCTGGCGCCCGAGATGACGATCATCATCGTCACGCATTCAATGCAGCAGGCAGCTCGCATTAGCGACTACACCGCATTCTTCTTGCAGGAAGTTGCCGGCGAGCCCGCTACGCTCATCGAGTATGGTCAAACCGACGCGATCTTCACCAGCCCGGTGGACTCGCGGACGGAAGACTATATCACCGGCCGCTTTGGCTGATCGGTGCGACTAGTCCCAAGCCGATCGGATCTGGTCCGGTGCGTATTCACTGTGCGGGCGGCATGACCGCACCCAACTGATTGGAGTGAACCATGCGCAAACTGTTTTCCCGTCAGCTCATCGAGGCCCGTCACGAGATGCTGAGCATCTACGAGGCCGTCGATCTGGCCCTCCACGATGCCGTGAAGGCCTATGTGACCGACGACCACAAGCTCGCCACCAAGACCAAGAAGCGCACGCTTTCGATTGACGCACGCTGCGCCAACCTGGAGGCCGTCTGCTACAACCTGATTGCCACGCAGTCGCCGGTCGCCTCCGACTTCCGCTTGCTGCAGACGATCATCTACGTCGACTTTAACCTGCAGCGCATGACCGATAAGGTTCGCCAGATTTGCCGCGCCACGCGTCATATGATCAAGGCCGACATCTCGCTGCCCAAGGAGCTTGTCGGCACGGTCGAGGCCGAGGCTGAGGCCGTCTACCAGGTGCTGGGCTCTTCGCTTTCTGCGCTCGTCACCAACGACATGTCCATCATCTGCAACTTGGCCGTCGAGGACGAGCCAGTGCACGCCGCCTACGAGAAGTTCTTCCGCACCTTTAACCGCATGGACACGGGCGATTTTATGGACGACGACAGCAACTATGACGACCTGCGCCGCGCCATCATGGTATCGCGCTATCTCGATCGCATCGCCTCGATTTCCATCGATGCCGCCTGCCGTCTGACCTTCCTGTTGACCGGACAGCGTATGACTGCCGGTGATATCGCCTGCACTGATGAGGATGAGCTCGAGAGCATGCGCGTGCCTTCGGGCGAGGGTGTTATCATGAGGCCCGCCGTCGATGCACGCTACGTTGCCAAGGTGCCCGTTAACGAGGTCAGCGAGGGTCTTCGCTACCTGCTCGATCATCTTGAGGATGAGGACGATGGCGAGGACGACGAGGAGTAAGTAACCCCGTTCGTCGAAAGATTGTAAATACCTAAGTGAGCGCGGCCTTGCACATGCGGGGCCGCGCTCTTGCGTTAGCATGGGACTACTTGTTTGGCTGTCAGCGGAGGCGATTGGCAATGGATAACTATTTGGACTTGATGCGCGCTCGCCGCGAGCAGATTCTGGAACGTTTTTATGCGGCGCTCGATCGCGCGGGCCGTCCCCACGACGCCGCGCGCCTCATTGCCGTGTCCAAGACCGTTGGTGTCGATGAGACCGTTGCCGCCATCCAGGCGGGGTATCGCCATTTTGCCGAGAATCGCCCGCAGGAGCTGGTTCGCAAGCTCACAGGTTTGGCGGAGCATCCGGAGCTGCCCGAGGTGCGCTTCGATATGATCGGCAACCTGCAGACCAATAAGATCAATGCGGTGCTGGGCTCAGCCGAGCTGATTCACTCGGTGGGTTCGCTGCATCTGGCGCAGGCGATCTCGAGCCGTGCTGTCCGCAAGATTGAGGCAGGCGAACTCGCCGGCCCCCAGCGTGTGCTCATTGAGGTCAATGTGAGTGGTGAGGAGTCGAAGGGAGGCTTTTCGCCCGATGAGATTCGCGCCGCCGCGGGTGAGCTTGCGGAACTTGAGGGAATTTGCGTACAGGGGCTTATGACTATGGCGCCCCGGGGGAATAAGGATGTGGCACGCCGCACCTTTGCGGGGCTTCGTGAGCTGAGGGATGAGCTGGAGGCGGCGCATCCCGATTTGAACCTGCCTGAGCTTTCCTGCGGCATGAGCGAAGACTTTGAGCCTGCCCTTGAGGAGGGCTCTACGCTCGTTCGCCTGGGCAGGGTAGTATTTAGCCCGGAGTTTGCAGTAAAATAAGGCTCTGAAGTGCGCACTGATTATCGGGGCGCCTGCACTAAACCGCGAGAGGACACAACCATGGGCTTCCTTGACGAGATTAAAAATAAGATGCACCTGGGCGGCCAGCAGGGTTACGACCAGGGTTATGGCCAGGACGACGACTACGGCTACGATGATGGCTATGACGATGGCTATCAGGGCAACGGCTACAGCGGTGCTTCGGGCGAGGGCTTCTACACCCAAGACGAGCCGAGCAACGGCCTGCTTGGTCAGACGCGCCGTGGTGAAGCTGAGTCGGTTGCCGTGTATACACGCTCCGGGCAGCTGGTCGGCGATGACTCCCGCCATGCCACGACGTATAACCCGCCTTCGCGCTCGCAGGACAGTGTTGCGAGCGGTTATCGTCCTGGTGCCTATGACACGCCGTCGAGCTACGCCGAGAATACCCGCGCCCGTGCCGCCGCTGCACCCGCGCCTGCACCGAGCGATGCCTCGGCCTATGCGAGCAATATCATCAACGCCACGCCGCAGCTGCCGGCCTATGTCCTGCGCCCCGAGAGCTATGACGACGTGGAGACCGTGGTGCGCCGCGTTCGCACCAAGCAGCCTGTCGCACTGATTTTTGTGGGCGTACGCACCGAAGTTGCCAAGCGCGTCTTGGACTTCTCTTACGGCTTTGCCTGCGGTCTGGGTGCCACGGTCAAGGAGGTGGGCGACCGCGTGTTCATGGTGCTGCCCGCCGGTTGCGAGGTCAAAGATTCCGATCTCAAGAAGCTTCGTGCCGACGGCTACCTTAAGTAAAGACAAGACGAGGAGATTCCCATCAACATCTACACTATCGTCCAGCTGGTCAACACGCTGTTCAACTTCTATTCCACGCTCATTGTCGTCTACTGCTTTATGACGTGGATTCCCATGAAGCAGGGTGGTTTGCTTCAGGATATTGCCGCGGTGCTTGATAGCGTGTGCGGTCCGTGGCTCAACCTGTTCCGTCGTTTCATCCCGCCGATGGGCGGTATCGATTTTTCGCCGGTCGTTGCGATTATTGCGTTGCAGTTGGTGCAGAGGCTGGTTCTGCAGCTTCTTATAGGTATACTCGTGTAGAACTGACTTAGTAACTTACGTCGGGCGTGTAGCGCCGAGGCGATGAAAAAGGAGACTTGTTATGGCTATTACCCCTGCAGACATCCAGGCTCAGACTTTCTCTGAGGCCAAGCGTGGCTACGATCCTGCCGAGGTCGACGTCTTCTTGGAGACGCTGTCCTCCGAGGTTGACGCTATGCTCGCTAAGATTGTCGACCTTAAGGGTCGTCTGACTGCTACCGAGCAGCAGCTTGCCGATGCGCAGGCTCAGCTTGCCCAGGCTCAGGATGCCCCCGCCCAGGCCGTTCCTGCCGCCCCCGTGGCTGCTCCCGCCCCTGACTTCTCCGCTCAGGAGCGCCAGATTTCCGCTGCCCTGATCGCTGCCCAGCAGACCGCTGAGACCATCGTTAACGATGCCAACGAGAACGCTGAGCGTATCCGCAACGAGGCCGACGCCAAGGCACGCGAGGTTATCCGCCAGGCTCTGACCGAGAAGCAGGCCGAGCTCGAGGAGATCGATCGTCTCAAGGCTTCCCGTGAGGAGTTCAAGGCCGAGTACCTCAAGCTCATCCAGCACTTCATGGACGATGCCCAGAACTCCTTCCCGGCCGACCTCATGGCCTCTACGCCGGTCGGTTCCGCCGCTTCTCCTGCGGTGACTGTTCCCGCCGAGCCGCTGCCCGTCGCTGACCCGGTTGTCCCCGTGGCCGATCCTTTCGCTCCGATCGACAACTTCGCTGCCGACGATCTGGACTAACATTCGGCCTACAATTTAGTGCCTAGAAAGGACCCGCAGCTTGCGGGTCCTTTTTTATGACTATGCAAGGGTGCGCATCATAAAAAACCGAGCCCTGCACATAGTGGCGCAGAACTCGGCGAACGGGTGAGCGGTCAAGGATAGGTTTTAAGGCATGTCCCAAAAATCTACTTGAGGAGGAAGTCGGAGAGGGGAATGGTGCGGGCCTCGCGATGCTCGGGATCGGCGATGTGGTCGGCAGGATAGCCACAGACGAGCATGTGATAGGGATAGACGCCCTTGGGCAGATTGAACTGCTCCTGCGCCACCTCAGGCTTAAAATGGCATACCCAGCACGTTCCCAGGCCCTGCTCGGTGGCCTCCATCATCATCTGATCACACACGATTGAGGTGTCGATTTCACTAGAATTCATCTGGTCATACGGGCGCACCCAAGCATCACCGGTAACGCTGCAAATAAGGAAGACAAGCGGAGCGCCAAAGATAGACTCATCACGAGCAAACCGAGGCTGACAAGCAGCTGCCTTCTCCAGAAGCTCAGGCGTATCCAACACCATCACACGGGTTGGATGATTATTACAAGCAGAAGGAGCAATACGCCCAGCCTCAACAATGGCATCCACCACAGCCTGCTCCACAGCCCGATCTTCAAACTCACGACAAGAATACCGACCCCGAGCCAGATCCAAATAAGACATACGAGCCCTCCAACAATTAAAAATCAAACAAACCCAAAGTAACCCAAACAGTACCCAAAGCAGCAATCGGCCAAACGCTCATCAAGGGCCAAAGTGTCCGAACGGATACCAAAGGTCCCTTCAGCCAAACCCCCCCATTGCGCTAAACCTATCAGCCAAAGTTCCCAATGGTGGTGCATAAGGGAGCGGGCCCGGCCACTAATAACCTTTTGAACGACTCTGCTTGCAGCCGGAGTGAAAAAGGTTATTAGTGGCCGGGCCCGCGACCGGTGGGACATGTACCCCCAATTAACTGTTCTTCATGACAATCGAATCCACAACATCGGCCACATTCTCACAGCAGTCAGCGCAGTACTCCAGGAAGGCGTACACGTCACGCCAGGCGATGACCTCGAGCGGGTCCTTGCCGTTAACGTGCAGGTTGCGCATGGCGTTGATATAGAGCTCGTCGGCTTCGGACTCGATGGTGTTGATCTGGATGACGAGTTCGCGCAGGGTCTTGGACTTGCGGTAGTTGGGCAGCTCGACCATCAGGTCTTTCATGGCGCGGCAGGCGTCAGTCACCTTGTGGGCGATGACGATGGCGTCGGGATGGATGCTCTGGATGTTGGTGAAGTAGACGCGCTGCACGACGCCCTCGATGCGGTCGAGTACGGTGTCGAGTGAGCAGCTCATCAGATCCAGATCCTCGCGCTCGAGCGGGGTGATAAAGGCGGTGAGCAAGGCGTCTTCGAGCTCATGGTGCTTCTTGTCGGCCGCATGCTCAATCGCATGCATCTTATCGAGCATGTCGTGGATCTGCGCGGGGTCAAAGTTCTCAAAAATCTTGGTGAGCAGCTCGGCTGCCTGAACGGCGAGGTCGGCGCAGGCAACGTAGTTATCAAAGTAGAACGAATCGGGTTTCTTTGCCATGGGTGGGTCCTTTCGAGGCGAAGACGGGTGGGCGAAGTGTTGCGGTCCGGATGGACGCTCGGTTTGATTAGAGGAACATCATGAACAGCTTGGCCATGACAAAGCTGATGAGTCCGCAGGCAGGGAAGGTGAAGAACCAGGTGAACATCATGTCCTTGACGACGCCGAAGTTGATGGCCGAGAGGCGCTTGACGGCACCGACGCCCATGATGGCGCAGGTCTTGATGTGTGTGGAGGACACGGGGATGCCGGTAAGGGTGGCAAGCAGCAGGTTCGCGGCGCCCGCCAGGTCGGCGGAGAAGCCCTGGTACTTTTCGAGCTTGACCATGCTCTGGCCGACGGACTTGATGATGCGCTCGCCGCCCACGCTGGTGCCGATGCCCATAGTGGCCGAGCACAGCAGCATAATCCAGATGGGGATGCCTGCATCGCCGACGCTCGTCTGGCCGCTGGCAAAGGCCACGCCTAAAAAGAGCACGCCGATGAACTTCTGTCCATCCTGCGCGCCGTGCATAAAGCTCATGGCCGCGGCGCTCGCGATCTGAGCGTATTTAAAGAAGACATTGGCACGTCGCCTGTTGGCGGCGGCGAAAAGAATCGAGACGAGCTTGCACAGGACCCAGCCCATGACAAAGCCCAGGCCTATGGAGAGCGCCAAGCCGTAGATGACCTTCATCCACTCGTGGACGTTGACGCTGCTCGCACCGCCGAGGGCGATGGCGGCACCGGTCAGGCCGGCGATAAGGCTGTGGCTTTGCGAGGTGGGGATGCCAAAACGCGACGCTGTGGCGCCGTAGACGACGATGGAGAACAGCGCCGCGCATAGGCAGGCGAGCGCCATGGTGCTGTTTCCGCCAAAGTCGACGATATGTGAGATGGTGTTGGCGACGCTCGCGTTAAAGTGCGTCATGATGAGCACGCCGAGGAAGTTGAATGCGGCGCTCATGAGAATGGCGGCGCGGGCGGGCATGCAACGCGTAGTGACGCAGGTCGCGATGGCGTTGGGCGCGTCGGTCCATCCATTGACGAAGATGGCGCCCAACGCGAGGATCACGGTGACGGCAAGGACTGGGTTCGACACAATTTGGCCGAGGAAGGTTGAGAACGTTACGTCCATATATGGGCTTTCTCGAAGTTTGCAGACACGTTACAAAAACATGATAAATCGTATCACCTCCTGCGGGTCTCTTTACCGAGTTCTGATGGGAGAAGTGAACTTTTTGGCACTAAAATTGAATATTAGCCCTGTTGACCGCGGGTGTTCTTTTTGCTAACACGCCATGCGGACACGTGCGATTACTACGACACTCCAAAACCACAGTCTGTTCGCTTTACAACATGCAAACATGCGTTCGATAATAGGAGGCATGGAATATCGACAGACAGACGGCAAAACTCGGCGCGTGCACAAGCAGTATGTGGACGTCGTGGCCCGCATCCTCGCGGGCGGACAGGTCGTGCCGGTCACCGTCTGCTGGGTCGACGGCCGTTGTTTTACGATCGACGAAATTATCTCGACCACCGGGTTTGGCCTGATGGTCCACGGCATCCGTACGGCAACATATAAGGTGCGTTTTGGCGGGCACGCGACCGAGTTGTATCTGGAGGACCAGACGCGCGAGCGGGCAGACGGCTCGCAGGCACACGTGATGCGTTGGTGGGTCTGGGCCTTTGATCGTACGCTTGAGGGCGAGCGCCGTAGGTAAGGACGTACGGCATTCGGGTACAATGACAGGAATCTTGTCAGCTACTGCGCTGTCGCGGCGCTTTTGAAAGGACGAAATTATGAACGATATTCAGGGCTATCAGAACGGCCCCATCGAAACCGGCGCAAGCCGTGCCAAGGAGATGTCGCCGCGTGCGTATAATCTTGCCATGTCTGCCCTGATCTTTTTGGGCTTTTGCGCCATGGGCGTCGGTGCTTACTTTACGAGCACCATGTCGTTTGCGCGCATGATGATGAGCGGCGCCGCTTTGCCGCTGGTCTTTGGCTCATTTATTTTGACCATCGTCGGCATGGTCATGATGTCGGCCGCCGCCAGCAAGCAGTCCGTGGGCCTGTCCCTTGTGGGCTACGTAATCTTTGCGAGCACCTTTGGCCTGACCGCGTCGTTTGGCCTTGCCAACTACGACCTGCCCACCATCAACACTGCCTTTATCGCCACGGCCGCCATCACCTTTGTCTTTGGCGCCTTGGGCGTGACGTTCCCCAAGTTTTTCCAGCGCGTATATGGCATCGGTTTTGGCATTCTGCTCGCCACTATTCTGGTTGAGATCGTGCTGATGTTCATGGGCGTCTCGCAGACCATCACCGACCTGATCGTAATCGTGGTGTTCGCCGGCTTTATTGGCTACGACACCTATGTTGCCACGACGGTGCCGCCTACGCTGCCCAACGCCGTGCTCATGGCGTCCAATCTGTTCGTGGACATTATCAACGTGTTCCTGCGCATCCTGAACATCCTTGGCCGTCGCGACTAGTGGCGAATTGCGGCGGTGCTTGCCGTGCGTGTAAATCGATGCGAAAGGCGGTCCTTCGGGGCCGTCTTTTTTGTACTCGGCGGGGTATCATGGATGGGAAAAGCCGATAGCGGCAGCGACAGGAAAGGTGACCACTTATGGCAGACGTCGACAACAGGAACCGTAACCGCAGGTCCAACCGAGCGGGTCAGCCCAATCCCAAGCGCGAGGCCCGTGCCAAGGCCGCCGAGCGTCACGTGGCAACTGTGTCCGAAGCGTGCGCCAAGGATATCGAGCGTTCGCTTGCCGGCGTGTGCGAGTTCGATGGTATGCCTGCCGGTTTTGTCGCGGCGATGAAGGCCAAGGTTCAGAGTGCTGTGGCCGCCGAAGAACAGGTTGCCGAGGACGTCGAGGGCGCGGAGGCTGCCGAGACCGAGACGGCGCCCGAGACCGAGGCAGCGCCTGAGCCTGCCGAGGAAATCGCCGAAGCTGAGTCCGCGCCTGCTGAGGAGCCCGCTCCGGTTCTGCCTGAGGTCACCGTGCTCGATGCCTCCGCCACGCAGGCCATCCTGGACAACGGTCGTGGCTATGCGCAGTTCTGCGACATGGCCGTGCTCGCCTTTGCCTCGTTCACCAACCCGGGCGGTGGCTACATCCAGGGCTATCTGGGCCAGGAGGCCACGCTGTGCGCCGATTCGTATCTGTACAACGTTCTCGATAAGCAGCGCAAATGGTACGGCGAGAACCGTCGCCGCAACATCAACTGCGAGCTTTACCGCAACCGTGCGCTGGTGGTGCCTGCGGTGCGCTTCGACCGCAACCACGTGCATGCATACGCCGACGTGATCGTGGCCGCCGCGCCCAACGTTAAGCGCGCCCGCCAGGAGTATCGCGTGAGCGACGATGCTCTGCTGGACGCCCTGCGCGACCGCATTCGCTTTGTGCTTGCCATCTGCGACGAGCTAGGTCGCGAGAAGCTCGTGCTGGGCGCTTGGGGCTGCGACAACAACGGCTTTGACGCAGAGGCCGTGGCCGAGCTCTTCCGCAAGGAGCTCGCGTCGGGCGACTTTAAGGTCAAGCAAGTCTTCTTTGCCGTGCCTTCTACGCGCTGGGATGAGGATTTTGCCAAGTTCGAGCACGTGCTGGCAAACTTCCCCGAGCGCAACGAGGAGTCCTATGCCCAGGTTGCCGCTCGCGCTGCGGCAGCTCGCGCCGCCGAGCAGACCCAGGCTGCTACCGAGGATGATGAGGACGAGGACGATTGGCGCAAGTACCTGTAATCGGTACGTGCTGACAGATAGGTCGAGCCGGCGGGAGAGGCTGCTTCCGTCGGCTTTTTACTGAGCGAGGGGCTTACGATGAAAAACGTTCTATGCTTTGGCGACAGCAACACCTATGGTTACGATCCGGCGGGCATGCGCGACGGCACCGCGGTGCGCTATGCGCAGGATGTGCGCTGGTGCGGCGTGGCCCAACGTGACTTAGGCGAGGGCTGGCATGTAATTGAAGAAGGCCTCAACGGCCGCACGACGGTACGCGACGACATGTGCCATCTGAACACCAATCTTAACGGCATCCGCGCACTGCCGATGCTGCTCGAGGCCCATAAGCCGCTGGATGCGATCGTTATTATGCTGGGAACCAACGATTGCAAGACGGTCTTTGGTGTGACGGCCTCCGATATTGCCCGTGGCACCATGGCGCTGATTCGCGCGGTGCGTGCATTTCCCTGGACCAATGCCGCACCCTGCCCGCGTATTCTGCTGATGGCACCTATCAAGATCAAGCCGCAAATCGCCGATGTATATATGACCGATTTTGACGAGCGTTCCGTCGAGGCCTCGGAGCATTTTGCTGAATACTATGCGCACGTAGCCGAGCAGTTTGGCTGCGACTTTTTGAATGCAGCGGAGTTTGCCGAGCCGGGCGATATCGACTATCTGCATATGATGTCCGAAAGCCATGAGAGCCTGGGTCACGCCGTGGCGGCCAAGCTCCAAGAGATGCTCGGTGAGTAGCACGGCCCCAAACCACCACAATAGTTCTCCTTGCGGTGGCTTGTTTCGTTGATTTGTCTTGATCTGTAACAGTTGTAAGGCCGAAAACGGGCTAGATGTTACAGATTGAGATTATTTTAGGTCGATATCGGTCGTTTGTCTCGATCTGTAACATCTAGGGTCGATTTTGCCGAGTTAATGTTACACATCGAGATTATCTTCTCAATGGAATTTGGATGTCTCGATTTGTAACAGGTGGGCCGAAAAATGGACTCTAACTGTTACAGATCGAGATGTTTGTGGGAACCACCGCAAAGGTGCCTGTCCCCTTTGCGGTGGTTTTGAACTGCGAGTCTTAATACTGCCACATATGGTTAACGGGGCCGGAGCCTTTGCCCATGTCAAAGCCGGCGGCGAGAGCGCCGGTTAGGTAGGCCTTGCCGGCGTTGACGGCGTCGGCAAGAACCATGCCCTGGGCCAGCGCGCAGGCGATGGCGGACGAGAGCGTGCAACCGGTGCCATGCGTGTTGCCGGTCTCGATGCGCTTGTGGCGGAACCACGTGGTGAGCGGATCGCCCAGGTGGTTGCCCTCGTCATCGAGCGGCGCGGGCTCTGCTAGCACATCGTTGGCCTCGTTGACAAAATGCCCGCCCTTAACGAGAGACGCGCAACCAAAGCGGCGGGTGAGGAGCATGGCAGCATTTTGCTGCGTGCGCTCGGAGTCGACCTCGTAGTCGAGCAGGGCCATGGCCTCGGGAATATTGGGCGTGATAACCGTCGCTAGCGGGAACAGGCGGCGGGCGAGCGCCTCGGCGGCATCTTCGGCAATCAGCCGTGCGCCCGAGGTGGCTACCATGACGGGGTCGACGACCACGTTTGTTGCGTTCCAGGCGCTCAAGCGGTCGGCGATGACTTCGATAATCTCGACAGAAGAAACCATGCCGATCTTGACGGCGTTCGGGCGGATATCGTCAAAAACGGCGTCAATTTGCGCGGCTACGATATCTGGCGAGATATCCTGTACGGCGGTGACGCCCAAGGTGTTCTGTGCGGTGATGGCGGTGATGGCCGTCTCGGCATACAGGCGGTGCGCCGTGATGGTCTTGATGTCGGCCTGAATGCCGGCGCCACCGCTGGAATCGGATCCCGCGATGGACAGGACGGCAGGTACCTTACTACGATCCATGTTCGCTCCCTTGTTCGGTCGGAATCAAATGGGTCTTTAAGCCAGCATTATAAAGATGCCCGGGCCGACTCTATGCCGAACCCGGGCGGGCGATGCAATCTCTACGCAAGTGTAAGTAAATGTTCACAAGTCAACAATTGACAGGCACCAGCTCGCCGCCAGAAGCGGCCGCGGCGACAGGGTTAGTCCTCCATGCCGAGGTCGATCGTGGTGCCCTCGAAGATCTTGTTGACGGTGCGGACGGCGCACATCTTGCCACACATGGTGCAAGTGCCCTCGGTGGCGGCGGGGGACTCCTCGTAGCGCTTCTTGCCCGTAACCGGGTCGAGCGCGCACTTCCACATGGCGTCCCAGTCGAGCTTGCGGCGTGCCTGGCCCATCTTGTCGTCCATGTCGCGGGCGTGGGGCACCTTTTTGGCGATGTCGGCGGCGTGTGCGGCAATCTTGGTGGCCATGAGGCCGTCGAGCACGTCCTGGGCGTTGGGCAGGCACAAGTGCTCGGCCGGCGTCACGTAGCACAGGAAGTCGGCGCCGGAGCTGGCGGAGATAGCGCCGCCGATGGCAGCGGTGATGTGGTCGTAGCCCACGCCGATATCGGTCACCAGCGGCCCGAGCACATAGAACGGGGCGTTGTGGCACAGGCGCTTCTGCAGTTTCATGTTGGCGGCGATCTCGTCGAGCGCCATGTGGCCCGGACCCTCGACCATAACCTGGACGCCGGCGGCCCATGCGCGCTTGCACAGCTTGCCCAGCTCGATCATCTCGGCGGTCTCGGTGGCGTCGTTGGAGTCGTAGAGGCAGCCCGGGCGACAGGAGTCGCCGAGCGAAATCGTCACGTCGTACTCGTGGCAGATTTCGAGCAGCTCGTCGTAGAACTCATAGAACGGGTTCTCGTTACCGGTGACCTCCATCCAGCCAAACAGCAGCGAGCCGCCGCGGCTCACGATGTTCATGAGGCGGCCGGTCTCCTTAAAGGTCTTTGTGACCGACTTGTTGATGCCGCAGTGGATGGTCATAAAGTCCACGCCGTCCTCGGCGTGCGCGCGCACGACCTCGAACAGGTCGTCCTTGGTAAGCTTGACCAGCGGCTTTTCCATGTAGCCGATGGCGTCGTACATGGGGACGGTACCTACCATGAGCGGCGTCTCGTCGATGAGCTGCTGGCGGAACTGGCGCGTCTTGCCCGAGTTGGAGAGGTCCATGATGGCGTCGGCGCCAAAGTCCTCGGCGATCTTGACCTTCTTCCATTCCTCGGCGGCATCGGCCTTGTCGCCCGAGATGCCCAAGTTCACGTTGACCTTGGTGGACAGGCCCTCACCGACGCCAAAGGCGCGCATGCCTTTTTTGATGTGCACGATGTTGGCAGGAATGGCGATGCGGCCGTCGGCCACGCGCTCGCGGATGTACTCGGGGTCGCGATGCTCGCGCTCGGCGACCTCCTTCATCTGCGGTGTGATCTGCCCGGCGCGGGCGAAGTCGATTTGCGTGACGAGCTTGGGCTCGGTCTGTGTGCTCATTGGCACGGCTCCCTTCGTTGGCATTACCCATATCAGGTTTGCGGGTCAGGGCGGGCGCGCCCAATCTCAGCCTGCCGTCTTGTCCTGCAAGCCCCCCGTTTATGTAATGGGCTCAAGTATAGCTCGAATGGGTACGATTGGCCTAACGAGCGTGCCTGTGAGGAGGCGAACATGGAAGACAAGCATCTATATCGAGAGACGCAATGGGATGTATCGGCCGAGGAAAGCCGTGCGCACCATGGCCTTGTCGCGATCGGTTTTGCGGTGCTTGCCGTGCTGGTGATTGCCTTTTGTATCTGGACGTTTGGTGGTCGCGGCGGCGCTGCATGGGAGTTCGAGGCTGATGATAGCCTACCGATTATGACGGTGAGGAGTACTGGCGGTAATGCCAATACGCTCGCCGTTCCGGGCGATTATTGGTACCCGTGCGATGAGTTTGTGCAGTTGCAGCTGAGTGGTGGGTCTATTCCTGGTGAGGAAATCGAACGCGTGACGTATGATGCGACGTTCAAAACGTTGACGGTGAAGCTCAAAGATCAAGGGGATGTGCCCACGACGATGGATATCGCGCTGACGGAATGGCGCCTGGAGCCCCCGTCGGGTGTTGCGGTGTCCGAGGTCGAGCACGTCAAGATTGTCTATCAGGACGGTTCGACAAACGGGATTGCAAAGGCCGACGGTCTAGCAGAATAGGTGTCGAGCCTAGCAGCCAATTCATAAAAGTTGCGGTGGAATAGTTCCTGATTGTGCGAAAAAGGCTCAAATAGGAATTATTCCACCGCAAGTTATATAGAGAAGGCTGAGCGGGTCAGTGTTGGGTGCCGGCTCTAGAGCATCTGTTCGTTGATGAACATGAGGGTGCCTAGGTATGAGAGCTCGGGGACGTGGCGATAGCCGATGTTGAATGCGGTAAGTTCGCTTGCATCCTTGAGCTTGTTTTCTGCCATCCACCGCACCATGGAGCCGCGCGCCTTTTTGCTGGCGGTCGACTGTTGGATGGGCTTCCCGTTGCGGATGCCCTCGCCAAAGAGGCATGTGACGGCTGTGGCGTCGCCCGCGAGGTGGGGCAGAACGGCTTTGGCATACTCTACGCTGGCGAGGTTGACGATCGTGGTGTTTGAGCCTGCCGGGGCGATAGCCCGCGCGAGCTTATCGCTCCAAAATGCGTAGAGGTCTCGGGCACCGTCGACGACAAGCTTCGCGCCCATCTCCAGCCGATACGGTTCGACGGCATGAAAGGGACGAACGCACCCGTAGAGGCCGGAGAGGATCCACAGATGGTCTTGCAGCCATGCGAGCTGTGCGGAATCCATCACCTCGGGTGCCATGCTCTGGTATTGAATGCCGTGATAGGACATGACGGCAGGGGAGAGGTGACGGGCGAGTGCGGGATTGTCGAGATCGCCGCTTTTCAGGATGGGCCCGAACTCATGCAGTGTGTTGAGGCAAGGTCCCAGCAGTTTGTCGCTCACGTTCCACAGCGCCTGCAGGCCGCCGCTGCCTTCATTCCGCTCGATATCTAGCAGTGCGCGGTGGAGGCGAGCCGTCTCGCGCACAAAGGGTGGGATGCCCAGGACTTCAAAAGCATCTTGGGCCGCGCGCATCTGCTTGGCGGGCGAAATGATGACCTGCAGCATGGACTCTCCTCTGCCAAAAAAGTTGCGGTGGAATACGGTCTGTTTTGGCCGTTTATGGGCCAGTTTAGTCCGTATTTCACCGCAACTGATGAAGGGTTGGTTAGGCTCGCTCGATGAAGGCCTTGTAACCGCGATATGCCTCGTAGATGTCGGCCTTGTTGGCGACCTCCCACAGGGCGTGCATGGACAGGACGGCAACGCCGGAGTCGATGACGTTCATGCCGTACTTGGCCATGATGTAGGCGATGGTGCCGCCGCCACCAGCGTTGACGCGGCCGAGCTCGCAGGTCTGGAAGTCCACGCCGGCCTCGTCCATGATGTCGCGGACGAGGGCCACATACTCGGCGTCGGCGTCGTTAGAGCCGCCCTTGCCGCGGCTGCCCGTGTACTTGTTAAAGCACAGGCCGCGACCCATGAAGGCGGCGTTCTTGGTCTCGAACTTGCCGGCATAGCCCGGATCGAAGCCGGCGGACACGTCGGAGGAGAGCATACGGCTGCGGGCGAGCGCGCGGCGCAGAGCCAGCGGGCTGTCCTCGCCGGCGAGCATCATGATCTCGGCGACGGTGTTCTCGAAGAAGCGACTCGTCATGCCGGTGGCACCCACGGAACCGATCTCCTCCTTGTCGACGATGAGCGTGATGCTCGTGCGCTCCACGTTGGTGACGTTGATCTGGGCGAGCATGGAGGGGTAGGCACAGACGCGGTCGTCATGGCCATAGCCCAGAATCATGGAGCGGTCGAGGCCCATGTCGCGGGCGGGGCCGGCGGGCACGACCTCGATCTCGGCGGAGAGGAAGTCCTCCTCCTCGACGTCGTACTGCTCCTTGAGGATATCCAGGAACATCTGCTTGACGGGCTCCTTGGGGGCGTCCTTGTCGTCCTCGTCAAACTTGACGGGGCGGCCGCCCACGATCACGTCGAGAATCTCGGCATCGACGGCGTCCTTGGCAGGTTTGGACATCTGCTCGCTCGAGAGGTGGATCAGCAGGTCGGAGATGGTAAAGACCGGGTCGTCCGCCTTGTCGCCGATATTGATGTCGACGGTGGTACCGTCCTTTTTGCAGATGACGCCTACGAGTGCGAGCGGGGAGGCCACCCAGTGGTAGCTCTTGACGCCACCGTAGTAGTGCGTGTCGAGGTAGGCCATGTCGCCGGCCTCGAAGGCGGGGTTCTGCTTAAGGTCTAGGCGCGGCGAGTCCACGTGGGCGCCCAGGATGTTAAAGCCCTGCTCGAGCGGGGCGTTGCCCAGGTTGACGAGCATGAGGTCCTTGCCGTGATTGGCGGCGTACACCTTGTCGCCTGCCTTGAGCTCGCGGCCTTCGGCGATCACGGTCTCCAGGTCGACGTATCCCGCCTCCTCGGCCATCTTGATGCCGGTCTTGACGCACAGGCGCTCGGTCTTGTTCTCGCTCAAAAACTGCTTATAGCCGCGGCAAAGCTCCTCGAGCTCCTCGACTTGCTGTGGCGTGTACTTTTTCCATGCGCAGGGACGCTCCATGACGCAGGCTCCTTTCGGATCGATCGTGCTGGTTGATGTACCGTGAGCCATCGTATCACGCGCGGGCTCACGGTGGCGGGGGAGCTTGATGTGAGGTGGCCGCGGGGCGGGGAGCGTGTAAACTGGAGTGAGCAAACCGTGCCCAGCCCAAAGCGAGGTATTTAATATGTCTGACAAGCGCCGCACTTTTGCCGTTATCGACGGCAACTCGCTCATGCACCGCGCCTTTCACGCCGTGCCGCCGACCATGAACGCGCCGGACGGTCGCCCCACCAACGCGATCTTTGGCTTTCTGAACATGTTTCTTAAGATGATTGATGCCTTTAACCCCGACGGTGTGGTCGTGGCGTTTGACAAGGGTAAGCCGCGCGTGCGCATGGAGATGCTGCCGCAGTATAAGGCGCAACGCCCGCCCATGGACCCCGATCTGCATGCGCAGTTCCCTATGATTAAGGAGCTGCTCACCGCGCTCAACGTGCCGATTCTGCAGTCCGAGGGCTGGGAAGGCGACGATATCCTGGGAACCATGGCGCGCCTGGGTGAAGAGGCCGGCTGTGACATGCTGCTGGTGACCGGTGATCGCGACATGTATCAGCTTGTTACCGAGCACGTCAACGTGGTCTCGACCCGTAAGGGCCTGTCCGACGTAGCGATTATGACGCCCGAGAGCGTGGATGACCTGTATCACGGCATTACGCCGGCGCTTGTGCCCGATTTTTACGGTCTGAAGGGCGACACGTCGGATAACATCCCCGGCGTACCGGGCATCGGCCCCAAAAAGGCGAGTGCGCTCATTGCGAAGTACGGTAGCCTGGACGAAGTCATCGCGCATGCCGACGAGGTCAAGGGCAAGATGGGCGAGAACCTGCGTGCACACATCGATGACGCACTACTGAGCCGCAAGGTTGCGACAATTCGCACCGATGCGCCCGTCGAGCTCGACTTTGAGGCGACGTCCTTCCCGGCGTTTTCTGCCGATGAGGTTTCCGCGGCGCTGGGTACGCTTGGTATCACCGCCATGCAGAACCGTTTCTTGGCGCTGATCGGCGGCGAGAGCGGGGCTGCTGCCTCCAGTGTGTTTGAGATACCTGCTATGGTTCGCTCAGCCGCCGGCGATGCTGACGCGCTTGGTGCCGTTGCGGCTGAGGTCTCCCGCGCGATTGATGCCGGCGAGTGGGTTGCCGCCGTGGTGGACGACGACAAGGAAGAGGGCGCGCTCTTTGGACTGACGCGCACGCTGTGGCTGGCGACGTCCAAGGGCCTGTTCGCGCTCGAGGAGGGCGACAGCTGTGCGGCGGCTGAGGTTGAGGGCTTCAACTTCGTCCACGGCGTGATTGCCGGCGTGCTCGCGCGTCTGTTTATGGAGGGTCGCGTGGCGAGCCCGGATATGAAGGCGCTGTTGCACGAGCTTTCGCCCATCGATTCTTCTGAGCCCGAGCTTATGGACCCGCTGGCAGTCGATTCCACGCGCATCTTCGATACCGTGGTTGCCGCCTACCTGCTGGATTCCGACCGCTCCGAGTTCGATGAGGCGTATCTGGCCGATACCTATCTGCAGATGGCGCTGCCTGCGGCGCGCGGTGCAGAGGGTGCCGGCGAGGACGCCCCCGCGCCCGCCGCTCGCACGGCGGCCTTAACGCTGGCGCTGGTCGCACCGCTGCGCGACCGCATGGCCCGTGAGAACGCCACCAACGTGTTCGACGGCATCGAGATGCCGCTTGTGCCGGTGCTTGCCAAGATGGAGCGCGCGGGCATGCTCGTAGACCCCGACCGTCTGCATAGTCTGTCCGAGGGCCTGGCGACTCAGATTGCCGAGGTCGAGCGCAGCATTCGTGACCTGGCGGGTGACGAGACCTTTAATATTGGCAGTCCCATGCAGCTGTCGCATGTGCTCTTTGATGTGATGGGGCTTCCGACCAAGGGCCTCAAGAAGACTAAGCGCGGCTATTATTCGACCAACGCCAAGGTGCTGAGTGACCTTGCCCGCGACCACGAGATCGTGCGCCTGATTTTGGACTGGCGTGAGAAGTCCAAAATCAAGTCCACCTATCTGGACACGCTGGGCCCGCTACGCCGTGGTGACGGTCGTGTGCACACTACGTACAACCAGACCATCACAGCAACGGGGCGTCTGTCCTCGAGCGACCCGAACCTGCAGAACATCCCGACGCGCTCGGAGCTGGGTCGTACCGTCAAGACGGCGTTTTCGGCAGGCGAGGGAAGCGTCTTTTTGGCGGTGGACTACTCGCAGATCGAGCTGCGTCTGCTGGCGCATCTCTCGGGTGACGAGCACTTGGTGCGCGCCTTTAACGAGGGCGAGGACTTCCATGCCGAGACGGCGGCGCGCGTGTTTGGCGTTCCCGTGTTCGAGGTAACGCCCGACCTGCGCAGTCGCGCCAAGGCCGTGAACTTTGGCATCGTGTATGGTCAGCAGGCTTACGGCCTGTCGCAGTCGCTGCATATCTCGATGGCCGAGGCACGCGACATGATCGACCGCTACTACGAGGCCTACCCGGGCGTGCGTACGTTCCTCGACAACGTAGTGGCGCGCGCCAAGCAGACGGGCTACGCCGAGACCATGTATGGCCGCAGACGCCATATTCCCGAGCTCAAGGCCAAAAACCCGCAACTCCGCGGCTTTGGCGAGCGCACGGCCATGAACCATCCCATGCAGGGCACCGCCGCCGACATCATCAAGATCGCGATGGCCCGCGTAAGCCGCCGTCTGGAAGAGGAGGGCTTTGCCGCCCACATGATCTTGCAGGTACACGACGAACTGGACTTTGAGTGCCCCATCGACGAAGTCGAGCGCCTAACCACCATGGTCCGCGACGTCATGGAGCACGTCGTAGACCTCCGCGTCCCCCTAATCGCCGAAGCCAGCACCGGCATAACCTGGGCCGACGCTAAATAGGGAAGCATCCACAATTCCAAAGTAACCAAAACCAGAGGGGGGCTCCTTGCCAACAAGGAGCCCCCTTCATTCCAAAAAAATCAGCCAAGTATCTAGACGCCAAGACGCCATCCAGGCGGCAAGCAAGTCACCGCAGGACCTGGCCGGGCGAGGCGGGTAAGTTTTTCGTAGATTCCGCACGAGCCGGAAAGCACTTAATGTGCTTTCCGAGCGAGCCCAGGACCTGACCGAGCGAAAAACTTACCCGCCTCGCCCGGCCAGGTCCGATGAGCTACGTTAACGAGCCGCCAAGATGGCGTCGATGAGCGTCAGTACGCCCCCGTCGTTGTTGCTCGGAATGCGCCACTTGGCGTGCGCGTTCATGTGCTCCTCGGCATTGTCTACGATAAAGCTGTGACCGACGCGCTCCAGCATGGGGATGTCGTTGTACGTATCGCCCACGGCGGCGGCGTCGGCAATATCGATGCCCAGGTGTTCGCACAGGTGCGCGACGCCGGCGCCCTTGTCGACGCCCAGGTTCATAAAGTCGATCCACTCGCGCCCGGCGTTGGTGACGTAGAGCTTGTCCGAGAACTCGGGACTATAGGTCTCGCGGAAAGCGGGCTCGGCGTCGTAGCCGGGGAAGAAGACCGAAATCTTGTTGGACTCGAAATCAATGCCATCAAAGCTGTCGACGTAGTTGATTGTGTTGTAGTAGACGCTGATCTCGTCGTGGTATTGATGGTCGCGGGCAAGCACGTAGAACTCGTCGAAGCAGCAAAGGACGGGGACAGCGCGCGGATCCTCCGAGGCACGGCTCAAGACCTGCTGATACAGCTCCACGTCAATAGTGCTCTTATAGATATAGCTGCCGCGATAGATCACGCACGCTCCGTTGTCGGGACAAAAGGCGAGGCGGTTCTTGACGCCCTCGAACATCTCCTCGAGCTTGGGGGCGGGACGTCCGCTGGCGGGGCAGAATACGATGTCGGCGTCGGCGAGCTTGTCTAGGCGCTCATCAAGACCCTGGGGCAGCACGCGCTCGTCGGTCAGCAGCGTCTTGTCCATGTCGACGGCGAGAATCTTAATGTTTCCGATATTGGCGTCCGATTCGTAAGTTTGCATAAAAGCGAGCCTTTCGTTTCGAGATTGTTTCAGACGTTATAGCCATCAATTCGTAGTCGGGCGTATTTTCGCAGGAACGGAGCGTATTTGCACCACGCTTCACAAAGTAATGAAAAAACTTTTCAGAAATTTGAATTTGTCGCTTGTGCTGCGGGCACTTTAGCGTAATATAGCGACCATCGAAAACGGAGACGGAAAAACAACCGCTTACCGAGGAAAAGGTACCGTTTACGATATTAGAATTGCGCCCGGCGATAGGTGAAAGGAGAGGCAGATGCAGTTCGTAACGATCATCACCACTGCAGACAATGCCATCCGACGCCAGCGCGCAATTTCCCGACGACGATAACAATCGTCTCTGTCCGCATGGGGCGAATTGCCTCAACAGAGTCATTTTGAGGTCGTTGGGTTTTAGCACGACATTGCTGCATGTTTCTAGGGCATGTATGTGCTGATTTTTGCTATTTAACCTGATATTGCACGGTATATGACCTTGAAATGACTTGCAACTGACCGATGTTCTAACTAGCTACCAAGGGCGAAAGGAAACAGCCATGAGCAAGGAAAAAGTCGTTCTCGCATATTCCGGTGGTCTTGATACATCCGTATGTGTCAAGTGGCTCCAGGACGAGAAGAATCTCGATGTCGTTTGTGTCTGCGGCAACGTGGGCCAGGAAGAGACCGGACTGGATGCCAAGAAGCAGAAGGCGCTCGACCTGGGCGTTCTCGATTGCCAGGTGCTCGACCTGCGCGACGAGTTCTCCGATGAGTTCCTGACCAAAGCCATTGCAGCAAACTCCATGTACGAGAACAAGTATCCGCTGCTCTCCGCCCTGTCTCGCCCGCTGCTTGCCAAGAAGCTTGTTGAGGTCGCCCACGAGTTTGGCGCGACCTACGTCGCCCACGGCTGCACCGGCAAGGGTAACGACCAGGTCCGTTTTGAGGCCGCCGTCAAGGCCCTCGACCCCGAGCTCAAGGTTATCGCCCCGGTTCGCGAGTGGGACCTGAAGTGTCGCCCCGACGAGGTCGCCTATGCCCACGCCCACAACGTGCCGGTTCCCGAGGGTGCCAACGACAACCCCTACTCCATCGACGACAACCTGTGGGGTCGTGCCATTGAGTGCGGTCACCTGGAGGATCCCTGGAATGAGCCGCTCGACGACGCTTGGGTTATGACCAAGAATCCCGAGGACACCCCGGACACCCCGACCTACACCGAGATTGAGTTTGAGGCCGGCAAGCCCGTCGCCGTCGACGGCAAGAAGATGAAGCTCTCTGAGATCGTCATCGCCCTCAACAAGATCTCCGGCGACAATGGCTTTGGCCGTCTCGATCTGGTCGAGGATCGCCTGGTGGGCCTTAAGAGCCGCGAGTGCTACGAGGTTCCCGGCGCCCTGACGCTCATCACCGCCCACAAGGCGCTCGAGGACATCTGCGTCGAGGGCGACCTGCTCAAGACCAAGATCAAGCTCGAGCAGGATTGGGCCACCGCCGTGTACAACGGCCAGTGGTACAGCCCGCTCAAGAACGCGCTCGATGCCTTTATGGCCGACACGCAAAAGTTCGTGACCGGCACTGTCCGTCTGAAGTTCTTTAAGGGCAACTGCCATGTCGTCGGCCGCAAGAGCCCCTTCAGCCTCTACGACTACGGTCTGGCTACCTACGACCGCGACACCACGTTTGACGAGAAGGCCAGCGCCGGCTTTATCGAGATCGATACGCTGTCGCTCAAGACGTGGGCAAAGGTCCAGGGCCCCAGCTCTGCTGCTGCCCAGGCCTAGCGCCTCCTTCCCTTGGTATCCGCGCGGCCCATCCGCGTGATACATAACGGGCGCACGGGGTCCCTACCTTTCGTTATGCTTGCTGACACTTCTTAACATCGGTGGCCCCTACGTTCCGCCCGCATATATGATGCCGCGTCTGCGGCTGAGTCCGAGCCCCGCCGGGGTTGTCCGGCGGGGCTCCTTCTATCAATTTGGCGGCTCTGTGCCTATATATATGAGGAGTATCCATTATGTTCAATGCTATCGCGCATGCTTTGCTTGCCCTCGCGCCCGAGTTCGATGCTGTAAGGGTCGAGGACGTTCCTATGAGCCTGAAGGCCTGGATCGATGGTTCGCAGGGCAACATCCGGAGGGAGACGTTGGGCGCCAAGTGCATGGTGCGTCACTTCTTTGCAAATTAGCCACATGGCCCCGCGCGCGGCAGGGAGTGTGTAAAACTAGCGGTTGATAAATCGCTTTAGCGACAGGGCACATTGCTTTGGACGCTTGTTTTGGTATTTGGAGAAAGGAGACGGTTCCATGGCTCTTTGGGGCGGTCGTTTTGAGGCGGGCGTGGCCGAGGTCACGCAGGAGTTTGGCGCGTCGCTGCCGGTCGACAAACATCTCTATAAGCAGGATATCGCCGGCTCTAAGGCGCATGCCAAGATGTTGGCCGCCCAGGGCATCATCAGTGCCGAGGACGAGCAGGCGATTGCCAAGGGCCTGACCGGAATCGAACAGGATATCGATGCCGGCAACTTTACCTTCGACATCAACGATGAGGACATTCATATGTCCATCGAGAGCGAGCTGACGCGTCGCATCGGCGAGGCTGGCAAGCGCTTGCATACCGGCCGTTCGCGCAACGACCAGGTGGCGACCGATACGCGCCTGGGCGTCAAGGCGCTGGCCAAGGAGCTCATGGAGGCCAATCTTGAGCTGCGCCATGTGCTGGTGGATGCGGCCAAGAAGTACGACAAGGTGATTCTGCCGGGCTACACGCATATGCAGCACGCTCAGCCCGTGCTGCTCTCGCATCATCTGCTGGCGTATTTCTGGATGTTCGCGCGCGACTTTACGCGCCTGAAGGCCGCCTTTGATGCCGCCGACAACTGCCCGCTTGGTGCTGCCGCGCTTGCCGGTACGAGCTATCCGCTCGATCGCCAGATGACGGCTGCCGAACTTGGCTTTGCGGGCGTGATCCCCAACTCGCTCGATGCGGTTTCCGACCGTGATTTCCTGCTCGATCTGCATTACGCCGGATCCGTCATGGCGATGCACCTGTCGCGTCTTTCCGAGGAGATCGTGCTGTGGTCGAGCTCCGAATTTGGCTTTATCACGCTTTCAGACTCCTACTCCACCGGCTCGTCTATCATGCCGCAGAAGAAGAATCCCGACTTTGCCGAGCTTATCCGCGGCAAGAGCGGTCGCGTGTACGGCAACCTGGTGCAGCTGCTGGTAACCATGAAGGGCTTGCCGCTTGCTTATAACAAGGACTTGCAGGAGGACAAGGAGGGCGCGCTCGATACCGCCCATACGCTCATGCAGTGCCTGTCCGTTATGGCCGGAATGATTTCGACTTGGACCGTCAACGAGGATGCCATGGCGCGCGAGTGCGGTGTGGGGCACCTTGCCGCCACCGATGTTGCCGATTACCTGGCCAAGCGTGGCCTGCCGTTCCGCGAGGCACATGCCGTGGTGGGCCATCTGGTCCTGATGTGCGAGAAGCGCGGCTGCAATCTTGAGGACCTGCCGTTTGAGGTGTTCCAGGAGGCAAGCCCGCTCTTTGAGCGCGACATTACCGAGGCGCTCGACATCCCGTCGATTGTCGCCGCGCGCACGACCGAGGGCGGCACCGCCCCTGCCGCCGTTGCCGTGCAGCTGCAGCGTGCCGAGGCGCAGCTCGTGGCCGACGAGGGCGTGTTTGGATCGCTGACTAAGGTCGTCGAGATGGGTCACGGGGCAAAGTAGAGGTTTGGCTGAAGCCGTTTTGGCCATTTATTGAGGAATCGTTTTTGCTTTACGGGCGTCTGCTGTTGTGGGCGTCCGTATTTTGTTGCTATGGGGGAGGGGCTTGTCGAGAACTTCTGTAGGACCTTTGGGCAGGTTGTGAAGGGGATACGTTCGCGGGCGGCAACCGACCGCCTGCTCTGTTCGGCGCGGTTGATGGGCGGTCGGATGGTACTCTAATCGGGCTTCGAAACAGAAGTGACACATATGGAGCGCTTTAATAAATTGCAACGTTTCAATAAACAGCTTTTTGTTTAACTGCAGCTAAAACTCTGTTACGATGCAGTCCAGGCGGGTGCCGGAATGGGACTTGGGCACGCGCGAACCTACTTGAAAGGCTACTTTTATGGCTATCGAGAAGACCTTCATCATGATTAAGCCCGACGCCGTGCGCGACCGCAAGATCGGCGAGATCGTTGCTCGCATTGAGCGCAGCGGCCTTGTCATCGAGCGCATGGAGATGACCACGCTCGAGCGCGCTACCGTCGAGGAGCACTACGCCCATCTGGCCGACAAGCCCTTCTTTGGCGGTCTCTGCGACTTTATGACGAGCGGTCCGGTCGTCAAGATGGTCGTTTCCGGTCTCTCCGCTGTTGCTAAGATGCGCACCCTCATGGGCGCTACTAATCCGCTTGACGCTGCTCCTGGTACCATCCGCGGCGACTTTGCCGTCGATGTCAACGCCAACGTGATCCACGGCTCCGACTGCCTGGAGAACGCCGAGATTGAGATCAAGCGCTTCTTTGGCTAAACCAGCTTTGACTCCTTAAAGCTGTTAGCGTGTGGCTTGGGCGCCGCGGAACTCCATCCGCGGCGCCCTTTTATTCCAAAATCTATGAAGGGGCCCGCTCGGTCATGAGTTCCGAGCGGGCCCCTGCTGTTAGCTTGTGGCACTGAGTGGTTTAGGCTTCGTCGACGACCTTGAGGCCACGCGTGTGGTCGATCTCGTTGAGGAGATTGACGCGACGCTCGTGGCGACCACCCTCGAACTCGGCGTCGAGCCACTCGTCGACAATCATCTTGGCGAGTTCAGATCCCACGACGCGGGCGCCAAAGGCAAGCACGTTGGTGTTGTTGTGCATGCGGGAGAGCTTGGCGCTGAAGGGCTCGGAGCACACGACGGCGCGTACGCCCTCGACCTTGTTGGCGGCCAGGCTGATACCGACGCCGGTACCGCAGATCAGGATACCCAGATCGACGTCACCGTTGGCAACGGCCTTACCCACCTTGTAGCCAGCGATGGGGTAATCAAAGCTCTCGGAGGTGTCGGTTCCAAAGTTCACGACCTCGCAGCCGCGCTCCTTCAGGTGCTCGGAAATGATGTTCTTGAGCTCGACGGCGGCATGGTCGTTGCCGATACCAATCTTCATGAGTGGTTCCTCTCTGGTCCGTGCGGCGGAATTGCTAAAGGTTTTACCGCGTTCGACTGCATGATAGCGCGACTTTTGTGTAAACGCTCGAGCGTTTTTTGGTCAAACGCTTTAGCATG
The DNA here is from genome assembly GCA_937950325.1 of uncultured Collinsella sp. Classification (GTDB taxonomy): domain Bacteria; phylum Actinomycetota; class Coriobacteriia; order Coriobacteriales; family Coriobacteriaceae; genus Collinsella. Next base: position 44,929 of record CALFDJ010000035.1, read on the forward strand.
CAACAAGACCGGCTTTTCATGAATGAATGCCGTCAGATTGTGCTTAAGCGCCGTCCGTCGGAACCATGGTTGCGGTTTCTGATGCATTGTTATCAAATAAAAGAGTTAACTATTATCGAGAGCCCAGTTCGTTATGTAAGCAGGAGATACCTATGTCTACCGATTCCATCCGCGATGCCGCTTTTTGTGATGTCTTGAACCGCGAGCTTGTCTGTGCGCTCGGCTGCACCGAGCCCATTGCCGTTGCCTATGCAGCGGCGCTGGCGAGCCAGACACTCGGTTGCGAACCCGATCATATGGACGTTGCCTGCTCGGGCAATATCATCAAGAACGTTAAGAGCGTGACCGTGCCCAACTCGGGCGGCATGCACGGTATTGAAGCGGCGGCCGTGCTGGGTGCCGTGGGCGGCGACGCCAAGAGTGCGCTCGAGGTGCTCGAGAGCGTCGATGACGCGGATCGCGCCCGCGTGGCCGAGCTGCTTGCTGATACGGACTACTGCGATGTGTCGCTTGTCGAGGGTGTGCCCAACCTCTACATCAAGGTGACTGCTACAGCCGGGGGCCATACCGCGGTCGTCGAGATTACCGATCACCACACCAATGTCACGTGCCATACGCTCGACGGTATTCCGGTGTGCGGCAAGTCGGCGGGGGAGTGTGCCGCCTGCGCCGAGCGCGTCGTGGCTGAGCGTGCGGCAGATAGCGCCGACACGCCCATGTCGATTGAGTCCATCGTCGACTTTATCGAGGACGGTGACATTGAGGACGCCCGCGCTGCCGTTGAGCGTCAGATTGAGCTGAACGGTGCGATCAGTGCCGAGGGCCTGGCACACGCTTGGGGCGCCGAGGTTGGCCGTACGCTGTTGGGCGCTCGTGCCGATGACGTCGCCTGCCGTGCCCGTGCCCGTGCAGCCGCCGGGTCCGACGCCCGCATGAACGGCTGCGCGCTGCCGGTCGCCATCGTGTGCGGCTCGGGCAATCAGGGCATTACCTGCTCGCTGCCTGTTATGGAGTATGCCGAGTATTTGCGCTGCGACCATGATCGCCTGGTTCGCGCCGTGATGCTGTCCGATCTGATCGCCGTGCATATCAAGAGCTATATTGGTGCGCTCTCGGCGTTTTGCGGTGCTATTTGCGCCGCATGCGGTGCCGGTGCCGCGATTACCTGGCTGTGCGGTGGCACGCGTGAGCAGATTGGCGCGACGGTCTCGAACACGCTCGGCAACGTGGGCGGCATCGTGTGCGATGGCGCCAAGGCGAGTTGCGCGGCTAAGATTTCGGCAGCCGTGGACGCTGCGATTCTGGGCCACGATATGGCTATGCAGGGCCGTGGCTTCCGTGCCGGCGAGGGCCTGATCCAGGATACCGTCGAGCAGACAATCGCCAGCATGGGCTATGTAGGCCGTGTGGGCATGAAGGACACCGACGTCGAGATCCTAAACATCATGATCGGCAAGACTCGAGTCTGTTAGGACAGTTCGTTGGCTATTTGGTGTTCGTAGAAGGCTTCGATAACGGCGTTAAAGTCGCGGGCGAAGTCTTCCATGGTTCCGCGCCAGGTGGCTCGGCTGGGCTTGCCCTGGCCTACATAGGCAGTCTGAATGCCGCAGGCGGGGCTGGGGAAGTCGCGTTTGGGATCGTTGCCCACCATAAGGACCTCGTGCGGCTCGAGCCCCATCACCTGAAGCTGCTCTAGATAGTAGGTGGCATCGGGCTTGCAGCGGGTGGTGTTTCCCATGTGCGTGACGAGCTCAAAGGGGGCGTCGGTCAGGTCGCCCCAACCCATGCGGCACTCGATGGCCCCCTGCGGAAAGCTGGGGTTGGTGAAGAGCGCGCAACGCAGTCCTGCGTCCTGTACAGCCTGGAGCGCGGCGTGCGCGCCGGGCATGGCGTGGGCGTTAATGACATCGTCGTTCTTGTGCGGAAGAACTTCGCGGTCATAGTAGGTAAACGCCTCGTAGATGAGGGGATCGGAGAGGCAGATGCCGCACCGGCGCTCAACCTCTTCTTGGTAAAACTCAAGATTGGTGCGATTGTCCGTGCCACTGCGGCGGTTGGCGTTGAGGTCGACCAAGATGGTGCCGAGGCGTGCCATCGTGCCACCGCGGCTGCGTCGCCCGATGTCCGCGAGCATCGACGAGACATCCTTAAAATACCGAAGGATGAACGCGTTGAGGTTGATGCTAAGAAGCGTTTCGTCCATATCGAAAACGACTGCTTTGAGCACGCGGGCACCTTTCTCGATAAATCGTTCTAGAATCGTTGGCTCCGGATACTTTACCTCAAAGGCGTATGGGCAAACTGCTTATCGTCAAGTTGTGGAGACAGCTGTCCATAAGATTACGAAAAAGTCTCCACACGAGTAAAAAAACGCAGTTCACGCTTGAAATCGAACCCATTTCCCCGTAACCTATACGAACGTGATTGCATAAGCGTCACATTAGTATCTGTCGGCTCCCGAGTGTTCCTAAACGTTGTGTGCTTGTCGCACCCTTCTGTAGGTCCTAGCAATCGGGGCCCCGTAGTTCGAAAGGGGTCCACCTTTGAGTGAGATTCAGAACTCGTCCATTTTCTCTCTTGACGATGTCAACGAGGAGGAGATGAACAACCTCATCGACGGTACGATTACCGACTTTGATGAGGGCGATCTCGTTAACGGCACTGTCGTTAAGATCGAGCATGACGAGGTGCTCGTTGACATCGGATTCAAGTCCGAGGGCGTTATCCCGGTCCGCGAGCTGTCCATCCGCAAGGACGCTAACCCTGCAGACATCGTTGCACTCGGTGATCCCATCGAGGCCCTGGTTCTCCAGAAGGAGGACAAGGACGGTCGTCTGGTCCTGTCCAAGAAGCGTGCCGAGTACGAGCGTGCTTGGAACCGCATCGAGGAGAAGTTCAACTCTGGCGAGAACGTCGAGGGCGAGGTTATCGAGGTTGTCAAGGGCGGCCTGATCCTCGACATCGGCCTGCGTGGCTTCCTGCCCGCTTCCCTCGTCGACCTCCGTCGTGTCAAGGACCTCACCTCCTACATGGGCACCCGTATCGAGGCCCGCGTCATCGAGATGGACCGCAACCGCAACAACGTCGTCCTCTCCCGTCGCGTCGTGCTCGAGGAGTCCCGTAAGGCCGAGCGCTCCGAGATCCTGTCCAAGCTCAAGTCTGGCATGCGTCTCCAGGGCACCGTTTCCTCCATCGTCGACTTCGGCGCCTTCGTCGACCTCGGCGGTATCGACGGCCTCATCCACATCTCCGAGCTCTCCTGGAACCACGTCAACCATCCTTCCGAGGTTGTCAAGGTCGGCCAGGAGGTCGAGGTCGAGGTTCTCGACGTCGATCTCAACCGCGAGCGCATCTCCCTGGGTCTCAAGCAGACCACCGAGGATCCGTGGCGCGCACTGGTCAAGAAGTACCCCGTCGGCGCTATCGTCGAGGGCACTGTGACCAAGCTTGTCCCGTTTGGCGCTTTCGTCGACCTGGGCGAGGGCATCGAGGGCCTGGTGCACATCTCCGAGATGGCCAACAAGCACGTCGATCAGCCTTCTCAGGTCACCCACGTGGGCGACAAGGTTCAGGTCAAGGTCATGGAGATCGACCTCGACCGTCGTCGTATCTCCCTGTCCATGAAGTCTGCTGCTGAGACTCTGGGCGTCGAGATCGAGGTTACCCCGCTGCCTTCCGAGAAGAAGGACGAGGAGACCGACGCCGAGTAAATCGGTTTGACGATCACTTGTTTTAAGGGATCCGTCCGCAATGGACGGGTCCCTTTTTGCATTTGTTGCTGAGGTACGCGATGCTGCCCGTGCGCAATGCTGCCCGGGCTGTTTACAGGCTATTGGGTTGTCGGTGCATGAAAAATGCCGACATCCCGCTTCGGGGAGGAGGCGGGAACGCACCGAGTAGACGGAGGGGTGCGGAGCGCGGTCGCGTCTCGACTGACGACGTTGCCCATCGACGACTCTATTGTACTGCATAGCGCGGTTCTTGGTTTATCGTGTCGAACGCTTGTGTTGTGCCATTGCCTGCGGCAACGGTGTGCTACACTCTTGCACTGCTGAGTGGGCCAGACGGTCGCGCGATGTGCTGCTTGCAGCACGCGTGAGGAAAGTCCGGGCTCCAGAGGGCGGGATGCCGGCTAACGGCCGGGCGGAGTGATCCGACGGAAAGCGCCGCAGAAAAGAAGACTCCCACCTGCGCCGCAAGGCGTAAAGGGAAAAGCTGAAACGGTGGTGTAAGAGACCACCAGCGTCGTGGCAACACGGCGGCTTGGCAAGCCCCATCCGGAGCAAGCGCGAATAGGAACGCTATGGGCCGGCCCGGTCCGCGTTCGGGTAGCGTGCGTGGAGCTGCATGGTAACGTGCAGACAAGATAAATGACCGTTCACGACAGAACCCGGCTTATAGGCCCACTTGGCATTTTTGTTACCCTAACAATCGATACGGTCTTTGCCGTATTATTGAGGCTGTTTGTTGCTTTGCTTGTGTTTGAGGGGCTTTGTTGGACAGCTATTTTACTCTGCAATCGAATATTGAGGCTTCGGGCGAGTTTGCGGACCGCAAGAGTCGGTTTATTGCCCAGCTGATCCATATTGAGTCCGAGGATGAGGCGAATGCCTTTATTGAGATGGTTCGCAAGCGTCATTACGACGCTCGACACAATGTTCCCGCGTGGATTTTGGTCGATGGACGCGAGCGCCAGAGCGATGATGGCGAGCCGAGCCGCACGAGCGGTATGCCGACGCTTGAGGTGCTGCGCGGCGCGGGGCTCAAAAATGTTTGCTGCGTAGTGACGCGCTATTTTGGTGGCACGCTGTTGGGGCCTGGTGGCTTGGTGCGCGCCTATACCGCGGCAACGCAGGCGGCGGTGGCCTCGGCTCAGGAGTCCGGGCAGATCATCGAGATGACAAGTGTTGTGCCTGTTGACGTGCATGTGGCCTATCCGCAGTATGAGCAGGTGCTTCGTTTGGCGCAGGATTCGGGTGCCAAGGTTTCAGATACCGATTACGCGGATACCGTGACACTTCACTTGGTGTTTAAGGCAGGGGAGCAGGAGTCGTTTTGCGTTAAGATGCGCGAGCTTATGGCGGGGCGCGAGGAGATTGAGGTCGGCGCTCCCGAGTTTGCCGAGTTCTAACGGCGACGGCCGGCGTGCTTTTGGATGGATCCCAAGCGCGCCGGCCGTCGTTTTATGCCACTGGTGTTTACTCGGCGAGCTGCTTTAGCACATCGCAGGCGATCTCGACGGCATCGTCGATGCAACCGGGGCAGCTGCGGAGCGGACCCTTATCCGATCCGATGCCCTTGAGCGTGCCGCAGACGGTCGTCGTGTTCTTCTCGCCAAAACGCTTGGCGATTTCGCGCGACAGCTTGTAGGTCTGGCCCTTGGTCTTGGGGTTTTCCATGCCGTCGCTCATTACAAAGCCCATGATGGCCACGGCGCCCGAGATGGCGCCGCAGGTTTCGGTCATACCGCCCATGCCGGCGCCAAAGCCCTCGGTGAGGGTAAAGGCGACCTGGGGGTCGAGCCCGACGGCGGGCGCGAGCGTGCAGGCGACGGCCTGGGCGCAGTTAAAGCCACGGGCGTGGTATTCGGCAGCCTGAGCCTGACAGGCGGTGATGCCGAGCTGGGCCGTATCGATTTGCTTCATCGTTGTCTCCTTGGTCACGGTGTACCCGCTTATGGTACCCGTGACGGGGCATGTAATCATCGAGAGCTTCATGGATGCCTCATTTTTATCTATCGAGCAAATGTCCAAGGCTTGAGATAAATGCCCCGGACCAATTTGTCCCATAACCTACCTTGGGGATGGGTTGAGAGGGGTGCGGGGTAGCGGTATCGTGAACCGAATAAAACGTAACCCAGGCAAGGGAGCAAGATATGAGCGAGCAGACCATCGGTACCACATGTGTTCAGGGCGGCTATCACCCGGGAGATGCGGAGCCGCGCCAGGTGCCCATCTACCAGTCCACCACGTGGAAGTACGACACGTCGGAGCACATGGGCAAGCTGTTTGACCTAGAGGAGTCGGGCTATTTCTACAGCCGTCTGCAGAACCCTACGTGCGATTTGGTTGCCGCCAAGATCTGCGAGATGGAGGGCGGCACCGCTGCGATGCTCACGAGCTCGGGCATGGCGGCGAATTTCCTTGCGATCTTTAACGTGGCCGGTGCCGGCGATCACGTGGTCGCGAGCTCTGCCATCTACGGCGGTACCTACAACCTGCTCGCCCATACTATGGAGCGCATGGGTCTGACCTGCGTGTTTGTTGCCCCCGACTGCACCGACGAGGAGCTCGAGGCAGCTTTTGAGCCCAATACTAAGCTCGTCTTTGGCGAGACGATCGCCAACCCCGCCCTTGCCGTGCTCGATATTGAGCGCTTTGCCAAGGCCGCGCACGACCACGGCGTACCGCTGATGGTCGACAACACCTTCCCGACACCCGTGATGTGCCGTCCCTTTGAGTGGGGCGCCGACATCGTTACGCACTCCACCACCAAGTACATGGATGGACATGCTGCCTACCTGGGCGGCGTGATCGTCGACCACGGCCAGTTTGACTGGATGGCCCATGCGGACAAGTTCCCGGGTCTCACCACGCCCGACGAGAGCTACCACGGCGTGACCTATGCCGAGAAGTTCGGTCGCGAGGGTGCCTTTATTACCAAGGCCACTGCGCAGCTTATGCGCGACCTCGGCCCCATGCAGAACCCGCAGGCGGCATTCTTCCTGAACAGCTCGCTCGAGAGCCTGCACGTGCGCATGCCGCGCCATTGCGAGAACGGCCTGGCGGTCGCCAAGTTCCTGCAGAGCCACCCCAAGGTGCGCTTTGTGAGCTATCCGGGTTTGGAGGGCGACAAGTACTACGACATCGCTCAGAAGTACATGCCCAACGGTACTTGCGGCGTCGTGAGCTTTGGCTTTAACGGTGGTCGCGCGGCGGCCGAGACCTTTATGAAGAGCCTCAAGCTCGCCCAGATCGCCACGCACGTGGCCGATGCGCGCACCTGCTGCTTGCATCCCGCTAATGCCACGCATCGCCAGATGAACGATGAGGAGCTCATCGCCTGTGGCATTTCTGCCGACATGGTGCGCCTGTCGTGCGGCCTCGAGGACACGGCCGACCTGATTGCCGACCTTGAGCAGGCACTCGAGCAGTGCTAGGCTAGCTTCCTACAAGGTGCCGATGCTGGCAGAAAGCTTCAGCGACCTTTAGTTCCGATTCCGTAGGCGGGACCCCAATCGCGGCTGTTTGCAGGCGATTGGGGCCCCGTTTTTGCGTTGCGCCACTCGAAAGGATGGATATGGAGAAAACCGCAGAGCAGCTGCGCCGCGAGCACATTGCCCTTGAGGGCGACACCCATGGCAAGAATAAATGGGCGATTCTGTTTACCGTGCTCATCATGACGTTTATGGCGTGTCTGGATTCGACCGTCGTGACCGTGGCGCTGCCCGTGATGCAAAAGGAGCTGGGCGTGGGCCTCGACCGCATCCAGCTGGTGAGCTCGGTGTATCTGCTTGCGACGTGCGTGGCTATGTTGCCGTTTGGCCGCCTGGGCGACGTGCGCGGCAAGGTGGGCGTGTTCCAGCTGGGTGTTATCGTCTTTACGGTCGGTTCGCTGCTTTGTGGCCTTTCGGGTTCGCTCGAGGTTCTTATCCTGGCACGCATCGTTCAGGGTATTGGTTGCGCGGCGGCCATGGCTAACAACATGGGCATCATCACCGAGTCGTTTCCGGCGCGCGAGCGCGGTCGTGCCATGGGTATTCTCGCGACCTTCGTGGCCCTCGGCATGATGTGTGGCCCCGTGCTCGGCGGCATGCTGGTGGCACGCTTTCCCTGGGAGAGCATCTTCCTCATCAACCTGCCCATTGGCGTCATCTCGTTTATCGTGGGGCTCTACACGCTGCCGCATGTTAAGCCGGAGGCCGGCGAGCGCCCCATGTCGCTGGCGGAGGCCGCGCGTCGCTGCTTTGCAAATTCGGCCTTTACCATCAACCTTGCCTGCATGCTCATCGTGTTTGTTGGCATCGGTGCGTCCGAGTTTATCTTGCCGTTCTATTTTCAGGACGCGCATGGGTTTGGGTCTGACGTTTCGGGCCTGCTGTTTTTGGCGCTGCCAATGGTGAATGCTTTTATCGGCCCGCTTTCGGGTACGGTTTCGGACCGTGCTGGCTGCGAAGGTCCTACGGCGGTTGGCCTGGGCGTGTACGTGTGCGGTCTCTTTGCGGTAAGCACGCTCGACGAGCACTCTTCTATCCCTGTGATCGTGTGCTGCGTCGCATTTATGTCGTGTGGCACGTCGATTTTCCAGAGCCCCAACAACTCGCTGTATATGGGTTCGGCCCCGCGCGAGGCGCTCGGTTTTGCGGGCAGCTTGGGCAGCTTGGCGCGCTATGCGGGTATGGCAGTGGGCATTACGGCGGCGTCGAATATCCTGTATGGGCAGATGAGCGTGGCGATGGGCGAGGCCGTGACCAGTTTTGTTGCAGGCCGTCCGGATGTGTTCCTGTTTGGCTTTCGCTCGGTGTTCTACGTGCTCATGGCTGTGGCCGCTGTGGGCTTTGCGCTCGCCATGGTGCGTTTGGTGAGGATGCGCGCCCGCCATTAGCTTGTGGTGGCAGGCTTGCCACGAATCGGGCTTATCTACTGGTCTTGCAGCTTTATGGTGCGATGTGGCTTGTGGGGCGGGCGGGGATCGGTCCGTGGTAGACTATCGAACAACGTTTATTAATCGCGCGGTATCGTTGCCGCGAGAAGGGGTTGCGCCATGCAGGAGCTTGAGGATCGTATTCGCCATGACGGCATCGTAAAGGCCGGTAACGTCCTTAAGGTTGATGCCTTCCTCAACCACCAGTGCGACGTTGAGCTGTTCGACCACATGGGTGCCGAGTGGGCCCGTCTGTTCGAGGGTGTCGAGATCAACAAGATCCTGACGATCGAGGCTTCGGGCATTGGTATGGCCTGCATTGCAGCTCAGCATTTTGGCGGCGTGCCGGTGGTCTTTGCCAAGAAGGCCCAGTCCATCAACCTTGACGGCGAGCAGTATGCCACGACCATCTATTCCTTTACCAAGCAGAAGGAGTACCCGGTTATCGTGGGTAAGCGTTTCCTGTCCGAGGGCGATAAGGTCCTGATTATCGACGACTTCCTGGCCAACGGTTGCGCGCTTGAGGGCCTTATTAAGATCTGCGAGGCTGCGGGCGCCGAGGTTGCCGGCATTGGCATCGCCGTTGAGAAGGGCTTCCAGGGCGGTGGCGATAAGCTCCGTGAGCGCGGCTTTCGCGTTGAGAGCCTGGCCCGTATTGCCGAAATGGACTGCGAGAACGGCGAGATCACGTTCGCCTAGGCGCGCAGCACAAGCGATTGGTATGCGATGTGACAAAGGGACTGTCCCTTTGTCACATTTTTTGTATGAGGGGAGGTGCTGATATGGATGAGAACAGGATAGAATGGCGCGAGTATGCGCGCTATGCCGAGATGTCGGTCGAGGAGCTGGCACGCGATTGCGAGGTGCAGGTGTTTCGCGCGACGGGTCCGGGCGGACAGGGCGTGAATACGACGGATTCAGCGGTGCGCATGAAGCATGGGCCCACGGGGATTGTCGTGACGGCGCGCGAGAGCCGTAGTCAGTTTCAGAATCGCAGCTGCTGTCTGCGCAAGCTGAGGGCAGAGCTTGAGCGTCGTGGCCGTCCGCCGCGACGTCGCGTCAAGACCAAGGTGCCTCAGCGATCGCGCCAGCGCAGGCTCAACGACAAGCACTTCAACGCGATTAAAAAGGCCAACCGTCGCAAGCCAGGCGGGGAGGAATGATCTTCTCAATAAGTTGCGGTGAAATAGGGACTGTTTTACGGCTTTAGCTGCATAAACAGTCCCTATTTCACCGCAACTTAGGGATGGCTAGTGGGTGGGGCGCCAGACGTGGAGGGCTCCGCCGAGGACGTCGACCTCGATGCGCGAGGCGACGATGGGCTCGCCGTCGGCCTGGATGGGGTAGTCGGGCTCCTCGAACGTGAGCTCGGCATGACGGCAACGACGCATTCGAACCGGCGGCAGCTTGGTATGATGGCCGTCCTTGGCCGAAAGAAACATAGGCAGGGCGACCGCACGGGGGACGGGGCCGCAGGCGTAGCAGACGTCGAGCATGCCGTCGCAGGGGTCGGCTTCGGGGCAGATGCGATAGCCCGAGCCGTACGTGGGCCCCAGCTGGATGGCCATGATAATCGCCCGCTCGCGCTCGGCAGGCGCGCCATCTAAGCTCACCGTCATGGGATAGTTGCGGTAGCGCAGGCCAAACTGCTCAAGTCCCGATAGGGTGTAGAGCGGAGCGCCGGCGAGCCCCGTCTTTTTTCGCAGCTCGGTGGTGCCCAGGCCGATGGCGGCATCGATGCCGACCGAAAGCGTCTGGTCGTAGTACTCGACGGTCGCCTCGCCTCTGCCGCTTGCGGGGTTCCATGAGCGAATGCGTCCGATATCCTGACGCTGCAGCTCGCAGGTGAGCAGCGCGCCAAAATCTTTGCCGGAGAAATCGTCGATACCGAGCGTTTGGGCAAAATCGTTGCCGGAGCCTACGGGTAGGACGGCAAGGGCGGGACGGACCGCCTCATCCTGCGTCATAAGCCCGTTGACGACCTCGTGGATCACGCCGTCGCCGCCGAGTGCGATAACCGTGCGGTAGCCCTGGGCCCGTGCGGCAAGTTCCTTGGCATGTCCCATGCGCTCGGTCAGCACCAGGTCAAACTGGGATGCGCGCGCGGTCATGTCCAAAAAGCGCTGCAGGCGCTCGGCAACTTCGCGCGCCGCACCCGATTGGGCGGCTGGGTTGGCGATGATGAGCGTGCGACCAAAATCAGTTGCGTGCATGGGGCGACTCCCGGCGTGTGACGTAACGGTGCGGTCGCGCTCAGGTCGAATTGCCCCCGATTGTGGCTGCACGGCAAATACTAACGTCTACTCTATCAGGTCGTTGTGGCGCTCGATAGCCTCCGCTACCGTACCGCCCTCATCCACAATAAGCGAACGGCGCTTGGGTGAGATGATGCGCTGGGCGGGGTACACGCCGCGGTGTCCGCCGGTTAGGTAACTGATAAAGGCCACGATGACAAAGAACCCGGCGGCCGTGCCGTGGAACAGGTCGATGGCCATCATGCAGGTGGTGATGGGCACGTTGAGGCCGGCGCAGAACACGCCGAGCATGCCCAGCGCCGCCAGAAAGCTGGGGTCGATTCCGACGAGGCAACCAATCCAACCGCCGAGCGCCGCACCGATGCCAAACAGGGGTGTGACCTCGCCTCCTTGGAAGCCGGCGCCCAGGGTGAGCGCCGTCACCACGAGCTTGATGACTGCGTCGGCAAGGGTCGTGTTACCGGCGAACCCGGCGCCCGAGAGCCAGGTGGCAAGGCCGGCATACTTCCAGGCGTCGAGCATCGCGTAGGCCGCGAGCACCACGAGCGCGCCCACGAGTGCGCGAGCAATGTAGTTGGTGATAAAGCGACCGTACAGGCTCTTGACGGTTCGAACCGACCAGGCAAAGAGGCGTGCCGTCAGACCGAAGATGATGGCGCTGATAACAACGATGACGACCGTTGTGGGCGTCATAGCGGGAACGCTGGCGATGTCATTCGCTTCGTACTCGGTACCCAGGGCAAGTGATGTAAAGTAGCCGGTAAACGAGGCGACCAGGCAGTAGATGCCCGCGGTGTAGTCGATCTTGCCGATAAAGCACATCTCCATGCCAAAGAAAGCTCCGGCAAGGGGCGAACCGAATACGGCGCCAAAGGCCGACGAGATGCCGGCGAGCATGAGGTCGTGGTGGTCATGCTTTTTGAGGTGGGCGAGGCTCGAGATGTTGCTGGCGATGGTGCCACCAATCTGCACCGCGCCGCCCTCGCGGCCGGCCGATCCGCCCGTTAGGTGCGTGAGCGTGGAGCAGACAAAAGTGAGGACGGCCATGCGCATATGGATGAGGCGTGTGCCCAGGGCGGAATCGATGACCAGGTTGTTGCCGCGTTTGGCGGCAAGACCGTGGTTTTTGTACACCCATGCGGTGGCAACGCCCACAACGGGGAGCATGGCGTAGATCCACGCGTGGTGCTCGCGATAATCGGTCGCGATATTCAGCGAGGCCAAAAACGCCCAAGCGGCAACGCCCATGGCGAGAGAGACGATGACGACGAGTACGAGCAACTTGGCGCTCGCGAGTAGGTTGCGGACGTTGCGGCGCGTGTCGGCAGCCAAGAGATGTTCGGAGCGGGTGAGCTGTTGCCTGCCTGCCATGATGACGTCGTTCAGGGAGAAAAAGCCGCCGTCGTCGAGCGACTGGGAATGATCCTGCGCTTCGTTTGCGCTTTCGGGTTTGTCGTTATGAGCCATACGTTCCTCTTTTAGGTTGCAACGCAAGCATTATAAAACGCGGTAAACGCGACGAGCCGGTGGGTTGGTTTCCATTCTGTTTCGCGGCCTGCAACCGACAGGTGTATTTGCGGGTTCAGGTCGAGTCGCGGCCATGCGTCGGGGGATTATACTGAGACAAGCATAAAGAATCGGCGTCCCTGTTGTGCGCCGTGGCATTAAGAGGTGCATATGGCAGAGAAACTCATTCCGTTGGAGGACGCGCAGTCGATTGTCCTGTCGCACGTTGCTCCGACCGATCTCGTCGAGATTCCCGTGTGGCAGGCCGCCGGTTTTCCCTTGGCCGAGGATGCTGTGGCCGATATCGACATTTCACCGTTTGCCAACAGCGCCATGGACGGGTATGCCGTGCGCGCAGCCGATCTTGCTGCGGCCACCGGTGACACTCCGGTGACGCTTTCCGTCGTAGGGCACGAGGCGGCGGGCCATGTCTTTGAGGCCGTGGTCGGCACGGGCGAGACCGTCCGCATCATGACGGGCGCGCCGGTGCCCGAGGGTGCTGACGCCGTAGTGAAATACGAGATCGTCGACGTGCTTGACGGCGATGGCAACGAGGGCTCGCACGTTCGCTTCTCGGCGCCGGCCAAGGTAGGGGAGAACGTTCGCTCTGCCGCCGAGGAGGCCCATGCCGGCGATGCTGTGATGCGCGCCGGCGAGGTCGTGGCTCCGGCGGGCGCGGGTCTGCTGGCAAGCGCCGGATACGCGAGCGTGAAGGTGCACGCTGCCCCGCGTGTGGGCATCATCTCGCTGGGCACGGAACTGGTCGGACCGAGTAACGTGCCGGCGCGCGGGCAGATTCGCGACTCCAACTCCTCGGCGTTGATGGCCGAGGCGCTCGATGCAGGAGCCGAGCCCGTGTTCTACGGCATTGCGCCCGACGATGAGCAGGCGATTGCCGAACTGGTGCATCGCGCCGTGCAGGAGTGCGATTTTGTCATTACGAGCGGTGGCGCCTCGGCGGGCGATTACGACTACGTGACGGCGCTCGTCCGGCGCGAGGGCGAGGTGCTGTTTGACCGCATTTCGATGCGTCCGGGCAAGGCCATCACGTTTGGCTTGCTCGGGGGTAAGCCCTACCTGGGGCTTTCAGGCAATCCGGCCGCGGCGTATGTGGGCTTTGAGATGCTCGCGCGCCCGGCGATTCGCAAGATGCGTGGTTTTGCCGAGGGGGCGCGCCCCGTGCAGCGAGCGGTTCTTACCCACGGTGTGAAAAAGCGCCAGGACCGACGCTTCTTCGATCGCGCCACGGTTTTGCGCGACCCCGAGACCGATGAGCTGCTGGTGACCGAGGCCAAGACGCAGAATTCGGCGCTGCTCGGCACGATGCAGCGTGCCAACTGTCTGCTGCGTATTGACGAAGGGCCGTGTGAGCTCAAGGCAGGCGACGTCGTGGATGTCGTGCGTGTCGACCTGCCCGAGGGAACGGTGTTGTAGGAGGAATGCTATGGAGCTGAAGATTTCGATTGTGACGTGCTCGGATACGCGCGATCTTGCCCAGGACGAGGCTGGAGCTGCACTCGAGGAACTTATCGAGGCGCAGGGCTGGACGGTCGCCTCACATGTGGTCGTGCGCGATGACGTCAGCGAGATTGGTGATGCCATTGTGGAAGCCGCCGATGAGTGCCACGCCAATGTCGTGCTCACCTGCGGCGGCACGGGGCTTTCGATGCGCGATGTGACGCCCGAGGCGACGCGTGCCGTCTGCGACCGCGATGTGCCGGGTATTGCAGAGGCAATTCGTGCGTACTCGATGACCAAGACGCGCCGCGCTATGCTCTCGCGTGCTATTTGCATGCAACGAGGTCATACACTTGTCGTAAACTTTCCCGGTTCCACGAAGGCCGCCCGCGAAAGCTGGGAGGCCATAGCGGACCAGCTGGAGCACGCGGCTCAGATGACAGCGGGCGGCGGACATACCAACTAAGCTATTTACCTGCGGTGGGGCGACCTTATCGGTCGCTCCGCTTTTGTTTTCCGCCGAATCGACGCCGAGGTGTACGGTAACTCGAAACTATATTCTCAGGCGAGAATAATTTCTCACTAACATTATTCGCGCAAAAGTATAATCTGATTGCAGATTAAAGCCCGCGGTGGGGTACCCGGGCACAAGGTCCGAAAGGGTTGAATATGTTCGATATGGTTTCTCGTCGCGGATTCGTCTCGCTTTCTGCTGTCGCCGCTGCCGGCCTTGGTCTTGCTGGCTGCTCGGGCAGCAAGACGTCCGAGCCGGCCGGATCCGATGCCGGTTCTGCTAAGGCATCTTCCAAGAAGGCTGTCGAGCTGCAGGTCTTTGCCGCCAACTCGCTCGAGAAGGCTCTGCCCGAGGTTCAGGAGCTCTACACAGAGCAGACCGGCACCACGTTTGCAGACACGCAGTTTAAGGCCTCCGGCGACCTTGTCGAGCAGATGCGCGCCGGTGCCGCTGTCGACGTGCTCATCACAGCCTCCAAGGGCACCATGGACGACGCCGAAGCCGCCGAGCTCGTCGACGTCGATACGCGTGAGGACATGTTCGTCAACGACCTCGTGATCATTCGCGCCGAGGGCTCCGACACCAAGGTCGAGGCCATCGCCGACGTCGCGAATCTGGACGGCAAGATCGCCATTGGCGACGCCAAGACCGTCCCCGCCGGCAAGTACGCCAACCAGGCGCTGGCTTCCGTGGGGCTCTATACCGGTACCGAGGGCGACGACGGCGAGTATGCTCCCGAGATCGCCGACAAGGTCGCACTGGCCGATAAGGTGGGCACCGCCGCCGCCTATGTCTCTACGGGCGACTGCGTAGCCGGTTTTGTCTACAGCTCCGATATCTTCCGCTACGACGGCATCGAGGAGGCCTTCGTGTGCCCCGAGGATTCGCACAATCCCATCGTGTACCCGGGTGCCGTTGCCGAGAGCTCCGAGCATGCCGACGAAGCCGAGGCGTTCATCGACTTTTGCCTGTCCAACAAGAAGGCTCAGAAGATTTGGGCTAAGTACGGCTTTGAGCTTTCCGCGTAGTGCGGCTTGGCGCGATAATTCCATCGTTTTGTGTTTCACTCCGTCCTTGTATTCGCTTGGAGCTTTTCGTGCTTAATAGATTCCGCATGCTCGTCGCCTGTGCTTTGACCTTCGCGCTTTGCTGGGTGCCGGGATTTGCGTTTGCTGGGGACGCTGAGGACGGGGCCCAGGTTGCTGCGACCGCTCATGGGCTTTCCTATGGGATCGAGGGTTTTGAGCGGCTGGCCAAGGGGACCGCTCGTGCTATGGAGGGCCAGCCTGAGGGCTACCGGTTTCCCGTTGACGAGGACGTGGACCTTGTAGTGGCGCCTGCTGCCGATCGCGTTGTGGTGTGGGTATCGCCCAAGGCGGTCGAGAAGTATGGATTGGATCCGCAGGACAACGAGTGCGTATCGGGTCTCAAGGCCCTCGTCTGTAAGCTCGACAGCGCAAACTGCATGGGAGGTGCGCGGCTGGGGGACGTGGATCTTCCTTGGTATGTCACGGCGGAGACAACGTTTGATGCCGGCGGGTATACCTATGGCTTTAACGAGCGCGGTGCGGATGGGGACCGCTATGTGGTGATTGCATCAGCCTCGGGTGATGCCAAGGGCGGTGCGCGTTGGCTTGATAGCGCTCAAATGGTAGAGGCATCGTCTGTCGTGTTGCGGGATGAGCAGGGGCCCTTGACCTCTCTGGCTTCCTTATTGGGCGGCATCGACTATCGCCCGTTTTGGGTGTCCATAAAAACGAGCGGCCTTGCCCTGCTGATCTCCTTTGCGCTGGGCCTGTTTGCTGCGTGGAAGACTATGGGTACCACGAGCCGCGTGAAGGGTTTGCTTGATTCGGTCTTTACGATTCCTATGGTGCTGCCGCCCACGGTCTGCGGTTTTCTGCTCCTCATGCTGTTTGGCCGCTCGACCGGGGTGGGCCAGTGGCTTATCGCGCACGGCATCTCGATTGTCTTTACCTGGCCGGCGGCGGTGATCTCTGCCGTGGTGGTGTCGTTCCCGCTCGTCTATCGTACGGCACTCGGCGCCTTCGAGAGCCTCGACACGCAGATGCTCGATGCGGCGCGCACGCTGGGCTGGTCCGAGCGTCGCATCTTTACCAAGCTTATGATGCCGCTTGGCTGGCCCTCGATTGCCGCCGGTACGGTCCTCGCCTTTGCCCGCGCCATGGGAGAGTTTGGCTGCACGCTGTTCTTTGCGGGCAACTATGCCGGCATTACGCAGACCATTCCGATTGCGATTTACTTTGAATGGATGGGCGGCAATACGTCGGTGGCCCTCTTTTGGGTCGTGGTCGTAATCGCGTTCAGCTTCCTAGTCATCCTGTTCATCAACATGTACACGGCGCATTCGCAAAAATACCGCGAGCGTGGCCTTTCCCGTGCGGAACGCAAGCAGGCCAAAGATCTCGCCGGACAGGGCGATTCACTCGACCCGGCGGGCGGTGATGCCTTGCGTATCGATCGCGAGGCACTGGCCGAGCTCATGTGCGATGATGCCGCATTACAGGGAGGTCGATAGGCCATGTCGCTCGTTCTGGATATTAAGAAACGTTATCCCGGGTTTGTGCTCGACATGCAGCTTGAGGCCGGCGAGGAGCGCGTGGCCTTGCTCGGTGCCTCCGGATGTGGCAAGAGCTGCACGCTGCGCTGCATTGCCGGCGTGGAGACGCCCGACGAGGGCAAGATCGTCGTCAACGGCGTGACCTTTTTTGACTCGGCGGCTGGCATCAACCTGTCACCCCAGGAGCGAAAATGCGCCCTGTTGTTCCAAAACTATCAGCTGTTTCCCAACATGACGGTGGCCGATAACGTATGCGCCGGTGTAAAGGATGCTGGCGACGCCGCCGCGCGCAAAAAGCTCGCCGAGCGCTATCTGGGCATTTTCGGTCTGGCCGATTTTGTCGATCGCTACCCCGCGCGACTCTCGGGCGGGCAGCAGCAACGCGTGGCGCTTGCCCGTATGGTGGCGGCGCATCCGGGCATTTTTATGTTCGACGAGCCCATGAGCGCACTCGATGCGTATCTCAAGAGCGCGCTTGAGCAAAACATGCTCGACCTGTTCGACGTCTGCAACCGTACCGTGCTCTACGTGAGCCACGACATCGACGAAGCGTGCCGCCTGTGTCAGCGCATCTGCGTGATGCACGACGGGCATGTGGAGGAGATCGGCTCCATCGAGGACGTGGTCCGTCGTCCGCAGACGCTGGCGGCACTGCGCCTGACGGGCTGCAAGAATACGAGCCGCGCGCGCAAGATCGGCGACGAAGAAGTTGAGGCCCTCGACTGGGGCATGACCTTTAATGTGGGCCGTGAGGTTCGAGATGACGTGGCGTACCTCGGTATTCGTGCGAGCTACTTCCATGTTGACAATCGCGCGGAGCGGGGCCGTAACAGCTACGATTTGCACGTGGCCCGTGTGAGCGATTCGCGCTTTGAGCGGCTGGTGCTGCTGGACGTGCCGCGCGTCGATGCGCCCACGCGTCTGCAGTGGAAGGTCAACAAGGTGGGCGTGCCTGTCGACGAGCTGCCGCAAGCAGGCGAGACGCTACGCATGCACTTCGATGCGAGTAAGATCCATTTGGTTTGTCGATAGCGCCGGGTAATGCCGTCGGGGATATAAGCCTCGGCGGCTTTGTCTTGCCGTTCGCCGAATGATGGATGACAAACTCTTATCAACACAGATAATTATTTATTAAACGACGGCACACGACGCTGTCGTACGCATGTCGGCGGTGTTCGTCTGGACGACAACCGTTGATATAGTTACCTTCGACGAGAAAAGGAGGGTGCGCCGGTGCTGCAGATGACATATTCGCGTCGCGTTGCCGCGCGCGCCCTGTATATGGCTCGGAGCCGCATATGAGCAGGTATGTTCACGGCTCCGGGAGAGACGACGCACAACTAAATAATCAGCTGCAAAGCAGGTTCCCCAAAATCCCGGGTTTGAGCACGGCTGGGTTTTCGCCACCCACCGTGCAGCAATACCGTAGCTATTCATTTTTGGTTCGAGAGGGGAACCGCCATGGCTGAAGAATTCGATTTCCATCCGATGTGGGAGAGCCTCGGCATGAATCTTACCGACCACGACATGCTGCTGGGCGCCGTGGGCCAGATGTACGGCGATATGTTCCTGACGCAGAACAATCGCCCCAAGTCCACGTCCTACCTGGATTTTGTCGCCACCAACATCCACAGCGGCCGTATTAAGGAGATGCTCGACAAGAAGGAGGCCGGCGAGGCCACCAAGATCGTTGGTTCGTTCTGCGTCTACGTGCCCGAGGAGATCGTACTTGCCTGTGACGGCATTCCTGTGGGCCTGTGCTCTGGCGCTGATTGGGCAACGGACAAGGTCGAGGAGCATCTGCCGCGTAACACCTGCCCGCTCATTAAGAGCTTTGCCGGCTTTAAGCTGGGCGAGGTCTGCCCCTACATTGAGTCGAGTGACCTGGTGGTAGGCGAGAACACCTGCGATGGCAAGAAGAAGGCCTACGAGTTCTTTGCCACGCAAAAGAACATGTACGTCATGGATATTCCCAACGTACACGACGAGTCGACGCTCGTGACCTGGAAGGCCGAGGTCAAGAAACTCGCCGCCAAGATCGAGGAAGAGTGCGGCGTCACGATTACGCCTGAGCGCCTGAAGGCCGCCATCCGCGCCGTCAATGAGAAGCGTCGCGCCCTGCAGCGCCTCGCTGCCACGCGCGCTGCCGACCCTGCGCCCATCAGCGGTCTCGACAGCCTGCTGACCGTCCAGGCCGCCTTTATGGACGACACGCCGCGTCTGACCGGAGCCATTAACGATATGGCGGCTGAGTGCGAGCAGCGTGTCGAGGCCGGCGAGGGCGTGGCGCCCAAGGGGACCAAGCGCATCCTGTACACCGGCACGCCCTTGGCCGTGCCCAACTGGAAGCTGTTCAACCTCATCGAGAAGGCCGGCGGCGTCGTGGTGGGCGAGGAGTCCTGCACGGGCTCGCGCTACTACAAGGATCTGGTCGACGAGTCCGGCGAGACGGTCGACGAGATGCTCGACGCCATCGCCGAGCGCTACTTTAAGATCAACTGCGCTGTCTTTACGCCTAACGACCAGCGTATGAAGGACATTGTCCAGATGGCCAAGGACCTGCATGCCGACGGTATCGTCGACGTGGCCCTGCAGTTCTGCACGCTCTACGAGATGGAGTCGTTTGCCGTGGAGAAGGCCGCCGAGGAGGCCGGCATTCCGTTTATGCACATCACGACCGACTATGCCGGCGAGGATGCAGGCCAGCTCCAGACCCGCATCGAGGCCTTCCTGGAAACTATTTAGAGCTATCCGTCCCGGCGGCTTCCCCAGGTACCCGATCTTGCCGTTCAAACCGTCGCTTGCTACCAAAGTATGCGGCGCTCATCTTTCACGGCAACCACGGGCACCTGGGAAAGCCGTCTCCTTGGTTGGTTAAAAGGTTTGTTAAGGAGTTATATGTCGGAATATATTGAGCAGCCGTTGCCGTCCACGTTTGAGGAGTTCAACGAGCAGCGCAAGGCGGCGTTTATTCGCGTCAAGGATTATAAGCAGGCGGGTAATCGCCTGGTCGGCTTTTTGTTCAGCTATACGCCGCTCGAGATTATCGATGCCGCGGGGGCTGCGAGCGTGGCTCTGTGCGGTACGTCCGATGAGGTGATTCCCGAGGCCGAAAAGGTGCTGCCGGCAAACCTGTGCCCGCTCATCAAGTCGACCTACGGTTTTGCCTACTCGCAAAAGTGCCCGTTTACGTACTTTAGCGACATGATCATCGGCGAGACCACCTGCGACGGCAAGAAGAAGATGTATGAGCTACTCAACGAGCTCAAGCGCACGCACATTCTGCATCTTCCGCAGGGTCGCGATCGTGTCTACGAGCGTGAAGGCTGGTACGAGGAGTGCCGCCTGCTCAAGGAGGAGCTCGAGGGCTTCTACGGCATCACGATTACCGACGATGACCTGCGCGCTGCCGTCCGTCGTCGCAACCGCTTGCGTGCGGCTCAGCTCGAGATGTTTGCACTGCAGGCCAACCAGCCGGCGGCCATGAGCGGCGTCGACCTGATGAGCACCATGTTTGCCGGTACGTTCAGCTTTGATATCGAGGCCTATACGCAGCAGCTGGAGCAAAAGGTCGCCAAGCTGCGCGAGGCCTACGACGCGGGCGAGCGCCCGGTCGCGGCGGATGCCAAGCGCATTCTGATCACCGGCTGCCCGGTGGGCGGCGTGATCAACAAGATCGGTCGCACCATCGAGTCCAACGGCGGTGTGGTCGTGTGCATGGACGACTGCTCGGGCGAGCGCACGGCGGCCATGATGATCGACCCGGAGGCTCCCGACATCCTTCGCGCCATCGCCGACCGCTACCTGGATATTAACTGCTCGGTCATGACGCCCAACGACGGTCGTATGGATAACACGCTGGCCATGTGCGAGAAGTATCACGTCGATGGCGTAGTGGAGAGCGTGCTCCAGGCGTGCCACACCTTCAACGTTGAGAGTGCGCGCATGCAGGAGGCCGTCGAGGGTGCGGATATTCCGTACATGAAGATCGAGACCGACTACAGCAACGGCGACATGGGGCAGATTGAGACCCGCATCGCCGCCTTCATCGAAACCCTCTAGCTTTCTCAGGCACCGGATCTTGCCCCTCAAACCGTCGCTTGCGTACCCAAAGTACGCTGCGCTCCTCTTTCGGGGCAATCTCCGGCACCTGAGAAACCTAGAGCTAAGGCGCCTGAACGCGCCGCTGTCTTTGATGTTTAGATTGGGAGAGAGCCATGATAGGGGTCGGGATCGATATCGGGTCTACGGCGGCTAAGGCTGCTGTGGTCGACGGGGAGGGTTCGGTGGCGTGGACGTGCGTGCAGCCAACCGGGTTCTCCTCGGTCGATGCTTCCGAGCGGCTGCGCGAGGCACTGGCAGCGGCGGGTTATGACGTGACGGGTGACGATGTTCGCGTGGTCGCGACTGGCTACGGCCGTGTCGCCGTGCCCTATGCGCACAAGGTCGTGACCGAGATCACCTGTCACGGTACCGGTGCCGTGCGCCTGTTTGGCGACCACGGCACCGTGATCGACGTGGGCGGCCAGGACACCAAGGTCATTCAGCTAAAAAGTGGCCGCGTGGCCAAGTTTGCCATGAACGACAAGTGCGCCGCCGGCACGGGGCGCTTTCTGGAGATTATGGCCGACCGCCTGGGCATTACCCAGCAGCAGATGGCCGACCTTGCGCGTTCCGGTGAGCCCACCAAGATATCCAGCATGTGCACGGTCTTTGCCGAAAGCGAGGTCATCAGCCTGATCGGTCGTGGCGAGCTGCGCGAGAACATTGCGCGTGGCGTGATCGAAAGCGTCGTGTCGCGCGTGGCGACTATGGCCGGCCAGGCGGCGGGCGTCCCGTACTATCTGACCGGCGGTCTGTGCGAAAACGCCTATGTCGTTGAACGGTTGGGCGAGCTACTGGGGTCGCCGGTGACCACCTCGCCCCAGGCTCGCTTTGCCGGAGCGATCGGCGCGGCGATTCGCGCACAGGCGCTAGGGTGATGTATCGGCCGTGGAAGCGCGTTCATGCGTATACTGGGATGCATTGTTTGTGTTTGAGAGGAGGTATCGATGGCTGACGATCAGATTAAGCTCACGTCTATGACGGCCGCGAGCGGTTGAGCCGCTAAGTTGGCTCCCGGAGCCCTCGCCCAGGTCCTGGGCGATTTACCCAATGTGCATAACGACAACTTGCTCGTGGGGTTCGATACCTCTGACGATGCGAGCGTCTTCCGCGTAGGGGAGAACCTGGGCCTCGTGCAGTCCATCGACTTCTTTCCGCCGATGGTCGACGACCCGTTTCTGTTTGGCCAGATTGCCGCAGCCAACTCGCTGTCGGATATCTACGCCATGGGCGGGCGGCCGAGCCATGCTATGAACCTGCTCTGCATACCCAGTTGTCTGGGCGTTGAAGTTGCCGGTCAGATTCTGGCAGGCGGCGCCGACAAGTGCGTCGAGGCGGGTTGCTCCATCGCGGGCGGCCACACCATCAACGACGACGAGCCCAAGTACGGGCTGTCCGTGAGCGGTTTTGTCGCGCTCGACCGCATGTTCGCCAACAGCGGCGCACGCGCAGGCGATGTTCTGCTGCTGACCAAGGCGATCGGCTCGGGCATCATCACCACGGCCATTATGGGCGAGCTCATCGAGCAGGACGAGGCCGCAGCCATGTTTGACTCGATGCGCGCCCTCAACGAGGCCCCGATTCGTCTGGCCGAGGGACTTGAGCTTCACGGCTGCACCGACATTACGGGCTTTGGCCTGATCGGGCACGCGTGCGAGATGGCCGAGGGCTCGGGCGTGCAGATCGAGCTTGCGTCGGGAACGGTACCGCTCTTTGACCAGGTGCTCGACATGGCGCGTCTTGGCATTATCCCCGCCGGCGCCTACCGCAACCAGGACTTCTTTGGCCCACGCGTGGCTGCCGACGAGGGCCTGGAGCCTGGCATGCTGGATGCGCTATACGATCCGCAGACGTCTGGTGGTTTGCTCATCGCGGCGCCTGCTGCCGATACGGATGAGCTTGCGCGTCGCCTGCATGCCGAGGGGCGCATCGCGGCCGTTGTCGGGCGCGTGTGCGAGGCGGAGCCGGGCGGTCCTGCCGTCCGCGTTGTTCGCTAGCCCGCACGTTTATGTAACTGTTTGCCGTTCTCTAGAACGGTTCTTTCGAAAGGAATTTGCTATGTCTACCAAGATTGAAGTCAATGCCATGGGCGATGCCTGCCCGCTGCCCGTCGTCAAGACGCTCAAAGCCCTGAAACAGCTCGATGGCGAGGGCGCCGTCGTGACCTCGGTCGACAACGAGACCGCCGTCAAGAACATCTCCAAGATGGCGCAGGAGAAGGGCTGCACGGCCTCGGTCGAGAAGGTTTCTGACGCCGAGTGGCACGTGACCGTGGCGACCTCTAGCGCCGTTGCCGTTGCCGATCCCGAGCAGGATGGCGCTGCCTTCTGCGATACCAGCGCCGGCAAGGGCAAACTCGTCATTTCCGTCTACACCGATTGCATGGGCCGTGGCGACGACGAGCTGGGCCACAAGCTCATGAAGGCTTTCATCTTTGCCGTGACGCAGCAGGAGGAGCTGCCCGCGACTATGCTGTTCTACAACGGCGGCGCCAAGCTCACCGTCGAGGGCTCTCCGGTGCTCGACGACCTTAAGGGACTGGCCGAGCAGGGCGTCGAGATTCTTACCTGTGGCACCTGCCTCGACCACTATGGCATTAAGGACCAGCTTGCCGTGGGCGAGGTCACCAACATGTACGTGATCGTGGAGAAGATGGAGCAGGCCGTGCGCGTCGTGCGCCCGTAGCGTATTGGTTGGAGTTGCCATGAGGGAGAAGCGCCCGGCGCTTGTCATCACGTTTCCTACCACGGCGGCCGCCATGGGGTGCGAGTCCCTGTGCATCGAGCGCGGCCTTCCCGGGCGAACGATTCCCGTTCCCGGGGAGGTCGCTGCCGGCTGCGGTCTGGCGTGGAAAGCGTTGCCTGTCGATGAGGAGCTGCTGCGCGGCGAACTCGCCGCGGCAGGCGTCCCCACCGAGGGCTTCACCGTGATTGATATGTGGGAGGTCGTGCGATGATCTACCTGGATAACGCGGCGACGACCATGCACAAGCCGCAGACGGTCATCGATGCCGTGGTGCAGGCGATGTGCTCGCTCGGCAATGCCGGACGCGGTGCAACGTCGGGTGCGCTCGACGCGGCCCGCACCGTTCACGGCTGCCGTGCCAAGCTTGCGCGCCTTTTTGGTTGCCCGAGGGCGGACCATGTGTGTTTTACGCCCAACTCCACGGCGGCGCTCAACACCGCCATCAACGGGGTGGTGCGCCCCGGCGACCGCGTGGTCTCGACGGTGCTTGAGCACAACTCGGTGCTACGTCCGCTCAACCGCCTGGCGGCAGAGCAGGGTGTGACGGTTGAGCATGCGGGTTGCGATGCGAGCGGCGTGCTCGACTACGACGAGCTCGAGCAGCTGGTCACGCCGGGCACGCGTGCTGTGGTGGTGACGCACGCCTCCAATGTGACCGGCAACGCGGTCGACATTGCACGCGTAGCTGCCATGGCCCATGCGGCCGGTGCGCTCGTGATCGTCGATGCCTCGCAGTCTGCCGGCACGGCGCATATCGATATGCAGGCCATGGGGCTCGACGTCGTGTGCTTTACCGGCCACAAGGGGCTGATGGGCCCGCAGGGCACCGGCGGTCTGGCCGTGGCGGAGGGTGTCGACGTGGCGCCCTGGGCCATGGGCGGCACGGGCGTGCACAGCTTCGATGCACTGCAGCCGCTTGAGTGGCCCACGCGCCTGGAGGCGGGCACGCTCAACGGTCACGGCATCGCGGGACTTTCCGCGGGTCTCGACTTTATCGAGGCCCAGGGTGGAGTCGAGGCGATTGCGGCACACGAGCGAGCACTGGCGGATCGCTTCCTTGCCGGTGTGCGCGAGATTCCGGGGATTAAGCTCTATGGTGCCTTTGACCAGCCGACGCGCTCTGCGATCGTGTCGCTCAACGTGGGCGATATCGATTCGGCCGAGATCTCGGATGCACTCATGCAAGGGTGGGGGATTGCGACGCGCCCCGGCGCCCATTGCGCTCCGCTCATGCACCGTGCGCTGGGGACCGAGCGTCAGGGTGTCGTTCGCTTCTCGTTTGGGTATTTCAACACGGACGAGGAAGTCGACACCGCGATCGACGCTTTGCGCGATTTAGCCTGCTAAAGCTGCTAGACCGTTTATACTTGCGGGACGGGTGTTTTTGCCCGTCCCGTTTTTGTTTCGATTCGAAAGGTGCTCTCATGGCTTCATCCGCCCCGCGCGGTCTGCGCTCCGACCATGTCGTCACCGTCGGCATCGCCCTGTTCTCGATGCTCTTTGGCGCCGGCAACCTCATTATTCCGCCGCTGCTGGCGCTGCAGGCAGGCTCTGCCACGCCGGTTGCCATGCTCGGCTTTCTCATAGCTGCCATCGGCCTGCCCGTCATGGGCTTTATCGCCGTGGCGCTTGCCGGAACGGCGCGCGAGCTTGCCGGCCGCGTGCATCCCAAGTTTGGCGAATTCTTCGTTGCGGCGGTCTATCTGGCCATCGGTCCGTGCCTGGCCATTCCTCGCACAAGCTCTACGGCCTTCGAAATGCTGGTTCCGCTGCTACCCGAGGGCGTTTCGCTCGGCACGGCACGTCTGGTGTTTGCCATCGGGTTCTTCGTCGTCGCGTTTGTGCTCACGCTGCGCCCGGGTGTCATCACGCGCGTGCTCGGCCGCATTACGGGCCCCGCGCTCATTGCACTCATCGTGCTAGTCGTGGGTGCTGCCGTGATCTCGCCGCTGGGACCGGCTGCCGCGCCTCAGGCTCCCTATGATGCCGGTGCCGCGGTCCAGGGCTTTTTGACCGGCTACCAGACCATGGACCTGCTCGCGTCGCTTGCCTTTGGCATCATCATCGCCGAGACCATCCACGAGCTGGGTGTTACCGATGACAAGCGCGTGGCCTTTGAGATTTCGCGTTCCGGTGTGATCGCCGGCGTGCTTATGGCCGTCATCTACTGCGGCCTGGCGCTTGCCGGCACGCAGCTCAGCACCGTGATGCCCGATGCCACCAACGGCGCCGCCATCCTTGCCCGCTCTGCCTCCATGCACTTTGGCCTTGCGGGCACGGTCGTGGTCTTTGCGATCTTTTTCCTCGCCTGCATGAACGTGTGTATTGGCCTTATCAGCTGCTGCTCGCGTTACTTCTGCGAGACGTATGTGGTCGAAGGGGGAGCGGAGGCTTCCGAGGAGGCCATGCGCCGCCCCTTCGCGATTCTCGCCTTTGTGTTCGCAGCGTTTTCGTGCGTGCTCTCCAACGTGGGTCTCGACGTGATCCTTATGTTCTCGGTGCCTATGCTCAATGCCCTGTATCCCGTTGCCATCGTGCTGGTACTTATGGGCCTGGTGCACGGTTTTTGCGACGTGCATCCGCAAGTGTGGGTTTGGGTCGGCGGCGTCGTCGCAGTGCAGAGCGTGATCACCTCGGTCCGCGATGCGTTCTTTGCAGGCGCGTGGCTACCGTTCGATGCGCTGCCGCTGACGGACATTGGAGCCGCGTGGGTGCCGGTTGCCGTGGTGGCGTTTGTGATCGGCCTGCTCCATAGTCGTTTTGTTGCACATTCGAGGAGCTAAGGCATCAATGCTTGCACAGGCGGGGAGTCTCCCCTATAATTTCCTTCGCTTTGGGACACGCAAGGTTTAGACCTTAGCTGCTCAACACCTTCGGGACGTGGCGCAGTTTGGTAGCGCGCCTGCTTTGGGAGCAGGATGTCGCAGGTTCAAATCCTGTCGTCCCGACCATATCTTGCGGGCGTAGTTCAATGGTAGAACCCCAGCCTTCCAAGCTGATGACGCGGGTTCGATTCCCGTCGCCCGCTCCATAGGATAGTTTTAACGGCTTTGGCTCCATTTGGTGCCAGAGCCGTTTTCATAAGCGTGCCGGGCGACGGGAATCGAACCCGGCAGGGTGCGAAGCTGAGAAAATGCGTGAGTATTTTCCAGCGCAGTACGCAAGGGCCAATGGCCCGCAGCGAAACAAGGGCTTGCGAAGCAAACCCTTGGACTTCCCGTCGCCCGCTCCATAAGATAGATGAATGGCTCTGGTTCCTTTTGGGACCAGAGCCATTTTCGTAAGTGCACGGGGTGACGGGAATCGATGCCGCCCCACCTAATTTGCGGTGAAATACGGGCTGTCGTTTGGCTTTTGCGAACCCATTGAAGGCCGGGGTAGCTAATTTGGGACGGGGCTGTTTTGACTACTCTAGCGATAGGCTGGCAAATGTGGTCAAAAAAGCCCTGTCCCTAAATGACTGGTCCGGTGCTGAGCCACGAAAGCGGCCCATCTACTACGTTTGGCCCGCAGGGGTCGACCATAGCGGCATTTTCGGAAAATCAGCAAGCCGTCTACCAGCGGTATTGATTTTTCGGATTTCGGTATGGTCGAGGGCAATCGGTTAAACGTAGTAGATAGGCCCATTTCGTGGCGAACAGTAGGATTCGCGGTCCAAGGCTGTCGGTTTCGGATGGCCAACCTGGAAGTTGCGGTGGAATAGTTCCTAAAAGGCCCGTGGAAGCTTGAAAACAGGAACTATTTCACCGCAACTTAGGAGGGGATGGGGCTGAGGGGCGGGCGATGCCGTTGCCTGTCGGTTAGTGGCGGGGTTGGTGGCGGAGCTTGTCGATGGTGGCGTCGGTGCTGTGACTGCGGGCGTCGGTGCTTCGGCTATGGGCTCCGTGGGTTGCGCGGCCATCGCGAGCGTCGGCAGCGGTTTGGCGTTTACGGCGGTAATCGATCATGCCTTGGATGATAGGCTTGCCAAAGCTCACGACATCATCGTTGTAGATGGCGGTTCGGGCTGCGAGGAGGCAGTCGGTAAAGTCCATATGGGTCTTGCCAAAGAGTTTGATGGCAAGGGCGACAACGGTGGGCTCGTCGACCATGACGTCATCGAGCAGCCTTCTCATGGCCGTAGCAATCTCAACGCGGGGAACCTTATAGACGTCGCGCAGCGTGACCACGACACGCGTGATGATTTCGGGGTAGACGCGAGCGGTGCGCGTGGCGATGACCTTGGCGGCGCGCGGGGACAGAACTTCGTCGTCGTCAAGCAGGTAGCGCAGGATGACGGTCTCGTCGATGATGGTGCTACTCATGGATATCTACTTCCTCGGGGCCCAAAATCGAAGGCTCTGTTAGACCAGGATTGACATACATGTGTCCCCACGGTGCCATATCGTT